>JANNRI010000001.1:0-95612 GCA_031401195.1 Burkholderiales bacterium
GATTTCATTGTCACCGCGCGCGATCTCAAGCGCGACAAGGTGTTCCGCGAGAGCACCATCCGCAGCCTCTTTGACGAGATCCTGCGCGGCCTGCGCATCGTGCACCAGCACAAGATGCTGCACCTCGACATCAAGCCGGCCAACATCTTCATCACCAACGAGAACAAGGCGGTGATGCTCGACTTTGGCGCCGCGCGCGAGGTGCTCAGCAAGGAAGGCAACTTCATCCGCCCGATGTACACACCGGGCTTCGCCGCGCCCGAGATGTACCGGCGCGACGGCACGCTTGGCCCCTGGACCGACATCTACGCCATCGGCGCGTGCATCTACGCCTGCATGCAGGGCTACCCGCCCAACGATGCGCCGCAGCGGCTCGAGAAGGATCGCCTGGCCTTGAGCCTCTCGCGGCTGCGCAACGTCTACTCCGACAACCTGATCGAGGTGACGGAGTGGTGCATGTCGCTGGATCCGCTGTCTCGGCCGCAAAGCGTGTTTGCGCTGCAGAAGGAATTGGCGCGCGAGACCGAGCGCCGCTACACAAAACTCAGCTTCGGCGAGCGCCTGAAGCTGCAGCTCGAAACGATCAAGACAGGCGCCAAGGCCTGATCGGCCGGGCAACTGTGCCGACACGCATGCGATTTGCCGTCTATCAGGTCAGCCGCAAGGGCGGCCGCGAAAAGAACGAAGACCGCATGGGCTATTGCTACACGCGAGATTCGGGCCTGTTCGCGCTCGCTGACGGCATGGGCGGGCACCCCGAGGGCGAGGTGGCTTCGCAAATGGCACTGCAGACGCTGGCGGCGATGTTCCAGCGCGACGCCAAGCCGCGGCTGGCCGACCCGCTGCGCTTTCTGCACGAGGCCATCGTCGCGGCGCATCACTCGTTGCTGCGTTATGCCACCGAGAAGGGCCTGGTCGACACGCCGCGTACGACCATCGTGGCCTGTCTGCTGCAGGGCAGTTCGGCTTACTGGGCGCACTGCGGGGATTCGCGCCTGTACCTCGTGCGCGGCGACAAGCTCGTGGCACGCACACGCGACCACAGCTACTCCGAGCTGCAGGAGACGCTGTCGCAGGTCGTGCCCATGGGCGACCGCGTCAACCGCAACGTGCTGTTCACGTGCCTGGGCAGCCCGGGCAAGCCAGTGGTCGACACGGCCGGACCATTGCGCATGCAGCCGCACGACCGCGTCTTGCTGTGCAGCGACGGCCTGTGGAGCAGCGTCACCGATGCCGAGATCACCGAGGTGATGACCGGCTTTCCGATCGCGGAGGCGGTGCCCGAGCTCGTGGAGCGCGCGTTGCGCATTGCCGGCGAGAAGAGTGACAACGTCACCGTGCTCACCGTGGAATGGGACGGTCAGGAAGACTCTGACAGCGGCGGCATCTCCACGCTCTCGCTGGGCGAAGAGGTGTTTGCCTCGACGATCCAGGCCAGCCTTGGCGGCGGCGAGGGTGTCGACGAACTCGACGACGCCGAGATCGAGCGCTCCATCCGCGAGATCAACGAGGCCATCCAGCGCAGCTCCGGCAAGCGCCGCTGACGGCGGCTTTGCGCTTTTCCCCTGCTGAGCCCGTGCTCAGCCGGTACGGTCGCGCTTCCCGCTGCGCCCTCGGGCCGCCTGCGGTGGCCGAGCGCCTTGCGCCGAGTGGACAATGCAGCCCCATGACATATCAGCGATCGGGCCAGCGTGCCCATGATGCCCTGCGCCCGGTGACCCTGCAGCGCGGCTACACCCAACACGCCGAAGGTTCGGTGCTGGTGACCTTTGGCGCCACGCAGGTGCTGTGCACGGCCTCGGTGGAAGAGAAGGTGCCGCCGCACAAGCGCGGCAGCGGCGAGGGTTGGGTCACAGCCGAGTACGGCATGCTGCCCCGCAGCACCCACACGCGCAGCGACCGCGAGGCGGCCAAGGGCAAGCAGAGCGGGCGCACGCAGGAGATCCAGCGCCTCATCGGCCGCTCGCTGCGGGCGGTGTTCGACTTGCGCGCGCTGGGCGAACGCACGATCCAGCTCGACTGCGATGTCATCCAGGCCGACGGCGGCACGCGCACGGCGGCTATCACCGGCGCTTTCGTTGCCGCCCATGATGCGGTGACTTGGCTCGTTGCCCAGGGCCGCATCGACGGTGCTGCGGCCAAGAGCCCGATCAAGGACCACGTGGCCGCGGTCTCCGTGGGGCTGATCGGCGGCGCGACATTGCTCGACCTCGAGTACACCGAGGACAGCACCTGCGACACCGACATGAACGTGGTCATGACCGGCCGTGGCGGTTTCGTGGAGATCCAGGGCACGGCCGAGGGCGAGCCCTTTGCGCGCGCCGACATGGACCGCCTGCTCGCGTTCGCCGCGCTTGGCATCGGCAAGCTCGTGGTCGCACAGCACCGCGCGCTCGGCCTGGCCGCGGCCTGAGCGGTCGCGCTGCCCCTCTGCCTCTGCCTCTGCCTCTGCTGCGGCCGTGCGCCTGGTGCTGGCATCCAACAACGCCAAAAAGCTCGCAGAGTTGCGCGGGCTTCTTAGCGGGCTCGACCTCGAGTTGGTGGCGCAAGGCGCCCTCGGCATCGAAGAGGCCGAGGAGCCGCATCACACGTTCATCGAGAACGCGCTGGCCAAGGCGCGGCACGCGGCGCGCGCCGCCGGTGGCGCGGCCATCGCCGATGACTCGGGCCTGTGCGTGCCGGCGCTCGGCGGTGAGCCCGGTGTGCGCTCGGCGGAGTTCGCCGGCGTTTTTCCGGTGGATGCGTTTGCCGATCGCGAAGCATGTCGCCGCGCCCAGGACGCGGCCAACAACGCGCTGCTCATGCAGCGCCTGGCCGAGCGCGTGGAGAGCACCGAGCGCCGCGAGCGAGCCGATGGTGGGCGCCAGGCGGGCCAAACCGCGCGCGACGCGTACTTCGCCTGCACCCTGGTCGCGCTGCGCCATGCCGACGACCCCGAGCCCCTCATCGCCACCGGACGCTGGCCCGGCACGGTCCTCGAGGTGCCCAGCGGCACCGGCGGGTTCGGCTATGACCCGCTGCTGTTCATCCCCGCGCTCGGTGCCACGGTGGCGGACCTGGCGCCCGAAGTGAAGAACCGCCACAGCCATCGCGCGCAGGCGGCACGGGCATTGCGCGAGATGCTGGCCTCGGTGTGGCAAGTGTGATCGCTGTGAAAGGCGCGGCCGGCCTCGAAGGCAGCGATGCGTCGCTGCTGGGAGCTGACGCTGCGACCACCCTGGCGCACCTGATGCGCCCGGGCACATTGCGACTGGCGAGCCTGCCGCCGCTGGCGCTCTACGTGCACCTGCCCTGGTGTCTACGCAAGTGCCCCTATTGCGACTTCAATTCGCACGAGGTCGCGGCGGGCCACGGGTTGGCGCAAGACACCGAGCGCCGTTACCTCGACGCCCTCGTCGCCGACCTCGACGCCGCGTTGCCGCTGGTGTGGGGCCGCAACGTGCATACGGTGTTCATCGGCGGCGGCACTCCGAGCTTGTTTTCGCCCGAGGGCATCGATCGCCTCATTGCCGATATCCGCGCCCGCCTGCCGCTGGTGGCGGGGGCCGAGATCACGCTCGAGGCCAACCCGGGCACCTTCGAGCGTGAGCGCTTCCGCGCCTTTCGCGCCGCGGGCGTGACCCGCCTGTCGGTGGGCGTGCAGAGCTTCGACGACCGCATGCTTGAGCGCATCGGGCGCGTACACGATGGCGCGCAGGCGCGCGCCGCGCTCGAAGAAGCCGCCGCGGCCTTCGACACTTTCAACATCGACCTCATGTACGCGCTGCCTGGGCAAGGTCTCGATCAACTGCAGGCCGATATCGACTCCGCGTTGGCGTTTGCGCCGCCGCATCTCTCGGTCTACCACCTGACCATCGAGCCCAACACCACGTTTGCGATCCATCCGCCCGCCTTGCCCGACGACGACCTGGCCAGCGACATGCTGGACCTGCTCACGCGGCGGCTGGCGATTGCCGGCCTCGAACGCTACGAGGTCTCGGCGTACGCGCTGCCGGGCCACCGCAGCCGGCACAACCTGAACTACTGGCAGTTCGGCGACTACCTCGGCATAGGCGCGGGCGCGCACGGCAAGCTGAGTTTCCCGCACCGTGTGCTGCGGCAGGTGCGCTGGCGCGAGCCGGCGCGCTATATGCAAGAGGCACTGGCGGGCCGCGCGGTCTCCAACCAGCATGAGGTGGCGCGCCGAGACCTGCCGTTCGAGTTCATGCTGAATCAATTGCGGCTGGCTGAGGGCTTCGAACTGGTGCGCTTTTCCGAACGCACCGGTTTGCCGCTGTCAGCCATCGAGCCGGCGCTGGCACATGCCGAGCAGCGCGGGTTGTTGCGGCGCGAAGGCACGGTGGTGGCGCCCACGCCCCTTGGCTTCGACTTCCTGAGTGATCTGCAGGCGCTCTTCCTGCCCGTGGACAAGGCGCACTGAACTCCGGGTTCAGGGCTGACGCCAGGCCGCCGCCAGCACCGACAGGCTCCACACCGCGTTCGAAAGCTCCCAGGGCGCGCTGGTGCGTGAGTACTCCTGGGCCACGGCGCGAGCAAGGTGGATTGCCTGCGTCTCGTGCACGAGGGCATGGTTGCCCCATGGGTACAACAGCCCGCGTTCGAGCAGGCTCGCGGCCGAGGCGCGGGCGTTCGCGGATTCCTTCGTGCCCAGGCGTGGCGCGCCCGCGACCAGCGCCATCGCATCGATGGTCCGAAACGAGATCCAGGCCTTGATGCGGTCGCCGCCGTAGCGAGGCGTATTGACCGAGCGGCTGTCCTGTTCGGTCCAGCCGTCGTAGGCATGACCCCACCAATAGTCCCAGGCGCCGTCGGCCGGCAGCGATGCGCCCGGCGCGATGCGGTCCACGAAGTGCTGCAGCACATCGGTGGCGGCCTTCAGCACCTCAGGAGGTGTCGCCGCATCGGCGGTGGCGAGCACGGCGTAGGCCCACTCGTTTTGGTGGTTGTAGGGCACGGGCAAACCGTCGAAGTAGAACTTGCTGCCCCTGGGCCAGCGCAGGTGGTGCCGGCCAGGGGGGATCCACCGCGCTTCTTCGCCCTCGGTGGCGAGCACCTCGATGTGGTCTTCCAGCCGCTGCACGGCGTGGCGCAGCGGCCCGTGGCTGGCCAGCGGCGGCGCCTCGGGCCACTCGCTGCGATAGCGCTGCATCGCGAGCAGCAGGCGGCCGGTCTGCACCCCGAAAAGCGCACGGCTGCGGTCCACCGTGAATGCACGGGTGCGGTGGCGGCCCTCTGCCACGTGCCTGTCCAGCAGGCGCATCTCTTGTTCGAGCCGCAGGCGCACCTCGGGCAGCAGCGGGCCGAACAGTTCAAGCAGCCGCGTGTCGCGCCGCGCGAGGTCGAGCAAGTCGAACAGGCCGTTGAGGTAGTAGATCTGCGACCAGGGGATGCGGCCTTCGTCGTTGTTGATGCCGTACTCCATCCAGCCGCCGGGCGCGGTCTGCGCGAGGTCGCGGCGCAGCAGTTGGCGCAATTGGCGCGCGCTCGCGGCGTGGTCGATCTGCAGGGCGCCCAGCGAGTAGCGCAAGCGCCAGGGCACACCGCGCGTGGCGTCGACGGCGGGCGCGGGCACGCCTTCGGGGGCGACGATCACCGGTAGGCGCGCCTGCGTGCGTGCATCCGGCAATGCCGATACACACAGATGCGCCAGGCCCCGCCGCGTGACGGCGCTCTCGAGGATGTGCCGGCACCCGGGCACGAGCGTGAGCGCCGTCAACCCCGCGGCGCCGACCTCCATCTGCACGTTGCCGCCGGCCAGCCACAGGCGGTGGCCCGCAGCGGTGTCGGCGTGGAAGTGCAGCGAAGGAATCATCTCGTAGGTCGAGCCCGCGGGCTCACCCAGCGTAGGCAGTGCGTGCGTGCCACCGACCCGGCCCGGGCAGGGCGTGGTCGTGTCCCACGCCATATGCCAGTTGGCCTGGCTTGGGTTCTGGTACACGACCGCGTGCAGCCGGCCGCCATGCAACGTGGCCGCGCGCAGCATGGCCACGGCCGTGGCGTCGTCGCCGTGCTCCACGGCCTGTCGGCAGACCAAGCGCTCGCGCTCATAGCGCAGCAGCGTGAGGCGGTCATCCGGGTGGCGGCGATGGAACATGTAGGTCGCATCACCTTCGGTCAATACGCGCACCGGCACGCCCGGCGCGGCGACGACGAGACGCTGGCCGTCGGGGCGCGTGACCTGTGCGCGCAAAACCGCGTCGAAGCTCACGAGGCCGGCATCTGCCGGCAACAGCGGCACCACGAGGCGGCGGTCCTCACCAGCTGCACCGGCCACACCGGCCGCACCAGCCGCACCGGCCGCAGCGGCCAAACCCGCGGCCGATACGGCGCCTGCGGCTGACGGCCGACCGGCCAACTCACGCGCGTGTGCTGCGGCTTGTTCCGTCGCTGCCAGACGGGTGACGGCAAGCGCAGGCGATGTAGCGGAAGAGGCCGGCGCCAGTGCGCAAGAAGTGAGGCCGCGGTACAGGTAGGCCTCGTACTCGTTGATGACGAGGGCCGGCGCGGCGTCGCCGTGCGCTGGTGCGCCTGCGGGGTGTTTTAGGTAGCGCGCCTGCGCCGTGCGGTACTCCTTCACCGCGCCCAGGAGCCAGGGTACGAGCGCCGCAGTGCGTGTTTCAGTGCAGGCCAGATGCAGCGCGAAGCCAAGGTCGTACGAGCGCGCCGCGAGCGTCAGGTCCTTGCGGAAGACAGGGAACGCGCGCACCTCGCCCGCTGCGCCCACTTCGCCCTTGAAGTCGCCGAGGTGGCCGAGCACGGCGTACCAGTCGAACTGCGCGGCCAGGCGTCCGCTGTATTCAATGTAAGCGCGGATGCCGTCGATCACGTAGCCGGCATGCGGCAGGTCGTTGGGCAGCGCCTGCTGCACCGAGTAGTGCCAGAACCAGTGCCCGCTGCCCGGTGCGAGCTGCCGGTGTTGCAGCAGCACGCGCATCGAGGCGTCCGCAGCGGCCGCGTAACGCTCCCGCTCTCGGTGGTCATCGACGATCAGGCTCGCGCGCTGGATCTGTCCAGCCAGGTACGCGGCGGGATTGAAGGTGTCGTAGGCGCGGTCGGCTGGCGCGAGCGAGTAGGGGGCCATGCCCGAGGGCGACGAGATCGTCGGCCCCAGGTAGGGGACGATGGCCGCGTGCACCCTCGCGCGGATGCGCGCGCGCGGCGCCTGCGCGTCGCGCTCGGCCCAGGTGAGCAGGGCATCGATGACGATGGCGGTGCTGATCGTGTATTCGGTGTGCGCCGGATTGACGCTGCCATCGTCGTAGGCGTCCCAGGCCACGGGCAGGCCCCAGCCGATGACGCCGTCGCCATTGCTGTCGGCATGTGCGAGCAGCCATTCGCCAGCCGTGCGGGCGAGGTTGGCCTGCGCCGCGCGCCAGGGCCGGCCCAGCCGTTCGACCTCGGCCAGCAGCACCATCGCGTAGGCCTTGGGTACGTCGCCCTCGGCATGGCCGGGGTAGTCGGTGGTGCCGTGGCCGGGGCGCTGGCGGGGCAGGGCGGCGTGGATCTCGGAGGCCGCGGCTTCGGCCGTCGCGCGCCAGTCGGGTGCCGCCGCTGGCGGCTGGGGCTGCGTGGGGCCGCACGCCAGGCTCGCCGCGGCCACGAGCAGCCCGAGGCACCAGCGCGTGGCATGCCACATGCGCCAGTGCCAGTGATGAAGTACGTGGCATCGACTTTGTGGCCCAACCTCCGCACGAATTTGCGGCCGGAGAAAAGGTCGGAGAAAAGGTCGGAGAAGAGGCCGGAGAAGGGGCCGAAGAGGAGGCCCAAGAGGAGGCTGATCACGTCGCCGCCATCCGTCCCGCCATGCGCAGCGTGACCGCAGCCGCGGCCGCCAGTCAGCGCCTGTCATCGGCCCGATTCCGCCAGCCGCGCCCGCGAGAGGTCCATCTCGTCGCGCAGCCACGCGCGCAACGATTGCAGCGCCGGCGACTGCGCCTGTTGCGGCGGATAGACGAACCAGTATGGCCGCAGGCCACCGCTGGCCAGCGACAGTGGCGACAGGCGCACCAACCGTCCGGCTTGCAGTGCATCGGCAGCCAGCAGTTCGCTGGCGAGCGCCACGCCAATGTCCTGCTCGGCGGCCTGCAGCATGAGCCCGGCGTCGTTGAACTCTGCCACCGGCTTGCCGCGCGGCTTGCAGCCCGCTAGCGAGAGGAACTGTGTCCACTCAGCGGCGCCGCCCAGCAACGGCTCCGCGGCCAGCGCGGCGTGGTCACCCGGCACCAGGCGGGCAGCGCGCGCCGGCGCGCCGACGGCGATCAGTGTGGAGGTGATGAGTTGCTCACCCTCCAGCCCGCGCCAGGGGCCGGTGCCGCAGCGCAGGGCCGCGTGATAGCCCTCGCGCTGCAAGTCGATCACGGCCTGCGAACTGTGGATATCCAGCGCGATGCCCGGGTGTCGTTCGCGCCAGCGCGCCATGCGCGGCAGCAGCCAGCGCTGCGCGAAAGAGGGCAGCACGGTGAGGCGCAGCGTTTGTGCCTTGCCCTCGGCGGCGAGTGCGGCGTCACGCACGCCCTCGTCGAGCAGGCTCAGCGCTGCCTCCACCGAGCGCTGCAGTGCCGCACCGGCGGCATTGAGCGCCAGGCTGCGGCCCCGTCGCTCGAAGAGCTGGAAGCCGAGTTGGTCTTCGAGCTGGCGCATCTGCTGGCTGACCGCGCTGTGGGTGAGATTCAACCTTTCGGCGGTGGCGCGCAGGTTTTCGCTGCGCGCGGCTTCACGGAATGTGGGCAAGGTGGAGAGCGGGAGGCGCGTCATGCTGGTAAGTGGGACTGCATAGCGTGGCCGGTAATCATCGCTTCCATGGCCTTCTATTGCAACCTACATTGACCAGCACCGAGGGGCCGATGGCCTCCTCGCAAAGGAGATCACCATGACCACCGCTTCCTGCTGCTCGCCCACCCTGCTGTCGAACACGCCAAACGCTGCCCGCTCTACCGCGGCTGGGCTGCGGTGGCCACGCGGCCTGCCGGCCCATCCGGTGCCGCTTCAACGTCCTGCCTGGTCACGGGTGCTGCACGCCGTGATGGAGGCCTGGACCGGCGCTGTGGCTGCGCGACGTGCCGCGGCGCAGCGGAATGCCGAGTGGCGCACCATCGCTGCGCTGGACCGGCATGTGCTCAAGGACATCGGACTGGGCGACTTCGTTTCCGAGCAACCTGCATTGCGCTGGCAGGACCTGGAGCGCCTGCGCTGGTAGGCCCGTCGCGGGCCGCGTGGGGCGCAGGCGAGCGCGGTGTACAGGCGCTCGCCTACCGAGCAGGGCAATGCGAGTCGCGCCGACTGCCTGTTTTCCACCAACGCAGGCGCCGCATTCAAGGGCTGATTTGATGGGACGAAACGGCCCAATTCCGCCGACTCCCCATCAGATGTCACTGCTAGACTGGTTTTCGACCCTCGTGCCGGCCTTGCCTCTCAGCCTCCCCTGCCCCCGCCGCTCTTGAAGAGCCCCCAAGCCCCCCCGCCCATGGCCGCGCTGCAACTCGAGCAGGCTCTGCAGTTGCTTGCCCAGGCCGGCCATGCACCGCCCGCGGGCGTGCCTGGCAGCGCCGTCTGGGTGCAGGCGCTGATCGACGCGCTGGTGGAGCTCTCGAGCCGGGACGCGCTCACGGGTCTGGCCAACCGGCGTGCCTTCGAACTGGCGCTTGCGCGCGAGGCCGACCGCGTGGCGCGCAGCGGCGAGCCCGCCCTGCTGTTGATGCTGGACATCGACCACTTCAAGCGCATCAACGACGGCCATGGCCATGCTGCCGGCGACGAGGTCATCCGCGCCGTGGCCGTGGCCCTGCAGGACAGCGTGCGCCCGATGGACCTCGTGGCGCGTGTGGGCGGCGAGGAGTTCGCCATCATCCTGCCCAATTGCGGCAGCGCCTTCGGGCAGACCGTGGCCGAGCGCGTGCGCCGGCGCATCGAGTCCACGCCTGTGCAGGTGTCGCCCATCCAGCACGTGCCTGTCACGGCCAGCGTCGGTGGGGCCTTCGCGCCGCAATGGGTGCGGTGCACGCCAGGCATCTGGCTCGAACGCGCGGATCAACAGCTCTACCGGGCCAAAGCCCAGGGGCGCAACCTGGTGCAGCTCGAGCCCACGCCGACCTCGGTGGTGAGCAACGAAGAGAAGCGGCTGCTGTTCGACACCTTTCCGATGACGGACCACGAATGACCCTTGTCTCCACGGCGGGAGTGCCCATGGGCGGCCCCGGTGTTTCCGGTGGCCCAAGCGCGGCCGCGGCCGCGGGCCCGGCGCCTGCCGCCGCGGGCCAGCCGCTGCCCAACATCACCGCCGTCACCAGCGGCAAGGGTGGCGTGGGCAAGACCTTCATCGCGGCGAACCTGGCTGCGGCGCTGGCACGTGCGGGCAGGAGCGTGCTGGTGCTCGATGCCGACCTGGGCCTGGCCAATCTGGACGTGGTGCTCAACCTCTATCCCAAGATCACCCTGCACGATGTGTTCACCGGCAAGAGCACGTTGGCCGAGGCCATCCTCCCCGCGCCGGGCGGGTTCTCGGTGCTGCTGGCCGGCTCTGGCATGGTCGAATACTCGCGCATGACCGCCGAAGTGCGTGACAAGCTTCAGGCGCTGGTGGCCGAGGTGGCACCCAAGTTCGACCACGTGCTGCTCGATACCGGCGCCGGCATCTCCGACGTGGTGCTGTACACGGTGTCGCTGGCCGGCGAGGTGCTCGTCGTCGCCACGCCGGAGCCGACCTCGCTCACCGACGCCTACGCCACGATCAAGGTACTTGCCACCACCCAAGGCCGACGGCGCGTGCAACTGCTCGTCAACCAGGTGCGCCGTCCCGGCGAGGGCCGCGGCGTGCGGGCGCAGTTGCAGCAGGTGGTGGACCGTTACGTGAATCCGGGCCTGGACGTGAAGTCCGGGCCGGTGCGGCTCGAACTCATCGGCGAAGTGCCTGTCGACCCTGCGGTGCGCGAGGCGGTGCAGCGCCGGCAGTTGCTGCTGGAGATGATGCCCGGCACGGCCGCTGCGCTGGCGCTGGTCAATGCCGCGGGCAAAATGATGGTTTGAACGACGCCGGCACCCCCTCGTATCCCAACGCCGACTCGGCTGCCGACCCTCACGCCGGCTCCGCTTCAGAGCCGGCAGCGAGCATGTCGGCGGCTACGCCGTTCGCGCTGTTGGGCGGCGAGGAGATAGTGCGCGCACTGGTCGACCGCTTCTATGACCTGATGGATCTCGAGCCGTCCTACGCCGGCATCCGGCGTTTGCACCCTTCCGCCCTGGAGGGCTCGCGCGACAAGCTTTTCTGGTGTCTCTGCGGCTGGCTGGGTGGGCCCAACCACTACATCGAACGCTACGGTCACCCGCGGCTGCGCGCGAGGCACTTGCCCTATGCGATCGGCAACGCCGAGCGCGACCAGTGGATGGGCTGCATGGTGCAGGCGATGCAGGAGCGCGCGGTCGACCCGAAGCTGGCCGAACGGCTTGCCGAGGCTTTTTTCGGTACCGCGGACTGGATGCGCAACCGATGACGCCGCCGTCTTCGACGGGCGCGACTGGCTTGTGGTGAGCATGGCAGGCCTTCTGCGGCGTGCCCAGCGCGCCCAGCGCGCCCAGCGCGCTCGGCGTGGCCTGCTGGCCATGGCCAGCGTGCTCGCCCTGAATGGCTGCGTGGTGGTGCCGGTGACGCGCGAGGTCTATGACCCCGACTGCCGCCTGCTGCGGCGCGAGGTCAGCCTCGAGGCGGCTGTGGTCGGGCAGTTCTATAGCTGCGCCGGCCAGGAGTGTTCGGGGTTGCTCGTGGCCTTGGGTGTGGTGAGCGCGGCCAGCCTGGTCGTCAGCGGCAGCCTCGCGGTGGTCGGCAACATCGTCTATTGGCTTGAGCATGAAAGGAACTGCCGCCGGGGCAGCAGCGCACCAGGCACGCCAGGCACACCAGGCACGCCAGGCACGCCAAGCACGCCAGGCAATCCAGCTCCGAGCGCGGCACCCCGTTGACCCCGACACCACCGGCTTCGGGCGCCGCGCCGAGGGTCTGACCGATTTCAACGCGTGCTGCTGCCCAGCAGCACGATCAAAGCCCCGGCGCCGCCCTGCGGGCCGCTGGCCTGCGCGAAGGCGATCACGGCATCGCTCTGTGCCAGCCAGCGCTGCACCTTGGCCTTGAGCACGGGCTCGCGGCCGGGTGAACCCAGGCCCTTGCCGTGCACCACGCGCAGGCAACGCCCGCCGCTGCGCTGGGCCTCGACGATGAAGGCCACCAGCGCCTCGCGGGCCTCGTCGCGGCGCAGGCCGTGCAGGTCGAGCTGGCCCTGGATGGCCCAATGGCCGCGCCGCAGGCGCGTGAGCACGTCGGGCCCGACGCCCGGCCGCCGGAAGGCCAGGCCGTCGTCGGTGAGCAGCAGCGACTCGACATCGACGGCATCCGACAGCGCCTCGCGCAGTGCCGCTTGCTCGTCGAGCTCGCGCTGGCGTGGGTGGGGTGGCGGCTTGGGGGTGTCGTGGGCATGGCGGTCGTTCTGCGGCAGCTTGGTGACCGGCCCCACGCCGTCGGCGAAGAGCTGTCGCTCGCGTTCGGCAGCGTGCAGCCGCGCTTGCAGGCGCTCCTGCTCCAGCCGGTGCTGCTTTGCGTCGCGCTGCTCGCGCTCGCGCAGGGCGTTTCGCAACGCGCCCAGCCCAGCGAGCCCCTGCGCAGGGGGCTTGCGGCTCACAGCAGCCCCCGTTCGGCGAAAGAGACGACGCGTCCCTGGCCCACCACGAGGTGGTCGAGCACACGCACGTCCACGAGTTGCAGCGCCGATTTCAAGGCCTGGGTGACGAACTCGTCGGCGCGCGAGGGCTCGGCCAGGCCCGAGGGGTGGTTGTGGGCCAGCACCACGGCGGCGGCGTTGTGCGCGATGGCGCGGCGCACCACCTCGCGCGGGTAGACGCTGGTCTGGTTGAGCGTGCCTTGAAAGAGCTGCTCCAGCACCAGCAGGCGGTGCTGGTTGTCCAGAAATATGACGGCAAAAACCTCGCGCTCAAGGCCACCCAGGTGCAGCGCCACGTAGTCCTTGAGCCGAGCGGGCGAATCAAAAACGGGCGCCTCGCTCAACGGCTGCGCCAGCGCACGCCGGGCGATCTCCATCACCGCCAGCAGTTCGGCCCGCTTGGCCGGGCCGAGCCCTTTCAGGCCCTTCAGGCTTGCCAACCGAGCCGGGCTCGCCCCAAGCAGGCCGGCGAAGCCGTTGCACCGCTCGAGCACCTGCCGCGCCAGTTCGATCACGCCCACGCCGCGGCTGCCGGTGCGCAGCAGCAGGGCCAACAGTTCGGCATCGGCCAGTGCCTGGCTGCCGCGAGCGAGCAACTTCTCGCGCGGGCGTTCGGCGGCGGGCAGGTCCTTCAACATGGTGGACGGCGTGTGTCGGTGTGGGTGGTGTGGTTGGCGAGCCTCGCTCGAAGGGCCACTGGCTAGAATCCACCCCAGTCTATGTGAGGGCCCGCCGGCGATCGGCGTGCTCTTGCTCCCCCCAAGGCGGCCCCCCAGATAGGCTGCCGCCACCCCCTTCCGATGGCCCAGCCCGCACGTGTCGAACCGGGGTCTTTCCTGACCCTTCACTACCGCCTTGCAGGGCCCGACGGCCGGCCGGTGGTGGATACCTTCGCCGACAAACCAGCCACCATCTCCTTGGGCACGGGGCAGCTTGCGCCAGCCATCGAGGCGCATCTTCTGGGCCTGGCCGAAGGCGCGGCCGCCAGCTTCGAGTTGCCCGCGGGTGCCGCGTTCGGCTCGCGCAACGCCGAGCTTGTGCAGCGTGTGAAGCGCTCGTTGCTGCGCGAACTGGGCGACCCCGACGCCGAGTACGGCGTGGGTGACGTGGTCGAATTCCCCACCCCCGACGGTCAGGGGCGCTATGCCGGCGTGGAGCGCGAGTGCGCACCCGACTGGCTGCTGTTCGACTTCAACCATCCGCTTGCCGGCCACGCCGTGCGTTTCGACGTCAAGCTGCTGGGGGTGCTTTGAACGCTGCGAACGGGTCGATCGAAGAAGTCTTGCTGGCCGAGCCGCGTGGATTCTGCGCCGGTGTCGACCGTGCGATCGAGATCGTCGAGCGTGCGCTCAAGCGCTTTGGCTCACCGATCTATGTGCGCCACGAGATCGTGCACAACACCTACGTCGTGAATGACCTGAAGGCCAAGGGCGCCATCTTCATCGAAGACCTCGCCGACGTGCCGCCCGGCGCCACGCTGGTGTTCAGCGCGCACGGCGTGAGCCAGGCCGTGCGCAGAGAAGCCGCGCAGCGCGGCTTCCAGGTCTTCGACGCCACCTGCCCGCTGGTGACCAAGGTGCACGTGGAGGTGGCCAAGCTGGCCAAGGAAGGCTACGAGTTCATCATGATCGGCCACAAGGGGCATCCCGAAGTCGAGGGCACGATGGGCCAGCTCTCGCAAGGCATCTGCCTCGTGGAGGACGTGGCCGACGTCGGACTTGTATCGCCGCGCGGCGAGCTGCTGGCGGTGGTGACGCAGACCACGCTGTCGGTGGACGATGCGGCCGAAATCCTGGCCGCCGTGAAAGCCCGCTTCCCGCATGTGCGCGAGCCGAAGAAGCAGGACATTTGTTACGCCACACAAAACCGGCAGGACGCGGTGAAGGTGCTCGCCCCCGCCGTGGACGTGGTGATCGTGGTGGGCAGCCCGACCAGCAGCAACAGCAACCGCCTGCGCGAACTCGCCGAGCGCCTGGGCACGCCGGCCTACATGGTCGATTCCGCCGAAGACTTGCAGGCCACGTGGTTCGAAGGCCGCCCTCGCGTCGGCCTCACCGCAGGCGCCTCGGCGCCCGACATCCTCGTGCAGCAGGTCATCGCGCGGTTGCGCGAGCTGGGCGCGCTGGCCGTGCGCCAGATGAGTGGGGTCACCGAAGACGTGCACTTCCCTTTGCCGCGCGGGCTGGGTGACCGCAGCATGAGCGAGGCTGCGGCTTCCCGATCTTGACGCGGCCCGCCAGGTGGCCCGCCAGGCGGCCGGCGCCCGTGCCCATGCCTCGTGCGCCGCCGGACCGCTACGCCGCCAAGGCGGGCCTTGACCGCCAGCCCGCTCACCTTGAACAGCGACCATTCAGAGAGTCTTCCATGCTCGACATCCAGCAACTCCGCCGAGATCTCGACGGCGCCGTCGCGCAACTCGCGCGTCGCAAGAACCCGCAGCCCTTCCTCGACGTGCCACGTTTCCAGGCCCTCGAGGCCGAGCGCAAGCAGATCCAGACCAGCACCGAAGAGGCCCAGGCAAAGCGCAACTCGCTCAGCAAGCAGATCGGCCAATTGAAGGCCAAGGGCGGTGACGCTGGCCTGCTCATGGCCGAGGTGCATGGCCTCGCCGAAGAACTGAAGACGGGCGCCGGGCGCCTGGAGTCGCTGCAGGCCGAGATGTCAGGCCTGCTGATGGCCCTGCCCAACCTGCCGCATCCGAGCGTGCCCGACGGGGCTGACGAGACCGGCAACGTGGAGGTACGCCACTGGGGCGTGCCCGGCACCTATGCGTTCACACCCCGGGACCATGTCGATCTGGGCACCGCCTTGGGCCTGGACTTCGACACCGGCACCAAGCTCTCGGGCTCGCGCTTCACGTTCATGCGTGGCCCGATGGCGCGGCTGCACCGTGCGCTCGCGCAGTTCATGCTCGACACGCACACGCTGGAGCACGGCTACACGGAGTGCTACACGCCCTACATCGTCAACCGCGAGATCCTCGAAGGCACGGGCCAGCTGCCGAAGTTCAAGCAGGACATGTTCTGGGTCTTCCGAGGAGGCGACGGCAGCGAAGGAGAGGCTGCCGGAAGCGAGCAGTACCTCATCTCGACCAGCGAGATCTCGCTCACCAACAGCGTGCGCGGGCAGATCCTCGACGCGGCGCAGTTGCCCATCCGGCTCACCGCGCACAGCCCCTGCTTCCGCAGCGAGGCCGGCAGCGCCGGGCGCGATGCGCGCGGCATGATCCGCCAGCATCAGTTTGACAAGGTCGAGATGGTGCAGATCGCGCATCCCGAGCACAGTCACGCGGCGCTGGAGCAGATGGTGGGTCACGCCGAGGCCATCCTGCGCAAGCTGGAGCTGCCCTACCGCGTGATGAACCTGTGCGCGGGCGACATGGGGTTCGGATCGGCGAAGACCTACGACCTCGAGGTGTGGCTGCCAGCGCAGAATACCTACCGCGAGATCAGCTCGTGCAGCAATTGCGAGGCCTTCCAGGCGCGGCGCATGATGGCGCGGTTCAGGAATGCGCAGGGCAAGCCCGAGTTCGTGCATACGCTCAACGGCTCGGGCGTGGCCGTGGGCCGCGCGCTCGTGGCCGTGCTCGAAAATCACCAGCAGGCCGACGGCAGCATCCGCATCCCCGCGGCGCTGCAGCCCTACATCGGCGGCCTGGAGTTGATAAAGCCATGAGCACGGAGGAACACCGATGAGCGCCCATCACATCGACGTCGAACGCCTCGCGGCCGAGTTCCTGGCCGCATGGGATGGCGCGACGTGCGTGCCCGCGCCGTCGTCCGCGCCTGGCGGCATCGACACCGCCACCGCCTATGCCGTGGGCGAGCGGCTGCGCCAACTGCGCGTGGCGCGTGGCGAGAAGCCCGTGGGCTGGAAGATCGGATTCACCAACCGCAGCATCTGGGAGCGCTACGGTGTCTACGAGCCGATGTGGGCGCCGGTGTACGACAGCACCACGGTCTTGCTCGACAGCGCCGAGTGCACGCTGTCGCTGGCCGGCCTGTCGCAGCCCCGGCTCGAGCCCGAGGTGGTGTTTGGCCTGGATCGGGCCCCGCGCGCGGGCATGACGTTGGAGGAGCTGCGTGGCTGCATCGGCTGGGTGGCGCATGGATTTGAAGTCGTACACACGCACTACGAGGGCTGGCGCTTCAAGGCGCCCGATACGGCGGCCGACTTCGCGCTGCACGGCCGCCTGCGCGTGGGCCCGCGCAGGCCTGTCGACGCGTGGCCGACTCTCGCCACCGATCTCGCTGCGGTGCAGCTGGAGTTGTCCTGTGACGGCCAGGTCAAGGACCGCGGCCAGGGTGCCGTCGTGCTCGATGGCCCGCTGCAGGCCCTGAAGGCGATGGTGGACACGATGGCCAGGACCACGCCGCACTGGGCCATCCAGGCAGGCGAGGTAGTCACCACGGGCACCATCACCGATGCCTGGCCGTTGATGCCGGGCCAGCGCTGGAGCACAAGGCTTTCCGATCCACGGCTGATGGCGTTGACGCTGCACACCGTGGCCTGAGGCTCGAGCAAGGCGGGCACCCCGTTGATTGCGGACGGGTGCAGGTCCTGGAGGCACCCCGTGCCTGCGAATGCGCTGCGCGGTGCCCCCTACAATGCGCAGCTCCGACGACCCCGGGTCCCCCAGGAAAGGTGGCAGAGTGGTCGAATGCGCCGGACTCGAAATCCGGTGTACGGTTTTACCGTACCGAGGGTTCGAATCCCTCCCTTTCCGCCAGTGAGAGTCGCGTTGCGGCAGGCGCCGCCACCCTGAGGTTCCTCATGCGCGACGCGCTCGGCAACCCCGTCACGTGCACAAGCCAGGCCGCACTGGAAACGTATGAGCGGGCGGTCGATGCGCAATTGCATGCCTGGCCCGGCGCGCTGCAGGCGGCTGACGAGGCGGTGGCGCAAGACACGAGCTTCGCCCTGGCGCATGCGCTGCGAGCCCTTCCCTTGGCCACCTTCGGCCGCATGGCCGATGCGCGAGCGGCCGCAGCCCAAGCCGTTGCGAATGCTCGCGGAACCACCGAGCGCGAGCGGTCCCATGTGGCCCAGATCGCGGCGCTCGCCGAGGGCCGCAGCGGCGAGGCGCTCGAGCGCGTCCTCGAGCACGCCCGGCTCTGGCCCACCGATGCCGTGGCGCTGGGCACGGCGCTGGGTGCCTTCGGCCTGCTGGCCTTCAGCGGCCATGTCGATCACGACGCGGCGCGGCTCGAGTTGGTGGAGTCCGTTGCGCCGCGCTATCCCGCCGATCACGCCTGGCTCCTGGCCCACCGGGCCTGGGTGCGCATCGAGGCCGGGCGCGTCGCCGAGGGGATGGCCTTCGCGCAGCGATCGCTGGCCGCGCGCGCGGCCAATGGGAACATCGCCCACATCATCATGCATGGCCACTTCGAGGCTCACGATGCGCCGGCGGCCCTGGCCTTCATCGACGGCTGGCTGCCTGGCTACCCAGGCGACGCGCTGCTGTGGGGCCATCTGCAATGGCACGCGGCATTGGCGCATCTGGAGCTTGGCCAGCCCGAGGCGGCGCTGGCACGCCTGCTCGGCCCGCTGGTCGACTTCGAGGCGCATGGCGCGCCGTTCCTGCTGCTGACCGACATGGTCTCGTTGAACTGGCGCCTCGGATTGACGGGCCTGAGCGACCCGCGCCGCGTGCCCTGGGAACGGGCTGCCGCACTGGCGGCAAGGCACTACCCGTCCGGCAGCAACGTTTTCGGGGAACTGCACCTGGCGATGCTGGCCGCGGCGCGGCGGGACGCCGCGTCACTGGACGCTTGTGCGCAGCGCCTGCGGGCCATCGCCGGGCGTGGCCACGGCGCAGCTGCGACGGCCCTGCATTGGACGGCCGGTCTGGCGGCCTTGATGTCAGGCGATCTCGATGCAGCGGGCGAGTCGCTGGCCGCGTGCCGCGCGGAGCTGCCGCGCCTGGGTGGAAGCCATGCCCAGCGAACCGTGGTGGAGCTGACCCACGAGGCGATGGCCCTGCCCGATTGGTCGTAACAGGGGTCAGGTGCGGGTCGGACTCGGCCGCCTTGGGTTCCTTGCCTGTGACAGGCGTCACCTGCGCGGAGCACTTGACGCACCAGGTGGGCATCGTGGAAGTTGCCACGCCTGGCCTGCCAACGCGGCTACATTGACCGTGTCTGGGCGCGCCGAACGCCGGTGCGCCCGTCAACCGGCCGTAGACACGGGGCAGCGCATGGCAGAGATCCTTGGTTTGGGTATCACGCACTATCCCCCGCTCTGTCTTCCCGATGCCGACATGTCCGGCATCCTGCGCTGGACACTCGACGACCCCGCCATACCCGCTGCAGCCAAGGATCCGCAGCGCTGGCCCACGGCCATGGTGCAAGAGTGGGCCGGCGACAAAGGCACCCACGCCGCCGCGGCCCATCGCGCCGCCCTGGTGGCCGGACTGGAACGCGTTCGGGCGCGGCTGGACGAGTTCAAGCCGGACGTCGTGCTGATCTGGGGCGACGACCAATACGAAAACTTCCGCGAGGATCTCATTCCGCCGTTTGCGGTCCTGGCCTACGAAGACATGGAGCTGCGGCCCTGGGCCCACGCGGAAACGTCGTCGCTCATGAAGGGCAGGGCGAACGTCTGGAACGAGGACGACTCGCTGTGCTATCGCCTGCGCGGCCGCCCCGACATTGCAAAGCACCTCGTCACCGCGCTCATCGAACGCGACTTCGATGTCGCGTATGCCTACCAGCCCCTGCATCACCGCAGCGTGGCGCACGCGTTCACCAACGCCATCCTGTATCTCGACTACCAGCGCAAGGGATTTCACCACCCGACCTTGTGCTTTCCGCTCAACTGCTATGGACGCCGCGTCGTGTCTTGCCGTGGGTTCATGACGCGCATGGACCGAGCCGTCGACTTCGATCCGCCATCGCCTTCGCCCAGGCGCTTCATGGACCTCGGTGCGGCCACTGCGCAGGCCTTGAAGGCGAGCCCCTACCGCGTTGCCTTGCTCGCCTCTTCGTCCTGGTCGCACGCTTTCCTGGTCGACCACACCTGGCGCCTTCGCCCCGATACCGAGCAGGACCGGCGGCTCTATGAAGCGATGACTGCACACGACTACGCTTACTGGCGGTCACGCAAGCTGGAGGATGTCGAGCACGCGGGTCAGCAGGAGGTGCTCAACTGGTGGGCGCTGATGGGCGCCATGGAAAGCCTGGGCGCGAAACTGGAGTGGAGCGAGTTCGTCGAAACGAACATCTTCAACTCCAACAAGGTCTTCGCGATCTACGAGGCGGGTTGATGCAGGGTTGGGGCCCTCGCGATGGACCCGCTCACAAGCCTCGAAACAGGTGCGCAAACAGGCGGCTGGCGGTGAGTACGTCCTTGTGTCCACGCAGGCGCAGGCGCACGATGCCCGACTCCTCGCGTTGGGCGCTGGCCACGCAGCGCGCCTGCACCACCGTGCTGCGGTGCACCTGCCAGAACACGGCGGGGTCGAGCCTGGGCAGCAGTTCGCGCAGGCTGGTGCGGATGAGATGCTCACGCTCGGCCGTGATCACGCGCACGTACTTGTCAGCGGCCTCGAAATAGAGCACGTCCTCGACTGGCACCATGTGCACGAGGTTGCCCACCTGTGCCTGGATGACGGTGAGGCGGCCCGGTGCGTCGCGCAGTTCCGGGCCGCCGGGCATGGGCGCCGCCGCGCGCGCGGCGAGTCCGCGCAGTTGGTCGAGCGCGCGGTCCAGCGTGCGCGCTGCTTGTGCGGGATCGGCCGCGCGTGCCAGCAGGCCCTTCAGCCGCGCCACGCAGCGCCCCAACCGCTCGCGCTCGACTGGTTTGACGAGGTAGTCCACCGCCTGAGCTTCGAAAGCGGCCAGCGCATGCTGGTCGTACGCGGTCACGAACACCAGCAGCGGAAAGACCGGCCCAACCTCCGGCTGACTTTCGGGCCAGTCTTCGAGCATCGCGCGGGCCACTTCCAGGCCATCGTGGCCGGGCATGCGGATGTCGAGGAAGCAAACATCCGGCTGTAGCGCCAGGGCCTGCTCGAGCGCGGCGATCCCGTCGTGCACGTTGGCCACCACCTGCAACTCGGGCCACAGCGCGGCGAGGTCGGCCTGCAGGCCTTGGGCGAGCAGTGGCTCGTCATCGGCGACGAGGGCGGTGGGGCGGGTGCCGTGGGTCATTCGTTTGAGGACCGGGGCAAGGGCTGAGCCAGTTCGGCCGGCAACCGCAGCGTGACCACGGTGCCCCCTTCGGCATCGGCAGCAAGGGCCAGGTCCAGCGAGGCGCGGATGCCGTACAGCGTGGCCAGCCGCTCGCGCACATGCGTCAGACCGTAGCCCGTGCCCGCTGCGTCGGCCAAGCCGACACCGGTGTCGCGCACGCACAGCTCGAGCATCGCGCCCGGCGCTCTGCCTGCCAGCCGCGCGGTGATCTCGATGCGCCCGCCGCGCACGGCAGGCTCCAGCCCGTGCGCAATGGCGTTCTCCACCAGCGGTTGCAGCAGCAGCGTGGGCACAGCCATGCCGCGCAGCGCCTCGGGCAGATCCGTGCGCACCTGCAACCGTGGCCCCATGCGCACGCCCATCAGGGCCAGGTAGTCCGCGATGCGCGCGAACTCGGTGGCCAGCGGATGTGTGATCGTGCGCGACGCCGCGAGCGTGGTGCGCAGATAGCCGACGAGGTGGTCGAGCATGGCCTGCGCCTGCGTGGGTTCGCGCGCGATCAGCACGCGCAGGTTGGCCAGCGTGTTGAACAGCATGTGCGGCTCGAGCTGGCTCACGAGCAGGTCCAGCCGTGCCTGCTGCGCCTGCCGCGCCAGCGACTCCGCGGTGCCGCGCTGCACGAAGTAGCCTAGGGCGGCCAGGCTCACCGCCAGCGAGGCGACGAGCATGCCGACGAATCGCGTCGGGTCGAGCGTCAGCAACTCGAAGGTCGAGCGACCGGCGGCCCAGTCCCCGAGCCCCGTGCCGCCGAGATAACCCAGTGTGATGCCTGGCACCGTCAAGGCCAGCGCCTTGGCACGGCTGCTGGGCCAATAGCCCGGGGCACACGAGCCGAGCGGGCCGCGCAGCACGATGCGCCCGATGTCGATCAGACCCCAAGTGAGCCAACTGATGCCGAAGGCGTAGGCGGCGGAAACGCCATAGCGCGGAGGTGCGCTACCGGCTTGCACGAGCGCGGTGGCGACCGTGATGACGAGCGCGCCGGCACCGACGAGGCCGAACCGACGCAACAGGCCGCGCCATTCGCCGGGCGGCAGCAGGGGCGAGCGCAGGGGCGAGCGCAGGGCGGGCGCGCTCATGGGTGCGACAGGCCGGCCTCGACCCGATCTTCTCGTGACATCGGCGTCAATCCGCGCGCAGGTGCTGCAGGTGGAATTCCACCACGCGAGCATAGGCCTGGTCGCGCAGCCGGGTGTCGAACGCCGGGTTGGTGGCGACGCCGCGCGGTTGCCGACGTGCCACTTCCTCCCCCACCGCAGCGGGCCAGGGGTGCATGACGTCGAAGTGCGTCGCACCCGGCAGATCGGCCAGCACCGTGCAGCCCGTGCAATGTGCCAGCACGCGGCTGGAGTGGAAGCGCGGGGCCAGCCAGGTGTCGGCCTGGGCGGCGATCACGCCCACCGGAACCCGCACACGCGCCAGGCTCTCGGCCGAGAAGATGGCCGCCACGGGGACGGCCAGGCTCACCGAAGCGATGCGCGCGTCGGGACGGGGGTCGAATGTGGGTGTCGGGGTTGGTGTCGGGATTGGTGTTGGGGTCGGCGTCGGGGTCGGCGAGCGGCCGCCATGCCAGGCCGTGACGCCGGCCGGCAAGTTGGCCGCCGGCACGTCACGCGCGCTCTCGTACATCGCGCGCCGCTTCGCCTGCGCCGCGGCATCCGGCGTGCCAGTGAGGCAAAAGCCGATGTCGGCCTCGAGGTGGGTGTTGCAGTGCTGCAGGAGCGTGAGCGTGTTCCATTGCGCGCCGGCCAACGACAAGGCTGTCACGCCGCCGGCGGAGGTGCCATGCACGCCCACGCGGTCGAAGCGCAACTGCGTGCCCCAGCGCGGGTGCGCGGCCAGCGCATCGATCACCTGCTGCACCTCGGCCGGGCGGGTGCGCCAAGCGTCGGGGCCAGCCTTGGAGGCGTCACGCCAGTTGTCGCCGGTGTGCAGAGGCTGCGCCACCACGAAACCGGCGCGCGCCAGTGCGGCGGCCACGCCATGGTCAGGCAGCGCACTGCCCGCGGTGCCATGGGAGGTCACCACGAGGTTGCGCCGGCCCGACGGCGCGGGCGCCAGCGGTGCGTCCACCGCCACCTCGATCTCGAAGGCGCCGAAGGTGACCTTCGACGCCTTGGCTTCGGTGGGGTAGATCAACGTCACAGGCAGCCCGTTGAACTCCTGTTGGGCGAACCCGACCTGTGCGCAGGCGGAGGCGGAGGCGGCCATCAGTCCCGCGCAAGCGACGAGCATGCTGGCGCGTTTGGCCCGCGGCGCCTTGGGTCGTGAGGGTGCGGTGAGACGGGTCATGGTCTTCAACTCCGAAGTGGATGGTGGGGTCGGTCGTGGGGTGGGTGGTCGAGCGAAGCCAGTCTAGGAACGCATCGAGCCCAGATCGACACCGCCGCGACCAAATGCCGCGCCGTGGCGCAAACGGAGCGCCTGGCGGCGCAAGCGGTGTGGTCGGCTGCGCGTGTGGTGCCTGCCATGGTGGCCAACTCATGGCGGCGAGCCTCTCCGCTAGCATGCCTCCATGGCCGACCACGCCTTCAAGCTCGAGACCCTGGCCATCCACGCCGGCCAGATACCCGACGTGGCCACCGGCGCCCGCGCGCTGCCGATCTACCAGACGACGAGCTTCGTCTTCGACAGCGCAGCGCACGCCGCGCAGCTGTTCAACCTGCAGACCTTCGGCAATGTCTACTCGCGCCTGAGCAACCCCCCGGTGGCGGCCCTGGAAGAGCGCGTGGCCGCGCTCGAAGGCGGCCGCGCCGCCGTGGCCAGCGCCTCGGGCATGGCGGCCGAGGCGATGGCGCTGATGACGATCCTGCAAGCGGGCGACCATGTCGTGGCCGCCGGGGCGCTGTACGGCGGCAGCGTCACGATGCTGTCGGTGAACCTGAAGAAGTTCGGCATCGACACGACCTTCGTCGATGCGACCGAGCCCGCAGCCTTTGCCGCGGCGATGCGGCCGAACACGCGCGCGGTGTTCGCGGAGACGCTCGGCAACCCGAGCCTCATCGTGCTCGATATCGCTGCGGTTGCCGCGGTGGCGCATGCGCACGGCGTGCCGCTCATCGTCGACAACACGGTGCCGAGCCCCGCCCTGTGCAACCCCTGCGCGCACGGCGCCGACATCGTCGTGCACAGTGCCACCAAATACCTCGGCGGCCACGGCACCACACTCGCCGGCGTCGTCGTGGAGAGCGGCAAGTTCCCCTGGGACAACGGCAAATTCCCTGGCATGACCGAGCCCTCGCCCGGCTACCACGGCGTGAGATTTTACGAGACCTTCGGCGACTTCGGCTTCACGATGCGCTGCCGCATGGAGACGCTGCGAGTCTACGGCGCTGCCTTGTCGCCGATGAGCGCGTGGCAAATCCTGCAAGGGGTGGAGACACTGCCGCTGCGCATGGAGCGGCATAGCGCCAATGCGCTGGCGGTGGCGAAGTTCCTGCAAGCCGATCGGCGCGTGAGCTTTGTCAACTACCCGGGCCTGGATGACCATCCGCAGCATGCGCTGCTCTTGCGCCAGATGAAGGCCGGCTCGGGCCTGCTCGCGTTTGGTGTGAAGGGGGGCGAGGCGGCGGGCATCAGGTTCATCGAGAGCGCGCAGTTCATGAGCCACCTCGTCAATATCGGCGATACGCGCACGCTCATCAGCCACCCGGCCAGCACCACGCACCGCCAGCTGGATGAGGCGCAGCAGCGCGCCGCCGGCGTCACGCCCGAGACGGTGCGCATCTCGGTAGGGCTGGAACATATCGACGACATCGTGTGGGATATCGACCAGGCGCTGGCTGCGGCCAGCGTATAGCGGCAGGCCCACCCAATCAGGCCCGGGCTTGCACCGAGGAGGGCCGGCTCGGCAGGACGGCAGAATCGCGGCCTCTGTTCCCCCATTCTTTCCCGCATTCCTTCCCCCAACACCTCCGGAGCTACACCCATGATGAACAGGCGCCACGCGCTCGCAGCCACTCTGGCCCTGGCTGCTACGTTGACCTTGCCCTTGCTGGTCCAGGCCCAGCAGTTCTTCCGCATCGGCACCGGCGGCACCGCCGGCACCTACTACCCCGTGGGCGGCATGATCGCCAACGCGGTCAGCCAGCCTGGCAAGGTGGTCGTCACTGCGCAGGCCAGCAACGGCAGCGTGGCCAACGTCAACGGCATCGGCGGCGGCGCCATGGAGTCGGGCTTCTCGCAGGCCGACGTCGCCACCTGGGCGCAGAAGGGCACCGGTATCTTCGAAGGCAAGCCCCACGTGCCCGGCCTGCGATTGATCGCCAACCTCTACCCCGAGAGCGTGCACGTGGTGGTGCGCAAGGGCTCGGGCATCAAGAGCGTGGCCGACCTGAAGGGCAAGCGCGTCGCGCTCGATGAGCCGGGCTCAGGCACGCTGGTCAATGCGCGCGCCATCCTCGCGGCCTACGGCCTGAAGGAAGCCGATATCAAGCCTGAGTACATCAAGCCCAACCAGGCCGGCGACAAGATGAAGGACGGCTCGCTAGACGCCTTCTTCTTCACCGGCGGCGCGCCCGCGGGCGCCATTGCAGAACTGGCCAGTTCGGGCTCGGGCATCGACATCCTCGCGATCGAGGGCGCGGCCGCCGAGGCCCTGCGCAAGTCGAGCCCCTTCTTCGCGCCCGACACCATCCCCGCCGACACCTACAAGGGCGTGGGCCAGGTGCAGACGCTCGCCGTGGGCGCGCAGTGGGTGACGAGCGACAAGGCCGATGCGACGCTGGTCTACGAGATCACGAAGGCGCTGTTCGGCGCCGATGCACAAAGGACACTGGCCTCGGGCCATGCCAAGGGCAAGCTCATCAACAAGGAAAACGCGGTCCAGGGTGCCGGCATCCCGTTCCACCCGGGTGCCGAGCGCTTCTACAAGGAAGCCGGGCTCTTGAAGTAGCAGGCGCGGTTTGCCCCCTCTCCCGCTGCGCGAGAGAGGGCAGCGGGGAGGGTCTTTCAACGGGCAGGAGAGGGAGGAATCCATGAGCACGGCCGCCCTCGACGACAAGAAGCTGCAGGAGCTGGAGCAGAAGTACGACCCCGAGATGCGCTTTCGGCCGCTCAGTTCTCGGGCGGCGACGATGGTGGGTGCGCTGCTCATCGTGCTCTCGCTCTTCCACTACTACACGGCCGGCTTCGGCCTCTTGCAGGAGGTGACGCACCGCGGCGTGCACCTGGCCTTCGTGCTGGGCCTGATCTTCCTCGTCTTCCCTCATCGCCACGCCCTGCTGCAGCAAGCGGCCACGCACCGCGCCAGCGCGCCGGGCAACGTGCCTTGGTTCGACTGGCTGCTCGCGATCGCCGTCGCTGTGAGCGTGCTCTACATCCCGTGGATCTTCGAGGACCTGACCTTCCGCGTCGGCAACCCCGGCACGTTGGATGTGGTGATGGGCTCCATCCTGCTCGTGGCGCTGCTGGAGGCCACGCGCCGCGCCATGGGGTGGCCGCTGCCGGTGATTGCCATCGGGTTCATGGCCTATGCGCTGACCGGGCCCGTATTCCCCGGCCTGCTCAAGCATGCGGGGGCGAGCTGGAGCCAGCTCATCAACCACCAGTACCTCACGAGCCAGGGCATTTACGGCGTGGCGGTGGGCGTGGTGGCGACCTACGTCTTCCACTTCGTGCTGTTCGGGGTGCTGGCCACGCGCATCGGCTTGGGCCAGCTCTTTCTCGACGTGGCCAGCGCTGTCGCCGGGCGCTATGCCGGGGGCCCGGCCAAGGTGAGCGTGTTCGGCTCGGCAATGTTCGGCATGCTCTCCGGGTCATCGGTGGCCAATGCGGTGACGGTGGGCTCGCTCACGATCCCGGCCATGATCCGCGTGGGCTACAAGCGCGAGTTCGCGGGGGCGGTGGAGGCGGCCAGTTCCACCGGTGGGCAGATCACGCCACCCGTGCTGGGCGCGGCAGCGTTCCTGATGATCGAGTTCCTCTCGGTGCCCTACGCGACCATCATCGCGGCGGCGGCGATCCCGGCCTTCATGCACTTCTTCGGTGTGTTCATGCAGGTGCATTTCGAGGCCAAGCGCTTCGGCCTGCGCGGGCTGACCGAAGAAGAGATGCCCAAGCTGCGCGAGAGCTTCGCGGCGCGCTGGCCGACGCTGATCCCGCTGGTGCTCTTGATCACCATCCTGGTGACGGGGCGCACGCCGTACCTGGCCGCCTTCACGGGCATCACGTCGTGCGCCATCGTGGGCCTGACCACGCGCACGCAGGGCAACCGGCCACATCACTGGGTGCTGTTGGCGGGCCTGCATGCGTGGCTCTTGGTGCTGGTCTTCGGCGGCATCGAGAACGAATGGGCGAAGTTCGCTCTGTTTGCGGTGGGCTTGGTGGCCACGCCGTTGCTGATCAAGTTGCTCGGTGTCCAGGGTCGCATCGCGCTGCCCTCGCTGGTGGAGGCGTTCGGCACCGGCGCCAAGTACGCGTTGGCCGTGGGCGCCGCGGCGGCCACGGTGGGCATCGTCATCGGCGTGGTCACGCTCACCGGCGTGGGCTTCAAGCTCAGCACCATCATCACAGGCGCAGCCCAGGCGGTGGCCGGTGGCGTGAGCACGCTGGTGCCCTCGTTCATGGCGCCGTGGTTGGACGTGAAGTCGCTCACGCTGCTGGCGGCGCTGGTGATGACGGGTCTCGTGTGCATCCTGCTGGGCTGCGGCATCCCGACCACGGCCAACTACATCATCATGGTCACGGTGGCCGCGCCCACGCTGGTGCAGCTGGGCGTGGAGCCGCTGGTGGCGCACTTCTTCGTCTTCTACTACGGCGTACTCGCCGACATCACACCGCCGGTGGCGCTGGCCGCCTACGCGGCGGCGGGCATGGCGGGCAGCGACCCGTTCAAGACCGGCAACATGGCCTTCCGGCTGGGCCTGGCGAAGGCGCTGGTGCCTTTCGTTTTCGTCTTCTCGCCCTCGCTGCTGCTGGTGGCCAAGGGCTACACGCACTATGACTTCGTGGTCACCTTCGTCGGTTGCGTGCTCGGCATCACGCTGCTGGCAGCGGCGCTGTCGAAGTTCATGCTCGTGGAGATGAGCGGGTGGGAGCGGGCACTGTGCGTGGCGGCTGCCTTGCTCCTCATCGCCCCTGGCCTCTTGCCCACGCTGGTGGGTGCGGGGCTGGCCGTGCCGGTGCTGTGGAGCCAGTTGGCCAGAAGCCGAAGGCAGTGACCGTGCCGTTGCCCGCCCCGCAGCGTTGGCCGGCGCTGGTGTGGGTGGTGATCGTCGTTGCTGCGGCCCCGCTGGCCTGGGGCGTGGCCGAACTTGGATTCGTGATCGCCGTGGTGTCGCCGGCGCGGGACCTGTTGTGGCTGGCACTGTGGTCGATCACCGAGGAAGTCATCTTCCGTGGCGGCGTGCAGCAAGCCCTGGCCCGCGTGCCGCGCCTCGTGGCAAGGCGAGACGGCACAGCACGGCCTGCCTGGCACGGAGTGAGCCTGCCCAATGCGCTGACGACTGTGCTGTTCTGCGCCGTGCACCTTGGGCACAAGCCGGCCTTGGTGGCATGGGGCATCTTCCCGGTCTCGCTGCTTCTGGGCGCCAGCCTGGAGCGCAGCGGGCGCCTGTTGGTGCCGATCGCCCTACACCTCTGGTTCAACGTCTTGCTGTACGCGGCGAGCGCCTGGCGCGTTGGCTGAGGGTAGGCCCTGGGCACCAGCGGCGCCACGCCAGCACAGCGGCCGCGAGCGCGACGAAGATCAGTAGCAGCGGGTCGAATCCCTGCGCCGGGCCCACCGTGCACCCGCCGCCTCCGCCCTCGGCCGCGGGCGAGGGCGAAGGCGGCGGGCCAGGTGGCGTCGGGCTGGGCGTGGTGTTGGCGACGACTAACGTGACCGGCGCGGAGACCGTGGTGTTGCCGGAGGTGTCGCGGGCCACGGCGGTCAGCACGTGCGTGCCGTTGGCCACGCTCGCGGTGTCCAGCGTGCGCGCATAGGGCGCCGTCAGCACCTCGGCACCCAGGTTGGCGCCATCCAACTTGAACTGGACTCCGGCAATGCCCATGTTGTCGGCCGCCGCGGCGCTGACGGTGATCGAGCCCGACAGCGTGGCACCGCCAACCGACGGTGCCGTGATCGAAACGCTGGGCGCTGACGTGTCGCCGCCGCCACCGCCGCCGCCACCGCCGCCTCCACCGCCACCCGTGCTGCCAAGGACCTTGAACCCCTCGACGATGCGCCAGCCCGGGTTGGCCGCCAGGCCTCGCCCTGCGTATGCGCCGACGTCCATCGGCGCCGTGCGGGTGGCCTGGTTGAAGTCGTCAGCCGGTGCCTGCGAGGCGGTGCCGCTGCCGAGCAGCACCGAGCCGGTCCGGGGCCAGAAGTCCTTGTTGGCCGCATCGACAAAGGCTGCGGCCGCGTCGCCGCCGTTGATGAAGCGGGTGCCGTCGAGGGCCACGTTGCTGGTGCCTTGCACGTAGTTGGCGGCCACGATGGCTCCTGCCGCGATGCCGCCGCTGGCGTTGACCGCGGTCTTGCCAGGCGAATAGACGGCGTTGTTGGCCAGCACCATGTTCGTGATGCCGCTGCTCCAACGCACGAACAGACCGTCGTCGTTGGCGTACAGGGTGTTGTTGATGGCCGTCACGTTCTTCATCTGCGCCACCTGCACGTGGCTGTACAAGGACAGGCCCGTGCCGCTGCCGATGATGATGTTGTTGCGCACCACCGCATCGGCCACCGCGTAGATGCCTTCCAGGCAATTCCAGATGACATTGCCCTCGACGACGTTGACCGGGTTCGCGCCTGTGCCGTACACGAAGATGCCCGGGTAGGGCATGTTGTAGATGACGTTGTGGCGGATCACGTTGGAGTGCGAGCCGACCTTGACCTCGATGCCGTCGCCCTGGGTGGTGCCCGGCAGCGCGTCATGGATCCAGTTGTTCTCGAACAGGGAGTTGCTGACGATGCAGGTGGCGTTGTTGCAGCCCACATACATGCCTTCGCCGGTGCCGCCGTCGATGCCGGTGCGCCGGATCTGGCTACGGCGCACGGTGATGTTGTTCATCGAGCTGCGGAAGTTGACGCCGACATCGATGTCGTGGATATCCAGATCCTCCAGCGTGATGAACGACGGCGTGCCGCTCAGGTTGATGCCGTCACCGCCGTTGCCCGCGATCTCGAGGCCCTTGATGGTGAGGTAGGTCGCCCCTTCGATATTGATGGTGTTCTGCAGGGTAGCGCCTGCCGGTCGGGTGATGAATGGCCTGGGCTGCCCGTCGGCCCCCTTGATCACCACCGGAGCGACCGCCGTGCCACGCACGGTGATGCCGATGCGCCCGCTTTCGGAGTAGGTGCCCGGGTACACGATCAAGGTGTCCCCAGGCTGCAGCGATTCGACGGCGGCTTCGAAGCTGGCCCCAGGCCGAAGCTCGATCGTGCGCATACCGCTTTGTGCCACGAGCGGACCGGTGCAGGCCAGCAGCAACGTCGCGGCGATGCGTGCCGGCGACAGGAGCCTCGTGGCGAGGGCGGGGGCGGGGGCGGGCGCGTGGGTGGTGCAGGCGGTGTGCATGGATTGCAGGTTGTTGGCCAGTGTCGAGCGTAGGCGCAGCGATGATTGCGCCGAGCCCGAGCCACGCTCTCAAACTGTAAGTTTCGTCAGTAGTTCCGTTCGGTTCGCGGGGGATGGCCTCTTCAAGCCGGCAGGTGGCGCCGCAGCAGGGCCTGCAAGTCCTCGGTGGCTAACATCCGCCAGCAGAACTTTGCAACGCCTGGGAGCGCACAGATGGACGAAGCCGGCAACATCTACGAGCGGCAGCTGCCACGCAGCGCCGCCAACTTCGTCGCGCTCAGCCCCGTGAGCTTCATCGAGCGCAGCGCGGAGGTCTTCGGCGACCTGCCAGCGGTCATCCACGGCCGCCGCCGCCTGAACTGGGCCCAGGTGCGCGAGCGCACGGCGCGCCTGGCGGCGGCGCTGCGCGCGCTGGGCGTGGCGCGGGGCAGCACGGTGAGCGTGATGCTGCCCAACACGCCCGAGATGGTGGAAGTGCACTACGCGGTGCCGGCGCTGAATGCGGTGCTGAACACGCTCAATACGCGGCTGGACGCGCCGCTGCTGGCCTGGCAGCTCAACCACTGCGAGGTGCAGGTGCTCATCACCGACCGTGAGTTCGAGCCGGCGATGCGCGAGGCGCTGAGCATCCTGCAACGCGAGCACGGTCGCGCGCCGGTGGTGATCGACGTCTGTGATGCCGAGTACGCCGGCGCCGGCGAGCGGCTCGGCGCACACGAGTACGAGGCGCTGCTCGCGGCGCATGCACCGCTGGCGCGCCTGGAAGGCCCTGCCGACGAGTGGGACGCCATCGCCGTGAGCTACACCAGTGGCACCACGGGCGACCCCAAGGGCGTGGTCACGCACCACCGCGGCGCGTATCTCAACGCGGTGTGCAACGCGGCCACCTGGACCATGCCGCACTTCCCGAAGTACTTGTGGACGCTGCCGATGTTCCACTGCAACGGCTGGTGTTTCCCGTGGACGGTGGCGATGCTGGGCGGCACCCATGTCTGCCTGCGTCGCGTGGAAGCGCAAGCGATTCTGGACGCGATACGCGAGCACGGTGTCGACCACTACTGCGCCGCGCCCATCGTGCACAACCTGCTCGTCTATGCACCGGCGGCCATGCGCGAGGGCATAGTTCGAGAGGGCCGGCAAAAAGTGCGCGGCATGGTTGCCGGTGCTGCGCCGCCAGCCGCGATGATCGAAGGTATGGCCAGGATCGGCTTCGACATCACGCATGTCTACGGCCTGACCGAGGTCTACGGCCCCGCCGCGGTGGCTGTGAAGCGCGACTCGTGGGCCGGCGAGACGCTGTCAGAGCAGACGCGGCTGAACGGCCGCCAGGGCGTGCGCTACATGCTGCAAGAAGGCATGGCCGTGCGTGACCCCGAGACGATGGCCGAGGCGCCCGCAGACGGCAACACCATGGGTGAGATCATGTTCCGCGGCAACATCGTCATGAAGGGCTACCTGAAGAACCCGAGGGCCACCGAGCGCGCCTTCGAGGGCGGCTGGTTCCACACCGGCGACCTGGCAGTGATGGAGCCCGACCGCTATGTGAAGATCAAGGATCGCAGCAAGGACATCATCATCAGCGGTGGCGAGAACATCAGCAGCCTCGAAGTGGAAGATGCGCTCTACCGCCATCCCGCAGTGCTGGCCTGTGCGGTGGTGGCCAAGCCGGACCCGAAGTGGGGCGAGACACCACTGGCCTTCGTCGAGTTGCAGGCCGGTGCGCAGGTCGGCGCGGCCGAACTCATTGCGCACTGCAAAGGGCTGCTGGCCAGCTACAAGGTGCCGCGCGAAATTCGCTTCGAAGTGATCCCGAAGACGAGCACCGGCAAGATCCAGAAGTTCCAGTTGCGCGAGCGCGCCAGCAGCACCTCGGCCATCGAATGACATTTTCGGAGACCGCCATGATCGAACAAGACCTGGTGTTGAGCGAGCGCGATGCGCGCGGTGTTGTGCGCCTCACGCTCAATCGTCCGCAAGCCTTCAACGCGCTTTCGGAAGGCATGCTCGAAGCGCTGCAGGCGCAGCTCGATCGCCTTGCCACCGACGAAGGCGTGCACGCGGTGGTCATTGCCGCGGCGGGCCGTGCCTTCTGCGCCGGGCACGATTTGAAGGAGATGCGAGCCGAGCCTTCGCAGGCCTATTACGAGCGGCTGTTCGCGCAATGCGGCCGCATGATGATGACGATCCAGCGGCTGCCGGTGCCGGTGATCGCGCGCGTGCACGGCATTGCCACCGCGGCGGGGTGCCAGCTCGTCGCAATGTGCGACCTCGCGGTGGCTGCGAGCGACGCGCGCTTTGCGGTGAGTGGCGTCAACTACGGGCTCTTTTGCAGCACGCCGAGCGTGGCGCTTGGCCGCAACCTCTCGCGCAAATTTGCCTTCGAGATGCTGGTCACTGGCGAGTTCATCAGCGCGGCCGAGGCGCGCGAGAAGGGGCTCGTCAACCGCGTCGTGGCAGCCGATCAGCTCGATGCCGAGATCGACTCGCTGCTCGCGCGCATCGTGGCCAAGCCGCGCGTCGCGATAGCGATGGGCAAGCAGCTCTTCTATCGCCAGCTTGAAAAGGGCATATCCGCCGCTTACGAAGATGCGGCGCAGACCATGGCCTGCAACATGATGGACGAGGCGGCACTCGAAGGGGTGCAGGCTTTCATCGACAAGCGGCCACCGGCGTGGGGCACGAAGCAGGAATGACGGGAGCGTGAGGCCGACCTGACGCCCACATGGCGACCCACATGGCGACCCACATGCCTACCGACATGCCGAACCACATGCCGACCGACATGCCGACCCCATGATGCCCGCCATCCGCCGCGCCCGCGCCGAAGATCGCCACGAAGTGGTCGAGACCATCGTGCGCGCCTTTGCGCGCGACCCACTGTTGCGGTACCTGGCGCCCAGCGAGATCGCCTATGCCCGCGTGGCGCCGGCTTACTTCGGGTGCCTCTTCGATCTGCGCTCGGGCGGCGGCGGCGAGGTGCGCGTGACAGACGATCTGAAGGCCGCCTCGCTGTGGAACCCGCCGGGCGGCAACCGGCTCGGCCCGCAGGAGGGGCGCGCCCGGCTCGCGGCGCAGGTGCTGCCGTTGCTCACCGCCGAGGAAGGCGCGCGCATGGAGGAGGTCGAGCGCGTGCTGGGCGCCATGCACCTCGAAACGCCGCATTGGTACCTCGGCATCGCGGCCGTGCACCCGGCCCACCAGGGGCGGGGCCTGGGTGGCGCGGTGATCCGCGCGCTGCTCGGGGAGCCAGTCGCTGCCGATGCGCCTGCGTTCCTCATCACCACGGCGAGCGGCAACGTGCCGATCTACGAGCGGCTGGGGTTCGCCACCTGCATCGAGCGTGACTTGGACGCCGGCCCGCATGTGTGGGGCATGCGGCGTGAGCCAGGCTGAGGGCTGACCGGCGCGCGGCGTGGCCGGGTTGCAGCGGCGCCGCATCAGGCGTGCCCCGGGTGCTTCGGCCGCCGCGCTGCCTTAAAGTGGCAGGCATGGCGCCACCCATCAAGAAGCCTGACATCAAGAAGCTGCCCATGCACCCCTACGAGAGCGTGCGCGAGGTCGTGCGCTCGGGCGACCTCGTCTTCTGCTCGGGCTCGTATGTGTTTTCAGCCTTCATCCAGAAATTCACCGGCTCGGTGTGGAGCCATGTGGGCATCATCCACCGCGACGAGCAACTCGGCCGCGTGTTCATCCTCGAGAGCGAGACCGGTATCGGTGTGCGCCTGGTGCCACTGTCCAAGTACCTCAAGGACTACCACGGCCGCCGCCGGCCCTACCGCGGGCAGATCGTGATCGGCCGCATCGAGCCGGGATTGCAAGACGAGCAGGCAAAGCAGGTCGTCAGCTACGGCATGGACCTCTTGACCAAGCCTTACGACAACTGGGAGATCATCCGCATCGCGCTGCGCATCCTGTTCAAGGTCGGCCGGCGCACGCGAGACCGCAAATTCATCTGCTCCGAACTCGTGGACGAATGTTTCAGAGCCGCGGGCGTGCGGTTCACGCGGCCCGACAACTACATCAGCCCCGACGACATCTGGCGCAATGCCAACGTGTCGGTGCAGGGGCGCGTGCTCTGAATCCCTTACGGGCGCCTGCTCGCGGGCGACGCAACCAGCATGGACATCCAGTACTACCTCACCCCCGTTTCGCCCTGGGCCTACCTCGGCCACGCCCGCTTCTGCGCCTTGGCCAAGGCCGCGGATGCGCGCGTGGAAGTGCTGCCGGTGGACTACGGCGCCATCTTCCCGATCTCGGGCGGCCTGCCGCTGGCCAAGCGCGCACCGCAGCGCCAGGCCTACCGGCTGGTGGAATTGAAGCGCTTCAGCCAGTGGTTGAAAGTGCCGCTCACGCTGCAGCCAAAATACTTTCCGGTGGACGGCAGCGCAGCGAACCGGCTCCTCGTCGCCACACAGCACGCGGCCGGGCCGCAGGTCGCGCTCACGCTGACTGGCGCGATGATGAAAGCGGTGTGGGCCGAAGAGCGCAATCTTGCCGAGCGCGAGACGCTGGCAGCGCTGCTGGCGGAAAACGCCCTGGCCGCGGGGCTGCTCGCTGAATCGGATACGCCCGAGGTGGCGGCACGTTTTGCGGCCAATACCCAGCGCGCGATCGACGCTGGCGTATTTGGCGCGCCGAGCTATGTGGTGGACGCCGAGATCTTCTGGGGCCAGGACCGGCTCGAGTTTCTCGAGCGGCGCCTGCAGAAGCGCTGAACCTATGAATCTCGCCCGGCGGCGCTGGCTGCGCGAGCGCGCCGCGCAGGCGTGGCTGGCATGCGCGGGCACGCTGGGTGCACCACTGGGCGCCGCTGCGCAAGGCGCGGGGTCGCTGCTCACGCGTGCGATCCCGTCCACGGGCGAGGCCCTCCCGCTTGTCGGGCTCGGCACCTGGATCACCTTCAACGTTGGCAACGATGCGCGTGCCCGCGATGCCTGCGCCGAGGTCGTGCGCGCCTTCTTCGCCGCCGGCGGTCGCCTCATCGACAGCTCGCCCATGTATGGCAGCTCGCAGCCCGTCATCGGCCACGCGCTGGCGAAGCTGGGCCATCCGGCCGCGCTCTTCGCGGCCGAGAAGGTATGGATTGGCGATGCGGCGCGAGGCGCCGCGCAGATGGAAGCCACGCGCGCACACTGGGGCGTGGCGCGCTTCGACCTCATGCAGGTGCACAACCTGCTGGCGTGGGAGGAACACCTGCCGCGCCTGCTGGCCATGAAGGCCGAGGGCCGGCTGCGCTACGTGGGCATCACCACCAGCGAGGGGCGGCGGCACGGCGAGATCGAGCGCGTGATGGGCACGCAGCCGATCGACTTCGTACAGGTCAGCTACAACCCGCTCGATCGCGAGGTGGAGCAACGCATCCTGCCGCTCGCGCTGGAGCGGCGCATCGCGGTCATCGTCAACCGGCCTTTCCGCGAGGGAGAGCTCCTGCGCACGCTGTCGCGGCACAAGGTGCCGGGTTGGGCATCCGAGCTGGGCTGCGATGGTTGGGCGCAGGCGGTGTTGAAGTTCATCGTCGCGCACCCTGCGGTGACTTGCGCGATCCCGGCCACGAGCCAGGTGGCGCACGTGATCCAGAACCTCGGCGCTGCGCGTGGCGCCATGCCGGACCACGCCCTGCGTGAGCGCATCGCCTCCGACGTGGCAGTGCGCGCTTGAGGATGCCCCGCCCCTTGCTCACCGCCGTGTGCCTGCGGGAGGCCTGAGGTGAGCGAGGCTTGGGCCGACTGGCTGAGCTACCGGCCGAGCGACTTCCTGATGTTCTCGCCGCGTACGTACTGGCGGCTGTTCGAGTTGCACAACACCGAATGGTGGCCGCTGCAATGGCTCGCAGTGGCGCTTGGCACCGTGGGCGGGGTCGCCGCGCACCTGTATGGCGTGCGAGCGAATCGGCTCGTTGCCTTCGGGCTGGCAGTGGCCTGGGCTTTCGTGGGCTGGACGTTCCTCGCCGAGCTTTATGCGCCGATCAACTGGGCGGTCATCGGCCTGGCATGGCTGTTTGTGGCGCAGGCGGTCACCCTGGTGGGGCTGGCCCTGCTGCTGAACCTTCGCGGCCCGGCCGCCTGGGATCAGAGTCGCCGACTGCGGCGCAGTGCCGGCGCACGGCGCCTGGCGGCCATCGCTCTGTGGGCGTTCGCGCTCGGGATCTACCCTTGGCTTTCCTGGCTGCAAGGCCGGCCGCTCACGCAGGGCGAGGTGTTCGGCCTCGCGCCGGACCCGACGGTGGTGGCGACTCTGGCATGGCTGCTGGCCACCGGCGGCCCCGTCGTCGGCTGGGGTCGCTGGCTGCGCCGTGCTGCATGGGCCATGGCACTTGCCTGCGCGGCCGCGAGTGCGGCGACGCTGGCCACGATGGGCGAGCCGCAGGCCATGGTGATGGCGCTCGCCGGCGTGCTGTCTGCGGCCTGCGCGTGGCGCTGGCGCGCCGACCTGCGGTAGGGCGTCTACGGGCGAGCGGATTGCCATGCGCGCTCCTGCGCGCGCGGTCGCGCACCGGGTACCCCGCCTCAGCGCATCGAATTGCGCGCGCTCGCGAACCGTGCCAAACCCAGTTCCTCCCGCACCTGCCGGCCCACCTCGGACTGCATGTCGTCCACCGGAATGCCGATGGCGTCGGCGATGCGCACCATGCGCTGGAAGTTGGCGGCCACGCCGGCCGCATCCACCAGCACCGCCGGGCCGGCGGCCTGCAGCAGCGTCTGCCGGCTGCGCGCCAGCCCCTCGGTTTCGCGGCGCGCCACGGCTTCGGCGAAGTGCATCAGTTCGGGGCCGAAGGTGATGCCGCGCGCCGCGCTCATTTCCTCACCGGCGATGGCCTGCAGATCGATCTCGGTGGCGACAGTTTGCGAGCTCACACGGAGCATCGTGGCATGGGCATTCGTTCAGTAGAAGCACTCGTTCACCGCCGAGACGCGGCCGGCGATCAGCTCCATCTGCAGGCGGTCGATGGAGCGGTTCTGATCCTTCACATAGTTGGCCATGCCGGTAAACGAGAGGTATTGCACGGCGCTCAAGTCGCGCCAGTCGCGCAGCGCATCGGGTACCAGTGTCAGCGCGCGCACGACGTTGGCCGCGCGTGTGTGCTTGAACAGATCGGCCTCGGGGCCGACCGCGCCCTCGCGCGGCACGGTCGGCACAAAGCCGATGTCGTCGCTGAGGATGGCCGGGCGGTAGCGGCTGGGCTCGCCCGGCCGTGGCTGCGGCAGCGGTTCGAGCGCGAGGCCGAGTGCGCGGTGGAATTCGTCGATGCTGAATACCGCCACCACCACGCCCACCAACTCGACATAGGCCTGCTTGCTCAGGCCCGCGGTGACGTTGCCTTCGATATAGCTGCGTGTGATGCGGTTCTGGTCGGTGACGACGCGGTGCACCGCATCCACCGCCACCTCGGGCAGCGCGTGGCCGTGGTCGTGCTGGCCGCCAACTGCGTTGGGCGACAGTGCGGCCTTGCGGGCGCGGCACAGCGCGCAGTCCACGGCACGCCGGCTCTCCTCGGCGATGGCGATGCGCTCGGCACCCGTCCACCAACTGCCGGGGCCGGACAGCGCGGACCAGTACAGGCGGTGCGCCGCGCCGATATCGGCACGCACAGTGAAAGGTGCATCGGCGTAGCTGAAAGGCGTCATCGGCTTGGTCTCCTTTAGAAGGACGGGCAGAGGCTCAGGCCGCAGGCTGCGCGCGACGCGCCCGCCTACATTCCCGCGTAGTTCGGGCCACCGCCGCCTTCGGGCGTGACCCAGACGATATTCTGTGTCGGGTCCTTGATGTCGCAGGTCTTGCAGTGCACACAGTTCTGCGCGTTGATGATCAGCTTGTCTTCGCCGTCGGTGTTGACGAACTCGTACACGCCCGCCGGGCAATAGCGGCTTTCGGGGCCTGCATAACGCGAGAGGTTCACTGACACCGGCACCGCGGCGTTCTTCAATGTCAGATGCGCGGGCTGGTTCTCCTCGTGGTTGGTGTTGCTGATGAACACCGAGGAGAGGCGGTCGAAGGTGAGCTTGCCGTCGGGTTTGGGGTAGCGGATGGGCTCCACCTGGCTCGCCGCGTGCATGCGTTCGTGGTCGGGCGTGTGGCGGTGCAGGGTCCAGGGCGGGTTCTTGATGCCGAGTTTGGGCAGCAGCCACTGCTCGATGCCCGTCATCAGCGTGCCCACGGTGTTGCCCTGCTTGAACCAATGCTTGAAGTTGCGCGTCGCCTTCAGTTCCTCGAAGAGCCAGCTCTTCTCGAAGGCCGCCGGGTAGGCCTCGAGTTCGTCATGCGCGCGGCCGGCCTTCAGCGCCGCGGCCAGGGCCTCGGCCGCGAGCATGCCGCCCTTCAGGGCAGCGTGGCTGCCCTTGATGCGAGCGGCATTCATCGTGCCGGCGTCGCAACCCACGAGCACACCGCCGGGGAAGATCATCTTCGGCAGGCTTTGCGGACTGCCGTTGTTGATGGCGCGCGCACCGTAGCCGATGCGCTTGCCACCTTCGATGTGCGCGCGGATGGCGGGGTGCGTCTTCCAGCGCTGCATCTCCTCGAAGGGGCTCAGCCAGGGGTTCTGGTAGTCGAGGCCGATGACGAGCCCGAGCGTGACCCTGTTGCCTTCGAGGTGATAGAGGAAGCCGCCACCGAAAGTGTGCTCGTCCATCGGCCAGCCGGCCGTGTGCACCACGAGGCCGGGCATGGCCTTCTCGGGGGGAACTTCCCACAACTCCTTGATACCGATGGAGAAGCTTTGCGCATCGCGGCCCGCGAGCAGGTTGTAGCGTTCGATGAGTTGCTTGCCCAGGTGCCCGCGCGCGCCTTCGGCGAAGACGGTGTACTTGGCGGTGAGCTCCATGCCTTGCTGGAAGCCCTCGTGCGGCCCACCATCCTTGCCGATGCCGAGGTTGCCGGTGGCCACGCCGCGCACCTTGCCGTCTTCCGTGTAAAGCACTTCGGCGGCGGTGAAGCCGGGGAAGATCTCCACGCCCAGCGCCTCGGCCTGCTGACCCAGCCACTTCACCACCGCGCCCAGGCTGATGACGAAGTTGCCGTGGTTGTGCAAGATGCCGGGCACCAGCCAATCGGGCGTGCGCGTCGCCGAACGCTCGCGCAGGAAGAGCACATCGTCCCCAGTGACGGGTTGGTTGAGCGGCGCACCGCGCTCCTTCCAGTCGGGGAACAGCTCGGTGAGGGCGCGCGGGTCCATGACCGCGCCGCTGAGGATGTGCGCGCCCGGCTCGCTGCCCTTCTCGATGACGACGACGTTGATGTCGGCGTTCAACTGCTTCAGTCGGATGGCGGCGGCCAGCCCCGCGGGCCCGGCGCCGACGACCACCACGTCGTACTCCATGGCCTCGCGCGGGCCGAATTGTTCGAGGATCTGCTCTGGGGTCATTGCGCGCGCTCCTGCCCTCGGTGCGGGCCGATGCATTCTAAGAGTCGCCCCTCGGCGCGATCTGGGTGTCAGCGCCTAAGCAGCATCGGCGTGGCGATGCCTGCCAGCGTCATTGCCAGCGACCCCAGCACATGCGTGCTGACCGTGGCCAATGCCCAGCCCAATCGCCCTTGTTGCAGCATGCCGACCACCTCCGCCGAGAAGGTGGAGAAGGTGGTCAGTGCGCCGAGGAAGCCGGTGACGACGAAGAGCTTGAGTTCCGGAGCGAGGCCAGGGAACTGTGCGAACAGCGCGATGGCCAATCCGATGAGATACCCGCCAACCAGATTGGCCAGCAGCGTGCCCGGCGGTAGCGAGGGGAACTGGCCGTTGAGCCATACCGCCAGGCCCCAGCGCAGCCAGGCGCCAAGCGCGGCGCCCGCGGCCACGGCAAGCGCGGCCGAGGCAAAGTGCGTGGAATCGGTGGCCATGGACACTGCCAAAGCATTATCGGGCGACCCTCAGCGCGATCACCGCGCTCCCCCGACTTGCCGCAGCCGCGCCGCCGCGCCGCCGACAGCCAAGCAGGCCAAGCAAGCCAAGCAAGCCAAGCAGGCCAAGCAGGCCAAGCAGGCCAAGCGACCGCCGCGGCTCCGGCCCCGCCGGTCCGACAGCGGTGCCCCCCTGGGGGGAGGCGCCCCCAAGTCGCCTCCGGGGGGGACGGTTTATGCCGCGGTGAGCCCCAAGCGCTGGCTCTCGCTGAACACGGGGTGCGCTTCGTCGCCTTCAGCGGCCACGGCGCAGTTGCGTCCCTGCCGCTTGGCCTCGAACAAGGCCTGGTCGGCGCGGCGCAGCGCGTCATCGAGCCGTTCACCACCGAGCACCTGCACGACGCCGAAGCTGAGTGTGAGGCGTGGCAATTGCTGCTCGTCCGAGCGCCGCTGCACCGCCAGCACAATGCGTTCAGCCACGCTGATGGCGGCTCGCACGTCGGTGCCGCGCAGCAGCAGCGCGAACTCATCGCCGCCCAGGCGCCCGGGCACGTCCTGTGCGCGCAGATGTTCGATCATGCTGCTGGAGACGAGGGTGAGGGCGCGGTCGCCTGCGGCATGGCCCAGACTGTCGTTGATGCCCTTGAAGTGGTCGACGTCGAACATCAGCAGCACCGCGCTGCCAGCCGCATCGCGCTGCAGCAGCGCGGTGGCCAGTTCGTGGAAGTGGCGCCGGTTGGGCACCTGGGTCAGCGCGTCCATGTTGGCCAGCGTTCGCAGACGTTGGCGTGATTCGCGCAGTTGCTGCTCGGTGCGCTGGCCCACGAGCGTGAGCAGCACGAAGGCGGCCACGGTGACGCCGAGCGCAGAGGCCACGGCGCGTATCGGCAGTGGGTCGCTGGCAGCGCTTTGCAAGGCAGCCAGTGGCGCAAAGGCCAGCAGGCACTGCGCCGCTGCCAGCGCCTGCAAGGGCGGCGTGAGGTGGCCAGCAGGTGTGCGCAGCGCGACCGCGGCTGCGTAGACCAGCCCCAGCGACCCGGCGCCCGCGGCCAGCCACGGCGCCGCTTCGCCCGTTGCGACGAAGGCCAGCGCAAGGATGGGCAGGGCCACCAGCACGAGCGAGAAGTCGATGCTGGCGTGTAGCGGCAGTGCGTCCCGGGCATGAAAGCGTCGCAGCCCGATCAGCATCGTGAGCGGCCACTGCAGCAGCAGGACCTCTGACAGGATACGCGCGAGCACGTGCTGGGACGTGGCGGCCAGGGCCGCACCCAGCGCCGCAAGCCACACCGCTGCAAGCCACCACCGCCAGCCGCGCTGCCTTGCGTGCCGCAAGCCGAACCCGGTGAGCGAAGCGGCCGCCACACCGTGGGCGGCAGCGGCCACCTGCACCACTTCGAGCGTTGCGGACACCATGAAGCGCAATTGTTGGGGCCGCCGCGGACCCGCAGCCGCGCATGGCGTTAGGGTTTGCAACTCATTGCTACGCCCTCCCAAGGTTTTGGCAGTCATGAAGCCCGCTGGGGTCCGTTGGGTACCATCCTCTCTTTCGAACCAGCAGGTCGCAACGGCAACGCCTGGCGGAAGGAGAGAGATCGATGGCGATGGACGCGGTGGACTACGAGATCAAGGGCGCCGAGATGCAGTACGTCGAGGTCGAGCTCGACCCCGGCGAGGCGGCCGTCGGCGAAGCCGGCAGCCTGATGTTCATGGACGCCGGCATCGGCATGGACACCGTCTTCGGCGACGGCAGCGCCAGCCAGGGCAGCGGCCTCTTCGGCAAGCTGCTGGGCGCGGGCAAGCGGCTCGTCACCGGCGAGTCCCTCTTCACCACGGTCTACACGAACCAGGCCAGCAGCAAACAACGCGTGGCCTTTGCCGCCCCCTACCCGGGCAAGATCCTCGCGATGGACCTGCGGCAGCTGGGCGGCATGCTCGTCTGCCAGAGAGACGCATTCCTGTGCGCGGCACGTGGCGTGTCGCTGGGCATTGCGTTCCAGCGCAAGCTCTCGGTGGGTTTTTTCGGCGGCGAGGGCTTCATCATGCAAAAGCTTGAAGGCGACGGCCTCGCCTTCGTGCACGCGGGCGGCAGCATCGCCAAGCGCGAGCTGCAAGCCGGGCAGACGCTGCTCGTGGACACCGGCTGCATGGTGGCCTACACGCAGACGGTGGGCTTCGAGATCCAGTACGTGGGCAAGATCAAGACGGCGCTCTTCGGCGGCGAGGGCCTCTTCTTCGCCAAGGTCACGGGACCGGGCACGGTGTGGCTGCAGAGCCTGCCGTTCTCGCGCCTGGCCTCGCGCGTGTTTGCCGCCGCGCCACAGATGGGCGGACGGCGCGAAGAGTCCGCGCTTGGCGGGCTGCTGCCGGCCGGCGCGCTGCTCGGTGGCGTGCTCGGTGGGGACGACGACGCGTGATGACGCATCTACATCGTCGCGGCCTGCTGGCGGCACTCGGCGTGATGGCCTGGCCGGCCGCGCCGCGCGCGCAGCCGGCCGAGCCGACGCAGCAGGCCCAGCCGACGCAGGAGGCCCAGCCGACGCAGCCGGCCCAGCCGACACGAACAGCCGAGTCGGCATCGGTCAAGCCCACGCGGCCCATCTTCGTGCTGAACTCGCTCGACGCCGACGTCAGCATCATCGACCCCTCCACCTGGAAGGTGGTGAACCGCGTGCCCACCGGCAAGGAGCCGCACCACCTGTACCTCACGCCCGACGAGAAGAGCGTGATCGTGGCCAATGCGGCGGGCAACACGCTGACCTTCCTCGACCCCACCACTGGCGCGCGCCAGCGCACGCTGCGCGGCATTCCGGACCCGTACCACCTGCGCTTCTCGCCCGACATGAAGTGGTTCGTCATCGCGGCGAACCGCCTGAACCACATCGATATCTACCGCTGGAACCCCACCGCCGAGCCGCCGCTCGCGCTGGCGCGGCGCATTCCCGCGGGCAAGGTGCCGAGCCACCTCGCCATCGACAGCAAGAGCGCAGTGGTCTATGCCTCGCTGCAGGACAGCGATCAGCTCATCGCCATCGACCTGGCCACGCAGCAGCCGATGTGGACGGTGCCGGTGGGCAAGACGCCGGCCGATCTACATCTCACCGCGGACGACCGCACGCTGCTGGTGGGCATCACCGGCGATCGCTTCGTCGAGGCCTGGGACGTGAGCGGCGCCGCACCGCGCCTGGCCAAGCGCATCGTCACCGGCGCCGGCGCGCACGCATTCCGCGCGCGCGGCGACAAGCGCCATGTGTTCGTGAGCAACCGGGTGGCCAATACGATCAGCCTCATCGATACGCAGACGCTGTCCGTGGTGGGCGAACTTCCCGGCCCGGGCGGCCCCGATTGCATGGAGCTGATGGCCGACGGCCGCACGCTGCTCATCAGCTCGCGCTGGGCGCGCAAGCTCACGGTGATCGATGTGGAAACGCGCCAGATCGTGCGGCAGGTCGACGTGGGGCGCTCGCCGCACGGGGTGTGGACGCTCGACCATGCGCCACGGCAGTAGCTTGCGCCACGGCACTAGCTTGCGCATCGGCAGTAGCTTGCGCATCGGCAGTAGCTTGCGCCACGGCACTGGCTTGCGCATCGGCACGCGGCGCCGCGCGGCCGGCGGATGGGTGTTTGTCGTGGCGTGGGCGGCCTGCGCGCTGGCTGTCGCGCAGTCGGCGGCGCCAACCCCTGCCCAGCCGCCCATGGCCGCGCCAGTGCAGACCCCGCAGCGCTGCGACAAGCCCGTCTACCTCACCTTCGACACCGGCCACATGGGCGTTGCGCCGTTGATTGCCGAGGTGCTGAATCGTCACCAGGTGCAGGCGACGTTTTTCCTCGCCAACGAACGCGCCGTGGGCGGCGGCGCCAGCCTCGACGACACCTGGGCCCCGTGGTGGAAGGCGCGTGCCGCAGAAGGCCACGCCTTCGGCTCGCACACCTGGGACCACGACGTGTGGCGCGGCGATCAGCGCGCCGCTGCCGGCGGGCCCGCTTTCCGCATGCGCCCGACGGCCGGGCCGGTTGCCTTCAAGCCGCGTGTGCTCGACGCCGGCGCGTATTGCCAGGAGCTCGATCGGCCAGCGCGCCGCTTCGAGGCCATGACGGGGCAGAAGATGGGGGCCATCTTCCGCGCCCCTGGCGGCAAAACCTCCAAGGCCTTGCTCGATGCCGCTGCCGCCTGCGGCTACACGCATGTGGGCTGGGCGGATGCGGGCTTTCTGGGTGACGAACTGCCGAGCGATCGGTATCCTAACGAGGCACTGCTGAAACAGGCGCTGCGCGACATCCGCGCCGGCGACATCCTGCTCGCGCACCTGGGTATCTGGGCGCGCAAGGATCCGTGGGCACCGGCGGTCCTGGAGCCGCTCATCGTGGGGTTGAAGCAGCGCGGCCTGTGCTTCGCAACGCTGCGCGAGCATCCGCAACTGGGCGCTGCGGCCCGCAGCTTGAAGTGATGGGCCGGCCGGCATGAACCCCCTCGACTGGTTTGACGCCGCGCAGCAGGCGCTCTTCGAATCGGCGGTGCAGCCGCTGATGTTCGCGCTCGGCCAGGCCGGCCTGCTGGAGGAGGGTTTTCGCGCCACCGGTTGGCTGCTCGTGGGTGTGGCGCAGCTGGGCGTGATGCTGACGTTCATGCGCGCGCTCGAACGCTGGCGTCCGGCCGAGCCCGTGACGGACCGCGCGGCGGTGCGCACCGACATCGTCTACACGCTCGTGCATCGCCTGGGCCTCTTCCGCCTGGCGCTGTTCTTCACCCTCGATCCGCTGTGGGACGTGCTGGCCGGTACCTTGCGCGTGGCCGGTTGGTCCACCTGGTCGCTCGACGGTGTGTGGCCGGGCGTGACCGATATCGCCCTGGTGAGCTTCGTGCTCTATCTCGTGCTCTTCGATCTGGTCGACTACGGCCTGCACCGCGCGCAGCATCAATTCGGCTGGTGGTGGCAATTGCACGCGCTGCACCACAGCCAGCGGCAGATGACGATGTGGAGCGACAACCGCAACCACCTGCTCGACGACGTACTGCGCGACAGCATCCTCGTGCTCGTGGCGCTCGCGGTGGGCATCGCGCCGGGGCAGTTCGTCGCCATCGTCGCGGTGACGCAGTTGCTGGAGAGCCTGGCCCATGCCAACGTGCGCCTGTCCTTCCACCCCTTCCTCTGGGGGCTGGGCGAGCGGCTGCTGGTGAGCCCGCGCTTTCATCGCTTGCACCACGCCATCGGCGTGGGCCACGAGTCTGCGGGGCCGGGCAGCCTGGGCGGCCACAACTTTGCAGTGCTGTTCCCGGTGTGGGACGGATTGTTCGGCACCGCACGCTGGCACGACGAGCCCGGGCCCACGGGCGTCCGAGACCAGTTGCCCGAGGGCGGTGGGCGCGACTATGGGCGCGGCTTCTGGATGCAGCAGTGGCGTGGGCTGGTGCGCCTGTTCGGCGAACGCGGGAAGGTTCCGATATGAATCGGCTGTCGACGCGCCAGGCGCTGCGGGTGCTGCTCGCAATGGCGTTGATGATGTGTGTGGCGCTCGTGCCGCTGCTCGCCAGCTGCGGTGGCGGCGGCAACCAGGGTGCCGCGGTGAGCGACAACACGCCGCAACCCTCGGTAGGGCCCATCCCGGCCGCGGAATTCGCCACTGTGCCGCCGCCCACGTTCAACCAGGTCATCGCCGCTTTTCGCAAGGTGACCACGGCCAATCTGCTGCTGCTCAATGACGAGCCGGCCTTGTCGCGCGCGCTCTTCGACGAGGTCCGCCGGACGTCGACGGGCGTGACCAGCGGCCGTTCGTTTGCGCTCAACGCCACGCGACTGGCGTTGTTCAACCTCGACTCGCGCCTGACGCTCGAAGAGTGGAAGGTGGTGATCCGCAGCCCCCTGAACAGCGCGCGCGCGGCAGGCACCATCGAGAGCTCGGCGCAGGCCGCGCTGGACCGCATGCCGTGCGACGCGGACGTCGATTTTCTCGACGGCAAGGCCGACGCATTGCGCCATGCCTACTGGAACGCGTTGATGACACGGCGCACCACGGCGGCGTTCGCCGAACAGTTCGCCACCGCGCACGAGATAGGCAGCACCAACAGCGCTGTGGCCAGCGCGATGGACCTGCACAACAACGCCTTCGGGCGCGCGCTGGCGTTGGCGTTCCCGGCCGCCAACGACGAACAGTTGCTGGTGATGCTGCTCCAGCAATCGTTCACGCTGGCGCCCGCGGGCTCGGCGATTGCGGCCGGCGTGCAGGGTTTGGTCTACATCTCCGAGCGCGCTCGCAGGCCGTTCGATGGCGCCTTCACCGGCACGCTCATGGGCACGCTGTCGAGTACGGGTGGCGTTGGTGACACGGCTTGGAGCGTGGAATTGAACCTGGCCCAGTGCGGGGCTGCGCTGACGGGGCAGTTCCGCGCCACCAGCGGTGCCGCCACGACCGTGCGTCGCTTCACCGGGACGCTGGCCGACGCCACCCGCATGACGTTGGAGGTGGCCGAGCCCTTTGCCTTCGAGCCGGCGGCAGGGCCGAGCCCGTGCCTGGGCATGCGCGCCGAGCTTGCCGGCAATCAGCGCGAACTGGCAGGCGCCTGGACCGCGGCCAATTGCCCCCAGGGCGGCGTCATCACGCTGAGTCGCTGAGCGTCGAACCCCTGGCCTGTCCAGCTTGCGAGCCCAGACGAAACGCCGAGCCACACCGCCCATGTTCGAAGCCTTCTGGCGCGCGCTCGCCCTTCTGCTGCACCCGCGTGTCCTGGTGTGGACGGTATTCCCTCTGGTGCTGATGGGCGCGGCCATCGGCCTGGCGGCTTGGGCTGGCTGGGAGGCCGCGCTGGATGCGGTGCGTGGCGGGCTGCAGCAGTTCGACCTCGCCAACGCGGCCTTGCAGTGGCTCGATTCGGTAGGCGCGAACGGGCTGCGGGCGGTGCTGGCGCCGATCATCGTGGTGGCGCTGATGGTGCCGCTGGTGGTAGTGGGCACGCTGTTGTTGGTGGGGGTGTTGATGACGCCGATGGTTGTGCAGCTCGTCGCGCGGCGCAGGTTCCCGACCCTGGCGCGGCACCATGGCGCTCGCTGGTGGCAGGCGCTGTCGTGGTCGCTCGTGTGCGCGGCTGCGGCGCTGCTGGCGCTGGCGGCGAGCCTGCCGCTGTGGCTGATTCCGCCGTTGGCGTTGGTGCTGCCGCCGCTCATCTGGGGTTGGCTCACCTACCGTGTACTGGCGTTCGACGCGCTCGCCGACCACGCCAGCGCTGAAGAGCGGCGCCATCTCATGCACACGCTGCGTTGGCCGCTGCTGGGCATGGGAATCGTCAGCGGCTGGCTGGGCGCGGCGCCGGCGCTGATCTGGGCGCTGGGTGCCGCGGCGCTGATCCTGGCGCCGTTTTTCCTCATTGCCTCGGTGTGGCTATACACGCTCGTGTTTGCCTTTGCCTCGCTGTGGTTTGCGCACTATCTGCTGGCCGCGCTGGAGCGGCACCGCGGCAAGCCAGTCGCGGCGCTCGCGTCCGAGGGCCGCGAGCTGCCCCATCGCACCGACCGCGCCGAACTCCCCGCAGTCTCCGAGACCCCCAACGGCAACCGCACGAGCCCATGAACATCGGCCTCATCATCGTCGGCGACGAAATCCTCTCGGGCAAGCGTGCGGACAAGCATCTGCCCAAGGTCATCGAGTTGCTCGCTGCGCGCGGCATGGTGCTGTCGTGGGCCCGCTATGTTGGCGACGAGCGCTCGCGCATCACGGCCGCGCTGAAGGAGGCCTTCGCTGGCGGCGAGCTTGTCCTTTGTACCGGAGGCATCGGCGCCACGCCGGACGATCACACGCGCCAGGCTGCCACAGCCGCACTCGGGCGCGAGATGGAGCTGCACCCCCAGGCCAGGGAACTGATCCTGGAGCGCATGCGCGATGTGGCGCGAGAGCAGGGCGTGGCCTACGAGCCCGAACGCGCCGACAACGTGCACCGCCTGAACATGGGCGTGTTTCCCGAGGGCGCCACGCTGATCCCCAACCCGTACAACAAGATCGCAGGCTTCAGCGTGGGCCACGTGCACTTCGTGCCGGGCTTCCCGGTCATGGCCTGGCCGATGATCGAGTGGGTGCTGGACGAGCGGTATGCCCACCTGCACGGCGGCGGGCGCACATCCGAACGTTCGGTGATCGTCTTCGGATCGATGGAGGCCACGCTGACGCCGTTGATGGAAGAGATCGAGGCGCGTTTCCCAGCGGTCAAGGTCTTCAGCCTGCCGAGCGTCGACCACCCGCAGTGGGGGCGGCACATCGAACTTGGCGTCAAGGGGCCGGGCGACCCGGCGACTGCGTTCGAGGCCTTGCGCGAAGGACTTGTCGGGTTGGGCGTCAAGCTCGGCCCCGAAGTGGCCCGCTAGTTGCACAAAAGTGGTGCGTTCCTCCCTGTCGGATTCGCGCCGAAACGGTGCAAACCTGTCGGTTCGACCAGCAGAATGGCCCAGTCCGGCCGCCGGCACGCTTTCTGCTAGATTTCCGGCGCCTTTGTGGGGCAGATCCGGGTCCCACAACGCACAACCAACCCACCACCCCAACAACCGTTGCCCCGCTAGGAGAGAAAAGAATGGCAAAGACCGTTGCCGACGTGATGAAGATGGTGAAGGAGAACGAGGTCAAATTCGTCGACTTCCGCTTCACCGACACCCGCGGCAAGGAACAACACGTCACGGTGCCTGTGTCGCACTTCGACGATGACAAGTTCATCTCGGGCCATGCCTTCGACGGCAGCTCGATCGCCGGCTGGAAAGGCATCGAGGCGTCGGACATGCTGCTCATGCCCGATCCCAACACGGCCAATATCGACCCGTTCTTCGAGGAGCCCACGCTCCTGTTGTCCTGCGACGTGCTCGAGCCAGGCGACGGCAAACCGTATGAGCGTGACCCGCGCAGTCTGGCCAAGCGTGCCGAGGCCTACCTCAAGAGCAGCGGCGTCGGCGACACCGCCTACTTCGGCCCGGAGCCCGAGTTCTTCATCTTCGACCAGGTGCAGTGGAACATCGACATGTCCGGCGCCTCGTACAAGATCAGCTCGGAAGAGGCGCCGTGGAGCTCGGGCAAGGACTTCGAAGGCGGCAACCTCGCGCACCGCCCGTCCATCAAGGGTGGCTATTTCCCCGTGCCACCGGTGGACAGCCTCCAGGACATGCGCAGCGAGATGTGCCTGCTGCTCGAGCAGGTGGGTATCCCCGTGGAAGTGCATCACCATGAGGTGGCGGCGCCCGGCCAGTGCGAGATCGGCACCAGGTTCAGCACGCTCGTGCAGCGCGCCGACTGGCTGCAGCTGCAGAAGTACATCATCCACAACGTGGCGCATGCCTACGGCAAGACCGCGACCTTCATGCCCAAGCCGGTGGTCGGCGACAACGGCAGCGGCATGCACGTGCACCAGAGCGTGTGGAAGGACGGCAAGAACCTGTTTGCCGGCGATGGCTACGCGGGCCTGTCGGAGTTCGCGCTGTACTACATCGGCGGCATCATCAAGCACGCGCGTGCGCTGAATGCCATCACCAACCCCGGCACCAACAGCTACAAGCGCCTGGTGCCTGGCTTCGAAGCACCGGTGAAGCTGGCCTACAGCTCGCGCAACCGCTCGGCCTCGATTCGCATTCCGTACGTGGCCAACCCCAAGGGGCGCCGCATCGAGGTGCGCTTCCCCGACCCCACCTGCAACCCGTATCTCGGCTTCGCCGCGATGCTGATGGCGGGCCTGGACGGCGTGGAGAACAAGATCCACCCGGGCGAAGCGGCGACCAAGGACCTGTACCACCTGCCGCCAGAAGAGGACGCGAAGATCCCGACCGTGTGTCACAGCCTCGACCAGGCGCTCGACTACCTCGACAAGGGCCGCGGCTTCCTCACCAAGGGCGGGGTCTTCACCGATGGCTACATCGATGCCTATATCGAACTCAAGATGCAGGAGGTGACACGCTTCCGCATGACCACGCATCCGCTCGAGTTCGAGATGTACTACTCGCTGTAATGTGCGCTCGAGGCCAGTCCTCGATGCGCGCAGCACAAGAGGGGCGGGCAACCGCCCCTTTTTCGTCGAAAGAGGGGGCCGGCATCGCAGCTCTTACATCACGACAGGTCTGTGGAGGCTCTGCGAGAATGCACCACCGCGAGACTGCGCCCTGCGCAAGGAATGTGCATGACACGCCGGCCCCTCACCGTTGTTGCCGCCGCCGCCCTGATGGCCGGGGCGCCTTCGGCATACGCACAGCAGCAGGGCACGGTCTACCGCTGCCCGGGCCCGCCAGTGCTCTATACCGACCAGGTCACGGCCCAGGAAGCCAAGGAAAAGGGCTGCCGCACGATCGAAGGCGCGCCCATCACGATCGTGCAGGCCGCGCGGCCGCGCGTGCCGGCGAGCGGCTCTGCCGGTACCGCGTCGGGCCCAGCGGTGCGCAACGGCGAAGGGCGTGTGGAGCCTGCCGAGCAACGAGCGCGCGACAGCGATGCGCGCCGCATCCTGAGCGAAGAACTGCGCCGGGAAGAGGCGCGGCTGGCCGAAATGGTGCGCGAGTTCAACAACGGCGAACCCGAGCGTCGTGGCGACGAGCGCAACTACGCGCGCTACCAGCAGCGTGTGGCCGAGATGCGCGCGGCCATCCAGCGCAAGGAAGCCGATCTGGCGGCCATACGCCGCGAGTTGACCAAGCTGCCCGGAACCTAAGGCCGGCTCCGGCCCCGGCGGCGCGGCGCCGCTGAACATGGCCTCGCGCAGCCTGCGGCAAACGCTCGCCGCCATCGTAAAGCCCGGCGACGTGGTGCCGGGTTTCGAAGCCTTCGATCAACTCGCCACCATGGTGGCCATCGTGCGGCCCGATGGCCGCTGCATGGTGGCCAACTCGACGCTCGAGAACGTGATCGGCGTGTCGCGGCGCCGGTTGCAGCGCGGCAACGCCTTCGAATGGCTCAACGAATCCGCGCCCGTGGCCGAAAACGTGCGGCGCGTGGCGGCCAACCTCGTGGCCAGCAGCCGCTTCGAGGCGCACCTGCGCCGGCATGGCCAGGGGCCCGGGCACGCTGACCTGCCGGTGCACGTGATCCTGAGCCAGATCGACCTCGGCGCCCCGGCCGGCGCGCGGGGCGATGCCGTGCTGCTGGAGATGATCGAGATCGAGCAGCAGACGCGTCAGGACCGCGAGGAACGTGTGCAGGAGCTGGTGGCCGCGCACAAGGAGCTGGTGCGCAACCTCGCGCACGAGATCCGCAACCCGCTGGGCGGCATCCGCGGAGCCGCGCAGCTGCTCGAGCTGGAGATCGGCCAGTTGCTGGACCGCCCCGAGCCCGGCCCCGCCCCGCGGGGGGAGGCTGTCGCCGGCAGCGCTGGTGGCCCGCCCGCGGTCAGCGCCCGGGAGCTCAAGGAGTACACGCGCGTCATCGTGCACGAGGCCGACCGACTGCAGGCATTGGTGGACCGCCTGCTCGCGCCGCACCGGCGCGCGCCTGTGGTGGGCGACGTCAATATCCACGAAGTCTGCGAGCGCGTGCGCGCGCTCGTGCTGGCGGAGTTCCCGCGCGGGCTGACCGTGCAGCGCGACTACGACACCTCGATTCCGGAGTTTCGCGGCGACCGCGAGCAGCTGATCCAGGCTGTGCTCAACATCGTCCACAACGCCGCCCAGGCGCTGGCGGCGCGCATCGCGGCCGGCAGCGCGCGTATCGACCTGCGCACGCGCGTGGCCCGCCAGACCACCATCGGGCGCCAGCGCTTTCGGCTGGCACTGGAATTGCATATCCATGACAACGGGCCCGGCGTGCCCGAGGCCGTTCGCGATCGCATCTTCCAGCCCCTGGTGTCCGGGCGCGAAGGCGGCTCGGGCCTTGGGCTCACGCTGGCCCAGACCTTTGTGCAACACCACCAGGGCATCATCGAATGCGAAAGCGCGCCGGGCCGCACCGTCTTCAAGATCGTGATTCCATTGCCGTGAGTACAGCCCACCAGCGATCGCCGCGATCGCCGCGATCCCCGCGATCACCACGCGGCGGGAGCCTGCCGGGTAACGCGCCGCCTGATATCGGTGCTCGCCCGGGAGGCCTCGGCCGCGCGGCGATCACTTGTCACACAGAGTCTGAGTTCGGGAGCTGCGCATGAAACCGATCTGGGTCGTGGACGACGATCAGTCCATCCGCTTCGTGCTCGAAAAGGCACTCGCGCGCGAGCAGTACACGGTGAAGAGCTTCGGCAGCCCGCGCGATGCGCTCAGCGCCATGGTCGGCGGCGACGCGCCGCAGGTGCTGGTGAGCGACATCCGCATGCCCGGGGGCAGCGGCATCGACCTGCTCACCGAGGTGAAGAAGCGCCATCCCGGGCTGCCGGTGATCATCATGACCGCGTTCTCCGACCTGGACAGTGCCGTCTCGGCCTTCCAGGGCGGGGCCTTCGAGTACCTGCCCAAGCCTTTCGATATCGCCACCGCGGTGGAACTGATCCGCCGTGCCGTCGGCGAGAGCCTGCGCGAGGACGACGGCGAGGTCCGCACCGGCGAGATGCCCGAGATGCTCGGCCAGGCGAGTGCGATGCAGGACGTGTTCCGCGCCATCGGGCGGCTCTCGCAGAGCAACGTCACCGTGCTTATCACCGGCGAAAGCGGCACGGGCAAGGAACTCGTGGCGCGGGCGCTGCACCGGCACAGTCCGCGTGGCGAAGGGGGCAAGTCGGCCACCCAGGCGGCCGGCGCCACCACGGGGGCCGGGGGGCCGTTCGTGGCCATCAACACCGCGGCCATACCGAAAGACCTGCTCGAGAGCGAGCTCTTCGGCCACGAGCGCGGCGCTTTCACCGGCGCGCAGGCCACGCGGCGCGGCCGCTTCGAGCAGGCCGATGGCGGCACGCTCTTCCTCGACGAGATCGGCGACATGCCCTACGACCTGCAAACGCGGCTGCTGCGGGTGCTCTCCGACGGGCACTTCTATCGCGTGGGCGGCCACCAGCCCATCAAGACCAACGTGCGTGTCATCGCTGCCACGCACCAGAACCTGGAAGAGCGCGTCCGCCAAGGCGTGTTCCGCGAGGATCTCTATCACCGCCTGAACGTGATCCGGCTGCGCTTGCCTGCATTGCGCGAGCGGCGCGAGGACATCCCGATGCTCACGCAATCGTTCCTGGCCAAGAGCGCCAGGGAGCTGGGTGTCGAATCCAAGCGCCTGAGCGAAGCGGCCATGAGCGCGCTGACCCACTACGACTTCTCGGGCAACGTGCGGCAGCTCGAGAACCTGTGCCACTGGCTGACCGTCATGGCGCCGGCGCAGGTGGTCCAGGTGCAGGACCTGCCGCGCGAGGTGTTGTCCCCTGTCGCCGCCAGCGCAGCGTTGTCCGGGCCAACGGTTGCGCCGCACGATGCGCCGGCGGGAGCCGTCCACGCCGCGGGGGCTCCGCGCCCGTCTGCAATGCCCGCGGCCAGTGCGAGCGAGTTGGCCTGGGTGGCGGACCTACAGCGCGAAGCGCGGCGCCGGCTCGATTCGGGCGAGGCCGACGTCTGGGAGACGCTCAACGCGCTGTTCGAGGGCTGCCTCATCACCACCGCACTGGATGTGACCCACGGGCGCCGCATCGAAGCGGCGGTGAAGCTGGGCATCGGGCGCAACACGCTCACGCGCAAGATCAAGGAGCTCGCGCTCAAGGTCTGACCGGGCTCAGTCAGCCAGCGTCACCACCACCGGTGCGTGATCGCTGGGGCGCTCGTTCTTGCGCGGCAGCTTGTCGATGACACAAGCCGAGACGCGCGACTCGAGCGCCTTGCCCACCAGGATGTGGTCGATGCGCAGCCCCTGATTCTTGCGAAACGCCAGGTTGCGGTAGTCCCACCAGCTCCAGCTCTTGGGCGGCTGCTCGAACAGCCGAAACGCATCCACGAGGCCCAGGCCCAGCAACTGCTGGAAGTGCGTACGCTCCTCGGGCGTGAGGTGGATCTGCCCGGCCAACGCCAGCGGGTCGTAGGCGTCGCGGTCTTCGGGCGCGATATTGAAGTCGCCCATCAGCACGAGCGAGGGCGACGCGATCAGTTCGCGCTGGACCCAGCCGCGCAACGCGTCGAGCCAGCGCATCTTGTAGGCGAACTTGTCGCTGCCCGGCTCCTGGCCGTTGGGGAAGTAGGCGCCGATCAGGCGCAAGCCGGCGAAGGTGCCTGCGATCACGCGGGCCTGATCGTCCTCGAGACCCGGAATGTTGCGCACCACGTCCCCAGCCGCCGCGCCTCGTGTGAGCAGCGCCACGCCGTTGTAGGTCTTCTGCCCGAACCACTTCACCTCGTAGCCCGCAGCTTCGAAATCGGCATGCGGAAACTTGTCGTCGGTGAGCTTGGTCTCCTGCAGCACCAGGGCGTCGACAGGGTCCTTCGCGAGCCATTCAAGCACCTGCGGCAGGCGCACGGTCAGCGAGTTGACATTCCAGGTGGCGAGTTTCATCGCGGCATCGTACAAGGCAGCCGAACGCAGCCTTTGTCGCAGCCCCTGTCGCAGGCCATTTTGGCGTGCGCCGAAGAGGTGCCGGCGCTGTCGGTGCGTTTCCGAGCGCAGTCGAGAGTCCGCGCATCGCGTCTGGCGTGCCGTGCACGCACAGCGACGTCGACCTCGTCGTGCGTTTGCGCCGCGCCGATCGCTGCGAGTGGCCTGCCGCGTTGGGAGGCGGCGGAGATGCGCGGTGGCCGATCGCCCGGCTTCAGGCCGCGGCCGCACCCACCGGCCTGCCGCTGCGCCCGCCCCGCGTCACGCGCCACAGCAGCCACAGCACGATGGCGCCGTTGAGCAAGTTCCAGCCGATGCCGTTGACGAAGGCCGCATGGTACGACCCGGTAAGGTCGAATACCTTGCCCGACATCCAGCCGCCGAGCGCCATGCCGAGCAGCGTGCTCATCAGCACCATGCCCACGCGTGCGCCGGCCTCCTTGGGTGGAAAGTGCTCGCGCACGATGATGGCGTAGCTCGGCACGATGCCGCCCTGAAAGAGGCCGAACAGAGCCGACACGAGGTAGAGCGACACGAGCCCGTCGAAGGGGATGAACAGCAGCAGCGCCAGCCCCTGCAGCACCGAGCCCAGCAGCAGAGTGCGCAGGCCGCCGATGCGGTCACAGATGACACCCGAGACCAGGCGGCTCACGATGCCGCAGGCCAGCATCAGGCTCAGCATCTCGGCGCCGCGCGCGGCGCCAAAGCCGAGGTCGGTGCAGTAGGCGACGATGTGCACCTGCGGCATGCTCATCGCCACGCAGCAGGACACGCCCGCCACGCACAGCAGCAGCTGCGCCTGGTTCATCGAAAGGCCGAAAGGCCGTGAGGACGGCATCGCACCGCCCGCGGGCGCCACCGCCGGCGCACTGGCCACGGGCGGGCGGGGGCGCAGCAGCAAGGCCAGCAGCGGCATTGCCACAGCGCACAAGACCCCCAGGCCGATGAACGTGGGGCGCCAACCGACCTGGCTCACGAAGTGCTGCACGATCGGCGGCCAGATCGCCCCGGCGAGGTAGTTGCCGCTGGCGCAGATGGCCACCGCGATGCCGCGCCGGCGCACGAACCACAGCGACGCATCGGCCACCAGCGGCGCGAAAGTCGCGGCGCTGCCCAAGGCGCCGAGCAGCACGCCGTGCACGAGGGCGAAGACCCACAGGTTGCCCGCCAGCCCGGCCGCCACGTAACCGGCCCCCAGGCCGACGGCGCCGATCATCACCACGGTCATCAGGCCGTAGCGATCTGCGAGCTTGCCCATCGCCACGCCGCCCAGGCCGAAGCCCACCATCAGCAGCGTGTAGGGCAGCGAGGCATCGGCGCGCGCGGCGCCGAACTCGGCCTGCACCGTGGGCAGCACCACCGAGACGACGTACATCGCGCTGCTGCCCAGCGTCATCAACGCCAGCGTCACCATCAGGCGCATCCATGCGTAGCGCGAGTCCGTGCCGTGCGAGGTGCGGTGCGGGGTGTCGTGCGGGGTGTCGTGATGAGGGCCGTGATGAGCGCTGCGATCAGGGTCCTCAGGCGCGCCCGGCGGTGGCGTCGCGGCCGCGGGGTTGTCCGCGGGCGTCATCGGCGCCGGTAGGTGACAAAGGCCATGGGCGTGCCGTCCACGGCATGCACTTCGGTGCGTTGCACTTCATCGAACTGCGTGGTGTCGAACTTCGGGAAGTGCGCGTCGGCCTCGGGCCAAGTGCGCGAGATCTCGGTCAGGCGCATCTCATCGGCGCGGGGCAGGGCTTGGGCGTAGACCTCCGCGCCGCCGACCACGCACACCTCGGGCTCGTCGGCCAAGCGCTGCAGGGCTTCGTCGAGCGAGCGCGCGGTTTCACCGCCCGGCGCCTCGAAGCCGGCGTCGCGGCTGAGCACGATGTTGCGTCGCCCGGGCAGAGGGCGAAAGCGCTCTGGCAGCGAGAGCCAGGTCTTGCGGCCCATCACGACGGGCTTGCCCAGCGTCACGGCGCGGAAGTGGCGCTGATCGGCCACGTCGGTGAAGAGCAGGCCGTTGCTGCGCCCGATGCCGCGATCGGCCGCCACCGCGGCCACCAATGTGATCTTCATGGGCCCCTCGAGCGGAAGGCTCGTTTATACGGCCACCGGCGCCTTGATGGCGGCGTGGTGCTGGTACTCGAGCATCTCGAAGTCTTCGTATTCGTAGTCGAAGATCGAGGGCGGCCGGCGCGTGACGTGCAACTTCGGGAACGGGTAGGGCGTGCGTTCGAGTTGCGTGCGCACCTGTTCTGCATGGTTGTTGTAGATGTGGCAGTCGCCACCGGTCCAGATGAACTCGCCGGGCTCGAGGTCGCACTGCTGCGCCAGCATGTGCGTGAGCAACGCATAGCTGGCGATATTGAAGGGCACGCCGAGAAAGATGTCGGCGCTGCGCTGGTAGAGCTGGCAGCTGAGCCTTCCCTGCGCGACGTAGAACTGGAACAACGCGTGGCAGGGCGCGAGCGCCATCTTCGACAGCTCGGCCACGTTCCAGGCGCTCACGATGATGCGCCGACTGTCGGGGTTGCTCTTCAGCTGTGTCACCACCTCGGCGATCTGGTCGATGTGGCCACCATCGGGCTTGGGCCAGCTGCGCCACTGCACGCCGTACACGGGCCCGAGGTCGCCGTCGGCGCGCGCCCATTCATCCCAGATCGTCACGCCGCGCTGCTGCAGCCAGCGCGCGTTGCCGTCGCCGCGCAGGAACCACAGCAGCTCCAGCGCCACCGCTTTCCAGAAAATCTTCTTGGTGGTGATCAGCGGGAAACCCTCAGCGAGGTCGAAGCGCATCTGGTGGCCGAACACGCTCTTGGTGCCGGTGCCGGTGCGGTCGGACTTGGGCGCACCATGCTCGAACACATGGCGCATGAAGTCTTCGTAGGTAGAGCGCACCGGGCGCGTGGGCGGGAGCATGGCGTGATTATCCGGCCACCGGTTCGAGATCGAACTGCATCGCTGCCAGCCGCGCATAGAGCCCGCCGCGCGCCACGAGTTCGTCGTGGCGGCCGATGTCGATGATGCGCCCCTGCTCCATCACGACGATGCGGTCGGCGCGCTGCACGGTGGCCAGGCGGTGCGCGATGACGAGCGTGGTGCGGTTCTTCATCGCCGCCTCGAGCGCCGCCTGCACCATGCGCTCGCTCTCGGCGTCGAGCGCGCTGGTGGCTTCGTCGAGCAGCAGCAGCGGTGGGTTCTTCAGCATCGCGCGCGCGATGGCGATGCGCTGGCGCTGGCCGCCCGAGAGGCGCACGCCACGCTCACCGAGGTAGGTGTTGTAGCCCTCGGGCAGCGCACGGATGAACTCGTGCGCGAAGGCGGCCTTCGCCGCGGCGATCACCTCGTCGTCGCCGGCCGCAGGGCGGCCGTAGCGGATGTTCTCCAGCGCCGAGGTGGAGAACACGGTGCTGTCCTGCGGCACGATGCCGATGCGCCCGCGCAGATCGGCCAACGAGGCCTCGCGCACCGGCACGCCGTCGATCTCGATGCGGCCACGAAACGCAGCGCCGGCGCCGCCGGCGCCGTCGGCATCGTAGAAGCGCATCAGCAGCTGGAACACCGTGCTCTTGCCGGCGCCGCTCGGCCCCACCAGCGCCACTGTCTCGCCGGGTCGCACCTGCAGCGAGAAATCGGACAGCGCCGTCTGCCGTGGCCTCGAGGGGTAATGAAACGTCACGTGCGTGAGGCTCACCGCCGAGCCGCCACCATTCGCACCGGGCGGTGGCAGCGCGCGCGGCGCCGCCGGGTCGGCCACGGGCGAGCGCGTGGCCAACAGTTCCATGAGCCGCTCGGTGGCGCCGGCGGCACGCAGCAGGTCGCCGTACACCTCGGCCAGCACCGCCACGCTGCTGACGAGGATGATCACGAAGACCACGGTCTGCCCCAGGTGCCCGGCCGTGATCTGCCCGGCGAGCACCGCCTGCGTGCCCTGGTACAGGCCCCACAGCAGCGCGCCGAAGGTGGCGGTGATGATGAAGGCCACCAGCAGCGAGCGCACGCGCGTGCGCTTGCGCGCCGTGTCGAAGGCGCGCTCGGTGCTGTCGGCAAAACGCGCGGCTTCGCGCTTCTCCTGCACGAAGCCCTGCACCACGGGAATGGCGTTCAGCACTTCCGACGCGATGGCGCTGGAATCGGCCACGCGGTCCTGGCTGGCGCGGCTGAGCTTTCTCACGCGCTGCCCGAAGTAGAGGCTGGGCAACACCACCAGCACCAGGACGGCGAGCACCTGCGCCATCACGTAGGGGTTGGTGACGACCAGCGCCAAGAGCGCACCGATGCCCATGACGGTATTGCGCAGGCCCATGCTCAGCGAGGAGCCCACCACCGTCTGCACCACCGTGGTGTCGGTGGTCAGGCGCGAAAGCACCTCGCCGGTCTGGGTGGCTTCGAAGAACTGGGGGCTTTGCCGCACCACGTGGGCGTAGACAGCGTTGCGCAGGTCGGCGGTGATGCGCTCGCCCAGCCAAGTCACCATGTAGAAGCGCGCCGCCGAGAACACACCCAACGCCGCGCCGACCGCGAAAAGCGCCAGGAAGTGCCCGCGCAATGCGAGCACCCGCTCACCAGGATCGGCAGCCACAAGGCCCTGGTCGATGAGCAGCTTCAGCGCCACGGGAAAAGCCAGCGTCGACAGCGCCGCCAGCACCAGGAAGAGGCCGGCCAGCGCGATGCGGCCACGGTAGGGCCGCAGGTAGGGCAACAGGCCCGAGAGGGACTGCGGCGTCGCGGCCGCCTGACGTTGGGTTTCGGGGGAGGGCATTCCAGCAAGTCTATGCGGCGGCCCGGTCGGATCCAGGTCGCGCCCAAGTCGCGCATCCAAGGCACCCGCTCGGGCTGCGGCGCCCGTCCTTTCCGGGGGGTGCGTCACGTTACGCAACAGAGCCGAGGCAAAAGTTCTGGCCGTTGTGGTCGAATAACCAGCGGTCGGCCGGGCGCTGATCGCTCGTGCGGTGATCGTTTCGCAAGGCCGCATTGCACTCGTTCACGAACCCCCTCGTTGGCTCCACTGCCCACCTACCGCCAGGCTTTCATGCCGTACCGTCCAGACCAGACCACCTTGCCCGCGCCGCTAGGCGCCCGTGAGACGCCCATCGCATCGGCTGCGCCGGCCCCTTTCAGCGTGCCATTGCGCACGCTGGCACTGTTGTTCGTGGCCGGCTCCGTGGCGGTGGCGGCGCTGTTGGGGTTTGCCATCGCTGCCTGGTTCCAGCCCGTCACGCCGTGGGTGGCGGGCCTCGCCGCTGGCGTGGGGGTCTTGTTCACTGCGTTGCCGCTGGGCGCGGCGCTGCTCGGCCTGGCGCGCCGGGCCGGGCCGGCATCTTCCGAGGCGGCCGAGGCTGTACTTGGCGCTGCGATCCCTACGGCCACCCCGGCCCTGCCGGTTGCCGCCTCCCAGGGCGCGGCACTCAGCCGCGAGCTTTTCACGGACATGGTGTCGCGCGAGTGGTCGCGCTCACGCCGCTACGGCACCGGCGCCGCGCTGTTGCTGATCGAGGTCGATCGTTACCCGCGCCTGGCCGATGCGCTAGGCGAGACCGCGGGCGAGAAGGTGCTGGCTGACCTGCTCGCCTCCACCGCACCCACCTTGCGCGGCGCAGATGCGCTGGCACGCTACGAAACCGGGCAGTTTGCGGTATTCCTGGCGCATGCCGACGCCACCGGTGCCCTCGACGTGGCCGAGCGCATTCGCGAACGCGCCGAGCAGATGGAGATCGCCGTGCCGCCGCGGCGCGTGCGCTTCACGGTGAGCGTGGGCGTCGCGCACCTGCGCCCCGCGCACCTGTACCTGCAGGCGCTGCTCGAGGACGTGGCCGATGCGCTCGGTGCTGCACGGGCGGCGGGTGGCAACTGTGTGCGCGCCGCGCCGGTCGCAGCCAATCAGCGCCCGTCGCCCGGGGCCGCGCGCGACGGCTTTCGCGCCGACAAGAAGTGAGCTTCGCCGCCGCGACGCGCCGCGGTTGATGACGAGTCTTCCTCAGCCGCCGAGCTTCAGGGGTGCTGAGTAACCGGTCATCTCGAGGTAGCCCAGGCCGATGCGGTGGCCAGCCTCGTCCAGCAATTCGGCCAGCCCTTCCCAATACACCGCGCCGGTGCTGCCGCGGCTGTCGAGTTCCTGCGTGTCGAGCAGGGCCCTGACCGAGTGGCGCCCGGCAGGCGTGTGCACCTGCCAGACCACGGGATAGTCGGCGTTTGTCGACGGGCTGCGCCAGCGGCGCCCCGGTTCGAACCGCACCTCACCGGCGTCGAAGCTGCGCACGACATGCGCCGCGCCTGAGGCGGCGGCCACCCCATCGCGCCAGCTGCCTCCGGCCCACAAGGCCTGGCCGTCGGCGCGGCGCAGCCGAAAGGCGGTGAGGGCGCCACCGTCGAACAGGTTGAAGCCGATCCAGTCCCAGCCCACCGCAAGCGGGTGCATGAGATCGTCGCTCCATTCGTGGTCGAGCCAGGCGCGGCCCTCGGCGGTGAAACGGCGGCCGTTCAATTCGACCGTCAGTCGGGCGGCGAGCTGCGGCAGGCTGTAGTAGTGGCTCGCCTGCTGCTCTTCGGGGCCCTTGCGCGAGTAGCCGGCATCGCCTTGCAGCAGCAGCGGCTGCGCCGTGGCAAACGAGCCTGTCAATGCAAAGCCTACACCGCGCACCTCGGTGGACCAGAGCGCGGCATCGGTCGGGCCCCGGCGTCGCAGGCGCCAGCGCGCGAGCACGATATCCGCGTCGTCGTGTGCCGCGCGGTCAGGCCCGGTGCCCGCGCTGCCGTTCCAGCGCGCGAAACGTTGCGCGTGGTGGTGGCGCCCGGCTGCCAGGTCCGTGATGGCCGCGTGCGCGAACAGCAGCTGGCGGGCATCGAAACGGCCCGGAGACGGAGGGTTTGCCGCACTGGCCGACGGCGGCGCTTGGTCCGGCAACGAAGCTGGACCCGCCGGCATGGCCGGGGCCCTGCGGCTGCGAAAGAAGGTCACCTGGAACCCGTGCGTGGGCTCGTGGGGCCGCGCCGCATCGGCGCCCAGCCATCCGGTGAGGTACCACCACTCGGTGCGAGCCCGAGGGTGTGCGCCATGGTCGCGCGGGAACGTGAGGCGGCGGCCACGTTGCACCGCCGGGCCGTCAACCGCGAGACTTGCTGCGCGCGCCGCCCACGCCGCGCCGGCCACCGCAGCGACCATCCCCCGGCGCAGGCCGGCCACCAGCACCACACTGCCGGCCAGCAGCGCGCGCCGGTTCACCAGTCGTCCTTCACCGACAGCACCGCGCTTTTCGCCGTGGCGCCACGCGCGGCCCAGGCCGAGGTCAGCGTGCCTGCGATGAACACCGCCGCACACAACAATCCGAGTCGCCCCGCCGGCAGCACCATGTCCATGGTCCAGTAAAAGCTCTGCGGATTCACCACGTGCACCAGCACCGCGCTCACCGCAATACCCAACGCACACCCCACGGCCGTGCCGGCGGCCACCCAGGCCGCGGCCTCGCTGGTGACGACAAGCAGCAACTGCCGCCGCGTCAGCCCCAGGTGCGTGAGCAGCCCGAACTCCTTGCGCCTGGCCAGCACCTGCGCCGACAGGCTGGCCGCGATGCCCACCAGGCCGATGGCGATGGCCACCGCTTGCAGGTAGTAGGTCACGGCGAAGCTGCGGTCGAAGATGCGCAGCGAGACTTCGCGCAGTTCGCCCGTGGTGGCGAAGTCGAGCAACGCCGGGTCCGGCAGCAAGGCGCGCACGGCAGCCATCACCGTGCCTGGAGAGGTGCCGGGGAGGAGCCACAGCGCGAGATCGCTGACGCGGGTGTCGCCGCTGAGGCGCTGGTACAGCGCGCGGTCCATCGCCACCGAGCCGAACTGGCGTGCGAAGTCGCGGTACACGCCGCGCACGAATGTGGGCGTGGCGGCGCCCGCCGTGGTGGCCATCGGCAGCACGAGCGTCGTGCCTGGGCGGGCCCCGTACAACGCCTCGACCGCCTCGCTCACGAACACGTCGGGAAGGCGGCCATGCGGCGGCATTGCAGGGGCCACGAGCGCCAACAAGGGCGGCCCGCTGTCGGCAGCAAAGAGAGGCAGGGCCATCAGCGTCACCGCCGGTCGCCCAGGCTCGAACTGCAGCGAACGTACGCGCGAGGCGCTCAGGCGCACGACCCCTGGCAGCGCCAATACGCGCGCCTCGATGTCCGCTGGCAGCCAGGCGGTCTCGGCCATCGTGGCTGTGGCGGCGCTGCGTGCATAAAGGTCGGCCGGCAGCACCTGCTCGAGCCAGTCCGACACGCTGGTGCGAAAGCTCGCCACCATCACCGTCAATGCCACCGCCAACGCCAGGCTCGCCACCACGCCCGCCATGGCCGCGGTGGCGGTACCGCGGTGGAACGAGGCGCGCCGCAAGGCCAGCAGCGACAGCGGCGAGCCGGCCCCAGCGGCGCCGCCCGCGGCCGGCGTGCGCAAGCCGGTGCCGAGCACGCGCACGAGGCCGTGCACCATCGGCGGCACCAGGCCCACGCCGCCACTCAGCAAGGCGGCCACGGCCGCGTAAGCAGCCAGCGGCAGCCCGGCCACCGGTGGCGCAAAGGCCAGCGCCACGCCAAGCGCGAGCAACACCAGCCCGGGCCAGCTGGCCGGGGCATGTCCGCCCGGGTCACCGAGCCCCTTGAGCGCAACGGCCGGCCGCAGCCGTTCGGCCGCGCGCGCCGGCAGGTAGCCACCGACCAGCGCCGAGGCCACGCCCAAGCCGAGAAAGAGCGCCGCCGCCGGTGTGCTCCAGTGCAACGCCGGCTGCACACCGGGAAAGTAGCCGCCGCCGAGGTCACCGGCCAGTAGGCGCAACGCCAACGCGGCCATCGCCGTGCCCAGGGCCACGCCGGCTGCTCCGCCCAGAGCACCGACCAGCGCGCACTCGCCCAGCACCAACCATCGGCGCCCGCCTGCCGTGAGGCCCAACACGCCGAGCAGGGCCAGCGCCGGTGTGCGTTGTGCCACCGACAGCGACACCACCGAGTACACAAGAAACACACCCACGAACAGCGCCACCAGCGCCAGCACGGTGAGGTTCACACGGTAGGCACGCGAGAGGTTCGACACGCGCTGCTCGGCGGCCTCGGGCGCCACCGCTCGCACCGTGGGCGGCAGGGCGAGCCGCGCGACGAGCGCCGCAGCGTCGCTGCCCGGCACCAGACGCAGGTCAATGCGCGAGAGGCGTCCTTGGAGACCGAACAACTGCTGCGCGGCGGCGATATCCATCACCATCAGCGGCCCGCCGCCGGCGGCCAAGTCGCCCGCGACGCGCAGGAGAATCCAGCGCGAGCCGGCCTGGACTTCGATAAAAACCGGCTGCGCCGGCTGGGCCAGTGTCTGGGTCTGCGCCTGTGGCCGCGTCTGCGTCTGCGTCTGCGTCTGCGGCATCGTCTGTGGCAGCGTCTGCGTCAACGTCTGCGAACGTGCCAACGCCCGCGCCGCGCCGCTGGCGGCTCCGAGACGCTCACGCGCCGCGCGGTTGACGAACACCACGCCGGGATCGAGGAACACCTGGGCAGCTTCACCGCGCGCCGGCAATGGCATGAGCGACGCGGCCAGCGGCGCCACGCGCAGCGCGTCGATGCCCAGCACGCGCATGGCCTGCCGGGTGGCTGCGGGGTCGGCCCGCACATGCGTCTCGACCTCGATCACCGGGCTCGCGTGCGCCACCGCCTCGTCGTCTGCGACGCGCTCGAACAGCACATCGTCGAAGCCATCGCGTTGGCCGCGCAGGCTGAGGTCGGGCTCGCCGTTGGCGCTGCGCACCGCGGCGGCGAACTCACCGAGCGCAGATCGGTTGATGAGGTGCACCGACCATGCGAGCGCCACGCCCAGGCTGACCGCCAGCAGCGCGACCGCATGGCGCCAAGGGTGGTGGTGCCACTCGCGCCAAAGCAGTGGCGAGAGGGTTGGCCATCGGGTGGGCCAGAGGCGCTTCATGCGCTCGGCACCACCACGACGCCGTCGGCAGTGAGTTGCAGCGTGCGATCGGCCACTGCGGCCGCGGCGGCCGAGTGGGTGACGAGCAGGCAGGCCGCGCCCGCCTCGCGCACTTGGCGGCGCAGCGCCTCCAGCACCAACGCGGCGGTGATCGGGTCGAGGTTGCCTGTGGGTTCGTCGGCGAGGATCAGTTTGGGCGCATGCACCACGGCACGCGCGATGGCCACGCGCTGCAATTGCCCGCCCGAGAGCTGCGCCGGCCAGCGCCCGCCCAGGCCCTGCAGGCCTACCGCGGCCAATGCCACCTCCGCGCGCGCGAGCCCTGCGCCGCGACGCTCACCCGCCAGCCACAGCGGCAGCGCCACGTTTTCCACCACCGGCAGGTGCGGCAGCAGGTGAAAGGCCTGGAACACGAAGCCCACACTCGCGCGGCGCAGCAGCGCGCAGCCGTCGTCGTCGAGTGTGGCGAGGTCGGTGCCATCGAGCACGACGCGGCCAGCGTCGGCGCGGTCGAGGCCGGCGATGCAGTTGAGCAGCGTTGATTTGCCGACGCCGCTTTCGCCCACCAGCGCCACAAATTCGCCCGCCCTAAGCGTCAACGAGACGCGGCTGAAAACGGTGCTGTCGCCATAGCGCTTGGCGAGATCGTCGATATGCAGCATGGGTGGGTGATGATGCCGCACGCCGCGTACCCGCCGTGCCTGGGGAACCGGCACCGGCATGCGCACCCTGCGTGCTATCGTCGATTTCGGTCGTTGCGCCCGATACAGATCAACAAAGACAGACAGAAAGCGACAGAGGAACAGCCCCGCCATGGCCTACAACATCGACCTTTCTGGCCGCGTGGCCTTCATCACCGGTGCTTCCAGCGGGCTGGGCTCGCAGTTCGCGCGTGTGCTCAGCCGCGCTGGGGCGGGCGTGGTGCTCGCGGCGCGGCGGGTCGATCGGCTGAAGACGCTGCGCGCCGAGCTCGAGGCCGAGGGCGGCGATGCCCACGTGGTCGTCCTCGACGTCACCGACCCCGTCAGCATCCGCGCCGCCGTGGCCCACGCCGAGACGGAAATGGGCGCTATCGACATCCTCGTCAACAATTCTGGCGTGAGCACGACGCAGAAGCTCGTCGACGTGAAGCCGGAAGACTTCGACTACATCATGGGCACCAACTCCCGTGGCGCCTTCTTCGTGGCGCAGGAGGTAGCCAAGCGCATGATCGCGCGCAGCAAGGGCGAGGCACCGGGCACCTTCACCGGCGGGCGCATCGTCAACGTGGCCTCGATGGCGGGGCTGCGCGTGCTGTCGCAGATCGGCGTGTATTCGATGAGCAAGGCCGCCGTCATCCACATGACGCGCGCGATGGCGCTGGAGTGGGGCCGCTTCGGCATCAATGTCAACGCCCTGTGCCCCGGCTACATCGACACCGAGATCAATCACCACCATTGGCAGACCGAGGCCGGACAAAAGCTCGTACAGATGCTGCCGCGCAAGCGCCTGGGCAAGCCGCAGGACCTGGATGCGGTGCTGATGATGCTGTGCGCCAACGAGAGCCACTTCGTCAATGGTGCAGTGATCGCGGCCGACGACGGCTTCGGCGTCTGACTCACCGGTGGTGAGCCGATGCGGACGCTGAGCCCACTGGAGGCGCGCGTGCTCGGGGTGCTGGTGGAGAAGCAGGCCACCGTGCCCGACACCTACCCGATGAGCTTGAATGCGCTTGTCAACGGCTGCAACCAGAAGACCGCGCGCGAGCCGGTCATCGAGGCCACCGAGGCCGAGGTGCTGGTGGCGCTCGATGGTCTGAAGTCGCTCTCGCTCGTGTTCGAGGGCGGCGGCAGCCGCGTCGTCAAGTACGAACAGAACATGGCGCGTGTGCTGCAGCTGCCCGGTGCCGCGGTGGCCCTGCTCGCGGTGCTGATGCTGCGCGGGCCACAGACGACGGCCGAGCTGCGGCTGAATGGCGAGCGACTGCATCGCTTCGCCGACCTCTCCTCGGTGGAAGGCTTCATGGAGGAGCTTGCGGAGAAGGAGCCGTCGCGTGCCGTGAAGCTGCCGCGCGCGCCGGGCGCGCGCGAGTCACGCTGGGCGCAGTTGCTCACGGGCGAGCCGCCGGCCCACGCAGGCGGCTCCCCGCACCCCGGTGCCGCGGTGGACCATGGCACTGCGGAGGTGAGCGCGGGCGAGCTTGCCGCGCTGCGTGCCGAACAGACCCGCCTGGCCGCCGAGGTGGAGGCGTTGAAGCAGCTCGTGCACCGCCTCGCCGGGGAGCTGGGTGTTCAGACCTGAACCCCCGTATGACTCGTATGACTCGTATGACCCGTGCGACCCGTGCGACCCGTGCGACCCTGCGCCAGACGCCTCGCGCCCTGATCTCTTGAATTCTCCCAACGAGCGCATGCGCGACGACAGGACCTCACGAAGCGGAAGGGCCTGGGTGCACGAGGCGCTGCGCCGCATCGAGGCCGACTTCCAGCGCAGCAGCGACACGCACCTGATCCCCGTGCCGCTCCCCGGCCATCCGGGCATCACGCTGTACCTCAAGGACGAGTCGAGCCACCCCACGGGCAGTCTCAAGCACCGCCTGGCGCGCAGCCTCTTCCTCTACGCGCTCGTCAATGGCTGGCTGCACGAAGGCAGCACCGTGGTCGAAGCCAGCAGCGGCAGCACCGCCATCAGCGAAGCCTACTTCGCGCGCCTTCTCGGCCTGCCCTTCGTGGCGGTGATGCCACGCTCGACGAGCCCGCAGAAGATCGCCGCCATCGAGTTCCAGGGTGGTGTTTGCCACCTCGTCGACGAGCCGACGGCCATCTATGCCGAGAGCGAACGCCTCGCGCTTGAACTCGGCGGCCACTACCTGGACCAGTTCACCCATGCCGAGCGGGCCACCGACTGGCGCGGCAACAACAACATCGCCGAAAGCATCTACGCGCAGATGCGCTTCGAGCCGAATCCGGTGCCGGCGTGGATCGTCGCCAGCGCCGGCACCGGTGGCACGCTGGCCACCATCGGGCGCTACGTGCGTTACGGCCGTCATGCCACACGCGTGTGCGGTGCGGATGCCGAGCGCTCGGTCTTCTTCGACCACTACCTGCGACCCGACCCCACGCTCACGCTAGCCGAGGGCTCGCGCATCGAGGGCATCGGCCGCCCGCGTGTCGAGGCGAGCTTCCTGCCCGGCGTGCTGGATGCGATGGTCAAGGTACCCGACCTGTGGAGCCTGGCCGCGATGCACGCACTCTCTCTGCGCCTGGGCCGCCGTGTCGGCGGCAGCACAGGCACCAACCTCGTCGCGGCCCTGGCCTGCGCCCGCGGGATGCTTGCACGGGGCGAGGCCGGCAGCATCGTGACGCTGATCTGCGATGGCGGCGAGCGCTACGCGTTGAGTTACTACGATGAGGGGTGGCTGTCTGCCCACGGACTGGCCTGCGGTGCCGAGTGCGCCGCGGTGTGCGACTGGATGGACCACGGCCGTGTGCCCGATGCCGCTGCAGCCTCGCTGCGGGCAAGCCCTTGATGCGGGGGCGGGCGTCGTTGCGCTCGGGACCGCCGGTTGTCGCGCCAGCCATCGCACTGGTCACCAAGATGGCAGTCAGGCTGGCTGCGGGGCTGGCTGCGGGGCTGGTGACTGGGCTGGCGACTGGGCTGGTGACTGGGCTGGCGACTGGGCTGGCTCTCGCGCTGTGCATCGGTAGCGCCGTCGCCGGCCTGTCGCTGGAGGCGGCAGTGCAGCGTGACCAGCCCTTCATTTCCGGGCGTGCGTGGAGTGGCCTCGATGGCATCGAGGTTCGCGAGGGTGTGACGGTGGCGGTCGGTGGTGCGCAGGTGTATGCACCCCAGTTGATCGCCGGTCCGTTCCACGGACGTGGCGGTTTGCGCTGGCAGAGCGGACCGCTCGAGGAAGGTTCGGCCCCACCTGGGGCACGTGTGCGTCTGGGTGTGGCATGGCGTGAAGGCACCTCGCGCAAGTTCAGCCTCGAAGGCAGCTCGGTCAGCCATGCCGTGGGCAAACTGAATGCGGGCGAGGGGTGGGGCGAGTTTTACGCCTCTGTGGAGCGCCGCCACTGGGGGCCAGGCTGGAGCGGCAGTCTGATCCTCGATGCGGCCGCTCCCGCGGTGCCGGCCGTGGGTTGGCGGCGCACGGCCGTGGAGGTGAACAACCACCCGTGGGCGTCGTGGGTCGGCGCGTGGGGCGCGGATATCTTCGTCGGGCGCCTGCAGGGGCACGAGCGGCCCAGGCGCCCTTTCCTGATCGGCATGCGGCTCGAACTTGCGCCGCTGAATGGCTTGCAGATCGGTCTGTCACGCACGATGCAGTGGGGCGGCCGCGGCCGCGACCAGAGTGCGAGTTCGTTGATCGATGCGCTGCTGGGCAACGACAACGTGGGCTTCGGCGGCATCACCTCGGAGAACGAGCCAGGCAACCAACTTGCCGGCATCGACATGCGATGGCTGGTCGATCCTGTCTCGCGGACCTCCCTCTACGGCCAGATGGTGGGCGAAGACGAGGCGGGCAAGTTCCCGAGCCGCAACGTCATCTTGATCGGGGCCGATACGCGCGTTCCGATCCAGCGTGGGGCGCTGCGGGTCTTCGTCGAGTGGACCGATCTGCTTGCGGGCCGAATCTCGCACGACCCGCGGCCGTTTGTCACCTATCGCCATCCGAACTTCGGCCAAGGCTATACACAAGAGGGTGTGTTGCTCGGCCATCCCGTAGGCGGCGATCTGAAGCTCGGCACCTTGGGGTGGCTGTATCGAGGCGGCGTTTGGGCCGTGATGGCCGCCACCTCGGTTGGCAGTGCAGAGCCGACCTCGCATTTCTTCGCCCCGGGGCGGGTGCTTGGCGCCCATGCATCACTGCAATTCGAGCGCGATGCGCGTGTTCAACTCGGCGCCGCCGCCTCGGTGTGGCACGACCGCGCAAGCCGACGCAGTGGCTGGCAGATGTGGCTGCGGTGGGTGCCGTAGCGTTTGAGGCACGGGCCCGCGCGAACTCCTCAACCCAGCTCGAAGGGCCCGCCCACGGCGAGCGCCTTGCGATAGGCCGGCCGCGCATGGATGCGCTCGAGCCAGGCCAGCAGGTGCGGGTAGCGAGCATCGAGGCCGCCGCGGGCGCGCGCGGCCTCCAGGGGAAAGCTCATCTGCACATCGGCGGCGCTGAACCCGTCACCGGCAAACCAGGCGTGGCGCGCGAGCTCGCCCTCCATGAAGGCGAGCTGGCGCGCGATGTTCGGCGCGATGAAGGCATTCGTCACGTTGTCGGCGATGCCCTTGGCCACGGGCTTGATGAAGAAGGGCATCGGCGCCGTGCGCACTTTGTCGAACACGAGCTTGAGCAGCAGCGGGGGCATCGCGCTGCCTTCGGCGAAGTGCAGCCAGTAGGTGAAACGCCGGCGTGACTCAGTTCCTGCGGCGGGGCGCAGGCGAGCGGCGACATCGTGCGTGTCGAGCAGGTATTCGATGATCGCGCCCGACTCGGCGACTGTGACGTCGCCCTCGGTGATCACGGGCGACTTGCCCAGCGGGTGCACCTGCGCGAGTTCTGGCGGTGCCAGCATCGTCGCCTTGTCGCGCGCGTAGCGGCGCACTTCATAGCGCAGCCCCAGCTCTTCGAGTAGCCAGAGCACGCGCTGCGAACGCGAATTTTCAAGGTGATGCAGCGTGATCATCCACCGCATTGTGCGGCCGCGGCCGATGTCGGGTATCTACTCGAGCGCCACCAGCTTGTGCTTGAGCGCGGTCAACACGGCCTCTGTGCGGTTGTCGGCGTGCAGCTTGGCCAGGATATTGGTGACGTGGAACTTGACCGTCGGCATCGCGATCGAGAGGCGGTCGCCGATCTCCTGGTTCGACAGGCCACGGGCCATGAGGGCGAGCAATTCGCGCTCGCGCTGCGTGAGGTCGCCGCCGGGCGCGGGTGTGCGCTCGCCGGCGATGAGCGCATCGCTGACCTCGGGGGCCAGCACGCGCTGGCCGCGCGCGGCGGTGTGCATGACCGTGACGAGCTCTTGGGTGGACGCGTTCTTCAACAGGTAGGAGCCAGCGCCAGCCGCCATCGCGCGCTTGACCTCGGCGGGGTCGAGCACGCTCGTGAGCACGACGAAGTGCGCACGCGGCAGCAACGGCTTCAGCGCCTTGATGGTGGCCACCCCGTCCATGCGTGGCATGACGAGGTCGACCAGCAGCAGGTCGGGCTCCAGGGTCGGTGCGTGCCGAACCGCCTCTTCGCCATCACCGGCCTCGCCGACCCAACGGAACTCCCGCTCGGCGCGGATCATCGCGGCCAGGCCGTGCCGGATCATCGGGTGGTCGTCGACCACGAAGACGCGGATCGGCTGTGTACGCTCGGCGCTTCGGTTGTTGTTCTCACTCATGGGCAATCTCCCTCCATGGCCCAGCGGGCCTGCATACAACTCTTCGAGTCCTCAAGTCCTCAAGTCCTCAAGTCCTCGAATCACTCGGCGGCTCGCCTCGTGCGCCCCAGCCGACCTCGATCTCGACGGTGGTGCCAGCGCCCGGCTCGCTGTAAATCCGCAAGGTGCCGCCCAGCAGTGCGGCGCGGTCTTTCATGTTTGTGAGGCCGAAATGGCCCGGATGCTCCGCGGCGGTGTCGAATCCGCGGCCGTCGTCGTGCACCGTGAGCCGGGCGCGTTGCCGCCCAGCCGCCTCGCCTTGGACTGCAACGCCGCCGCGCCACTGCACGTGCACATGGCGCGCCGTGCTGTGGCGCGCGATATTGGACAGCGCCTCCTGTACCAGCCGATACAGCTCGATGCGCATGGCCACGGGAGGTTCGATGGCGTCGATCAGCGTCTGCACCTCGAGCTCGCCGCGCGCGGCGAGTGCGGTGGCGGCCTGCAGCAACAGTTCGGAGAATGGCAGTGTCACCAGCGCATCGGGGCGCAACTCGAACATCAGCATGCGCATCTCGGCCAGCGCACCCTGGTTCAGGCGCGACAGGGTCTGTGCCTGGGCCCGCGCCGCCGCGGGCAGCGTGTCGTCCTTGTTCAAAGTGCCGGCCACGAGGTTGGCGGCGAAGAGCGTTTGCGAGACCGCGTCGTGCAGGTCGCGTGCGAGACGGTTGCGCTCGGCCGCGACGGCGTTCTCGCGCTCGCGTGTGGAGAGGTGGGCCTGGCGCATGGCCAGTGCCGTCTGGCTGGCCACCGCGGTGAGCAGGCGCACGCGCTCGCCGTCGAAGTGCTCGGGTTCGGTGTGGTCCACGCGCAGCACGCCGAGCACGCGCACCCTGCCGTCGGTGCGCGACGGATCGTGCAGCGCCAGCGGCACCGCCATCCAAGAGCGTGTGCTGCGATACAGCGCCGAGGTGCGCGCATCGTCGGTGACCATCGCCCACAGCCACGCCAGCAGCCCCTGCTGGGGGTGGTTCTCGATGATCGGCTCGCCGTCGGATTCGATCTGCTCGTAACGCTGCAGGTTGGCACGCGACAAGCGCAGGCCGGCGAGGTCGGCCAGCGCCAGGCCGGTGAGTTCGGTGGCCTGGCTGCGGTAGCCCAACAGCATCACCGGCTGCGCGGTGTCGAACTCGGGGCGCGCCCACACCGAGGCGCTGGCGTAGGTCATCGTGCGGCCGAGCGCGTGCAAGGCCTCGTCGACCAGGCCGGCCACATCGTTGCCCTTGCGTGCGAGGCCGATCGACAGGTCTTGCAACGAGGTCAGTTCCTCGGTGCGGTGGCTGAGCCTGGCCGCCAGCGCCGCGTTCTGCGCGCTCAACGAGTCGATGCGTTGGCGCAGCGATTCGACGGCGCGGCGCAGCGCCGCCGTGGTCTGCAGCAGGTCGGCCGATTCGGTGTGCAAGGGCAGTGCCGTGGGTTCGCCGCCGGCTTCGTCGCCCGCGTCGTCTTCGCGCGCGATCACCCGTGCTGCACTGCCCATCGACAGGTGCGCCCGCTCCGCGCGGGTGGCGATCCATGCGGCGGCGCCGGTGGCCAGCACGCCGACGCCGCCAGTCGCCGCGAAGGCCCACCATGTGGGCGTGGCGTGGACGTCGCGGCCTGGCCCGGCCGGCCACCACCAGGCACAGGCCGCCGACGCCAGCGCCGACGCGACCAGCCCCAGCAGCCACACCTGGCTGCTCAGGCCCAGGCGCTCGAGCAGGGCGGTGGCCTGTCTCATGGGCGCGTCCCCGGCGCGGGAACGTCGGTGCCGGCATCGGCCGCGCCCGTGTATGACTGTGACGCCACGCGGGGTGTGGGCTCTTGTGCGGATTCCGGTGCGGCATGTGGCACGGCCCGCGGCTCGAACGTTGCCGCCACGCGCTCGACGGTACGCGCGGCGACTTCGCGTCCGCCGATGCCGAAAGCCACCGCCACCGAGATGGCCACCGCGCCAACCACGGCGCCGAACGCGATGGCCACGATCTCGGCGGGCAAACCGGCCTGGCGCAGTGCCAGGGCTCCGGCAAAGAAGAGGATCGCACCGCGTGCCGCCCACGCCACGGCGCGGGCGTTGGGCAGCGGGCCCGCTTCGATGCCCCGCGCCGCCAGCGCAGCAATCATCAAGCCGGCCACCACGATGACCGCTGCCGCTGCCAGCCGCGCCAGTGCGGCGCCCGCGGTGGCGACGATCTCGGTCAACACCGGCAGGCCGAGAATCTCTGCGGCCTGCGCGATGGCCACGACCACGAGTGTGAGCATGACGGCACTGCCCACCCACTCCGATGGCGTGCGCCCAGCGAGCTTCGTGGCGCTGTCGGCGGCGCCGGCCGGCGTCATGCCCATGCGTGCCGGCAGCCGGTCGAGCCCCGCGCCGCCAAGCACAGCGCTGGCCAGATTGGCCAGCGCGCGACCGAGAAACACGGCGATGCCCACCACCAAAGCCGCAGAGATCAGCTTGGGCACCATCTGGACCAGCGTCTCTAACAGCCGCGACAGTGGCTGCGTCAGCGCGTCCATGCCCAGCGGCTGCAGCGCGGCCATCAGCGTGGGCAGCAGCAGCAGCGCGAAGACGATGCGGCCAGCGAGGCCCGCGAGCCCCTCGGCCCCGAGAGATGCGGCCAGCCCCAGCTTTTCGGCGACGCGCTCGGAGCCCGCGGCGCGCGCCAGCCCGCTCACCACCTGTCGCACGATGCGCGCCACCAGCAGCCCGATACCCAGCACCACCGCGCTGCCGATGAGGTTGGGCACGAATGCCATCAACCTCGACAGCATCGCATTCACGGGCGTGAGCAGGCCTTGCAGCTCGAGCGTGCCGAGCAGTGCCGGCAGCGCCAGCAACCACACCCCTGCCGGTGCCAGGCCAGCCAGGGTCTGTGCCAGCCCGGGGCTCTGCAGGCGTTCGTCCAGGCGTGCCCGCGCCGCGGCGCGGGCGGCGGCGGCGCGTGCCAGCCTGGCGCCCACCCAGGCCGCCAGCAGGATGGCGAATGCCGCGAGCACCCGGGGCAGGTAGGGGCCGAGGAAGCCGCCGACCTGGCTCCACAGGGTTTCGATCAGGCCCGAAGCGGATTCCATGTTGTGTCGTCTTTCTTTCTCAACCCAGGGCGCACGACGCACGCGACGCGGGCCGCGAGAAAGCTCTCGATGAAGAGCCCTGTCGAGGGGCCGCGACGATGGTAGGCGTGGGGTGGTTGGGGATGGCCATACCGTGGTATGGCCTCGGAACACCTACGCGGAGTCTGCCGAGCAACAGCTTCAGCGCTGGCCGGCGAGAAGTTTGTTGATCATTTCCGGTGTTGTGGCGGCGCCTGTTTTGCGCATCAGGCGCGCGCGATAGACGTCCACCGTGCGCGGGCTCACGCCGAGGCGGCGGCCCATGGCCTTGCTCGCCAATTCGAACGCGATGCGGTGGTCGAGTGCGGGGCCCCCTGGGTCAGCAGGCGCACGGTTTGGCGGTCGGGCGCGTTGCATGGCGCCTCACAGCAGCGCGTAAGTAGTGGTGGCGTGCGCGGCGAGTTCGTCGTCGGCATTGAGGATCTGGATCTCCCCGAACACAAGCGAGCGGCCCATGCGCAGCACGCGCGCCACCACACGCGCCGAGCCACTGGTGCCTGCCACCTGGCGCAGGAAGCTGATCTGCAACTGCACCGTGGTCATCGGCTTGAAGCCGCCGAGCTTGGTCATCACGGCCAGCACCATGGCTGTGTCGGCGGCGGCCATCATGGTCTGGCCGCACAGCACCCCGCCTTCGTGCACGTGGCGGCTCGTGATTGGCAGGGCCAGCGTCACCTCGCCGGCGCGGGCTTCGATGACACGCAGATCGAGGTCACGCACCCAGGGTGCGAACACGCGCGCCAGGGCGTCGGTGAGCATGCTGGGGTCGGCCAGCGAGGCGAGCGGGTCGGAGTTGTCCATCGGTGCGGGCTCCTGGCCCACATCGAGGGCCTGTGCGTGGTGAGAGGTCACTTGGCCGGGGCCGCAGCCCTTAGTTGATTCTACGTAATGCTTACCTAATGGCTTACGTAGTACGCTTCGCGGCCGTCGCCAACGAACGCCGATCTCAGGAGACCTGTCCTCATGCGCAAGATCTACCCCAGCGCAGCCGCCGCACTCGATGGCATCGTGGCCGACGGCCAGTTGCTCGCCGTGGGCGGTTTCGGCCTGTGCGGCATTCCCGAGGCGCTCATCGACGCGCTGCGCGACAGCGGCAGGATGAACCTCACCGTGATCTCCAACAACGCCGGTGTCGACGGATTCGGCCTGGGCAAGCTGCTGGAGACGCGCCAGATCACGAAGATGATCTCCAGCTACGTGGGTGAGAACAAGGAGTTCGAGCGCCAGTACCTGGCGGGCGAACTGGAGCTCGAGTTCACGCCGCAGGGCACGCTGGCCGAGAAGCTGCGCGCGGGCGGCGCCGGTATTCCGGCCTTCTTCACGCGCACCGGCTACGGCACGCTGGTGGCCGAGGGCAAGGAGATACGCGAGTTCAACGGCAAACCCTACGTGATGGAGCGCAGCCTCGTGCCCGATGTGTCGCTGGGCAAGGCCTGGAAGGCCGACGAGAGCGGCAACCTCGTCTTTCGAAGGACCGCGCGCAACTTCAATCCGGCCGTCATCATGGCCGGCAAGATAAGCGTGGTCGAAGTCGAGCAGATCGTGCCCACTGGCAGCCTCGACCCTGACGCCGTGCACCTGCCGGGCATCTACGTGCACAGGTTGGTGCTCAACGCCACGCCAGAAAAGCGCATCGAGAAGCGCACCGTGCGTGAGAAGTCTGCCGCCTGAAGCGCATCGAATCGAAGGAGCACACGACATGCCCTGGACCCAAGACCAGATGGCGGCACGCGCCGCCCAAGAGCTGCAGGACGGCTTCTACGTCAACCTCGGCATCGGCATCCCCACGCTGGTGGCCAACTACGTGCCCAAGGACATCGAGGTGTGGCTGCAGAGCGAGAACGGCATGCTCGGCATCGGCCCCTTCCCGACCGAGGACCAGATCGACGCCGACCTCATCAACGCCGGCAAGCAGACGGTGACGACGATACCGGGCAGCAGCATCTTCGGCAGCCACGACAGCTTCGCGATGATCCGCGGCGGCAAGATCAATCTCAGCATCCTGGGGGCGATGCAGGTCAGCGAGAAGGGCGACCTCGCCAACTGGATGATCCCCGGCAAGATGGTCAAGGGCATGGGCGGCGCGATGGATCTCGTGGGTGGGGTCAAGAGCGTGGTCGTGCTGATGGAGCACGTGGCCAAGAAAAAGGACGGCAGTTTCGACCTCAAGATCCTGCCCCAGTGCACGCTGCCGCTCACCGGTGTGGGCGTCGTCGACCGCATCATCACCGACCTCGCGGTCATGGACGTGATCCCCCATGGCCTCAAGGTGGTGGAGATGGCGCCCGGCGTCACGCGTGAGGAGCTGCAGAGCAAGACCGGCGTGACCTTGCGCTGAGCGGCCGGTGCTAGCGGCCCGCCCGCGGGTTCTGCAAGCGTGAGTCCCACACGCGTCTCGCGACGTGTAGGCGTGGTCAACGGCGAATGAGCCAACAGCCTGGCGAACAACGACAGCGACAGCGACAGCGGCCGGCAGATGCGCCGCGTCCGTTTCTCCTTGCCCGCCTTGGACTCGCCGTCGTCGTCACCGCGATCGCTTATGCAAGCCTGCGGCCCTTTCGAGGTTGGCGCGATCCCGGGCGGCACGCTCTTGGCTATCTGGGAGTTCCTGGCGAGTTCGGGTCGCCTTTCGACGCAATACTCAATCTCGTGGGCTACGTCCCACTTGGTGCGCTTCTGGTGCTGGCGCTGTTCCCGCGCCTGCGGGGTCGATGGGCTTTTTTGGCGGGTGCGCTCGTGCCCACGCTGTTCAGCGTGCTCGTGGAGGCGATGCAGACCTACCTGCCGGGGCGTGTCTCCTCGGTCATCGATTTGGGCATGAATGCGCTGGGTGCCGGCCTGGGTGCCGCGTTGGCCATGAGAGCCACGCCGTGGCTGGCCGATGAGCGCGGCGGCCGGCGCATGCGCCAGCGCTGGCTCGTTCCTGGCCACTTCGCCGAATCGGGGCTGCTCGTGCTGGCGGCGTGGCTCGTCGCACTCTTCGCGCAACGCACGCTGTTGTTCGGAAACGGCGACTTCAGGGGCAACCTCCAGATGACCGCGGATGCGGAGATCCCTGCGCTGGTCCATGTCGGCACCGAGGTCTTCGTCGTCGCGGCCAACCTGATCGCCGTGGGCATCCTGTTGCGCCTCGTGATGGCCGAGGGCGTGCCGCGCATGCGCTGGTGGATCGTGCTCTTGATGGTCGCCGTCGTCACGCGCGTTGTCGCGCAGCTGGCGTTCTGGGAGGCCGCTGCGGCGTGGCGCTGGGTCACGCCGGCGGCGCTGATCGGCTTCACCGTCGGCATGGTGGCCGCCCCGCTGGCGATGAACCTGCCACGACGAACCGCGGCGATGTCAGCGCTGGCCTTGCTGGCGCTGAGCGTGGCGGTCATCAACCTCACGCCGCCCGATCCGGTGCTGTGGTCGCAGCCGTCTCCTCCACGCCAGCGCATGCTGATCGGGCTCACCCTGGTCGGTCGCTACACCGCCAAGATCTGGCCATTCGTCGCGATGGTGTACCTGATGCTGGTCTTGCAGCGCACCTCCAGTCGGCACTGAGTTGTCGTCCAGGCCGCGGGTCGACGCCACCGGCCGCACCACCGCCTGGCTCCCGGCTGAGGGCGTGCCCGGATACGCGCGCCCGGCCGCAGGCCTTCAGTGGCGCGCGGCGTCTTCGTCGAGGCGATCGCCCGGATCGCCGCGACGCCGGCGCGAGCGCTGCACGAGCATCGCCACCAGCACGGCCACTGTGGCAGAGCCGGCCAGCACGGGTGAGCCCTTGAGGAAAACGGCCAAGCCCTGCACGGTTTCAATGCTGACCTGCTGCACGTGGTGCACCAGAGCCGCGATGTCGCTGGTGCGCACGCGTCGCAGGTCCTCGACCGCGGGCTGGAACTCCGGCCATCCGCCATGCAGGCGCAGATGGGCAAAGATGCCACTGCCTATGGCCGCCAGCGAGAGCAGACCCAGCGGGCGCAGCAGCATGGCCAGCAATGCACGCCGCTCTTCCTGCGGTGCGGCTTCGTACACCTGGGCCACCAGATCGGGAATGGCGCCCTCGCTGCGTGGCAAGGCAAGGGGCAGGGAAGGTGTCGAAGTGTCGCTCAGCATCAGGGTCGGTGTCGGCAGGTTCGGGTGCATGGTGGTCAACCCCTGGGTTCGGGAGGTCGAATTCGCGACGTGATGCAGATCACGCCACGGGAGGCGAACGCAACAGATTCTCGACTCGTGCTGTGACCATTTGACACCCCATCGGGCCGCCTTCCGTGACGATATGCAACTGCGGGCTGGCCTCCCCCTAACTTGTCGGGCGCATGCCGCGCTCATCGGCCACTTGTTCGACCCCCTGGCCGGCGGCGCGCCGCGCCCAACGCTGGCCGTGTGGCTGCGCTCGCGCTGACCGGGTTTCCCATGCTGCTGCCCGCGTGGTGGCTTCGTATAGTTCGCGAGATAGAACGCTCGTGCTTTTTGACGGCGAGTGGCAGAACACCAGGAGACCCCATGTCCCGACCCTTCCTCGCGCGCCGACCCATGGCCGTGCCCGCGGCGCTCTCTTTAGTCTTGGCCTTGGTGCTGGCCGCCTGCGGCGGCGGCGGCGCCGACACCACGCCGGCCGCCGGCGTCTCGCGGGTGGTCGTGATCGGTGACAGCCTGGCCGATGTCGGCACCTTTGGCGGCGTGCGCGCCACCATCCAGGGCAACGACATGTACCCCGAGCGGATCGGGCTCACCTACGGCGTGAGCAAGGGCTGCAATTTCTACGCCTTCAACGGCGCGGCGTTCGTGCAGAACCCGGCGGCAGGCTGTGCCAACTTCGCCATCGGCGGCGGGGTCATCAACCCCGCCAGTTCGGCCTTGTCAGCGCCTGATCCGCGTGGCATCGGCGTGCAGTTCGCCACCGCCACCGCGGCGGGCAACTTCGCTGCCACCGACCTGCTGGTGGTGGACGGTGGTGGCAACGACGCCGCGGCGCTCGTGGGCGCATACCTGCGCGCTGGCCAGCCGGCCCCGGCCGGCGACGGCGGTGCCTCCTACCTGGCATTGCTGGGCACGCAGCTCAGCACGGCGCAGGTGCAGGCCGCGGCCGCGGGCGGAGCCGCTGGCCTGGCCCAGGCCGGCGCGACCTACATGACTGCGCTTGGTGTCACGTTCGCCAACATGATCAAGACCGGCGCCCTGGACAAGGGCGCCAAGCGCATCGCTTTGCTCAACATGCCTGGCATCACCAACACACCCCGCTTCCAGGCCGTGCTGGCGGGCATCGCGGCGGCCAGCGGCGGCGGCGCCACCGGGGCGACGGCGCGTGCGCAATCGGAGGCGCTGTTCAAGAGTTGGATCGAGGCCTTCAACCGCCAGCTGGCCACGAGCTTTGCGGGCGAGGCGCGGGTGGCTGTGGTGGACTTCTATACGGAGTTCAACAACCAGATCGCCAACCCCGCCCAATACGCACTCACCAATGCCCGCGACACGGCGTGCCCGGCGGCCGGCGTGGGCGGCGACGGCTTGCCGATCTACAACTTCGCGACCTGCACCAACACGGCACTGGCCGCGGCGCCGCCCGTTGGGGCCACGGGTGGCGCCGACTGGTACAAGACCTGGGCGTTCTCCGACGGCTTCCACCCCTCGGGCTATGGCCACCAACTGCTCGCGCAACTCATCGCGCGTTCGCTGGCCCAGGCTGGCTGGCTCTGAGCACCGCACAAGAAGACCGAGGAGACTTGCACATGGCATCCAGACACCGAACCCAGGTCGCACGGGCGCTCGCAGCGGCAGCAGCCCTGCTGGCCGGCACCGGCGCTGCGTGGGCCCAGCCGGCCGGCAGCATCGTCGTGCGCGGCGGCGTGACTCAGATCGCGCCCGATGTGACCAGCGGCGATCTCACCGCGCCCAGCGTTGCGGGCACCAGGGCCGACATCAAGAGCAACACGCAGCCCACGGGTGGCATCACGTGGATGTGGACCGATCAGATCGCGCTCGATCTGCCGCTCTCCGCAGGCTTCAAGCACGACCTTGTGGGCGATGGCGCCATCGCCGGTGTGGGCAAGATCGGCGAGGTGCGCGCTCTGCCTATCACGGTCCTCGCGCAGTACCGGTTCTTCGGCGCCCAGGCCGATTTGCGGCCCTATGTCGGCGCCGGGCCCACCTACGCGAAGTTCTACAAGGCCAAGAGCACAGCCGCGCTCACCGCGCTCACAGGCGGCTCACCGGCCAACCCGACCACGTTGTCGATGGAGTCGAAGTGGGGGCTGACGGTACAGGCCGGGCTCGCCCTCAGGTTTGCGCCGCAATGGACGCTCGATGGCTTCGTGGCCAAGACAGCGCTGAAGTCGCGCGCCACGCTCTCCAGCGGGCAGACGCTGGACGCCAAAATCGACCCCTGGTCATACAGCCTGGGGGTCGGCTACCGGTTCTGAGTGGCGCGGCCTGCCAACGCCCGTGCCGCTTCTTGCACCAGCGGCGGGCCCTTGTAGATGAGGCCGGTGTAGATCTGCACGAGATCGGCACCGGCCTCGTGCTTGGCGCGCGCATCGGCGCCGCTCAGGACGCCACCGACACCGATGATCGGGAATATCGGCCCGAGCGACGCGCGCAGACGCGCGATGACGCGGTTGCTGGCCTCGAACACCGGCTTGCCCGAGAGGCCACCGGCCTCGTTCGCATGCGGCAGGCCGTGCACGGCCTCGCGTGCCACGGTGGTGTTGGTGGCGATGACACCGTCGATGCCGTGCCGCACGAGCGTGGCGGCGATGAGGTCGATCTGCGCCGCATCGAGGTCGGGCGCGATCTTGAGGAACATCGGCACTCGACGGCCGCTGCCGCCACGTGCGCGGCCTTCCTGCTGCGCGAGTTCGTCGCGCCGCGTGCGCAGCGCAGCGAGCAGGGCATCGAGCGCCTCGTCGCCTTGGAGCGCGCGCAGGTTCTTCGTGTTCGGGCTCGAGATGTTGACGGTGATGTAGTCGGCGTACGGGTAGACACCTGACAGCCCCAGCAGATAGTCATCCACCGCGTTCTCGATCGGCGTGGCCGCGTTCTTGCCGATGTTGAGGCCGACGATGCCGCCGGCAGCGCGGAAGCTCTTCGCCCTGCGCACATTGGCCACGAAGGCCTCGAGCCCGCGATTGTTGAAGCCCAGGCGGTTGATCAACGCCTCGGCTTCCTTCAGGCGGAACATGCGCGGTTTCGGGTTGCCGGGTTGTGCCTTCGGCGTGACCGTGCCCACCTCGATGAACCCGAAACCCATCGCACCCAGACCGTCGATGCAGCGGCCGTTTTTGTCCAGGCCCGCGGCCAGGCCCACGCGGTTGGGGAATGTCAGGCCGGCGATGGTGACCGGGTCGTTCACGCGCGCCTGCGCCCACAGGCACATGGCCGGCGTGTTTTGCAGCGCGGCGATGCTGTCCAGCGTGAGGTCGTGCGCGGCCTCGGGGTCGAGCCCGAAAAGGAAGGAGCGCGCGAGGCCATAGGGCAGGCGGGGCAAGAAGGGCATGCACGCATTGTCGGACGAGCACGGCACCCGCCGCGTTCGATAATGCCGCGCATGACGCAGGACGAACTCAAGGCGCTGGTCGGCCGTGCGGCGCTGCAGTACGTGAGCCCAGGCTCGATCGTCGGCGTAGGCACCGGCAGCACCGTCAACCACTTCATCGATGCGTTGGCCACGCTGCGTGTACCGGTGGCCGGAGCCGTCAGCAGCTCCAATGCGAGCAGCGAGCGGCTCGCGGCGCGTGGTATCCGCGTGCTCGAGGCGGCCGAGGTCGAGCGGCTGCCCGTGTACGTGGACGGCGCAGACGAGATTGATCAGCGCGGATTCATGATCAAGGGCGGAGGTGCCGCGCTCACGCGCGAGAAGATCGTGGCCGACCTCGCCCTGCGCTTCGTGTGCATCGCCGATGCGAGCAAGCGCGTGTCCGTGCTCGGGCGCTTCCCGCTGCCGGTGGAGGTGATCGCGATGGCGCTGCCCCAGGTGGCGCGGCGCTTCGCAGCACTTGGCGGGCAGGCCGTTCAACGCGCGGGTGTGATCACCGACAACGGCCACCCCATCCTCGACGTGCGGGGGCTGGCCATCACCGATCCGCTGGCCATGGAGGCCGAAGTCAACCAGTGGCCGGGCGTGGTGACGGTGGGCCTCTTCGCACGCCACCGCGCCAGCCTGTGCCTGCTCGGCACGCCCGAGGGAGTGCTGACGATCGGCTACGCCTGACCGCCAGGCCGAAGCTCGCGGGCGCCGGGCGCGGGGCTGACAGCGGGGCTTCGCCCTACCGCGCGTGCGAGTTGCCGCGCCGGGTCGACGGCGTCGACAAGGTCGGTGTCCAACGGCAGTGGCGCATCGCACACGAGCCCGGCCAGCGTGCGTGCACCGAGTGCTGCGCCGGTGATGCCACGTGAACCCAACGCGGTGAGCGCGAACAAACCGGGTTCCCGTGGCACGTGACGTGGCTGGGCGAGGTGACCGAGATCGCGAATGCGGATGCCCTCGGGCAGCCCCGCCGCGGCCTGCAGCGCGCCGACCAGCGGCAGGCGATCGCCGGTGTGGCATCGCCAGCCCACGCGCCCGCCCAGCCAGGCCGCCACCTCAACAGTCAGCGGGTGGCCGACCAGGCGCTGCAGCACGCCGAGGTTGTGCAGATGGTCTTCGGGCCGCGGAGATTCACTGTCGTCCGCGCGCGCGCCGCCGCCGTCACCTTGCGGATCCTGCCTTGCGTGACTTTGATGTCCTTCGTGCCCACCGGGCGCGCCAGGCGCACCAGGCGCACCAGGCGCACCAGGCCACTGCGTCGCGCCACACAGCACGCTGCCGTCGGGCAGCGGGATCACATAGCCGTTGCGTGCGAGGGGCAGGAGCGGCATGCATCCCGCCAGCGCCAATGCCGCCCCGGCCGGTGGCAGCCACGTGACCTGGCCGCGTGAGCCGGTGAGACCCCAAGCGGTTGCGCAGCCCGCTGGTGCGAGCACGGCCGCGTCGGCGGCATTCGCGAGCACAACGACGTCAGCTTCGGCCAACGCAACACCGCGTTGATCGCATGCGAGCCAGCGCGTGCCGCGGCGCCGCAGCGTCGCGACATGGCAGCCCAGGCGCAGCGCGGCCCCGCTGATCGCGAGAGTGTGGAGGACGAGTGCCACGGGATCGACCCAGCCGCCGCCCGGGAAATGCCAGGCTGGGCTGGTCGTCGAAAGGCCCGCCAGTGCGGCAGCGTCTGCGCCCGCCAGCGCCTGCACATACTCGGTCGGCCAGGCGGCCGCGGCCTGCTGGGACCGCATCGCCGCGTGGTCATCGGCGAAATGGAGCACGCCCTCGAGGCGGCCAGGCACTGCACCTGAGGCGATCCAGGGAGCAATCTGCCGGCGCGCCTCCAGCGCCGAGGCGCGGTGCCAGCGTGCGTGGGCGCCGTCGTCGCGCGAGACAACGCCGCGCAGCAACCCGGCCGGGTTGCCCGAGGCGCCTCGCGCAGCCGCGCGTGCGCTATCGAACACGGTGACGGCCAGCCCCTGTTCGGCAAGGGCTGCTGCAGCAGCGGCACCTGCGAGGCCGGCACCGATGACCAGCGCATCACGCGCCGCGGGCATGGCAGCCTGACGGCGCGCATTCGGTGTCGGGCGGTGCCGGGGTGCGAAGCGCGCCACCGTCATTTCGCGTTTTTCGGCAAAGCCGGGCGCACGCTCGACTTCGAAACCGTGGCGTGCGAGGCCGTCGCGCAGCGCGCGTGCCACGCTCCAGGTGGAGGCAGTGGCACCGGGCGCACAGCGTGCCGGCAAGGCGGCGAAAACCGACTCCGACCACATCTGGGCGTTGCGCTCGGGTGCAAAGCCGTCGAGGAACACGGCGTCGGCCTGCAGCTGCAAACGGCGCAGCCAGGTGGCGGCGTCGCCGAGAGCAAGCAGGAGTTCGACGCGGCCCTCGTCGAAGCACAGGCGGTGCAGGTCGCCGGTGAGCGGCGGCCATGCGGCTTGCAGCGCCGTTGCGAGGTCGGCGGGCAGGGCCGGGTTGGCCGCGTGCGCATGGGCTCGGGCGAGGTCGTCCCGGCGCGGCGGATGTTTTTCGATGGAGACGAAGTGCAACCGCTCGCAGCGCTGCGGGTCGCGCCGCCACGCGGCCCAGGTGGCGAGAAAGTTGTGTCCGAGTCCGAAGCCTGTCTCCAGGATCACGAAGCGCCAGCGGCCCGCCCAGCGTCGGGGCAGGTCATTGCCGCGCAGGAAGACGTGTTCGGCTTGCGCCAGCGCACCCGCGCGTGCGTGATAGCGGTCGCCGAAGAGTGGCGCGTATGGCACGCCCTCGGCGTCGAACTCGATCGTGGCCGGTGTGATGGGCGCGGTTTTCACATCGCGCCCGGCGCGTCGGTATCGGCTCCGGCAGTGCCTGAAGGGCCTATCTCGACCCTCGCCGCGCCCGAATGGGCGGTGCCGGTACCGGCCACCGCAGCGCGTTTGGCCAGCCAGTCGAGCAGGGGCTCGCGCACCAAGGCCAGGCCGCGATAGGCGAGCACCGCTTCGCTCATGCTGCCCACCGCCGCATGCAGCGCCGCCGCACGCCCGGGCTGCGCCACCGCCTGCGCCAGCGGCACGAGCCCGACCTCGATGGTGAAGACCGCCTGCGTGCGTCCAGGCACGGGGATGAAGGTCTGGCGCTCGGTGCGCCACCAGGCGCGCTCTATGGGCGTGTCGATCCAGCGCGGGTACGCCAGACGCGCCGGGTGCGCGTGCAACCGAGGGTGGTCTGTGATGGTCCAGACGAAACGCTCCCAGCGCGAGTCAGCCTCGGGCCCGCTGACCATTCGCATCAGCGAATCGGCAGCCTTGAGCAGCAGTGCGTTGTCGGCCACAGGGGCATGCACGGCAGCGAAGTGGCGTCCCACCTTCTCTTCAGGTGCCCAGTGGCTGGGCAGCGTGACGGCGAGCCAGGGCAGCGTGCCGTCGCTCGCATCGACGATGGCAAAGTCCTCGGTGAACGCCAGGCACAGCAGCCCGGCCAGCCGCCACGCCAGAGGCAGAGCCTGCAGGCAGCGCGCGACCTCGTCGCCGAGGCCGAAGCGTCCCGGCGCGGTCTGCACGACGTGGCCGTCGACGACGGCGGTGCCGAGCCACAAGGCTTCAGCTCGCCGGCCGTTCCAGGCGAAGGCCTGCGGATGCTCTGCCGCCGCTTGGCTGGCAAGGGTGTGCAATGCAGTGAGCGGGTCGAAGCCCTTGCGTTGCAGCAAGGCCTGGTGGGCGAATGCGCCCAGCACGGCCAGCTTCTCGCGTTGATGCCTGCAGCCGGGTGCAAGCGGCGTGAGCTGGGCGCTGCCCGTCGCCAGCCGGCGCAGGCCGGGTTGCATGCGAAAGGGCGCCTGGACCGCGGCGTCGAAGTCGAAGGGCATAGACCCTCGCGCGAAACCTGGGCGGGCCGCCGGAGTGCTGTGGGCGCCATGGGCGCTGTCGGGCCCGCAGGCGCTACCGGCGCACGGCTCAGGCGCGCTTGCGATACTCGTGAGTGCGCGTGTCGATTTCGATCTTGTCGCCGTTCTCGACGAACAGCGGCACACTGATCTCGAAGCCGGTGCCCACCAGTGTCGCCGGTTTCATCACCTTGCCAGAGGTGTCGCCCTTCACGGCTGGCTCGGTGGCGATCTCCCGCACCACAGAGTTGGGCAGTTCCACGCTGATGGCCTTGCCGTCGTAGAAGGTCACTTCCACCGCCATCCCGTCTTCCAGGTACTGGATGGCGTCACCCATGTTCTCGGCCTCGACCTCGAACTGGTTGTACTCGGCGTCCATGAACACATACATCGGGTCGGCGAAATAGGTGTAGGTGCACTCCTTCTTGTCCAGCACGATGGGGTCGATCTTGTCGTCGGCCTTGAATACCGCTTCGGCGCCGCCGCCGTTGAGCAGGTTCTTCATCTTCATGCGCACGGTGGCGGCATTGCGACCGCCGCGGCTGTATTCGGTCTTGAGCACGACCATCGGGTCCTTGCCCTGCATGATGACGTTGCCGGCACGGATTTCTTGAGCGAGTTTCATGGTGGTAAAGGGTCCCCGGTGGCGGGCGACAGGTGGTGCAAATCAGGATGTGGGGCGGCTGCGGTTTGCGAACCAGACTGCGAGCGCATGCGGCCTGCTCGTTGCCGGCCTCAGGGTCGGCCTCACGGTCGGACTCACGGTCGGTACATGTGCCGAACCACGCGAAATCGGCCCGGCATGGATGGAAGCTGAGGAAGCGTCGGCTTTCAGCGCGTGCCGCCTGCTGCGCAGTGCCGTACTGGAAAGACGCGGATGTTAGCAGTGGCCGACTGCGCCGCCTTGCGGGCTACCGAGGACGGCGCGGCGGCCGGCCACGCTCGAGCGCAAACCGCCTCAACTGCGTCGCGAGGTCGTCCTGCGCCAGCAGGCGGCCGCGTGCCGCCTCGGTGGCGGCACGCCACGGCGCGGCCGCGGGCAAGCCGGGCCACGGCGCCAGGCCGTTCCAGGCCGTCAAGGCCGCGGCGGCGTCGTTGGGCAGTTGCAGTTGCCCGAGCAGAGCGCGTACCTTGGCGGCGTGTGCGCCGCCTTGTTGCGGGTAGGCCTGCCACAGAAACGGCGACCCAGCCCAGAGAGCCCGCACGAGCGAGTCCTCGCCACGCACACCGTTCAGGTCGCAGGCCCATAGCAAGTGATCGAAGTCGGTCTGGCTCAGCCACGGCAACTCCGCGGTGCGCAGGCCCGGCACGGCACCCACGCCGGCCACCTGCCGTTGTGCCGCGCCAGGCGCCAGCAGCAGCAGCGTGGGCTGATCGGCCAGCGTAGCCAACAGGGGACCGATGGCTGCGTTCTCGTAGCAGAACAGGCTTGCAACGCGCTCGCCCGGCGCGGGCCGCAAGCCGAGCTGGACGAGCCAGGCCAGCCGATCGAAGCTGGCGCGGCGCTGCATCAGCCCCGCCTCACGCAGCAGCCCTCCGGTGTCGGCGGTGAAGCCGGGGAAGAAGAACCACTTGCGCAGGCCGTCGGCGCGTGGCGAACTCAGCCCGTGCGAGCGCTCGACATAGTCTTCCGCGCTGAGGTACTCGAGGTTGATCCACACCGGATCCGTCGTGTGCATCGCTTGCACGTAGGCAGCGGGCGGATCGCAGCCAAAGGCCTCCACCACCACGTCGGCCGATTGTTTGCCGCCGGGCCAGGGCAGGACAGCGAGGCCGGGTGCGCTCGTGGGCACCGCTGCCGTTTCACTGCCCGGGTCGCGGGGCAGATGGCCCTGCGCCATCCAGGCCAGCGCCGACAGGTCGTCGCAGATCAGGCGTACCGAGTCGCCCTTTGCGGCCAACGCGGTTGCGAGCCGCCAGCCAACGCCGATGTCGCCGTGGTTGTCGATCACGCGGCAGAAGATGTCCCAGCGCAGCGCGGCAGGCGCGGGTGAGGGAACGGGTGGGTGGGGCGGGGCCGCCATGCTCGAATTATCGAAGCCGGCAGAATGCCGGCGCGATGAAGAAGGCCGTTGCGCAACCCACACCCGCCCCTGGCATCGGCGCCGACGCCGACGCCAGCGCCAGCGCCGACCCGGTGGCCGCTGGTGCCGACGCCGCGCATCAGCGACTGCTGGCCGAGGTGGCCGCGCTGCCCGGCCTGCCTGGTGTCTACCGCTGGATCGACGCCCAAGGCCAGGTGCTCTACGTCGGCAAGGCGCGCGACCTGAAAAAGCGCGTGTCCAGCTACCTGCACCGCAACCACGACGGCACGCGCATCGGGCAGATGGTGGCGCGGGTCGCGCGCCTGGAGACGACCGTGGTGCGCAGCGAGGCCGAGGCGTTGCTGCTGGAGAACAACCTGATCAAAGCGCTGGCCCCGCGCTTCAACATCCTCTTCCGTGACGACAAGAGTTATCCGTACCTGAAGATCACCGGCAACCGAGCCGCCGCGGCCGAAGACGCCGCGGCGGAGATCCGCTACCCGCGCATGGCCTACTTCCGCGGCGCCGTCGACCGCAAGCACCGCTACTTCGGCCCCTATCCGAATGCGTGGGCCGTGAAGCAGACGATCCAACTCGTGCAAAAGGTGTTTCGCCTGCGCACCTGCGAAGACACGGTGTTCCGCAACCGCAGCCGCCCGTGCCTGCTGCATCAGATCGAGCGCTGCTCCGCGCCTTGCGTGGCGGCCATCGGTGTGCCCGAGTACGCCCTCGACGTGCGTGATGCAGAGCGCTTTCTGCTCGGCGAGGCGCAAGCCGTGATCGAGGACCTGCAGGCACAGATGATGGGCCACGCCGAGGCACTGGCGTTCGAGAAGGCGGCGGCCGTGCGCGACCGCATCGGCTCGCTTTCGCGTGTGCTGCACCAGCAGTCGGTGGACACCAACAGCCTTTCGGCCGCGGACAAGGACGTTGACGTCCTCGCGGTCAAAGTGGCCGGTGGCCGCGCCTGCGTCAACCTGGCCATGGTGCGCGGCAGCCGGCACCTGGGCGACCGCGCCTACTTTCCGACGCATGTGGACGAAGGAGCGGCGCTGGTCGGCGGTGAGGACGAACGCGGCGGCGCAGCGGCGGATGGTGATGGGGGCGAGGGCGGTGAGGGCGGCGAGGGCGGCGAGGGCGGCGAGGGTGCGGTCGCGCCGATGGCGCCCGAGTTGGCCGTGCTTGAGGCCTTCGTGGCGCAACACTACATCGGCCAGCCGGTGCCGCCTCAACTCATCACCAGCCACGCGCTCAGCCCCTCGTTGCTCGAGGCCCTGGCCGCGGCCAGCGGCGTGAAGGTGCGCGCCACGCACCAGCCGCGCGAGCAGCGGCGCATCTGGCTCGAGATGGCCACGCAGGGCGCAGCGCTGGCGCTGGCCCGCCTGCTGGCCGAAGAGGGCTCGCAACAGCAGCGCACGCGCGCGCTCGTGGAGGCGCTGGAACTGGATGTCGAGGATCCGTCGGCCCTGCGCATCGAGTGCTTCGACATCAGCCACACCGCGGGCGAGGCCACGCAGGCGAGCTGCGTGGTCTACGAGGGCCACCGCATGCAGCCCTCGTTGTACCGCCGCTTCAACATCGAGGGCATCAAGGGCGGCGACGACTATGCGGCGATGCGGCAGGTGCTGATGCGCCGCTACGCGCGCCTGGCCGAGGCGGTGGCCGCCGGGCGTGCGGAGGTGCCCGATCTTGCCGAGGCGTCTGCGCCAGCCGGCGCGGGCGAAACGGTGACGAGGGAGGCGGCGAGAGAAGCGACGAAAGAAGCGACGAAAGGGGCGACGAAGGAGACGCCACCGGAGGTCGCGGGCGAAGCCCACGGGCCGGCGACGAAGGCCGCCCGCACCGCGGCCCGCATGCCCGACCTCGTGTTCGTCGACGGCGGCCGCGGCCAGGTAACGATGGCACGCGAGGTGTTCGAAGAGATCGGCCTCGATGTCGGCCTCATCGTCGGCGTCGAGAAAGGCGAAAGCCGCAAGGTCGGACTCGAGGAACTGGTGTTCGCCGATGGCCGCGCCAAGCTCGCGCTCAGCCCCGATTCAGCGGCGCTGATGCTGGTGGCGCAGATCCGCGACGAAGCGCACCGATTTGCCATCACCGGCATGCGCGCCAAACGCGCCAGCGTGCGTACCGGTGGCAGCCGGCTGGAGGAGATTACCGGCGTGGGTCCGCGCAAGCGCGCGCGGTTGCTGCAGCGCTTCGGCGGCGTGCGTGGCGTGGTCAACGCGGGTGTCGACGACCTCGCGAGCGTGGAGGGCATCTCGCGCGAGCTGGCCGAGGAGATCTACCGCGCCTTGCACTGAACGGCCGGCGCGCCCGGCATTGCGGCGAGAATGCCCCCGGCCGACCGATGTCCACCATGTTCCTCACCGTCCCCACGCTGCTGACCTGGGCGCGCATTGCCGCGATACCGCTCATCGTGGGCGTGTTCTATCTGCCCTGGCCGGCGGAGACGCGCAACCTGGTCGCCACCGTGCTGTTCGTGGCCTTTGCGCTTACGGACTGGCTGGATGGCTGGCTCGCGCGCAAGCTCAACCAGACCTCCGCGTTCGGCGCCTTCCTCGACCCCGTGGCCGACAAGTTCCTGGTCTGCGCCTGCGTGTTGGTGCTGGTGAAAATCGACCGCGCCGATGTCTTCGTGGCGCTCATCATCATCGGCCGCGAGATCGCCATCTCCGCGCTGCGCGAATGGATGGCGCACATCGGCGCCAGCCGCAGCGTGGCCGTGCACATGGTGGGCAAGGCGAAGACCGTGGTTCAGATGGTGGCCATCCCCTTCTTGCTGTACGACGGCGCGCTCTTTCGGGTCATCGATACGCGCGTTTGGGGCACGGTCCTGATCTGGGTTTCCGCAGTGCTGACCGTGTGGTCGATGGTCTACTACCTGCGCAAGGCGATCCCCGAGATTCGCGCCAAGGCGAAGTGACCGCGCCTGCGACGCCCACAATGTCGGCGGCCGACCGACAGGCAGCGCTGCTGGCCGCGATGCCCGCCGTGTTCGTGCTGATCTGGAGCACGGGCTTCATCGTCGCGCGTTTCGGCATGCCACATGCCGGGCCGATGGGGTTCCTGGCCTGGCGCTACGCGTTGTCGATCGCTGTCTTCCTGGTGTGGATTGTCTGGGCGCGGGCCGTCTGGCCGCAGACCAAGGTGCAGTGGGGACACCTGGCGGTGACGGGCCTGCTGATGCACGCCGGTTACCTGGGTGGCGTGTGGGCGGCGGTGAAGTTCGGCATCGGTGCGGGCACCTCGGCTCTCATCGTCGGCTTCCAGCCGATACTCACGGCGCTGTGGGTGAGCGCGATGGGCAGCGAACGGCGCGTGGCGCCGCACCAATGGTTGGGGTTGGCGCTCGGGCTGGCCGGGTTGCTGCTGGTGGTCAGCCGCAAGCTCGAATTGGGCGAAGTCACGCCTGTGAACTTTGCGCTGGCCGTTGGCGCCTTGCTGTCGATCACCGCGGGCACGCTCTACCAAAAGCGCCATGTCGCACCCTGCGACGTGCGCACAGCCAACACCGTGCAACTCAGCGCCGCGCTCATCGTCACCGCGCCGCTGGCCTGGTGGGAGTCGATGCCCATGCAACTGAACGCCGAGTTGGCGGCCGCCATGGCGTGGTCGGTGCTCGGCCTGACGCTTGGTGGCAGCTCGCTGCTCTACCTGCTCATCCAGCGCGGCGCGGCCACGCGCGTCACCAGCCTGATGTATCTTGTGCCGCCCAGCACCGCGGCGATGGCGTGGTTCATCTTCGGCGAGCCGCTGGGGGTGCAGGTGCTCGCCGGAATGGCGCTCGCGGCATTCGGCGTGTGGCTGGTGTTGCGCGCGCCGGGGCCGAGCCCGGTCGTGACCTGAGTCAAATCCTCGTTGGCATCCATTCCAGTTCAAGGAGCAATCACGATGAGCAAGCACCGTATCGCCGTCATCGCCGGCGACGGCATAGGCAAGGAAGTGATGCCTGAGGGCCTGCGCGTACTCGACGCCGCGGCGCGCCGCTTCGGCATCGGCCTCACGCTTGACGAATTCGACTTCGCCAATTGCGACTACTACGCCAAGCACGGGAAGATGATGCCCGACGATTGGAAAGACCGCATCGGCGGCCACCAGGCCATCTTCTACGGCGCCGTGGGCTGGCCGGCGACGGTGCCCGACCATGTGTCGCTCTGGGGCTCGCTGCTGAAGTTTCGCCGCGAGTTCGACCAGTACGTCAACCTGCGCCCAGCGCGGCTGATGCCCGGCATCCGCAGCCCGCTGGTCAACCGCGCGGGCGAGGCGCTCAAGCCGGGCGAGATCGACATGTGGATCGTGCGCGAGAACACCGAGGGCGAGTACTCGAGCGTGGGCGGGCGCATGTTCGAAGGCAGCGAGCGCGAGATCGTGATCCAGGAGACCGTGATGTCGCGCCACGGCGTCGACCGCGTGCTCAAGTTCGCCTTCGAGCTCGCCGCTTCGCGTCCGCGGCGCAAGCTCACCTCGGCCACCAAGAGCAACGGCATCGCCATCACCATGCCCTATTGGGACGAGCGCGTGGAGGCCATGGCGAAGGGTTACCCGCAGGTGGCGGTCGACCGCTTCCATATCGACATCCTCACCGCGCATTTCGTGCAACGGCCGCAGCACTTCGACGTGGTGGTGGCGAGCAACCTCTTCGGCGACATCCTCTCCGACCTCGGTCCCGCCTGCACCGGCACCATCGGCATCGCGCCTTCGGCCAACCTGAATCCCACGCGACAGTGGCCGAGCCTCTTCGAGCCGGTGCACGGCTCGGCGCCGGACATCGCGGGCAAGAAGATCGCCAACCCGATCGGGCAGATCTGGTCGGCGGCGATGTTGCTGGACTTCCTCGGGCACAAGGCGGCGCACGATGCGGTGCTCGCTGCGATCGAAGCGGCGCTCGCCGATCCGCACGCCCCACGCACGCCCGACCTGGGCGGGGGCGCCAGCACAGGCGATGTGGGCGCTGCCATCGCGCAAGTGGTGACGCGTGCCTGACGGTGCTCACGGCCATGCATGAGCAGCACGCGTGTAACAGCGCACCATCCGTACGTTCTGGTGCGCAGCTTGTCAACGGTGAAATTCCGCGCGCTCCATCGTGTTGCGGGTGTGATTTCTGCGCGCAAGCGAGGCCTAGAATCGCGCCTCTCGTTGCCGGACCACCTCGGAGGGGGAAGCGAAGTGAACAAGAGTGAACTGATAGAACACATCGCCACGCAGGCCGATTTGTCCAAAGCCGCTGCAGGCCGCGCGCTCGATGCGCTCACTGGGGCGGTGCGCACGGCGCTGAAGAAGGGTGGCTCGGTCACCATCACGGGCTTCGGCACGTTCGCCGTCACCAAGCGCGCGGCGCGCACGGGTCGCAATCCGCGCACCGGCGCGGCCATCAAGATCAAGGCCGCCAAGGTGCCGAAGTTCAAACCAGGAAAGGCCCTGCGCGACGCGTTGTGACGCGGCGCAGTCGCCGCCCTCATTTTTTCCCCCACCGGATGTGGCCCCGAAGCGAGCCACGCCGGGGCGGGTGCTTAGCTCAGTTGGTAGAGCGGCGCCCTTACAAGGCGTAGGTCGGCGGTTCGAGACCGTCAGCACCCACCACCCCTCTCGCCGCGGTCGGGCAGAGCGCTGCACGCGCACTAGAATCGCGTCCCTTGTGCATGGCCGCCGTGCCGGCGCCGCCTCAGGGAACCGCCCATGTTCGACTTCGTCCGCAACCACGCTCGCCTGACGCTGGGCTTCTTGCTGCTGCTCATCATCCCGTCGTTCGTTTTCTTCGGCATCGAGGGCTATTCCCGTTTCACCGGTGCGGGCAACGAGACGGTGGCCCAGGTGGCCGGGCAAAAGGTCACCCGCGCGGAATGGGACCAGGCCCATGAGCGCGTCGTTGACCGCGCACGCCGACAAGGCGCCGAGGCGGCCGAGCCGCTGAAGACCGAGCAAGCCCGGCTGGAAACGCTCGATGGCCTGTTGCGCGAGCGCCTGCTGCTGCAGGCCGCAGGCGACATGCACCTGTTCCCGTCCGTGCCGCGCATGGCGCGCCTGTTCGACTCCGACCCACAATACGCCGGCCTGCGCGGGCCCGACGGCAGGCTGAGTCGCGAGTTGCTGGCACAACTGGGCATGACGCCCGAATTGTTCGACCAGCGCCTGCGCCAGGACTTTGGCACGCGCCAGGTATTGGCCGGCATCGGCACCTCGGGATTTGCGCCGCCGGCCACGGCCGCTCAGTCGCTCGACGCGCTGCTCCAGCGGCGTGAAGTGCAGGTGCAGCGCTTCGACCCCATCGCCTACCGCGCGAAGATCAACCCCACCGAGGCCGAACTGCAGGCTTTCTACAAGACCAACGAGAGCCTCTTTCGCGCTCCCGAGCAGGCCCAAATCGAGTACGTGGTGCTCGATGCCGAGGCGATCTCTCGCGGGCTCACGGTGGGTGACGACGATCTGCGCAAGTTCTACGACACCAACCTCGCGCGCTTCACCACGCCCGAGGAGCGCCGTGCCAGCCACATCCTGATCCAGGCCGAAGCCTCGACCAGCGCCGAGCAGAAGTCGGCGGCGAAGGCCAAGGCGACCGCTTTGCTGGAGCAGGCGCGGGCCAATCCGGCCGGGTTTGCCGAACTGGCCAAGAAGAATTCGCAGGACACCACCTCCGCCGCGATCGGCGGTGACCTCGAGTTCTCGCGCCGCGGCACGATGGCCAGCAAGGCGCTGGACGACGCCGTGTTCACGCTCGAGCAAGGCAAGGTGGGCGGGCCGGTGGAGAGCGAGTTCGGCTACCACGTCGTCGTCGTCACCGCCGTGCGGGGTGGCAAGGCCAGGGCTTACGACGAGGTCAAGGGCGAGATCCAGGCCGAGTTGCGCAAGGCGCGGGTGACCAAGGAGTGGACGGCCGCTGCAGAACAGTTCACCAACATGGCCTACGAGCAGCCTGACAGCCTCAAGCCGCTCATCGACAAGTTCAAGCTGGAAATGAAGACCGCCAACGTGGCGCGCGCACCGGCACCCGGAGCGAGTGGCGCGCTGGCTTCTGCGAAGCTGCTCACTTCGGTTTTTTCCGCCGATGCCGTGCGCGACAAGCGCAACAGCGATGCCGTGGAAGTGGGCCCCAACCAGCTCGCTGCAGCGCGCGTGGTGCAGCACCAGCCGGCGCGCACACTGCCGCTGGCCGATGTGCGCGATGCCGTGCGCGAGCGCGTCATCGCCGAACAGTCGGGTGCGTTGTCGCGCAAGGAGGGGGAGGCGCGCCTGGTTGCGCTGAAGGCTGCGCCCGCTGCCGAGGCCTTTGGCGAGACCCTGCTGCTGTCGCGCATGCAGGCGCGCATGGTGCCGCCGGCACTGCTCAACGCGGCGTTGCGTGTCGATCCGGGCACGTTGCCACAGGTGCTTGGTGTGGACCTGGGCGCGGCGGGTTATGCCGTCCTGCGCGTGAACAAGGTGCTGCCGCGCGAGGTGCCTCCCGGTGTGCCCGCGGGCATGGATCCAATGCGTGACCAGTACGCGCAGGCTTTCGCGATGGCCGAGACCGAAGCGTACGTGAGCGCGCTGAAGAAGCGCTACAAGCTGGAGATCAAGCCGACGGCGAAGACAGTCGCTTCCGCGGCGGCGGCCTCGGCGGCAGCCGGTTTCTGATCGAGGCCAGGCAGGGGCCGCCCGCTATACTTCTCGCCCTGCGGTGGCTGTAGCTCAGTTGGTAGAGTCCCAGATTGTGATTCTGGTCGTCGTGGGTTCGAGTCCCATCAGCCACCCCATCCGCTCGCTTCATGACGCCGTCAGACCCTTCCGCCATCGCGGACTACCTGACGCCCCAAGAAGCCTTGGACCAGCATCGCGGCGGCAATCGCTCCGAACATGCTTGCAAACGCCAACCAGGCGTAAGGGCGCAGCAGCGGAATGCCGATCAAGATGAGTCCATCGTTCGAACCTGGAATCAGCAGGCTTCCCCAGCCCATCACGACACCGCCAGCGAAGCATCGAAGCACTTGCAATGCCGACACGCGCACGGATTGCCAGCGACCCGCCGTGAGGCCGCCGATCAACGCACCGACATACAGTGCAGTCAACAGCAGGATCGGCAACAGCAGGCTGACCGACCCCGCGTCCATGGCCTGCGCCAGATCGGCCAGCACGTCGGTGTAGGCCCAGCGGCCGGCCAACAGGAGTGTGATGACGAAGCTCACGCC
>JANNRI010000002.1:0-1808 GCA_031401195.1 Burkholderiales bacterium
TCGATGTACCGCCGCACCGCATCAAGCCCGGCGTGCCGGTGCAAATCGTTGAAGTCCTTGGCTCGATCCGGCCGATCCGCGCCGAAGTCGGGCACGGCCAGCAGTGCGCCGGTGGACAGCGCCGCGTCGGTCGCTTTGCTGATTCCAGGGTTGCCCGCCGTCAGATAGTCATCGTCGGCGCACACGATCAACCGCAGGTCGGGGTGCTTCTTGCGAAGCGACTTCGCCACCGCCGCCAGGTTGCCGGCGTCGAAGGCCACAGCCACCGCGTACCCCGTGGCTTCGTGAATGCTGGCGCCAGTGGCGAAGCCCTCGGCCACGCACAACACGCGGTCAGGCTGGCCAATGTCGAAGTAGCACCCGGACTTGCGGCCGCCGATGAGGTTGCGCTTTTCGCCGTCCGCGCCGATGAATTGAAGCGAGTGGATCGTGCCGTCAGCATCCCGCAGGGGCAGCACCAGCCGGTCCCCTTGCAGCCGGGCACCGTGGGGTTGAATGCCCTTGCGCACGGTGTACGGGTGCGAGTCACAAAGCGCCGCGTCCTCGAACACCGACAGCGCTCGCTTGCGCGCCGTGGCCTTGCGCTTTGCTTCTTCAAGCTCGCGCTCGCGCCGTGAGTTTTCGAGCTTGGCGCGGTGCGCCGCTTCTTCCGCCGGTGACAGCGTCCGCTCGACATCGGCCCGCCAGTTCTCCCAGCCGAAGCCGTCGCGCCAGTTTTCGAAGCCGCCGGCCGGTACGCCGTCCAAGTGCAGCAGGTAAGCGGCGTCGCCCTTGCCGCCGCGCCCTTCGGCGTCGCACCGATGTATGCGTCCGTCCGCGACAATTTCGCCGCCCTTCGGCAAGATGCCCCGCCCGGCCAGCGCGGCCCTGAATTCCTCGACGGGATCATGCATGTGATGCCCCCACCTGCTCGGCGAAGGCGCGCACGGCCGCAATATCTCGAAGCTCGAGCACCAGGCCCCAACGGGTGACGGAGAAGCGCACCGGCCCGGCGTCGGTGGCAGAATTTCCACGTTCGATCTGATCTCGGCTCTGTGCGGCTTGCGCCGCCGGGGCCGACTCTTTTTGTGCGTTCAGGCCAGCAGGCGCGACAGCAACGGCAGCCGCCGATCCAGCGCCAGCAGCGCGAACGCTTGCAGCCGCTTCAGGTGCAGCCTTGCCCGGCCCGTGGCCGACGTAGTTGGCGCGCATGGGCCGATCACACCGCCGCCGCTTGTTGCGCCTGCGCCGTGCTGACCACCCTGCCACGCTGAAGCCATGCGTCCAGGTCTTCCCGGAAGTAGAAGATGCGGCCGAGCTTCACGAACTTCGGCCCGGTGCCGTTGCACCGCTTCATTGCCAGCGTCTTCACGCTCAAGCCGCAGTAGGTCGAAGCGTTCTTCGGGTCCATGCGCCCATCGGGCAGCACCAGCACATCAGCCGTTTGAACGTTTCCGGTCATGTGAACTTTCCGGGTGGAAACCCTTACCTTTTGAGAAGTATCTAGTTTCGCACAGGAAAACCTAGATTGACTTAGCACACATGAGCCATTAGACTTTTGTGGACGACTTTAGAACTTCTGGCGCGAAGGACACTAGATGACGGACACACCCAAGGAAGTAAGCAGCATGCAGCGCGCGCTCGACGCCGCGGCGGATGCGCTTGCCGCGAAGTCTCGGCTAGCAGAAAGGGCATTCGATGCGGTCAATGCAGCCGAGGCCCTCAAACCCGTCGCAAAGGCCGCGAAGGGGGGCGGCAAGCTCGCCCGTTCGGAAACGGTCACCGTGCGGCTTGACCCGAAGTTGCGGTATCTCGCAGACCTGGCGGCC
>JANNRI010000003.1:0-5549 GCA_031401195.1 Burkholderiales bacterium
GGGCGCCGCCCTTCTCGCATCTGGGGCGGCACAGCGGGCAGGAACTGCAGCCCGCCAGAGACCGTCAAGGAAACAGCGTGGCTCCTAGATCGGCACCTTGCGTAGCATTTCGAGGCCGACTTCACCGGCCGCCACTTCGCGCAGCGCGGTCACACCGGGCTTGTTCTTCGCTTCGACCTTGGCCGCATGGCCTTGGCTGAGCATGCGGGCCCGGTACGTGGCCGCCAACACGAGCTGGAAGCGGTTGGGAATCCGCGCAAGGCAATCTTCAACGGTGATACGGGCCATGACAGCTTGCCGCGCCGGCTGGCGCAGATCAGATAAGGGATGACCGAGTATAGCTGGGGGCTCCGTCTAAGCCGTCAGCAGGCTTGCCCGTCCGCTGTCACCGAAGGCTTTGGGTCAGGCCAAGCCGAGCGCCTTGAAGACCAGGGAGCGCGCGCGCCGCTGCGCGGCGAACTTCAGCCGCTGTGAGTGCACCACGGCCTTGAGGTCGAACAGCGCCGTCTCGAACAGGCTGTTGACGATGACGAAGTCGAAGTGCCGGGCCTGTGCCACTTCCTGCCGTGCGTTGGCCAGCCGCACGGAGATCACATCGGGCCCGTCTTCGCCGCGCCGGCGCAGCCGCTGCTCCAGTTCCTGCCAGCTCGGCGGCAGGATGAAGATGAGCACGGCGTGCGGGAACAGCTGCTTGATCTGCAGGGCGCCTTGCCAGTCGATTTCGAGCACGACGTCTTCGCCGCGCATGAGGCGTTCCTCGATCGCGACGCGCGAGGTGCCGTAGAGATGGCCGTGCACCTGCGCCCATTCGAAGAACTCGTCGCTCTCGATCATCGAGCGAAACTCGGGCTCGTCGATGAACCAGTACTCGCGCCCGTGCACCTCCTGGCCGCGCGGGGCCCGTGTCGTGTGCGAGACCGACACCACCAAATGGGAGTCCAGTTCCAGCAGAGCCTTCACCAGGCTGGACTTACCCGTGCCGCTGGGCGCTGCGACGCAGAAGAGATTGCCGGGGGTTTCCATCGGATGCGTGGCGCCTGCCGAGTTCCTCAGCCGGCAATTGTGCGGGCAGCGGCGCGTGTGTCCAGGCCCGGCAGGCGCCTGACGTTGTTCGTTCCACTCGCTCGGGCGGCAGAAGACCTACATCTCAGGCCATGACCTTGGTCAAGGAGCGCGAGGCGACCACGTCCTTAGACTCCGCGGCCACTCCGCGGCCACTTTGCGGCCACTCCCCCAGCCCACTCCCTCCCATGCCCATGGCCCACCCTCCAGCCCCGCCGGCGGGCAAGCCACTGTCCCCGCGCTTCCACGTCCTGGAGGTGGACCCCCAACGCCCCCTCGCGTGGCTCAAGCTCGGCTTGCAAGACCTGGCAAAAGCCCCGGCAGCGGGCCTGGCTCACGGCCTTGCCGCTGCCCTCTTCGGCTGGTTGCTCGTCTGGCAGGCCCATGAGCTGTTCTGGATCCTGGCCGGTGCGTTCAGCGGCTTCCTCATCGTGGCGCCCATCGTGGCCACCGGCCTGTACGAGGTCAGCCGCGTCATCGAACGTGGTGGTCAACCCCGTCTGGCCGATGCGCTGCGCGTCTGGCGCGGGTACGACCGAAGGCTCGTGCACTTCGGCGTGCTGCTGGCCTGTGCCGGCACTGGCTGGGTGCTGACCTCGGCTTCGCTCGTGACGGGCTATGTCGATCAGCCCGTGTACCGACCGCTGGACTTTCTGCACTACGTGGTGCTGCAGGACCGTTCCTGGCTGTTCGAGATCTGGCTCGTGCTGGGCGCGCTACTGGCCGCACCCATGTTTGCCAGCAGCGTGGTGGCCATTCCGTTGCTGCTGGAGCATGACGACGCGAGCGTGCTGGATGCGGTGCTCACGAGCTGGCGCGCGGTGATGGCCTCGCCCGCGACGCTGGCGCTGTGGGCGGCCCTCATCCTTGCGCTCACGCTCGTGGCAATGGCGCCGTTACTGCTCGGGTTGATCGTCGTCGTGCCCTGGCTCGCGCATGCGAGCTGGCATGCCTACCGCGACCTGGTGGCGCGAGCGCCTGCGTCTGCGCCTGCGCCAGAACCCGCGCCACCTTCACCGCGCTCCCCACCCGCCACGTCGCAGGCCGAGGGGCCGCGCTGATGTTCGGCTACAGCGAAGAGCAGATCGCCAACTTCGGCCTGACCTTCGGGGTCAGCGCCTTCATGCTTTACATGGTGTTCATCATCTTCCAGCTGGCGCGTGAGTCCAAGGCCGGAAAGCTGGGTACGTTTGTGCTCTTCCTGGCGCTGGGGGTGGGGCTCGTGGGCTTTGCCGCCAAGGGCATCATCAAGTGGGTCATGGGCGTGGAGTGACCCGGCCCTGCACGCCCCGGCGCCACACCCGGCATTCCCGCGCTCAGCGCTTGAGCAACTCCGCAAACGCACGGTTGAGCTTGGCCTCGGCCTCGGCGAGTGCGCGCCGCCGCTCACCCACCCAGGCCTTGTTTGCGTCGAGCGCCTTGCGCGATTCGGCGCCCATGCGCCGCACTTTGGCTGGCTGCGCGCCGCCGGTGCCCATCCGCGTGCGCACCATGTTCTCCGGCGAGAGCGTGCGGCGGAAGGTGGCTTCGTCCGGTGGCAGCTTCGAGTGTCGTCGTGTTCAGACGCAGTTCATCGCTCGTGGGTTGCGCTCTCGTGATGAGGCACGCCGCACGGGCAACTATGTCGAGCCCAAACTGGCCATGGCCGCACTGCGCGCCGGCATCGCCACGTTGAAGACTTCGCCGTCCCCCTGTCGCAAAGTGGGGCAGAGTCCCTTCCTGAGGGAATGGATCACCCTCTTGAGAAACAGTGCCTTGAGTTGGCTGCTCGCCCCGCACGCTGCTCACAAGCCGACAGATCCCTGGGCTTCCAAGCCGGTCGGCCGCATGGCGCACTACTCCAAATTTTGCACCTGCTCGCGCATCTGCTCGATCAGCACCTTCATGTCCACCGAGATCGCGGTGAGTTCGAGCGCTGCCGACTTGGAGCCCAGCGTGTTGGCTTCGCGATGCAGTTCCTGGATCAGGAAGTCCAGCCGCTTGCCCAGTTCGCCACCCTTGGCGAGCAGGCGGTCGATTTCCGCCAAGTGCGAAGCCAGACGCGTCAGCTCCTCGGCGACGTCGATGCGCAACGCATGCGCCGCGGCCTCGGCCAGCGCGCGTTCGTGCAGCGCGCTCTCCGGCACGCTCACGCCGGCCAGGCCGCTGGCGAGTGCCTCGCGCCAGCGTTCAAGAAAGCGCTGCTGCTGCCGCTGCACGATGGCCGGCACCAACGGTTCGGCCCGCCGCGCCAGTTCGCGCAACTGGGCCGTACGCTCGGAAAGAGCGGCGGCCAGGCGCGCGCCTTCCCGCGCCCGCGCCTCGCGCAGGCCTTCGACACATAGGCGCGCGGCCTCCAGCGCCCCGCCGTCCACCTGGTCGCCGCCAGTGCCGCCCCGGCACAGGGCCATCGCCTCGTTCACCGACAGGCTGCGTGCGTCGGGCAGCCAGCTTTGCACCGTGGCCTGCAGGCGTGCCAGCTTGTTGAGCTGGTCGCTGTTCGCCTGCGGAAGCCCATCGCTCGCCCCGCGCGAGGTGCTGGCGCGGACCTCGATCTTGCCGCGCCGGCAGGCGCCGGCCAGCAGTTCACGCAGCGCGGGCTCCAGGCCCCTCAGTTCTTCTGCGAGGCGCAGGTTCAAGTCGAGAAACCGCCCGTTCACCGAGCGCGCCTCGAAGGTCACGGTGCCGAGCGTCGGCCCCATATCGACGGCCGCGCTGGCGTAACCCGTCATGCTATAAACGGCCACAGTGCCCACGCCCTTCTGCCCTGCATGGGCGCTTCTGCATCATCCCCTCGCCGATTATGTCAAAGCCCAAACCAGCACCATTGCCATCGGGCTCAGTGGTTGGGGGCTATCAGATCATCAAGAAGCTGGCCGCAGGTGGCTTCGGTGTGGTCTACCTTGCCGAGGGTGATGACAAGCAGTACGTCGCAATCAAGGAGTACCTGCCCGCCTCGCTGGCCGAGCGCTCCGCGGGCGAGCTCACACCCAGAGTCAAACCCGACAAGCAGCCGCTGTATCGCCTGGGCCTGAAGAGCTTCTTCGAAGAGGGGCGTTCTCTTGCGCAGATCAGCCACCCGAGCGTGGTCTCGGTGCTGAACTTCTTCCGCGAGAACGAGACCGTCTACATGGTGATGAACTACCTGCAGGGCGACACCCTGCAGGACTTCATCGTCACGGCTCGCGACCTCAAGCGTGACAAGGTGTTTCGGGAAAGCTCCATCCGCAGCCTCTTCGACGAGATCCTGCGTGGGCTGCGCATCGTGCACCAGCACAAGATGCTGCACCTGGACATCAAGCCGGCCAACATCTTCGTTACCAACGACAACAAGGCGGTGATGCTGGACTTCGGCGCGGCGCGTGAAGTGCTGTCCAAGGAAGGCAACTTCATCCGCCCGATGTACACACCGGGCTTCGCAGCGCCCGAGATGTACCGCCGCGACGGCACGCTGGGCCCGTGGACCGACATCTACGCCATCGGCGCCTGCATCTACGCCTGCATGCAGGGCTACCCGCCCAACGACGCGCCACAGCGGCTGGAAAAGGACCGCCTGGCGCTGAGCCTGTCGCGGCTGCGCAATGTCTACTCCGACAACCTCATCGAGGTCACCGAGTGGTGCATGTCGCTGGACCCGCTGTCGCGACCGCAGAGCGTTTTTGCGCTGCAGAAGGAACTGGCGCGCGAGACCGAGCGCCGCTACACCAAGCTCAGCTTCGGTGAACGCTTGAAGCTGCAGCTTGAGACGATCAAGACGGGCGCCAAGCCCTGAGCGGGCCCAGTGCCCGCAACTGTCAGCCGCCGCGATGCGTTTTTCCGTCTACCAGGTCAGCCGCAGGGGTGGCCGCGAGAAGAACGAAGACCGCATGGGCTATTGCTACACGCGCGATTCGGGCCTTTTCGCCCTGGCCGACGGCATGGGTGGCCACCCGGAAGGCGAGGTCGCCTCGCAGCTGGCGCTGCAGACCTTGTCGGCGCACTTCCAGCGCGAGGCCAAGCCGCGCCTGAACGAGCCGCTGCGCTTTCTGCACGATGCCATCGTCGCCGGGCACCATCAACTGTTGCGTTATGCCACCGAACGCGCGCTGCTGGACACCCCGCGCACGACCCTCGTGGCCTGCCTGCTGCAGGGCAACGCGGCTTACTGGGCGCACTGCGGCGACTCGCGCCTGTACCTGGTGCGCGGCGACAAGCTGGTGGTGCGCACGCGCGACCACTCCTATTCCGAGCTGCAGGAGACGCTCAGCCACGTCGTGCCGATGAACGACCGCGTCAACCGCAACGTGCTCTTCACCTGCCTCGGCAGCCCCGGCAAGCCGGTGGTCGACACCGCGGGCCCGTTGCTGGTCAAGCCCGGCGACCGCGTGATGCTGTGCTCCGACGGCCTGTGGGGCAGCATCAGCGACGCCATCATCACCGAGGTGCTGGCCACCTACCCGATCGCCGACGCCGTGCCCGAGCTGGTCGAGCGCGCGTTGCGCTCGGCCGGCGACAAGAGCGACAACGTC
>JANNRI010000004.1:0-45708 GCA_031401195.1 Burkholderiales bacterium
CCATACGACGAGGCAATGACCCTCGTCGGCGCATATTTTGTGACAAGGAAGACCGTAGAAATGGCGAGTGTTGAAAAGGTCCCGATGCTGTTTCAAGGCTATGAGCAGATGACGGCCCAGCTGTCCGCTCTGAAAGCCGAGCGACCGATCATCGTCGATGCGATCGAAGTCGCTCGCGCGCATGGCGACCTTTCGGAAAATGCCGAATATCATTCGGCCAAGGAACGTCAGGGCCAGGTCGAGGCGTCGATTGCCGATCTCGAGGACAAGCTGAGCCGCGCGCAGATCATCGACCCGGCCTCTTTGTCGGGCGACCGTATCGTCTTCGGTGCGACGGTGACCTTGCTCGACGAGGACGAGAAATCGATCAAATACCAGATCGTCGGCCATGCCGAGGCCGACGCCCAAGTCGTGGGCGTACATGTACGCCAACGGCGTCTTCTGCGACACGCCGAGTGCGCCGTGCATCTGGATCGCCTGGTCGATGATCTGGCACACTCGCTCGGGCACCAGCGCCTTGACCATGTGCACCCAGATGCGGGCCTCGCGGTTGCCGAGCACGTCCATCGCCTTGGCCGCCTTGAGCACCATCAGACGCATCGATTCGATCTCGATGCGGGCGCGCGAGATGATCTCGACGTTGCCGCCGAGCCAGACCAGCTGCTTGCCGAAGGCCTTGCGCGACAGGCCACGCTCGACCATCAGATCGAGCGCCTTCTCGGCCGCGCCGATGGAGCGCATGCAGTGGTGGATGCGGCCCGGCCCCAGGCGCAACTGCGAGATCTCGAAGCCGCGCCCAACGCCGAGCAGGATGTTGGCCTTGGGCACGCGCACGTTGTCGAACAGGATGTGCATGTGGCCGTGCGGTGCATGGTCCTCGCCGAAGACGTGCATCGCGCCCAGGATCTTCACGCCCGGTGTGTCCTTGGGCACGAGGATCATCGACTGCTGCTGGTGCGGCGGCGCGTCGGGGCTCGTGCGCACCATCGTGATCAGGATCTTGCAGCGCGGGCTGCCGGCGCCGGAGATGTAGTGTTTCTCGCCGTTGATGACCCACTCGTCACCTTCGAGCACCGCGGTGGTGGCGATGTTCTTGGCGTCCGAGGAGGCATGGTGCACCTCGGTCATGGCGTAGGCCGAGCGGATCTGGCCGTCGAGCAGGGGTTTGAGCCAGCGTTCCTTTTGCGCAGGCGTGCCCACACGCTCGAGCACCTCCATGTTGCCAGTGTCCGGCGCCGAGCAGTTCATGCACTCCGAGGCGAGCGGATTCTTGCCCAGCTCGGCGGCGATGAAGGCGTAGTCGAGGTTGGACAGGCCCTCGCCCGTCTCGGCATCGGGCAGGAAGAAGTTCCACAGGCCTTCCTTCTTGGCCTGCTCCTTGGCGGCGTTGAGCAGTTCGAGCTGACCGGGTGCGTATGACCAGCGCGCATCGCCAACGCGGCCCTCGCCCAGGGCGCTGTACTTCACGCTCATGGGCTCCACCGTCTCGACGATGAAGCGCTTGACATGTTCGTACAAGGGTATCGACTTGTCGGACATGCGCAAATCGTTCAGCGCATCGTTGGGGTTCATGCCGAAGGCCGAAGCCGATTTCGGGGTCTGGCGCATGGGGGTGGTTCTCCGAACAGGTCTGAGTGTGGCGGCAATGGGCAGTATGAGACGTGGCCGTGGGGCCGCGCAATCCGGTAGGTGACAGGGCCCGCGAGGGTTTGCACCGACGAGTGCAGCCAACGGCACCGCGAAGGTGACCATGCAATTGAAAAGCCAGGCGCGGGTTGCACAGCCGTGGCGGTCAGGCAGCCGGCGCCAGCCTGGCCAGCAGGTCGGCAAAGGCCAGCGGCTGGTCGATCATCACGTGGTGATCGGCATCGGGCAGTTCCAGCCGCCGGCTGCCGGGCGGCGCCAACGACATCGCGTGGTCGAGCACGGCGGCGGTCATCAGGCGCGAGCGACCGCCGCGCACGAGCGTCACCGGGCAGCGCGCCGCGCGCAGATCGCGGAACGGCCGGCCGAATTCGAAGTGCCGGAACATGAAGGGGTCGAAACACCACACCCAGCCCGGCTGGCCGGCGGGGCCGGTGACTGGCTTGAGGCCACGACGGGCGATCAGGTCGGCGATGTACGGATGCGCACAGCCCTGCGGTGGCAGCAGGCGAAAGCGCAGCAGCGCCTCGGCCACCGTGCTGTACACCCGCGCCGAGCGCAGGTTCTCGCCACGGTGGCGGCGTCGCGCCTGCGCCGCAGCCTCGGCCGGCGGCGGGCGCAAGGGGGTGTCGATGACCACGGCCTGGGCCAGCCTCTGGCCATGTCGTGCGGCCAGGCTGATGAGCGCGAAGCCGCCGAAGGAATGCGCGGCCACGGTCGGCGCCTGCGTGGCGGCAAACAGGCCCGCAGCCTCGGCCACGGCCAGCGCCTCGTCGGCCCACTGCGCCACGCTGTACATGGTGCGCCAGCCCGAGCCGCCCATGCCTGAAAAGCTCAACGCCACCACGCGCCGGCCGTTGCGCACGAGGGGCGCGATGAAGCTGTACCAGTCGGCATGCGCGCTGTTGCCATGCAGCAGCAGCAGGCCCGGGTTCCCGACACGACCCCAAGCCAGGGTCTCGATCGGCGCGCCCTGCACCACCACCTCGAAGCGCTCGGGTGCGTCGGCCAGCGCCTGGGTGAACCAATCCGGCGCTGGCGGCGGCTCTCCGGCGTAGTCGGCCAGCGGCGGCGGGAAGTGCTGCGGATGAGGTCTCTGCGGCATCGCGTCGGCGCAGCGGATCAAGCCGCGCCCGTGGCGCCAACACCGCGCGCCGCAAACGCCTGGGTGACCTCGTTGGCGCCCTGGGCCACCCCGCTGGCCGGCACCTGCTCACCCGTGCGGTCGCTGACCTGGGCCCACGCGGCGGCCAGCTGCTCGGGCGTATCGGCACCGGTGCCCAGGTGCAGGCCCGGTGTGAGCGTGATGTGCGCGGCCGCGAACGTGCCGGCACCGGCGCAGGCGATGGCGCGCGTGGGTGCATCGTCGCTGACCAGCCACAACATCGCCGGCACCACCGCCTCGGGCTGCAACGCGGCCAGCACATCGGGCGGCAGCAAGCCTGCCGTCATGCGCGTGGCCGCGGTCGGCGCCAGGCAGTTGACGCGGATATCGTCCTTGGCGCCCTCGATGGACAAGGTCTGCATCAGGCCCACCAGCGCCATCTTGGCCGCCCCGTAGTTGGCCTGGCCGAAGTTGCCGTAGAGGCCTGTCGACGAGGTCGTCATCACGATGCGGCCACGCTTCTGCGCCGTCATGATCGGCCACACCGCCTGGGTGCAGTGCACCGCGCCCATCAGGTGCACCTCGATCACGCTGCGGAAGTCTTCCAGGCTCATCTTGGCAAAGCTCTTGTCGCGCAGGATGCCGGCGTTGTTGACCAGGATGTCCACACGGCCCCAGGCGTGCATCGCCTGCGCCACCATCGCCGCCGCCGCGGCCGGGTCGGTGACGGAGGCACCGTTGGCCAGTGCCTGGCCGCCGGCCGCGATGATCTCGTCCACCACGGCCTGTGCCGCCGCTGGCGCACCGCCGACCCCAGCACTCCCCGCGCCGAGGAGACCGGCGACGGTGCCGCCGAGGTCATTGACCAGCACCCGCGCACCGCGTGCGGCCAGGGCCCGGGCATGCGCGCGGCCCAGGCCGCCGCCCGCACCGGTGACGATGGCCACGCGGCCGGTGAAGTCGAGGTTCATGAGCGTTGGGGGTCTGCCGCTGGATTCGCGGCGTGAAAACCTGGAGAACCCGGTATGCTTGGTGCCGGCGATTTATACCGTAAGCCCCAATGGTTTGGCAGACAGGCGTTGGGAACGTACTTGGCTGCGCCAGCGATCCGCTTCATGACCGGGCAAAGCCTGGTCATAGACGGCAGCGTGACGATCCGAGCCCGGGCGGGTGCGCGATGGCTCAGCCCCACCCGGCGAGGACCTCGTGCATGCGACTCGCCAGCGCCTGCGGCGCCTTGAGCCAGTCGAAGTGCCCGAGTGGACCGGGGCCCTCGAAGCGTTCGATGGCGCCCGCGGTCACCCCTGCCAGCAGCAAAAGATGCTCGGTGGCCTTGCGCGGCGCGTAAGCATCGCGGGGCAGGCAGAGGGCGTGCACCGGCAGGCGTTGGGCCAGCGCTGAATGCGGCTCGAGCAGGTTGCGCCCCTGCATCTCGAAGCGGCCCAGGCGCGCCAGCAACGCCCACTCGTCCATCAACGTGCGCGGCTGGCGGCCGCCGAAGCCAATCCGGTGCCCTGGGAAGTAACCCAGCAGCGGGCCACTCACGCGGTGCGTGGACAGCACCACACGCAACAGCATGCGCAGCCGCGGCGCGAAGTAACGCAGCGTCGGTGTGCCCGACGCCACGGTCAGCACGCCGGCGAGGCCGGGCGGCGCCAGCGCACGGGCCATCAGGCCGAGATGGCCGCCCAGGGAGTGTCCGACGATGGCCACTGGCCGGCCGCGCAGCCGGGCACGCAGCGCAGCAAGGCCGCCCAACACCTCATGCTGCAGCAGGTCGGTGTAGCCCCAGTCGACGCCGCGCGCGGCGCGCACCGGGCTGGCGCCGCCGCCGCGCCACTCGGCCACCGCGGCGGGAGTGCCCGCAGCCGCCAACGCCTCGGCCAGACGGCGGTAGGCGCCGGCCGGCACGCCCAAGGCCGGCAGCACGAGCGCAGCGGGATGGGTAACGGTGTGGGCAGCGGCGCCTTCCCGTGCCGGCCAGAACGCCAGCGGCGCGGAGTGGCCATGCCGCGGCGGCATTGCCAGCCGCTCCACGCCCGGTGGCGGCGGTGCGGCGCCGGCCTCAGGTCGCTTCGTCATTGCGCACCCCCGAGGCCACGTGCCCGGCCGGCACATGCGGCGCGGCGTTTTCGATGTGCCCGGTCTGGTCGTCGAAGAAGAAGTCGGGTTCGAACTCGCGCAGGAAGGTGCCCTTGGCCAGGCCGCCGAGGAACATCGCCTCGTCGACCTGGATGCGCCAGGCCAGCAGCGTGCGGATGGCGCGTTCGTGCGCCGGCGCGCTGCGTGCGGTCACCAGCGCGGTGCGCAGCTGCATGCCCGCGGCGGGTTCGTGCTGCAGGCGGTGCAGCGCCTCGAGCAGCGGCTTGAACGGACCGGGCGCGAGCGGCGTGCCGGCGCGCTCGCGTTCGTGGTGCTGGAAGGCGTCGAGCCCGTCGCGCTGGAAGACCCGCTCGGCCTCGTCGCTGAAGAGCACGGCGTCACCGTCGAAGGCAATGCGCACTTCGTTGGGGTGCGCCGCGGATGCGCGCGCGCTGTCTGGGTACACACGCGCGGCGGGCACGCCAGCAGCCAGCGCGCTCCTCACATCAGCTTCGTTGGTGCTCAGGAAGAGGTTCGCCGCCAGCGGCTTGAGGTAGCGCCACGGCGGCTGCCCGCGCGTGAACACGCCGCGCTCCAGCGTGAGGCCATAGTGCTGCACCGAGCGGAACACGCGCATGCCCGAGACGGGGTCGTTGCGCGAGAGGATCACCACCTCCACCCGCGGCTGCCCGTGCTGGTTGAAGGCCAGCAGTTTGTTGACCAGCGAGAAGGCCACGCCCGGGCGAGCCGGCTGATCCAGGCGCTGCATCTGCAGCTGCATGTAGGCGTGGTCGTCTTCGGCCTCGAAGAGGCGGTTCTCCTCTTCGAAGTCGAACAGCGCGCGCGAACTGATCGCGACGACGAGGCGGCCTTCGAGGCTGGTGGCGGGCATGGCGGGGTGATGGTACGGCGGGTACGGAGGGTACGGCGGCACGCCGGGCTGACACGGCCACGACACATCCAGCGGGCACATTCCGGTCGTTCGCTACTGCAGGCCCATCAACCGGCCTCGCACCACACGGCCTCGCACACTGCGGCTCACACCACGGCCTCACACCACCCGGCCCGAACCCATGAACGCCTTGCACACACCCGCGGCCGAATGGCCCGATACGGTCCCTGCGCTGTACCGCAGTGAAGCCTTCGCAGAAGACCTGCATGAGCTATTGACGCCACTGCCACAATGCCAGCGTAGTGCTCCGCGGTCCGGGGTGCAGGGAGCCCGGGATGAAGTGTTTGGCCTTCGCAACGCTGGCCGTCTTGGCAGTCTGCTCGGCGCCCGCCTGGGCAGCCAAGGCGCATGAACACGGTGTGGTGCGCGCCGACATCGGCGTCGAGTCCGGCCGCATCACGCTGAGCCTGGAGCTGCCGCTCGAAGACCTCGCGGGTTTCGAGCGCGCCGCCCGCACCGATGCCGAGCGTGCCGCCATCACCGCCGCGCTGGCCAAGCTGCAGGACGCTGAAAAGCTCGTGCGCATCGAAGGCGCCGCCAGCTGCGGGCCGGCCAAGGTCGAACTGGTGGCGCCGGTCTGGGGCGTCGGAGACCGCTCCGGCGCGGCCCCCACTGCCGGGGCCACCAAGGAAGGCCACGGTGACCTCGAGGCCCGCTATGAATTCCGCTGCAGCAACACCAGCAACGCGAGCCACCTCATGCTCGGCTTGTTCACCGCCTTTCCGCGCATCAAGCGCGTGGAGGTGCAGGCCGTCAGCGCCCGCGGCCAGATGAAGCTGGTGCTGCGGCGCCCGAACGAGCGGATCGCGCTGGCACGTTGAAGCGGCAGCGCCCAGGCGGCAACGCCGGCGCCTCCCACACTTTGGCCCTCGTCGAGATCCACCACCTGCGCTACGCCTGGCCGGGCAGCGCGCAAGACATCCTCTGGATCGAAGGCTTCTCGCTCGAACCCGGGCGGCGGCTCTTCCTGCATGGGCCCAGCGGCTGCGGCAAGAGCACGCTGCTGGGCCTGCTGGCCGGCGTGCTGCTGGCCCGGGAGGGCAGCGTGAACCTGCTCGGACAGGACTGGGCCGGCCTGCGCGCGGCTGCGCGCGATGCACAGCGGGCCGACCACGTGGGTGTGATCTTCCAGCAGTTCAACCTGCTGCCCTACTTGAGCGTGCTCGACAACGTGTTGCTGCCCTGCCGCTTCTCGAAGCTGCGCGCCAGCCGCTGCGGCAGCGGCGGGCCGTTGGCCGCCGCGCAGGCACTGCTGCGTCAGGTGGCGCTGCCCGAGGCGCTCTGGGCGCGGCCCGCAAGGACGCTGAGCGTGGGCCAGCAACAGCGCGTGGCTGCGGGGCGCGCGCTCATCGGCGCGCCCGAGCTCGTGATCGCCGACGAGCCAACCTCCGCGCTCGACGCCGCGCTGCGCGACGATTTCATGGCGCTGCTGCTCGGCCAATGCACGGCCAGCGGCGCCTCGCTGATCTTCGTGAGCCACGACGAGCGGCTGGCCGCGGCCTTTGACCAGCGGCTGGACCTGCCGGCGCTGAACCGCGAGCCCGGCGCATCGGGCTCATCGGTGCCCACCGCGCAGGCCCCCACATGAAAGCGCTGCTGCCTCTGGCCGCGCAGAGCGCCTGGAACCGCCGCGGCACGCTGGCGCTGGTGGTGCTGTCCATCGCGCTGGCCACGGGTTTGCTGCTCACGCTGGAACGGCTGCGCACCGACATCCGCGCCAGTTTCTCGCAGGCCGTGAGCGGTACCGACCTCGTCGTCGGCGCGCGCACCGGTGGCGTGCAGTTGATGCTGCATGCGGTGTTCCGCGTCGGCGGCGCCACCAACCAGGTGAAGACCGAAAGCTTGAAGGCCATCGCAGCGCACCGCGCCGTGGCCTGGCTGGTGCCGCTGGCGCTGGGCGATTCGCATCGAGGCTTTCCGGTGCTCGGCACCATCCCCGACTACTTCACGCGCTTTCTCTATGGCGACCGGCAGCCTCTCGCTTTGCGTGAAGGGCAGGCCTTCGCCGGCACGCTCGATGGGCTGTACGAGGCCGTGCTCGGTGCCGAGGTGGCCGATGCGCTGGGCTATCGGCTGGGCCAGCGCATCGTGCTCACTCACGGGCTGCAACCGGTGGCCGGCGGGACGGGGACGGAAGGGACGAAAGGGGCGCTGTCGAGCGAACACGCCGACAAGCCGTTCACCGTGGTCGGTGTGCTCGCGCGCACCGGCACGCCGGTGGACCGCACGGTGCACGTGAGCCTGCAAGCCATCGAGGCCATCCATCTCGACTGGGCCGGCGGCGCGCCACTGCCCGGCATGAAGATTCCACCGGAAGCGGCGCGCAAATTCGACCTCGAACCCAAGCAGGTGACGGCGGCGCTGGTGGGCCTGAAGAACCGCGTCGCAGTGTTCAACGTGCAGCGCTTCGTGGCCCAGTACGAGGGCGAGCCGCTGATGGCGGTGCTGCCCGGCGTGGCGCTGGACGAGTTGTGGGCGGCGGTCGGCCTGGGCGAACGCGCGCTGCTCGCGATCTCGGGGTTGGTGGCGCTGGTGAGCCTGGCCTCGCTGGTGGCAGTGGTGTTGGCGGGGCTGAACGAACGGCGACGCGAGCTCGCCGTGTTGCGCGCGGTGGGCGCCGGGCCGCGGCATGTGCTGGCACTGCTGGCCGCGGAAGGCGCGTGGGTCACGCTGGCCGGCGCGCTGCTGGGGGCCGTCGGGGCGGCGCTGGCCGTCGGGCTGGCGGCGCCGTGGCTGCAATCGTTGTTCGGCATTGCCCTGCAATGGGAAGCGCCGACCCCCACGCAATGGGGGCTCTTCGCCGCCGTGTGGGTGGCGGGTATGCTTGCCAGCCTCGTGCCGGGCTGGCGCGCCTACCGCCTTTCGCTGGCTGACGGCCTTTCGCCGAGGTTGTGAATCCCTGCCCTCCTAGCCACGGCCTTGTTGCCCGCACCCACGTCAGCCACCCTGCGCCATGAGCCACGCCCAAGCCAGTACCCTTGCCTTGCGACTTGCCACCTTGCTGCTTGCCGCGCCGCTGGCCTGGGCGCAGGCCCCGGCGGGTGTGCCGCTGATGAAGGAGTCGCTCGCAAGCTCGGCCCCAGCGGCAGGAAGACCGGGGCAACCGCGCACCATCACCTGGGAGGCGCTGGTGCCGGCAAACTGGGATCCGTTCAAGGACTTCAAGGGCCTGAACTTCCAGGCCATGGACGACGGCGACCCGAAGGCCATGCAGATGATGAAACGCATGCGCGAGGCGTGGGACAACGCGCCGCCGAACCCGCAGATCGTGGGGCAGGATGTGCGCATTCCCGGCTTCGTGGTGCCGTTGGAAGACGGCAAGGAAGGCATGAAGGAGTTTCTGCTCGTGCCTTACTTCGGCGCCTGCATCCACAGCCCGCCGCCGCCGGCCAACCAGATCATCCACGTGCTGCCGAAAACACCCGCCAAGGGCCTGCGCTCGATGGACGCGGTGTGGATCACGGGCAAGGTGACCACCGTGCGCACCGATTCCTTCATGGGTGCCGCCAGCTACCGCATCGAGGCCGACGGCGTGGCGCCCTACCAGGAAAAGGGCAAGTGAGCCCGCACACGCTCGCGCCCCGGACCGGACCCCGCTGCAAGAGCGCGGCACGCCGCTGATGCGTCAACGCCCACTGGCCCCGGCGGGGGCACACGACCTGGCACGCACCACCTTCGCGGTGCTCTTCATCGGGCTGCTACTCGGTACGGCGCTGTGGATCCTGCGCCCCTTCCTGGGCCCCACCATCTGGGCCACGATGGTGGTGGTGGCCACCTGGCCGGTGATGAGGCGCGTGCAGGCGCTGCTGTGGGGCCGGCGTGCGCTGGCGGTCACGGTGATGACGCTGCTGCTGATGCTGCTGTTCGTGGTGCCGTTGGTGCTGGCCATCGTCACCATCGTCGGCAACGCCGACCAGCTGGTGGCATGGGCCAAGCTCGCGGCGGCCTGGCGCCCCGGCGAGATGGCGCCGCCCTGGCTGCGCGAGCTGCCGCTGGTGGGCGCATGGACCGACGCGCTGTGGCTGCAATTGCGCGCGCTGGGCCTCGCGGAAATCATGCCCAAGATCACCCCCTACGCCGGCGACGCCACGAGGTGGTTCGTGGCCGAGGTGGGCAGCGTGGGCCTCGTGGTCGTGCAGTTCTTGCTCACGGTGGCGATCGCGGCGGTGCTCTATTCGCTGGGCGAGGACGGCGCCGATCACGTGCGCCGCTTCGCGCGGCGGCTGGCCGGCCAGCGCGGCGAAGGCGCGGTGCAACTGGCCGGTGATGCGATCCGCGGCGTGGCGCTCGGCGTGGGCGTCACGGCCATCGTGCAGTCGGTGGTCGCGGGGCTCGGCCTGGCGATGGCCGGCATTCCGTTCGCGGGGCTGCTGACGGCGTTGATGTTCATGCTGTGCATCGCGCAGGTGGGGCCGGTGCCGGTGCTGCTGCCGGCGCTCATCTGGGCCTTCTACGACGGCCACCCGGGCTGGGGCACCTTCCTCATCGTCATCGCGGTGGCGGTGACCATGCTCGACAACGTGCTTCGGCCGGTGCTCATCCGCATGGGGGCCGACCTGCCGCTGTTGCTCATCTTTGCCGGCGTCATTGGTGGCCTGTTTGCGTTCGGCCTCGTGGGCATCTTCGTCGGGCCGGTGGTGCTCGCAGTGGGCTACACGCTGCTGGAAGCGTGGATGGGCGACCTCGACGTGCCGCGCGCCGAGGGCTGGAAAGACTGAAGTAGACCTAGCCGCGGTGGGCGGCCACCAGTGCCTGCGTCAGATCAGCGATCAAGTCGTCTGCATGCTCGATGCCCACCGACAGTCGCAGCATGTCCGCGGGCGCCGGCGTGCCAGGCCCTTCGACGCTCGCGCGGTGTTCGACCAGGCTCTCGGTGCCGCCTAGCGACGTGGCGCGCTTCCACAACTTCACCGCGGCGGCGGTGGCGATGGCCGCGGCTTCGCCACCCTCTCCGTTCTTGCCGGCTCCTCTCACGCGGATGCTCAGCATGCCACCGAAGCCGCCCGCCATCTGGCGCCTCGCCACTTCGTGGCCCGGTGAGCCGGGCAGCCCGGGGTAGAGCACTTCGGCCACATGTGGATGGGCATGCGGATGGGCATGCGGATGGGCGGTGCTGAAGTGGCGCGAGATGCGCATGGCAGAGTCGCAAGCTGCACGCACACGCAGGTGCAGCGTGCGCAGCCCGCGCAGCAGCAACCAGCTCTCGAACGAGCCGAGCGTGCCGCCGAGCTGCGCGCGCACCTTGCGCAGCGCTTGCCAGTAGGGGCCGTCTTCGCGCGTGACGAGCACGCCGGCGATGAGGTCGCTGTGGCCGTTGAGGTACTTGGTGGCGGCGTGCATCACGATGTCGGCACCGAGTGCGAGCGGCTGCGTGAGCAGTGGCGTGGCCACGGTGGAATCCACGGCCAGCAGCGCACCGGCGCCATGCGCGGCCGCGGCCGCATCGGCGATATCGGTCACCGTCCACAACGGGTTGGCCGGGGTCTCCACCCACACCAGCCGGGTCTTCCCCGGCCTGAGTGCACGCCGCAGCGCCGCCGGGTCGGCCATGTCGATGAACTCGACCTCCAACCCCCATTGCGTGGCAAAGCCCATCAGCCAGTTGCGCAGCGACCAGTACATCACCTTGGGCGCGATGACATGGTCACCCGGCGCCAGCGCCTGAAAACAGGCGGTGGCCGCGGCCATGCCGCTGGCGAACAGCATCGCCTGGTGGCCGCGTTCGAGCGCGCAGATCACGGCCTCGGCTTGATCGAAGGCCGGGTTGTCGGCGCGCGCATAGACACGCCCCGAGCGGTACTGGTTGTCGGGGTCACGCAGGTAGGTGCTCGAGACATGGATCGGCGGCGTGATGGCGCGCGTGGCCTCGTCGACCCAGCCCAGGGCCTGGGCGGCAATGCTGTCGGGGTGCACAAGCTTGGGGTCCATGGGTGGCGGCGGTCGGCTCAACGTTGATAGGCACCCGGCGCCCAACGCGCACGGTCGGGCGGGATCGCAAGCACGCTGGCCGGCCACTCGAACTCCGCCCGCGGCGAAAGATCGCGGCCGAGGGCCGTGCGCGGGTCGGGCACGCGGCCGCGCCACATCGAATCCGGCGGCAGCTCGAAGGCCCCGGTCGTCACATCGGCCAGCATGCCCAACGTGGCCGGGCGGTTGCCGGTGAAACGCCCGCTCGCGCCGAGCTCAAAGATGCCGCCGCCGACCACCAGGTTGTTCAGCGCCAGCACTTCGCCCATGCCTGGCACGCGGTCACGGTGCACACGCAAGAACCAGCCCGGCCGCCAGCCTTCGCTGATGAGCGTGTTGTGCGACAGGACGAGCACGTTCTCGTCCCACAGCTTGCCCTCGGCGCCATAGGAGATGAGCACCGGGTTCTGCGAGCGCGGGCTCTGGCCGATGACGTTGCCGATCAGTGTGGCGCGGCCACCGCTGGGCAGGTCGACCTCGTAAGAGGCCTCGCCCGCGGAGCCGTCGCGGATCATGTTGTAGAGGATGTGGGTCTCTTTCGCACGCGACTTCACCAGGTGGCCCTCGAAGCCGCTGTGAAGGCGGCTGCCGGTGAGCGTGAAGCTGGCGATGGTGCCCACGTAGAGCAGGTGGTGGAGCCCACCCACCTCCTTGGGCGCGCGGGCGAACTCGCTCTCGAGCACGGTCAACTCGGCGTCGCGGAAGTTGCCCGTGAGCAAACCATGCTCGTTGTCGAAGAATGCACAGCGCACGATCTCGAGCCGCCCTTGTTCGAAGTAGACGCCGGCCGCGGCGCCTTCGCGCGTGCGCGCGCCGCGAAACTCGATGTTCTCGATGCGCACGTGGCCGTTCTTCACCACGAGCATGCCCTTGCCATCGGCCACGCCGCCGGCGAACTCGAACACCGGCCGCGTGCCCTGGCCGCGGATGGTGAGGCGCTTTTGCGTGATGACCGCGGCTATGCCCTTGTAGGTGCCCGACAGGACAACGATCTCGTCACCGTCCTTGGCGCGGTCCAACGCCTCGTAGAACGTGGCAGGTTGGCGCTCAGGGCCGATGACGATGGTCGCCGCGGCCAGCCAGGGCGAGAGGCACACGAGGGCGCAGGCCACCAGCGCACGGGCCAAACGGCGGCATGGGATGAAGGACATGCGGCCGAGTATCTCAGGGCCTCGGGGCGCTCCGCTGGGGCGAGCGGCGTGCCGTTGCCCAACGCCGCACGCGGGCGCGGGTTTTCACGGTCGCAACGCGACCGATCGCCGACGACCTGCGGGGCTACGATGACCAGCGCCCTCGATGCCTGCTGCATCCTGGTGCACCGGCTCAACGCACGAGGCCCCACCCATGAAGAAAAAGTCCCCCCACGCAGGCACGATGCTGGCTGCCGCCTGCCTGTCGATCGCATCCGCCGCCGCCGCGCAAGACCAGCAGGTCAACATCATCTGTTCCGTGCAGGCCGAGTGGTGCAACCTGATCCAGACCGTCTACGCCAAGACCACCGGCGTCAAGGTCAACATGTCGCTCAAGGGTTCGGGCGAGGCGCTGGCCCAGCTCATCGCCGAGCGCGCCAACCCCAAGACCGACATCTGGTTCGGCGGCACCGGCGACCCACACCTGCAGGCCGCCGAGCAGGACCTCTCGCTTGAATACAAGAGCGCCAGCCTGCCGCAGTTGCACGAATGGGCACAGGCGCAGGCGGCGCAGAGCAAGTTCAAGACGGTGGGCATCTACAGTGGCCCGCTCGGCTTTGGCTACAACCCGGAGCTGCTGGCCAAGAAGAAGCTGGCGCCGCCCAGGAGTTGGGCCGACCTGCTCAAGCCCGAGTACAAGGGCGAGATCCAGGTCGCCAACCCGGCCAGCAGCGGCACCGCCTACACGATGGTGGCCACGCTCGTGCAGCTGATGGGCGAGGACAAAGCCTTCGACTACATGAAGGCGCTGCACAAGAACATCCAGACCTACACCCGCAGCGGCACCGGCCCGATCAAGGCGGTGGCGCGCGGTGAGGCCACGGTCAGCATCAGCTTCGTCCACGACGGCCCCGGCGAGAAGCTGCAGGGCTTCCCGGTGGAGACCATCACGCCTGCCGAAGGTACGGGCGCCGAGATCGGCAGCATGAGCCTCATCAAGGGCGCGCGCAACCTCGAGGCGGCCAAGAAGTTCTACGAATGGGCGCTCACCGCGCAGGCGCAGCAGTTCGGCGCCGCGGCCAAGCAGTTCCAGTTGCCGAGCAACAAGGCGGCCAAGGTCGACCCCAACGTGCCCGACTTAAAGAAGATCAAGTTCATCAGCTACGACTACGCGAAGTACGGCGCGAGCGCCGAGCGGCGGCGGCTGATCTCCAAGTGGGAAAAAGACGTCAACTCACTGCCGAGATGAGGCGCCCCGCGATGCGGCCTGCAGCCGCCTCCCGCGATGGCGCCGAAAGAGCAACTTCGTGGCCTCGGGGGCGTCGCCGGCGGACCAGCGAACCCGGATCCGCGGCGGCCACTAGGCACACCAGGCTGCCGCGGCGACCATGAGGCATTCGGCGCAGCGCGTGCTGCTGGCCTGGGTTGTGCTGGGTCTGGCCGCCTTCGTGCTGCTGCCCTGGTACTTTCCGCAGAACCTGTCGCTCTGGCGCTCACTGCCCGGCGTGTTCGGCGGCAGCGAGACCGCCAGCGGCCTCGTGCACGCACTCTCGCACGGGCGGCCATGGCTGTGGGTGGCGCTGGTGGCGCTGGCAGCGTGTGCCGTCGCGGGGCGCATGCCAGCGGGCCGGGCGCAGGGACGTGCGCTGCTCGCGGGTTCCGGGTTGGGCCTGGCGGGCCTGCTCGTCAGCGGCTTCACGATCGGGGCGCAGGGCTGGTCGTTCGAGACGCTGAACGGCTGGTTCGGCCCGCTGGCGCAGGGGCAGTTCGGCGTCGGGCTCGGTGCCGCCCTGGTGCTGCTGGCGCTGCTGATGCTGCTGGGCGCCGGTATCGCCCGGCTGGGCTACTTTCGCGGCGACTTCTTCATCGCCAGCGCGGTCGTGTTCTGCTCGGCGCTGCTGCTGCTGTTCGTGGCGCTGCCCGTGGGCAAGAGCCTGATCGGGGCCTTCCTCACCGAGGATGGCGAATTCTCGATCGGCGCACTGGCCGAGCGCCTGGGCCACGAACGTGTGTGGGGCCTGTCGTGCCTGGCCGGTGGCGTGCGCTGCGGCGTGGCATGGAACACGCTCTTCCTCGCGCTGCTCACGGCCGCGGGCACCACGGTGATGGGCACACTGATCGCGCTCTATGCCGAGCGCGGCAACCAGCGGCTACGCAAACCCCTCAACGTGCTGGCGCTGCTGCCGATCATCACCCCGCCCTTCGTGGTGGGGCTCGGGCTCATTCTGCTGTTCGGCCGCGCGGGCCTGGTCAACCAGTGGCTCGAGTGGGCCTTCGGCATCACGCCCACACGCTGGTTCTACGGCCTCTTCGGCGTGTGGCTGGCGCAGATGTTCGCCTTCACGCCCATCGCGTTCATGATCATGCGCGGCGTGGTGCAGGGCATCTCACCCAGCCTGGAGGAGGCGGCACAGACGCTGCGCGCCAGCCGCCTGAAGACCTTCACGACCGTGACGCTGCCGTTGCTCAAGCCGGGGCTGGCGAATGCCTTCCTGGTCGGCTTCATCGAGAGCATCGCCGACTTCGGCAACCCCATCGTGGTCGGGGGACAGTACGCGGTGCTCAGCACCGACATCTTCTTCGCCATCGTCGGCGCGCAATACGACCAGGGGCGCGCGGCCTCGCTCGCGCTCATCCTCACCGGCTTTGCGCTCATCGTCTTCTTCATCCAGCAGCGGCTGCTCGGGCGCACCAGCTACACCACCGTCTCGGGCAAGGGCGATGCCGGTGTGGCCATGGCACTGCCCACGCAGGTGCGGCGGCTGTGCCTGGGCATTGCCGGGCCATGGCTGGGCTTCACGCTCGTGGTTTACCTGTTCGCCTTTATCGGCGGCTTCGTGATGACCTGGGGGCGCGACTACACGCCCACCTTCAAGCACTTCGTCACCGCGTTTGCGCTGGAGTGGGGCCCCCTGGGCCTGGTGTGGGCGGGTACGGCGTGGAACTCGCTCTTCACGACGATCAAGCTCGCGGCCATTGCGGCGCCGATTTGCGCCGCCATCGGCCTGCTCATCAGCTGGCTGCTGGCGCGCACACAGTTTGTCGGCCAACGCGCGTTCGAGTTCGGCGCGCTGCTGGCCTTCGCCATTCCGGGCACGGTGCTGGGCGTGAGCTACATCCTCGCCTTCAACGTGCCGCCCTTCGAGCTCACCGGCACCGGGATCATCATCGTGCTGTGCTTCGTCTTTCGCAACCTGCCGGTGGGCGTGCGGGCGGGCACGGCGAGCTTCAAGCAACTCGACAAGAGCCTGGACGAGGCAAGCACCATGCTGCGCGCCGGCACCGCAACGACGCTGCGCCGCGTGGTGCTGCCGTTGCTCAAGCCCGCGCTCGTGGCCGCACTCGTCTACAGCTTCGTGCGCAGCATGACGACGGTCTCGGCGGTGATCTTCCTCGTCACGGCCGAGAACGAACTGGCCACCACCTACATCATCGGCCGCGTCGGCAACGGCGACTACGGCGTGGCGCTGGCCTACTGCACGGTGCTCATCGTGCTGATGTCGCTGGCCACGATGCTGATCCAGTTCCTCGTCGGCGAGCGCAAGCTCGGCCGCAGAAAGGCGGCTGCCGAATGAGTGCCACGACCTCCACGATCTCCACGACCTCCACGACTCCTACGCCCCTCGCGACCCACACGCATGGCATCGAGTTCCGCCAGGTCACCAAGCGCTACGGTGGCGCCGAGTCGCCGCTGGTGGTGAAGGGCATCAACCTCGTCGTGCCCAAGGGCACGTTGACCACCATCCTCGGCCCGAGCGGCTGCGGCAAGACGACCACGCTGCGCATGATCGCCGGGCTGGACGCGCCCAGCGGCGGCCAGATCCTGATCGACGGCCGCGACGTCACCACGCTCGGGCCCGCCGAGCGCAACGTGAGCATGGTGTTCCAGAGCTACGCACTCTTCCCGCACATGAGCGTGATCGAGAACGTGAGCTACGGGCTCAGCGTTTCCGGTGTCAGCAAGGACGAGGCGGCACGCCGCGCGCGCGCCGCCATGGAGAGCGTGGGCCTCACCGGTTACGACCAGCGCAGCCCGAGCGAGCTCTCTGGCGGCCAGCAGCAGCGCGTGGCCGTCGCCCGCTCGCTCGTGCTCGAGCCGAGCGTGCTGCTCTTCGACGAACCGCTGTCGAATCTCGACGCGCGCTTGCGCCGCAGCATGCGCGAGGAGATCCGCGCACTGCAGCAGCGCCTGAAGCTGACGGTGGCCTACGTCACGCACGACCAGAGCGAGGCGCTGGCCGTGAGCGACCAGATCGTGGTCATGAATGCCGGCCTCATCGCGCAGGCGGGCACGCCGCAGCAGTTGTACGAAGAACCCGAGAGCGAGTTCGTCGCCGGCTTCATGGGCGAGGCCATGTTGTTCAGCGGCGAGGCACAGGCCGACGGATCGGTGCGTCTGGGCCCTCTCACCGTGGCCTCGCGCCGCCCGGTGGCGGCCGGCCCGGTGAAGGTGGCCGTGCGGCCCGAGGCCTGGCAGGTGGTGCCTGCCGCCACGGGCACCGCGACAGGCTCCGCAGCAGGCACCGCAGCAGGCACCGCGACACTCGCCGGCAGCCTCGTCAAGCAGGCCTACCTCGGCAGCCTCGTCGAGTTGACCGTGGCCACTGAACTCGGCGAAATCTTCATCGTCTCGACCGACGTGCAGCGCCGGTGGCGGGTCGGTGAGACGCTCGGCCTGCGCTTGTCCGAGCGCAGCCTCTCCGTGGTGGCAGCGGGGCGCTGAGCAGCATCCACGCGCTTCGCCCCAGCTCAAATCGGCAGTTCGATCCGCATCTCGCGCCAGCGTATCACTGCCGACCTGGGGCCTATGCGCTCGAGCACCACACCGGGCGCAGCGGTCTCGCCTTCGCGCACGACGAGCCCATTGATGACGACGAAGCGGCTCGTGGGCTGGTCGGAGTAGATCGCGCCACCGATTTGCATCTGCGGCAACTCGGCACGCTGCCCGGCTGGCAGGTCGGACAACAAGGTCAGCTTGCCGGGCGCCGCAGGCGGGGTGCGTGCCAGCGCGGTGGCGGGCGCCGCAGGCGGGATGCGCGCCAGCGCGGTGGCGGACGCCGCAGTGTTTGTCGCAGTGTTTGCCACAGAATTTTCGGCGCGGATTGCGGCGGGGCTGGCGGCGGGGCTAGTGGCGGGGCTAGCGGCAGTCGGAGCAGCAGCGGTTGTCACCGGAGCTGTGGCCGCAGTTGTGGCAGCAGTTGTGGCAGGAGATGTGGCAGCAGTTGTGGCAGGAGATGTGGCAGGAAGTGTGGAAGGAGATGGCGAAGTCGACGCTGCTGTGGATTGCACGGTGGTCGCCGCGGCCGGCGGCGCAGCGCGCTGAGCAGGCATCGTGGGCGCCGCGCCGACGGCCGCGGGGGTCAGCGTTGGCGCAAGCGGCGTCGGGCGTACAGGTGGCACGGCCGGCGCGGGAGGCGCCACCAGCAAGGCCGGGCCGGCATCTGGACCGGGCGTGGTGGCCGGTGGTGGTGGCAAGCCACTCAATGGCACACCGGGGGCCGGTGCGGGCGGCACGGGCCCGCCTCTTGGCGTTGTGGCCCCACCTGGCCCGGCAGCTGCCACAACCGCCGGCGCAGCATGGGTACCGGAGCGCCCAGCCCACCACCAGAGCGCCAGCACGAGGGCCAGCGCAGCCGCGACGCCACCAACGGCCATCCGCCCCTGGCGCCCGGGGGGCGCTTGCGTCCCCTCGCCCAGGCCCATCGGCTCCGGTTGGGCGTGCAGGCCTGGCACGAACCCACGCTCGCGTTCGCGTTCGGCGCGGCGCAAAGCATCGAGGATGTAGGACATGGGGTTCAGCGCGCCGGGGCGGAAGTGGGTAGGGCCGCCGAGGCCGGAAGCTGCGCGGGTCTCTGCGCCACCGCCTGCGCAGACACCGGCCCTGGCCCCCGCCCCGATGCGGCTGGTGCAGGGGCGGACGCGGGCCGCGCCACCAGCAACACGGGCTCGGCCGGCGTGCTGGCCGCGCGACCGAGTTGCATCATCGTCATCGGCCCGGGGCGGCCGTCAGGCAGCAGCCCTTGCGCCACCTGATAGGCCCACAGTCGCTCACGTATCGGTGAGGCGGTGTCGCCCAGACCGGCATCGACGAGGCGCTCCTGCACCCCCGCGCGCGTGGACGCCGGCAGCAAGGGCGCCGACGCCGCGGCGAGCGGCTCGCGCCAACCCGGCGGTGGGCGCCACAAAGTGGCGAACTCGCCGCGCCACACCGTGGCCAGAGTGGCGGGGCTGAGCCGCCAGTGCCGGTTCTGCGTCTGCAGGGTCACGCTGCGCTCGTCCAGCGCCACGAGCAGCGCCAGCACCGGTGCCTCTTCGCGCTGGCGCAGCCATACCAACCCCGGCCGATCGAGCTGGCGCACGGTGGCCAGCCCCCCACGCGTGCGAAAACACGCCAAGCCCGCCGCAGCGGCGGCACGGCCGCAGCTGTCGCCGTCCCCGAGCGGGGACTTCCAGGCCATCGCCAGCGCGCGCCAGGCCGAGGCCTCGTCGGGCCACGCGGCGGCCATCAGCATGGCGGGGTCGTCGAAACGATCGGCAGACTCGCCCGCTGATGCCGCCGCACCCGACACGGACGCGGCGGGCAGCGCCGCCACGGCGGCTGCCGATGCCTTGCCTGTGCCCACTCTTGCGGCCACGGCCGCGCTGGCCCCACCCAAGCTCCCAGCTGTGTCCGAGGTCAACCGGTCCGACCAGGCCTCGCGCCACACCCAGGCCCCCGCGCCGAGCCCCAACACGAGGCCGGCGCCCACGGCGGCCGCGCCCCACGCCCACCGGCGCCTGGGGGTTCCCAGGTCGGGCATCGGCCGGCTTGAAGAGAAGGGCGATGGGCGGCTGCTGTGCCCACTGCCGGACGACGAGCGCGACGAGTGCTCCAGGCCCGCCGCACGCGCCGCGGCCCGCGCGCCGCTGCCGCGCCGCACATCGAACACCTCGCGCGCTGCCTGCTCGACCGTGGCCTTGTCGACCTGGCTGTGCCCTTGCGCATAGGCACCGAGCATCGCCCGCCCGGCCAGCAGGTTGATGCGCCGCGGCACCCCCCCGGTGAGCTGGAACAGACGCGACATCGCTTCCGGCTCGAAGGGCACCGAGCTGCCGCCGGCGCTGCCCGCCACCGCCAGGCGGTGCTGCACGTAGCGCACCGTCTCGCCGGCCGTCAGCGCGCCGAGGTGGCAGCGTGCGATGACGCGCTGCGCCAGCTGCTCCAGGCCCGGGCGCGAGAGCATGTCGCGCAACTCGGGCTGGCCGATGAGGATGATCTGCAGCAGCTTGCGCTCGTGTGTCTCGAGGTTGGTGAGCAGGCGCAGCTGCTCCAGCACGTCAGGCGCGAGGCTTTGCGCCTCATCGATGATGAGCACTGCGCTGCGCGATGCTGCGTGCGCGGCGAGCAGGAAACGGTTGATGGCGTCGACGTGATCCTTCACCGTCAACGGCGCGCCGCCACGGGCACCGCCTGGGCGCGCCGGCAGCGGGATGTGGAACTCCTCGCACACCGACTGCAGCAGCTCGATCACGCTCAGCTTCGGGTTGAAGATGTACGCGACGTCGCAGTGCTTGGGAATCTGCTCCAGGAACGCGCGGCAAACCGTGGTCTTGCCCGCGCCGATCTCGCCCGTGAGCAGCACGAAACCCCCGCCTCCGCCCACGCCATAGAGCAGGTGCGCCAGCGCCTCGCGGTGCTTCTCACTCATGAACAGGAAGCGCGGATCCGGCGCGATCGAGAACGGATCCTTGCTGAGCCCGAAGAACTCGGCGTACATGGGGGGCAAGGATAACGAGGCTGGAGGATCATCGGGGAACGCGACTGAAGTCACTCGACCCGAAAGACACCCTTGACTGCCACGCCCGCATCGCCCGCATCGCCCGCATCGCCCGCCGCACAGCCGACCGCCGCGCGTCTGCTCGTCATCAGCGCCAGCCAACGCCTGGGCTCGGTGAACCGCAAGCTCGCCGCCTTGGCGATCACACTAGCCAAAGCGCGCAGCGCCGAGGCCGTGGAGTTCGATCTGCGCGCGCTCGAGCTCCCGCTCTACGACGGTGACCTCGAAGCCCGTGACGGTGTGCCCGGCGCCATCGCCACCCTGATCGAGGCCTTCGCCGCGAGCGATGCCTTGCTCGTGGTGACACCCGAGTACAACGGCTTTCCCACGCCCTTGCTGATCAACGCCTTCGACTGGCTCTCACGCGCGAAGGCGGCGCCGCCCCTGCCCGCAGGCCTGGCGTGCACGGCCGGCAAGCCTGTGGGCTTGCTCTCGGCGTCCCCGGGGCCGGTGGGCGGATTGCGCTCGATGAACTATCTGCGCCAATACCTGCAGATGGCGTTCGCGATGCTCGTGCAGCCGCAGCAGTTTGCGCTGGGGCGAGCGCACGAGGCGTTCGACGAGCAAGGGCAGTTGAAGGACGCGAAAAATGCTGCGGCGGTGCAGGGGGTGGTGGATGCGCTGCTGGGTCTGGCGGGGTCGCTGAAGCGGGGGCGGGCGGGCTGAAGCCACCCAACCCCACTCAGCCCCGCCGCCAGAAATCTCGATGCTGCGCCGCGATCTCTTCTTCGACTTCGGCCACGGGCCCCACCACCTGCACCGCCTTCTGCCCACGCGCAAACACCTCGCGGCAGGGCAGGTCCAGCGTCGGGTTCTCGGCGTGGTTGCCGGTCATCTCCAAAAGCCGCCGTTCGCTCATGCCGTAGACGAGCCCACCGATGTGCGCCCAGTACAACGTGCCCGCGCACATGGCGCAGGGCTCGACGGTGGTGACGAGCGTGCAGCCCCACAGCGTGGCCGCGTCGAAGCGCTTGGCGGCCTCACGCGCCAGCACGGCCTCGGCATGGTTGACGGCGTCGACGTTGCCCTGCTCCATCAGCACCGTTTCGCCATCCGCGGCCACGAGCACAGCGCCGAAGGGGTGGTGGCCCTTGGCGAGAGCGCGCTTGGCCACCTCGTTGGCGTGGCGCAGGGCTTGAAACACCTGGGTTGGGTCCATGGGTGGCAGCCTACACGAGGCGTGCGGCTGGGTTGCATTGTGAGAGGGCCTACTTCGACGGCCGGCGCAGCTCAACCGCGGCTGAGCAAGACGTGGGTGGTGAGCTGCTGGCCTTTGACCACGCTGCGCTGCGCCAGACTGCAATGGTCCAACGCTACGCCATACCGGGTCGATCGGTCTGGCCACCACTCGCCAAGGACGCGCGGTATGCAGTACACAAGTGCTCGATCAGGCTTTGTGTGCAGGGCGGCAGCGCGCTGAAGCGCTGCACACAGATCAGCAGCAGGCGGATGAGGTACGGGTCGGATAGCGGCAGCACCTCAATGGCCATAGTGCGCGCACCGCGTTGCGCCGTGGCCTCGGGCAGTATCGCCACGCCCACACCGCGTTCGATGAGGCGCAGCTGGGCGTCGAAGCTGGGCACGCGCACGCGGTAGTTCAGCGCGGCCCCGCGCCCGGCGGCGCGTACCTCCCAGGTATCCTGCAGTGCGCTGCCTTCGGGCAGTCCCACGACGTCGCAGCCGTCGGCAAGCGCCTCCGAGATCACGCGGCCGCCGGCCTCTTGCACCAAGGGGTGGCCGCGCGGAACCACCAGCGCGAAGCGGTTCATGACGAAGGGGAAGAACTCCAGCCCTTGGATCGCTGTGCGCTCGGTGACGAAAGCGATGTCTGCGCTGCCCGCCAACACCGCCCGCACCGATGCTTCGCTGGCCGCTTCGGCTACCGAAACGTTCACCTGCGGGTGCCGCGCCAGGAAGTCGCCCAAAGCGTCGGGCAGGTACTCACGAATCGCAGCCGAGGTGCCGATCAGCGCGATGTGGTGCTTCCTGCTGCGGGCGTGTTCTTCCAGGTCCAGCCGCAGCCGCTCGGCCTGCTGCAGCACCATGCGCGCGTGCTGCGCCAGTGCAAGCCCGGCGGCGGTGGGCAGCACGCCGCGGCGCCCGCGTTTGAGCAGTGGCGTGGCGAGCGACAGTTCCATGGCCAGCACGCGCGCGCTGCCCGCCGCGAGTGACAGGTGCGCGCCCCGGGCCCCAGCCGTGATGCTGCCACCTTCGACGACGTGCAGGAACAAGCGCAGGTCGGTGAGGTTGAGATCAACGCTCATGCCGGCCTGACCGCAGCCGCATGCCCAACCGGCGCAGGCGACGCCTGCCGTCGCAAGACCGGCGGCGCCGCGCTGCCCAGCAGGCTGCCCACCAAGCGCTGCGTTGCCGCCGGCAGATCGACCAGGCGGCGTACACACAGGCGCAGCGCGAGGGCAGCAAAGTCTTCGGCGATCGGCACGATACGGATGTCCAGCGCGCGCGCATGGCGTTCCGCAGTGCTATGCGGCATGAGTGCAATGCCGGCGCCACGCGCGACCAGCCGGCACTGTTCGTCGAAGCTGCCGACGCGGATGCGGTAGTTCAGGTGCCGGCCGCGCTGCGCCACGCGGCGGTCCCAGAGATCCTGCAGCGCTGCGCCTTGCGGCAGGCCGACCACGTCGCACAGATCGGCTTGCACCAGCGAGACCGGGCCGGCCTGCGCCGCCTGCCCCAGCGGGTGACCGGGCGGCGCGACGATGGCAAGCCGGTCGGGTTGAAAGAGGAAGGACTCGAGCTCGAAGACGTCGGTGTTATCACGCACGATGCCCACATCGGCTGTGCCTTCGGCCACAGCGCTCACCGCCTCGTCGCCAGGCCGCTCTTCGATCCGCACGTTCACGTGGGGGTGGGCCAGCAGGTAGCCAGCCAACCGTTCGGGTACGACCTCGTGCAGCGCGACCGTGCTGCATAGCAGCCGCAACTGCACCTTCATGCCCTGCGCGTGCTCGGCCAAGCCGCCGTGCAGGCGCTCCATCTGCTGCAGCAGCGTGCGCGCGTGCAGTACCAGCGCCTGGCCGGCGGCGGTGGGCTGAACACCACGCGGTTCGCGTACGAGCAAGGGCGCACCGAGTGTGTCTTCCATCGCCAGCACGCGCGCGCTGGCCGCAGCCAGGCCGAGCTGCGTGGCCTCAGCGCCGGCGGTGATGCTGCCCGACTCGACCACATTGAGGAAGAGGCGAAGGTCGGTGAGATCGAAGCGAAAGGTCATGTCGGGTTTCTGGACTGCGAAGCTGCCTTCGGCTGCGCCATAGGCTGGCTCTGCCCTTTGCACATTTCCAAGAGGGTGCCGGCCGCGCAGACTCCATTCATCGCAGGCCTTGACTGCCGACTCTGCCAAACGAAGACTGTACGAGGGACCCCATGATCGCAGTACTTGCCGAACCGTCGAACTTCCACCCGGCACCGAAACTGCTGGCGCCTCAGTCGGCCTGCGCGCCCGAACTGGCGTCCCTTCTGGAGGGCGTGACGGCCGGCGAACAGCGGGCGCTGGAGCGCTTCTACCGCCTGACGATCGGCCGGGTCTTCGGCTTGGCGCTGCGCATCGTGCGCTGCCGCGCCACAGCCGAAGAAGTGGCCGAGGACGTTTACGTTCAAGTCTGGCACAGCGCCGCCACCTACGACGCACAGCGTGGCTCGCCGCTGGGCTGGGTGCTGACGATCTGCCGCAGCCGCGCCATCGACAGCTTGCGCCGCGCCGACAAGGCCATCGTCGATCCCGACCCCACCGCGCGGCTCGACGCTATCGCGGAGCTGGTGCCTGGATTGCAGGACCTGTTGCAAGCCACCCAGGAGCACGCCGCGCTGCACGCCGCCCTCGCCAAGCTGCGGCCCGAACAACGCCAGATTCTCGCCCTCGCCTTCTTCCGCGGCCTCACGCACACCGAGATCGCGACCGAGGCCCACCTGCCGCTGGGCACGATAAAGTCGCACGTCCGCCGGGCACTGGCCACACTGCGCGAGGAGCTCGGCACGGCTTGACCCCGTGGCCCCGCCTGACGATGTACCCCGATGACCCAACGCCGGTTGCTCCGGACGATGAAGCCGCACGGCTGATTCAGGAGGAGCTGGATCCCATCGCGCTGCCGTCTGGCGCGCGCGAGGCGCTGCTGCGGCGCATTCTCGAGCGCACCGGCGGCCAGCCGCCGCTGGCACCCGCGCCGCCACCCAAGACCAACTGAAAATCAACACCACGGTACATCCTGCGGGGTGATGCCCAGGGGCGCGATCACTCGAAGATGCGCCCCATCGGCCGTGGCCTGGGCCTCTTCGAGGACTGCGACGAACTCGCGGATCGGCTCCTTGAGAAACCCGCCCCCCTGCGCCTTGTCCACCGCCGGGTAACATCTGCCGTCATCTGACAGCAGGCTAGCCATTTCCGGCAACGAGGCGGTACCACCGCGAGGCCGCACTCTTCCGTGACACTTGGGCGATTGAGGAAACATGCGCCTCGCGACGATCCAGGCCAATGCCGCGCAAACCTTGAAGTCCCTTTTGCCACACGTGCCCGCAGCGCTCGTTCTGGGCTTCGCGGCGCACGCCGCACAAGCGACTGAGGAGGCTTCCGCCTACCCGTCGCGCCCGGTCACGATCTTGGTCGGATTCACGCCAGGTGGCGCCACCGACGTCACGGCGCGACTGTTGGCAAGCAAGCTCACCCAGGCACTGGGCCAGCCCTTCATCGTCGAGAACAAACCGGGCGCGGACTCCAACATCGCGACCGAGCGGGTGGTGCGGGCGAAGCCCGACGGCTATACCTTGCTGGTGGCAACGGTTGCCAATGCCACCAACATGACCGTTTACAAGAACCTCGGCTACGACACCGCGCGTGATTTGAGCCCGATCGTCCAGTTCATTTCCTCGCCCAGCGTCCTCGTGGTGACTCGGTCACTGCCGGTGAAGGATTTGCGATCCCTGATCGGATTGGCAAAGTCCCAGCCGGGCAGACTCTCCTTTGCCTCCTCGGGCACGGGGGGTTCGACGCATCTGGCGGGTGAGCTTCTCAAGATGCGCGCGGGCCTGGATATCGTGCATGTCCCCTACAAAGGTGCCGCCCCGGCCATGGCAGACGTCATCGCGGGCCACGTTTCGATGGGCTTCATGGCGTCGCTGGGAGCCCTTGTGCAAATGCAGAGCGGCCAGTTGCGGCCGATCGCAGTCGCCCACTCCAGACGACTGACCGAGCTGCCCGACGTGCCGACGATGGCCGAGGCCGGCATGGCGGACTTCGAGGTAAGTTCGTGGAACGGACTGGCCGCACCGGCCGGTACGCCCCGGCCCATCATTGACAAGCTCAATGCCGAGGTCAACAAGATCCTGGCTTCGGCCGAAGTTCAACGGCAGCTGCAGGTGCAGGGTGCCCAGGCCGTGGGCGGCTCGTCCAGGCAGTTTGCCGATCATGTGCAAGCCCAAATCCAGAAGTGGCGTGAAGTGATTCAGGCCGCACGCATTACGCTGGACTGATGTCTGGGGGCTGAAGCTCACGCGACGCGGCGTCGCCGCAGGTCGAGCCGGGACCACCAGTGTCTCGCAAGCCCATCAAGCCGCCTGCGACCCCCTGTGCGCCCAGCCCGTGGTGCGCATCTCGATCCAACTGAACAGTTCGTACATCGCCATCGCCATCGCGCCGATGGTGATCAGGCCTGCAAAGGCCAGCGGCATGCGCTGCTGGCTGCCCGCCGACTGCATCAGGTAACCGATGCCTGAGTCTCCGGCCGTCATCTCGGCCAGCACCGTGCCGACAAAGGCAAGCGTGATGGCCACCTTCAGCGAGCCGTAAAAGTACGGCATCGAGCGCGGCAGGCCGACTTTGGTGAGTACGTCCCAGCGCTTGGCGCCGAGCACGCGCAGCACGTCTTCGAGTTCGGGCTCCAGCGTGGCCAGGCCAGTGGCGATATTCACCGTGATGGGGAAGAACGAGATCAGGAACGCGGTGAGGATGCCGGGCCCGAGGCCGATGCCGAACCACACCACGAGGATAGGCACGACCGCCGCCTTGGGCACGGCGTTGAACGCCACCATCAGCGGATAGACCGCCTGGTAGGCCATGCGCGAGCTGCCGATGAGAAAGCCGAGCATCACACCGACGACGATGCTGATGGCAAAACCCACCATCGTGACCCAGAAGGTCTTCCACGCCGCCTCGAGCAGCGCGCCCTTGAATTCGCCGAACTGCTGCGCAATCTGCGTCGGGGCAGGGAAGATGAAGTCCGGGACCGAGAACAGGCGCACCACCGCTTCCCAGAGCAGCAGGATCGCGGCCAGCAGGATCAGCGGCGAAAAACGCTGCAGCGTCTTGTTGTTCATGGCGCGCTCGACGCCTGTCATGACGGCACCCCCGCGCCGCTCTTGGCCGGCGCGTGCCGGTGGGCCCCGATGTGCCCGCGCAACTCGTGCACGATGTCGGTGAACTTCGGCGTGTACGTGATCTCCAGATCGCGCGGGCGCGGCAGGTCGATGTGGCGCTGCACGACGAAGCGGCCGGGGCTTCGGCTCATGCAGTACACGGTGTCAGCGAGGAACACGCTCTCGCGCAGGTCGTGCGTGACGAGGATGACGTTGAACTTCTTGGCCGCGTGCAGGTCGCGCAGCGCGCACCACAGCTCCTCGCGCGTGAATGCGTCGAGTGCGCCGAAGGGCTCGTCGAGCAGCAGCATCTTCGGGTCGTGCACGAGGGCGCGGCAGATGCTGGCGCGTTGCTGCATGCCGCCCGAGAGCTGCCATGGAAACTTGTCTTCGTAACCGCTCAGGCCCACGCTTTGCAGCAGCTCGCGCGCACGCGCCTCGTACTCCTTGCGTTTGGCCTTGAACGTGCTGCGGTAAGGCTCCACGATCTCCAGCGGCAGCAGCACGTTGTCGACCGTGGTGCGCCAGGGCAGCAGGCTGGGCGCCTGGAAAGCCATGCCGCTGATCTTGAGGGGCCCCGTCACCGGCGCACCGCCGATCGCGATGCTGCCCTTGCTGGGCATCTTGAGGCCGGTGGCCAGCTTCATGAACGTCGACTTGCCGCAGCCGCTGGGGCCCACGATGGCGATGAACTCTCCTTCCTCCACCGACAGCGAGATGTCCTCGACGGCGAAGTGGCCCTGGGCCTGCAACTCCTCGTTGTAGGCGAGCCAGACGTTCTTGAAGTCGACGAAGGCCATGCCGACCCTACTTCTTCGCGGGAGGCAGGATGTTCAACTCGGCCTTCGTAGGGATGAAGGCGTCGGTCCACACGGCAGTCGGGTCGATGCGCGTCTTGGTGGCGAAGGCGTCGCTCACCTGCGAGGCCATCAGCGAGAGGCGGCCGCCGTTGACGACGCCGAAGCCCTCGGCGCGTGCATCGGGGCTCGCCACCACGGCGTCGATGGCCAGGCGCAGGCGGCGCTTTTCCAAATCGACATTGATGATGCCGTCGCGCGCCTTCACGTACTCGATGGCGGCATCGGGGCTGGCCATCACCTCCTTGGCGCCCTTGAGGAAGGCGCTGATGAAGGCCTTCACCGCCGCCGGGTTCTCCTTGATGAGCTTGGGCGTGGCGATGATGACGTTGCCGTAGAGCTTCACGCCGTGCGCCGGGTAGGGCATGACGACGATGTCCTCTGCCTTCACACCGCGCGCCTCGAGGTTGAGCAGGCTGGTGAACGAGAACCCGGTGATGGCTTCGATGTCACCACGCACGAGCATCGTCTCGCGCAGCGGCGGGTCCATGCTCGTCCACTGCACACTGCTGATGCTGTTGGCCTTGGCGAAGATGGGGAAAGCCTTGCGCCCGGCGTCGAAGGTGGGGGCGCCGAGCTTCTTGCCGTTCAGATCGGCCGGTGTCTTGATGCCGCTCTTCTTGAGCGCAAGCACGGCGGCCGGCGTGTTGTTGTAAACCATCAGCACGGCCACCGGCTTGTTCTGTGCGTCCGGGTTGTTGGCGTGGAACTCCATCAGCGCTGCGAGGTCCGCGAATCCCATGTCGTAGGTGCCGCTGGCGACGCGGGTGACGGTGCCGCCGCTGCCGTTGCCGGCGTCGATGGTCACGTCCAGGCCCGCCGCCTTGTAGTAGCCCTTGGCCGAAGAAGCCAGGAACAGCGCGGCCGGGCCTTCGAAGCGCCAGTCGAGCTGGAACTTGATCGGCGTCTGCGCCTGGGCCGACGTGGGGGTGGCCAAGGTCGCGGCCAAGGTGGCCACGGCAGCCGCGGTGCCGAGCAGCGCGCGGCGGCTGAACAAAAGGGGGTTGCGCCAGATCATCAGGGTTCTCCAGAGTGGGTGGGTACGAAGTGGGTTGCGTGGGTGGACGTGAAGCTTGTACAAAGTTGGATTGTGGTGGCCCATTTCGGTGCCTGCCCTCCGGGCTTGCACCAGCGCCGTGCCCTGGCGCTGGCCCTGGACGCCGATCAAGCTTTCAGCATGTCGTGCAAGGTGCGTGCCACTACTTTCGTGGCGCGCCTGAGGTCTTCCAGCAGGAGGTGTTCGTCGGCGCGCTTGGCATTGCTCTCCAGCACCGTGCGCGGGCCGGCACCGTAGATGACCGCCGGCACACCGGCCGCGCCGTAGAGGCGCACGTCGGTATAGAGCGGCGAACCACTCACCGGGATGGGCTCGCCGAAGATGGCCTCGCCATGTTTGCGTATCGCGGCCACCAGCGGGGCGTTGCCCTTCTCGCCCGTGATCGGCTTGAGGGAATCCGCCAGCAGCAGCCGCTTGATCTCCAGCCGGATACCCGGGCTGGCCGCGACGGTCTGCTCGATGAGTGCTCGCACTTCGGCCTCGACCGCGTGCACGTCCTCCTCGGGAATCATGCGGCGATCGAGCTTCAGCACCACTTTGCCCGGCACGACATTGGTGTTGCTGCCGCCCTCGATGCGGCCCACGTTCAGGTACGGGTGCGTGATGCCTTCCACCGAGGAACGGCGCGTGCGCAGCACTTCGTTGTGCGCGTAGAGCGCCGTGAGCAGCTTGGTCGCCGCCTGCAACGCATCGACCCCGGTGTGCGGGTAGGCGGCGTGCGAGGCCAGGCCGTGCAGTGCCACCTCCATCTGCAGGCAGCCGTTGTGCGCCGTGACCACCTGGTAGCTGAAGCCGGCGGCGATGAGGCAGTCGGGTTTCGTCAGCTTCTGGGTCAGCAGCCAGCCCGGGCCGAGTTCGCCACCGAATTCTTCGTCGTACGTGAAATGGAGTTCGACCGTGCCGCGCAGCGGCACGACTCCGTCGGGTGTGCCGCGCAGCGGCGCGACTCCGCCGGGTGTGCCGCGCAGTGGTGCCGCAACGTCGCCGAGCGCGCGCAGCGCGAAGGTATAGGTGGCGAAGTCGCTCTTGCTCACCGCCGAGGCGCGGCCGTAGAGCTTGCCGCCAACGATCGCACCGCCATAGGGGTCGTGCGACCAACCTTCGCCGGGCGGCACCACATCGCCATGGGCGTTCAGCGCGATCACCGGACCGCCCTGCCCAGCGGCACCGAAGCGATGGCGCACGATCAGGTTGGTGATCGACTGCATGCCCTGCGCCTGCACCTCTGCGGCGGGCACCGGGTGCTTCTCGACGGTGAGCCCCATCGTGGCCAACAGCGCGGCCGTCAAGTCAGCGTGCGGCGCGTTGTTTCCTGGCGGCGTGTCGGTGGGCACACGCACGAGGGCCTGGAGGAAACGCACTTCTTCGTCGAAGCGGCGGTCCACCGCCTCGTCGATGCGCTGGTAGATGTCGGGGCTCGCGGCGGTCATCGGCGTCGTCTTTCAGGGATCAAAGGTTCTCGTAGAGATGGCGGAAAGCACGCACCGCCAGCTCGATATCGTCGTTGGCCGTGCTCTCCAGCGGGTTGTGGCTGATGCCGGCGTTCTGCCCGCGCACGAAGAGCATGGCCTGCGGCATCAGCTCGTGCAGCTTCATCGCATCGTGGCCGGCTCCGCTGGGCATGCGGAATACCGGCAAGCCCAGGTGTTGGACCGCCGCCTCCCAGCGCTGCTGCCACGGCGCGGCGCTCGGCGCGGCCGCGGCGCGCACTGTCAGTTCGGCGCCGTATTGCACGCCGCGTCGTTTGCACAGGCGTGCGAGATCGGCCAGCGTATCGCGCTCGCAAGCGTCGCGCACGGCGTCGGTGGTGGCGCGGATGTCTAGGCTGAAGCGGCAGCGCCCGGGCACGACATTGATCGAGCCTGCCGGCACGTCGAGCATGCCCACGGTGCCCACAAGGTCTGGCGCGGAAGCGGCACGGGCCTCGAGGAAGAGCACGAGCTGCGCGGCCGCAGCGGCGGCGTCGCGGCGCTGGTTCATCGGCGTGGTGCCGGCGTGGCTGGCCTGGCCGGTGATCTCGCACAGGTAACGCACACTGCCGTTGATGGAAGTGACCACCCCCAACGGCAGGTTCTTCTGATTGAGCACCGGGCCCTGCTCGATGTGCACCTCGACGAAGCCGAGGTAGCGGGTCGGGTTTCGCGTCACCTTGTGGATCTCGACCAGGCTGCCCGGCAGCCCTGCGGCCAACATCGCTTGCCGCATGGACACACCCTGCGCGTCCTCCTGATCAAGCCACGACGGATCGAAGTGCCCGGTGAGAGCACCCGAACCCAGGAACGTGGCCTTGTAGCGCTGGCCTTCCTCCTCGGCGAACCCCACCACCTCCAGGCCGTGCTCGAGGCGGCGGCCCTCGCGCTTGAGCGCGCGCACCACCGCCATCGGCACGAAGATGCCCAGGCGCCCGTCGTACTTGCCGCCATTGCGCACGGTGTCGTAGTGGCTGCCGGTGAGCAGGCGCGGCGCTGCCGCGTCGCTGCCCTCGTACACGCCGACCACGTTGCCCACGGCGTCAATGTGCACGTGGTCGAAGCCGCAGTCCTCGCGCATCCACTGCACAAGGTCACGCGCGCAGGCGCGATGCGCCTCGGTGAGGTAGGTCACGGTGAGCTGGCCGGCCTCGGCGTAGCCGGGGTCACTGTGATGCGCAAGCCGCTCGGCCCAGTCCCACACAAGGTTGCCATCGGCGGTGGACTCGCCGAACTTGTCGTTCAAGCGGATCTGCGCGATGCGATGGATATTGCGCAGGCACTCGCCGAACTCGAAGTCGGGGTGGTTCGCGAGCCGCCGCTCGAAGGTGGCGATGATCTGGTGCCGGTCCAGCCCCGTGCCGCGCGGCCCGCGCACCGCGAGGATGAAGGGCCAGCCGAACTTGGTGTTGTAGCCGTCGTTGAGCTGCTGGATCTTCGCGAACTCCTCGGGCGTGCACGCGGTGAGCCCGGCCTTGCCTTGTTCGTTCGTGCTCTCGGCGGTGAGTGTCTTGCCCACCATCGCCTTGCCGGCAAGTTCGGGGTGGGCGCGGATGAGTTCGAGCTGCTTCGCCTTGCCCGCCTCGTGCAGCACCTGCACACTGGCCCACTCGAGCGCCGCCAGCGTGGCGTAGGGGCGGCGCGCCCAGACGGTCTCGGCGATCCAGGGCGAGTGTTCGTAGACGCCGTCGAGCAGCGCGGTGAACTCTGCCTGGGTCGCGGCATTGATCTGCTGCAGCGTGAGGCTGGCCATGGTCACTCCCACACGAAGGCGGTGGCGGGGTTGAAGTGGTGCATCGCGCGCCAGTGGCGCGCGATGTCGACGCGGCGGCAGATCCACACGCCTGCATGCGATTGCACGTGGTCCAGGAAGCGATTGAGCGAACCGATGCGCCCGGGCTTGCCGAGCAGCCGGCAGTGCATGCCGATGGACATCATCTTGGGCCGGTCGGCGCCGGCGGGGTCGCCTTCGGCATACAGCGCGTCGAAGCTGTCGCGCAGGTAGGTGAAGAAGTGCTCGCCGGTGTTGAAGCCCTGCGCCTGCACGAAGCGCATGTCGTTGGTGTCCAGCGCGTAGGGCACCACCAGATGCGGCGCCAGCGTGCCGTCGGCCTTCTTCACCTGCAGCCAGAAGGGGAGGTCGTCGCCGTAGTAGTCGCTGTCGTATTCGTAGCCGCCGTGCTCGGCGACGAGGCGCCGCGTGTTGGGGCTGTCGCGCCCGGTGTACCAGCCGACCGGCCAGGCGCCTGCGGTGAGCGACTTGAGGATCGAGCTGGCCACGCCGATGTGCTTGCGCTCGGTGGCGTCGGGCATGTTCTGGTGATGGATCCAGCGCAGGCCGTGGTTGGCGATCTCGTCGCCGCGTTGCATGAAGGTGGCCACCAGTTCGGGGTAACGCTCGAGCGCGGAGACGACGCCGAACACCGTCATCGGCAGGCCGCGCGCGTCGAACTCGCGCAGGATGCGCCAGACGCCGGCGCGCGAGCCGTACTCGTACATCGACTCCATCGTCATGTGCCGGTTCTCGTAGGCCTGGGCCGTGACCAGCTCGGACAGAAAGGTCTCGGAGGTGGGGTCTCCGTGCAGCGGGTTGTTCTCGCCGCCCTCCTCGTAGTTGAGCACGAACTGCACGGCGATGCGGGCATTGCCGGGCCAACGCGCGTGAGGAGGGCTGCGGCCGTGGCCTTTCAGGTCGCGCGGGTAGCGCAAGGGCGCGGAAGCGGTGGCGGATACGGATGCGGGTGCGGATGCCGGTGCCGGTGCCGGTGCGGGTGCAGGTGCGTTCATCTCATCCTCAGTGCCGTGGCCAGGTCGGATACGCGCGGGTGCAGTTGCAGGTTGCGCTCGACGTGCTCGAGATGGCTTTCCATGAGCTTGGTCGCGGCACGTGCATCGCGCCGCTCGATAGCGTCGACGATGGCCACGTGCTCCTCGGCGCTGTGCTCGGCCGAGTGCGCGCTCTGGTACATCAGCGCCACCAGCGAGCAGCGCGCCAGCAGGTCGGCCAGCATTTGCGCCAGCACCTCGTTGCCGAGCATACGCGCCAGCACGACGTGGAAGTCGGCCAGCAGCCGCGTGCGCCCGGTGATGTCGGTCCGCGCCACCGCGTCGCCCTCGTCACGCAGGTGCCGGCGCAGTTCGGCCAACTGCGCATCGGTGACGAGCGCGCACAGCTGCTTCACCATCGAGGCCTCGACCATGCGCCGCACTTCGAACACCTGGCGCGCCTCTTCGATGCTGGGCTGCGCCACGAAAGCGCCGCGCGCCGGCTCGAGCGTGACGAGCCGGTCGCGGCTCAAGCGATTCAGCGCCTGGCGCACGAGGGTGCGCGAGACCTTGAACAGATCGGCCAGGTGCTGCTCGACGAGCTTGGTGCCCGGCATCAGCCGGCGCTCGACGATGGCGGTGGTGATGGCTTCGGCGATGCGCTGCGTGGCGTTGCTCTCGGCGTCGCCGCCGCCCTCGGCCGCGATGTGCCCGGCCACAGCGCGTCTTGCCGCCGGGCGGGGCACGACACGCAGGCTGGTCTTGTGGGGGCTGCGCGGGCTGGCCATGGGTGCGTGAGGCGGTTCTCGGCGATTGACGTGTATTCGGAAGTGTATACACTTTGTCCTCGCTCGCAAACCGGGCCTTCCCGGATCCACCCAGGCCGGCCTTCACGCCGGCGCAGAAACAGGCAGACGATGGGTCACCTCAGCACGCATGTACTCGACACCGCGCAAGGCCAGCCGGCGGCCGGCATGAAGGTCACGCTGCAGCGCCTTGGCGGCGCCGCGGCGACCACGGTCAAGACCGTCACGCTCAATGCAGACGGCCGGCCCGACGGGCCTCTGCTCAACGCCGCCGAGATGACCACAGGCCGCTATCGCCTCGTGTTCGAGGTCGCGCCCTACTTCCGTGCGCTCGGTGTGGTGCTGCCCGAGCCGCCCTTCATCGATTCGGTGCCACTCGATTTCGGCATCGCCGACGCGGCCGGCCACTATCACGTGCCCCTGCTCGTGAGCCCGTGGAGCTACAGCACCTACCGCGGCAGTTGATCAGCCGACCGGACCCCAGACCGCGGCACGAAGGTTGCGCACGCGGATCTCCGCCACCGGCGGCGCCAGCGACATCGTGGCGCGCGTCATCGCCGAACCGCTGGCCAGGCAACTCGGCCAGCCGGTGATCGCCGACAACAGGCCCGGCGCCGGCGACATCTAGCCCTGATCCGCCGTATCCGGGTACACCCGGGTACCCACGCCCGACACGTTGTATACAGTTCTGTGTGCAAGTCGCAGCGGCGCAGGCGGCCTTCCTCCGCGGAAGTTGCCGCCGGTGCGCGACACCCAGCCTGCTCAAAGCGCCCGCGGTGGTGAGCAGCACTCAAGTGCCAAGAGGAAAGGCCCTCGCATGGATGCCTACCTGCTCGACTGGGTCAACCTGCTGCTGCGCTGGGCCCACATCATCGTGGCCATCGCCTGGATCGGCTCGTCGTTCTACTTCGTCTTCCTCGACAACAGCCTGACCCCGCCGCAAGACCCCACGCTCAAGGCCAAGGGGGTGGACGGCGAGTTGTGGGCCGTGCACGGCGGCGGCTTCTACCACCCGCAGAAGTACCTCGTCGCGCCCAAGACACTGCCCGAGCACCTGCACTGGTTCTACTGGGAGAGCTACAGCACCTGGCTCACGGGCTTTGCGCTCTTCACGGTGATGTACCTCTTCAACGCCGGCACCTTCCTCGTCGACAAGAGCTTGTACGACTGGACGCCCGGCGCGGCTATCGCGGCGGCACTTGGCTTCCTGGTGGCGTTCTGGATCTTCTACGACCTCATCTGCAGGCTGGTGGGTGAGAAGGATGGGCAAGTCGGGGGTGACTTCACCGTCGGCCTGCTGGTGCTCGCCTTCATCGTCGCCGCCTCGTGGCTCGCCTGCCAGCTCTTTGCCGGGCGTGCCGCCTTCCTCATGGTGGGCGCAATGATCGCCACCGCGATGAGCGCCAACGTCTTCTTCTGGATCATTCCTGGCCAGAAGAAAGTGATTGCGCAGATGAAGGCCGGCGAGCCCGTGAGCCCCATCTATGGCCAGCGCGCCAAGCAGCGCAGTGTGCACAACACCTACTTCACGTTGCCGGTGCTGATTGCGATGCTCAGCAACCACTATGGCTGGCTCTATCAAGGCAAATACAACTGGCTGGTACTGGTGCTGCTGATGTTGGCCGGCGCGCTCATACGCCACAGTTTCGTCGTGCGCCACAAGGCGCTGGTGCAGGGGCGGCGCGTGGCCTGGGAATACGCAGCAGGCGGCACCGCGCTGCTCGTGGGGCTGGCGGTCTGGCTCGCCCCGGCGCCGCAGGCCGCGGTGGCGGCAGGCACCCCGCCGCCCACGCTGGTCCAGGTGAAAACCGTGCTCGACCAGCGCTGCACGATGTGTCACAACGCCAACGTGCAGCAGAAGAACGTGGCGCTGCACACGCCCGAGCTCATTCAGCAGCACCGACTGGCCATCTACCAGCAGGTGGTGGTGCTCAAGCTGATGCCGATCAACAACGCCACCCAGATCACCGACGACGAACGCGCCCTCGTCAGGCGCTGGTTCGAGGCACCGGCCGCACGCTAAGGGCGGCACGCCAGGCACACCAATCACCGCCGCGAAGGCCGGGCACAACAAGGAGACATCAATGAATACCGCCACCGTCCACCCCGTGGACGAACGCCTGCCCGCGCCGCGGCTCGCCGCGCTCGGGTTGCAGCATGTGCTGGTGATGTATGCCGGCGCCATCGCCGTGCCGCTGATCGTGGGCCGCGCCCTGAAACTCACGCCCGAGCAGGTGGCGCTGCTCATCAGCGCCGACCTTTTCTGCTGCGGCATCGTCACGCTCATCCAGAGCCTGGGCGTGACGCGCTGGTTCGGCATCAAGCTGCCGGTGATGATGGGCGTGACCTTCGCCGCCGTCGGCCCGATGGTGGCCTTCGCCAATGCCGTGCCGGGCGTGGACGGTGCACGCGCGATCTTCGGCGCCATCATCGGCGCGGGCATCATCTCGATCGTCATCGCGCCCATCGTCAGCAAGCTGCTGCGCTTCTTTCCACCGGTGGTCACCGGGACCATCATCGCCATCATCGGCATCAGCCTGATGCGCGTGGGCGTGGGCTGGGCCCTGGGCGGGCCGCCCAACCTCGCGCAGAGCGTGGATGCGGCCAAGCTGGTGACGATGGTCGATGGCGCCAAGGCGGCCGCGGCCGCGGCGAGTGCCCCGGTGAAGATCACCGCGCCGATCCCGATGCTGACCAACCCGAACTACGGCGCGCTGGACAACCTCGCCATCGCCGCCATCGTGCTGGTGGCCATCCTGCTGCTGGTGAAGTACACGAGGGGCTTCATCTCCAACATCTCGGTGCTGCTGGGCATCGTTGCCGGCTGCGTGGTGGCCATCGCGTTGGGCAAGATGAACTTCGCCAAGGTCGACAAGGCGGCCTGGTTCGATGTGGTGACACCGTTTGCCTTCGGCATGCCGACTTTCGACATCGTGATGATCCTGACCATGACGCTTGTGATGATCGTCGTCATGATCGAGTCCACCGGCATGTTCCTCGCGCTGTCGGACATCACGGGCAAGAAGATCGGCCAGCCTGAGCTGGCCGCGGGCCTGCGCACCGACGGTGTGGGCACACTCATCGGCGGCATCTTCAACACCTTCCCCTACACCAGCTTCTCGCAGAACGTGGGGCTGGTGGGTGTGACGGGTGTGAAATCGCGCTATGTCTGCGTGGCTGGCGGCGTGATCATGATCGTGCTCGGCATGCTGCCCAAGATGGCGGCCTTCGTCGAATCCATCCCCACCTTCGTGCTGGGCGGCGCAGGCCTCGTCATGTTCGGCATGGTGGCCGCCACCGGCATCCGCATCCTGGCTGGCGTGGACTACAAGACCAACCGCAACAACCTCTACATCGTGGCCATCTCCATCGGCTTCGGCCTCGTGCCGCTGGTGGCGCCGAGGTGGACGCAGCACATGGCGAACGGCCTGCATCCGCTGCTCGAATCGGGCATCCTGCTGACCTCGATTGCGGCCGTGCTGCTGAACATCTACTTCAACGGCAGCCAGGGCGATACTGCCGCGGCTGTGGAAGCGGCGAAGGCGGCAGAAGCCCACTGAGTTGGCCGGCCGAGGCCGGGGCCGGGGCTGATCGACGATCGAAGCAAGGAGAGACTCCCCATGCCCACCATCCGCGTTGAACTCTTCGCCGGCCGCACGCTCGAGCAGAAACGTGCCCTGGCCCAGGCACTGACCGAGGCCACCGTGAAGACGCTGGGCGGCTCGGCCGACAGCGTCGACATCCTCTTCTTCGACATCCAGCGCCACGACTGGGCCACCGCCGGCAAGCTGTGGAGCGACAAGGCGCCGGGCGCGGCAGGTGCGCCGGCGCGCGCGGGCACCCCAGGGCCGCCCGAGACTTGAAGATCACATGAAGACCCTGCTCGTTCGGCACGCGCGCGTGCTCGTCACGATGGATGGCGAGCGCCGCGAAATCGAAGATGGTGCCCTCTTCGCGCGCGGCCCGGCCATCGAGGCGGTGGGCCGCAGCAGCGAGTTGCCTGCCAGCGCCGACGAAGTGATCGACGCGCGCGACCATGTCGTGCTGCCCGGCCTCGTCAATACACACCACCACTTCTACCAGACGCTCACGCGCGCGGTGCGGCCGGCGCAGGATTGCGAGCTCTTCGACTGGCTGAAGATCCTCTACCCGATCTGGGCCCGCCTCACGCCCGAGATGATGCGCACGAGCACGCAAGTCGCCTGCGCCGAGCTGCTGCTGTCCGGCTGCACCACGAGCAGCGATCACCACTACCTCTACCCCGCCGGCACGAAACTCGACGACAGCATCGAGGCCGCCACCGAGATCGGCATGCGCTTCCACGCCGCGCGCGGCTCGATGAGCGTGGGCGCCAGCCAGGGCGGCCTGCCGCCCGACAGCGTGGTCGAGGGCGAAGAAGCCATCCTCGCCGACAGCGAGCGCCTCGTGCAGCGCTGGCACGATCCCACGCGCTACTCGATGCGGCGCATCGTCATCGCACCCTGTTCGCCGTTTTCCGTGAGCCGCGGCCTGATGCGCGATGCGGCCGCGCTGGCGCGCAAGCATCACGTGCACCTGCACACGCACCTGGCCGAAAACGATAGCGACATCGCCTACACGCGCGAGAAATTCAACTGCACGCCGGCGCAATATGCCGAAGAACTGGGCTGGCTCGGCCCGGACGTGTGGCACGCGCACTGCGTCAAGCTCGACGCCGCCGGCATCGCCGCCTTTGCCCGCACCGGCACCGGCGTGGCGCACTGCCCGGGCTCGAACATGCGGCTGGGCTCGGGCATCGCGCCCGTCCGCGCCCTGCGCGATGCCGGCGTACCCGTGTCGCTGGCGGTGGATGGCTCAGCCAGCAACGACAGCGGCCACCTGCTGGCCGAGGCGCGCCTGGCCTTCCTGCTGCAACGGGTGCAGTGCGGCGCCACGGCGATGGGCGCGCGCGAGATGTTGGAGATCGCCACGCTGGGCGGCGCGCGCGTGCTGGGCCGCGACGACATCGGCGCACTCGCCCCCGGCATGGCGGCCGACTTCATCACCGTGCCGCTGACCGAGGTGGGCATGGCCGGCGCCGGGCACGACCCGGTGGCTGCGCTGCTGCTGTGCCAGGTGAACGCCGTGCGCCACGCGGTGGTGAACGGGCGCATGATCGTGCGCGACGGGCGGCTCGCCACGCTCGAACTGCCGCGGCTGGTGGAGCAGCACAACCGCCTGTCACGCACCCTCGTCAATGGATGATCGACCGAACCATGAGCACTACGAAGCCCCCCGCCAACCCTGAGGCCGAGCCGCGTGTGAAGGCGGTCTTCGACGACATCCGCGCCACACGCAAGAGCGACTTCGTCAACAACCTCTGGCGTCACCTCGCGTTCGACCCGCCCCTGCTGGAGCGCACCTGGGCTGAAGTGAAAGCAGTGATGGCCGCGCCCTCGGCGCTGGACCCGCTGACCAAGGAGATGATCTACATCGCCGTTTCGGTGGCGAATGCCTGCAGCTACTGCGTGCACTCGCACACCGCCGCGGCGCGCGCCAAGGGCATGACGAGCGCCCAGCATGCCGAGTTGTTGGCCATCGTGGCGCTGGCGGGCAAGACCAACCAGCTCGCCACGGCGTTGCAAGTGCCGGTGGACGAGGCGTTCGACGCCATGCGGGGCTGAGCCGGCCCCGGCTTGCACGCTCCACGCCGACCGGGTTTGGGCCCGGCTTCAATGCGGGATTCACGCGATACACGGGCGGCGCCGTGGCCGTAGCATCCAACTGGATCATTGCCTCGTAAGGACTCCCATGAACGGCCAGATGATGCAGCTGCCGCTGCTGATCTCCTCCTTGCTCGTACACGCCGAGCGCCACCATGGCGAGCGCGAGATCGTCTCGCGGCGGGTGGAAGGCGACATTCATCGCACCACCTACAAGGCGATGGCCGCGCGCTCACGCCGCATGGCCAACGCGCTGGCTCGGCTGGGCGTGAAGACGGGCGAGCGTGTCGCCACGCTGGCCTGGAACGGCTACCGGCACATGGAGCTGTACTACGCGGCCAGCGGCAGCGGCGCCGTGCTGCACACGCTCAATCCGCGTCTGCACCCCGACCAGGTGGTCTATATCGCCGACCACGCCGAAGACAGCGTGCTCTTCTTCGACCTCACGTTCCTGCCGCTGGTGGCTGCGGTGGCCGGGCGCACCAAGACCCTCCGCCACTTCGTGGTCATGACCGACCGCGCGCACCTGCCGGCCGAGGCGAAGGCGTCGATCCCCAATCTGCTCGTCTACGAAGACCTCCTCGAGGCCGAAACCGACCGCTACACCTGGCCGAGCTTCGACGAAAGCACGGCGAGTTCTCTGTGCTACACAAGCGGCACCACCGGCAACCCCAAGGGCGTGCTCTACAGCCACCGCAGCACGGTGCTGCACACCTACGCCGGCGCGATGCCCGACGCGCTGAATTGCTCGGCCAACGACACCATCCTGCCCGTGGTGCCGATGTTCCACGTCAACGCCTGGGGTCTGCCGTACATCGGCTGTATGGTGGGCGCCAAGCTCGTATTCCCCGGCGCCGGGCTCGACGGCAAGAGCCTGTACGAACTCTTCGAGAGCGAGGGCGTCACGCTCAGCGCGGGCGTGCCCACGGTGTGGCAGGGGCTGCTCGCCCACGTGGAGGCCCACAAGCTCAAGTTCAGCACCATGAAGCGCACCGTCATCGGCGGCTCGGCCTGCCCGCCGGCGATGCTGCGCGCCTTCGGCGAGACCTACGGCGTGCATGTGCTGCACGCCTGGGGCATGACGGAGATGAGCCCGCTGGGCACGGTGTGCTCGTTCAAGCCGCAGCACCAGGCGCTCGGCACGGATGAGCGCTACGCCGTGATGGCCAAGCAGGGGCGCGCGGTCTTCGGCGTGGACATGAAGATCGTCGACGAACAGGGCGCCGAGATGCCCTGGGGCGGAGGGGCCGACCAGGCTTCAGGCGACCTGCTCGTGCGCGGCCCGTGGATCCTGAACCAGTACTTCAAGGGCGAAGGCGGCGACCCGCTTCAGTACGCAGATGGCGACGGCTGGTTCCCCACCGGCGACGTGGCCAGGATCACGGCCGATGGCTACATGCAGATCACCGACCGCAGCAAGGACGTCATCAAGAGCGGCGGCGAGTGGATCGGCAGCATCGACCTCGAGAACATCGCCATGGCGCACCCGGCGGTGGCCATGGCGGCCTGCATCGCGGCCCATCACCCCAAGTGGGACGAGCGTCCGCTGCTGGTGGTAGTGAAGAAGTCTGGCGCCGCGCTCACGCGCGAGGAGCTGATCGCCTTCTACGAGGGCAAGATCGCCAAGTGGTGGACACCCGACGACGTGATCTTCGTCGACGCCATTCCGCTGGGCGCCACTGGCAAGATGCAGAAGAACAGGCTGCGCGAAACGTTCAAAGACTACCGGCTTCCGACAGCCTGAAGCCCGTCCGCGCCGCCTTCGGCACAGGCAGATAAGTGGCCCGCAGGTAGGCGATCTCGAAGCCCCGCCGGCGCAGGCTGCGCAGCGAAAGGTCGGGCGCCGCAGCGGTGCCGATGTCGGTGTCGGTGCTGATGAGACTGCAGCCGGCGGCCTGGGCCGCGGCGATGCGCACATCGTCCAGCGCGCCCTTGACCCCACGGCCCCGGTAGGCCGGGAGTGTGGCATCCCATCCGAACCAGCAACGCCGCCCGCGTGTGAACGACAAGGCCGCACCCGCCGCTTGCCCATCGACAAAGGCCAGCCACAACTGCCAGCCGGGCTGACTGTGCAAGGCCGCGAGCACCGACTCGATGGCCTCGGGCATCGCGAACACCTCGGCGCAGATCGCCGCCGCGGTGCGGCACTGCGCGCCACGCGCAGGCACCACGTGCACGACGGGCCGGTTCGTGGATCCGATCATCGGCCTGCTCACCGGCAAGACACTGGGCACGGTCGACTCCCAGGCTGTATGCGCTGGCGCGCCGGCATCCGTGGATGTCACCGTCGGCTCTCGCAGGCACTTCGCGCTCGTGCTCGCGGGCAGCCAGCGGTACAGCACCGCGGCAATCGCGGCACGGCGGATGCGCGTGCCCCGCAACGCATCAAGATCGGCTGCACTCAGCCACTGCGGCACAAGGTCAAAGGCCGGCGTGCAGCCCTGGCGCTCGAAGCTGTCGCGCAGCCCCTGGAGCGCGGCGCGACCCGTCGGCGCGCCCAGGCCCAGCCCAAGCACGCGGTTGAAGACACCCGGCTTGCGCATCGGTGGCGAGACAAACACACTGGCGCCATCCAAGGGCAACACGCTGAAGGCTGCGGCGCCATGCAACGCCGCCGCGACCTCGAACAGGCTGCGATAGGCCGCCCCTTCGTTGGCCTCGAGTTCAACGGCCAGGGCGTGCGCCGGCGAGCGCGTCGAGATGGCATAGGCGCCATAGGCGGGGCTGGCCGCAGAAGCAGGGTTGGCAGAGGCCGTGGCAGCAGAAGCTGCAGGAGCACCGTACCCCGCTGAGGCGACTGAGGCCAGTGCCGCCGGCGCAACACCGGGGCTGCCCCTGGCCGACGGCGACGTTGCATCTGCGCGCGAGGACGCAGGCTGCTCATGAGGAGTCGATGCCATGCACAGCGCCGATGGAACGGTGCGCGGACCGGGGTCGAAGTCGATGTGCATGGCGTCCTGATGGGTGCCCATAGCGTAGTTGGAATGTGCTTGCATCACATTTCTGCCCATGTCGTCGTTGTAAGCGACAGTTACCTGCCGGGCCGCGCCCACCAGTCGCCGACGAACTGGCCTTGCAGCCATCCGACAAAGCCGCTCACCTTCTGTGGCACCAACCGCGGCGAGGGGAACACGGCATGCATCTCCTGCGCCGGCAGCGCCCAGCCTTCTAGCAGCGGCTTCACCGCCCGCGCTTGCAGCGACTCGTGCGCCACGTAGCGCGGCAACGCCGCCACACCCAACCCGCCCCGTACCGCAGCCAGCAACGCCGAAAGGTTGTTGCTGCGCAGTGGCCCGTGCACCACCACACTCGTCGGGGCCGCGCTGCCGCCCCCGGGCCCGGCACGCGTGAAGTGCCAGCGGTCATCGCCTTGTACCGTGCTGTAGATGAGTGCGTCGTGTGCCGTCAGGTCCTTGGGCGCGCGCGGCGTGCCTTTTTTCTCAAGATACACTGGCGCGGCCACCAGCACCCAGGGGTTGAGCCCAAGGTGCCGCGCACCCAGTTGCGAATCCGCCAACCGCCCCATGCGGATGGCCACGTCGATGCCTTGCTCGACGAGGTTCACGTAGCGGTCGTCGAAGCCGAGGTCGATCGCGAGTTCGGGGTGCTGCTGCATGAAGCGCAGCACCAGCGGCGTGAGCACACGCCTGCCGAAAGCCACCGAGGTGCTGATGCGCAAAGTGCCGCGCACACGGCTTTGCATCAGCGTGGCCAGGTCGTCGGCCTCGTCGAGCTGGCCGAGGATGGCCTTGCACTTCTCGTAATAGGCGCTACCCACTTCGGTGGGCGTGACACCGCGCGTGCTGCGGTGGAACAGCCGTGCGCCCAGCCGCGCCTCGAGCGCGGCGATGTGCTTGGTGGCCGTGGGCTGCGTGATGCCGAGGCCGACGCTCGCCTTGCTGAAGCTGCCGGTCTCGACGACGCGGATGAACAGGCGCATGCCATCGACGGTATCCACGCGCACTCCTCTCTGAAGCCAAGCTGCTCGCCCATCTGCGAGCCGTCATTCCACCACGGAATAGCAGATATCCCGCCACCGCTCTTCCCGACCCCTGCCCGAGCCGCCACCATGCAGGCAGCCCGATCGATAGCCCCCAAGGAGACACGCGATGGCGAAGATGAAGGCCGCGATGGCCGCCGTGCTGGTGATGGAGAAGGAAGGCGTGACGCAGGCCTTCGGCGTGCCCGGCGCCGCGATCAACCCGCTCTATGCGCAGCTGCGCGAGCGGCAGAGCATCGCCCACGTGCTGGCGCGCCATGTCGAAGGCGCTTCGCACATGGCCGAAGGCTTCACGCGCGCACGCGCCGGCAACATCGGTGTCTGCATCGGTACCAGCGGGCCGGCGGGCACCGACATGATCACGGGCCTCTACTCCGCGCAGGCCGACTCCATCCCCATCCTCTGCATCACCGGCCAGGCGCCGCGCGCGCGGCTGCACAAGGAGGACTTTCAAGCGGTGGACATCGCCGCCATCGCCGCGCCGGTGACGAAGTGGGCGGTCACGGTGATGGAGCCGGCGCTTGTGCCGTTTGTGTTTCAGAAAGCGTTCCACACGATGCGCTCGGGCCGGCCGGGGCCGGTGCTGATTGACCTTCCCATCGATGTGCAGCAGGGCGAGATCGAGTTCGATGTGGACGCCTACGAGCCGCTGGCGCCTTACAAGCCGGAGGCGACGCGCATTCAGATCGAGAAGGCGCTCGCCATGCTGAACGCGGCGGAGAGGCCGCTGATCGTCGCCGGCGGCGGCATTATCAACGCCAACGCTTGCGACCTTTTGGTGAAGTTTGCCGAGACCGCCGGCGTGCCGGTCATTCCGACTTTGATGGGCTGGGGGACCATTCCCGACGATCACCGGCTGATGGCGGGCATGTGCGGACTTCAAACGTCTCACCTCTATGGCAATGCGACGCTGCTGGAATCAGACTTCGTGCTCGGCATCGGCAACCGCTGGGCCAACCGCCACACCGGCAATGTCGACACCTATATGAAGGGCCGCAAGTTTGTCCATGTGGACATTGAGCCCACACAAATCGGTCGGGTGTTTCCGCCGGACCTTGGCATCGTCTCCGATGCGGGCGCGGCGCTGGAGCTGTTTGTTCAGATCGCCGCCGAATGGAAAAGGGCCGGCAAGCTGCGCGACTGGAGCGGCTGGGTCGAGGAGTGCCGCGGGCGCAAGCGGACCATGCTGCGCAAGACGCATTTCGACGCGACGCCGTTGAAGCCGCAGCGCGTCTATGAGGAGATGAACAAGGCGTTTGACAAGGACACGTGTTTTGTCACCACGATCGGACTCAGCCAGATCGCCGGGGCGCAGTTTCTGCATGTCTACAAGCCGCGCAACTGGATCAACTGCGGCCAGGCCGGCCCGCTGGGCTGGACGCTGCCGGCGGCGCTCGGCGTGCGCGCTGCGGACCCGGAGCGCAAGATCGTGGCGCTGTCCGGCGATTATGATTTCCAATTCATGATCGAGGAGCTGGCCGTCGGCGCGCAGCACAAGCTGCCCTATCTGCATGTCGTTGTGAACAATTCCTATCTGGGCCTGATCCGGCAATCGCAGCGCGGCTTCAACATGGACTTTGAGGTGAGCCTTGCGTTTGACAATATCAATGCGGACGCCGACGCGGAGCCGGGCTATGGCGTGGACCATGTCGCGGTTGCCGAGGGGCTTGGCTGCAAGGCGATCCGGGTGCGCAGCGTCAATGAGTTCCAGGACGCGTTCGCGCGGGCGAACGCGATGATGAAAGAGCATCAGGTGCCGGTCGTCATTGAGTTCATCCTGGAGCGGGTCACGAATATTTCGATGGGCGCGGATATCAATGCCGTGGTCGAGTTCGAAGAGCTGGCGGAGCGGGGCGACGAGGCGCCGACGGCCATTGGTTTCCTGGATTAATCCGCTCTTGAAAATGAGAATGAGAATATGCCGAAATTTGCTTCTAATCTGACATTCATGTTCAACGAGCTGCCATTCCTCGACCGGTTTGAAGCCGCGAAGAAGGCGGGGTTCAGCG
>JANNRI010000005.1:0-3317 GCA_031401195.1 Burkholderiales bacterium
GCACGTCGCCGCGGACGCTCTACGAACTGAAGAAGCTGCACCACGAGCAGCCGGAGCGGGTGAGGGCGCTTCTTGATTGTGAAGGCGAGATCACCCGAGGCGCAGTCAACGCGGTTCGTGCGGGGGCTACTTCACAGTTGCCGGGACCGCGACAACCAAGACCGCAACTGACTGTCCTTGCCCGCGCTGACTCGGCCTGTGCGCTGCTCGAACGCGCGCTCGACCAGGTCGCGAATGCCGGTCCTAGCGTCGTCGACGCGGACCTTCAACCGCTGAAGCTGCGCCTGGCGAGGCTCGTCAGTCGGTTGGCATGAGGGGTCGGACAGTCCGACCCCCCAAGAGTACCAACAGCGCAAATCCAGAGTGGAGATGAAGAAGCTCGAAAAAGATGGATGGCAGGATAGGCGGCACGCCGCCGGTGGGATGCCACTGCGATCTGCAGCGGCACGTGGTCATGGCTCGCCGCTCGCGTGATCGCGTGACCATCGACCTGTGCGGCATCGGCGATGCCGCGCGCGCCGCGGCGCAAGCGACCGACACCACGTTGGCCGTCTTCGCCCGCCAAGCCCTCGGCGCTGCCTTGCCCTCCAACGTCGGCGCACTCCTTCCGCAGGTCGAACCGCGCCGCGAGCCTGGCGGCACGATCAAACTCAGCGTGCGCCTGTCGCCCGACGACTCGGCCGTGCTGGCCACGCAGGCGGCGCTGCTCGGCCTGTCTCAAGCGCGCCTCATCGCACTGCTCATCCGACGCGCCGAACTGCCGAGGCGGTCGATCGAGCGCGACGCCGATCGCGCTGCCCTGCGCGCCTCGACGGAGCAACTCGCAACCCTGTCGGTCGACCTGCAGCAGTTCATGCGGGCGCTGCGCCGCGGCTCATCCGAGGGCGTTGCGCGCTACGCCAAGCGGTTGCAAGCCGTGGATGTCGATCTGCGCGCCCAAATCAGTCGCGCCTCGGCCTTCCTGGCCGCCTGTGACCGAGCAACCTCGCCATGACAACGCCCACGACTCTCGACGGCCTCCTCGTGCAATGGGGTGACCGCCTGTTCTATCCCGGCAACCGGCTCGTCCGCTCGCCGCCGGCCGTTCTCAGTCGGACTGGGCTCCACGACCGTGCCCGCGCCATCCGGGCGCGCCTGCACGCCACCGTCGTGCGCGGCGCGCCGCAGGTGATGGTCAAGGTGACCGGGGGCGGGCGCGGCATGGCCGCCATCGCGGCGCACTTTCGCTACATCAGCAAGCAGGGCCGCTTGCCGATCGAAGACGACCGCGGCGTGGTGCATGAAGGCAAGGAAGGCGTGCTTGACTTGGTCGAGCAGTGGCGACATGCCGGCGCGCGCATCGCCGAACGCACTGAGCGTCGCGAAGCCTTCAACATCATGCTGTCGATGCCGGCCGGCACGCCGGAATCTGCGCTCAAGGATGCCGCCCGGTCCTTTGCCAGAGTGGAACTGTGGAATCACCGCTACGTGATGGTGCTGCACACCCACCAGGCCAATCCACACGTCCACCTGGCCGTGCGCGCCGAGGGCAAGGACGGCCGGCGGCTCAACCCCCGCAAGGCCGACCTGCGGCGCTGGCGCGAGGTCTACGCGGAGAAGCTGCGCGAGCACGGCATCGAGGCCGAAGCCTCGCCGCAGATCACGCGCGGCGGCAGCCGGCGCACCGAGCGGCTGTGGCACCGCAAGGCCCGCGACGATGAGCGCGACCGCGGGCCGCGCGAGGGCGAGCAGGCGCCGGTCAAGCTGACGCGTTCGCGCCGTGACGCGGCGCAGGCTTGGTGCGAGATCGCCAAAGCGCTTGCCTCTTCACCGGATGCGGATGACCGCGCCCTGGCGCAGTCGATCGTGCAGTACGCGCGGCATCTGCCCGGCGTGCGATACAAGCCGCCGGAACACGAGGCGCAGCGCGAGTTGCCGACGATGGAGCGGGGCAGGGAGAGGACGCGCGATGTCGCCCGCACCGCGCCGACACCAACCTTGCAGCGCAGATCACCGGACATCGAGCGCTGAGCCAGGGGGACGAGCTGGTCCTCGCCGCCGGACGGGCTCGCCGGGCAGGGGGCTGGACAGCCACCTGCCCGCGAACCCGAGCGTGGCTGCGCCGCGCGCCGCGCGCCGCGCGCCGCGTCAAGGGTGCGCTGGCGCCGGGCTGCGCCCGCCCTGGACCCGGCGTGCTGCGCGGGTCAGTGGTGAGTGGTGGCGCGAGAATGCGTCCAGCGATCGAGGTCGGACCAGCGCCAAGCCACAGCGCGTGGGCCGAGCCGCACGGGCGCCGGGAACGAACCGTCGGCGATCCAGCGATAGATCGTCGAACGGCCCAGGCCGGTGAGCTTGAGGACGGCCGGCAGGCGTGCGAGCTGGCGGTGGGGATCTTCATCCGGCGGCGAGTGAGCCGTTGACAGGGAGACGGTGGCTGCGCGCATGGTGGACATCAGCAACGGGTGGATCTGATGTGAATGTAGGCGCGGATCGGGCCAGGTCGTGCGATGGTTTTGAGGTGAAAAACATCGCAGCAAAGGCCAAGCCTGTCGGCTGGACGCTTGGGCTGGATCCGCCCGGCGCTGCCGCCTGCGGCCATTGAGCGTGCGACTCGACCTACTCGGTCGCCGTCTTTGCCGCGGGCGCGTTGGCCATCACCGACTTGATGCCGTTGTAGGCCGAGCTGCGGTGGGCGTACATCTGGCTCTGGCCGATGACTTCGCCATTCTTGGCAAGCAGTACGAAGTAGCTCTTGCCGTTCTTGGCCGTGCGGGTTTCGAAGCTATCGCGGCTGGTCGCGTTCTTCTTCACCGCGGCCACGCCGTTGACCGCCGCCGCGCGCGTGTTGTAGGTTTCGCTGGTGAGCACCACCTGCTGGTTCTTGGCATGCAGCGTGAAGTGGAACTTGCCGCTCTTGCCCTGGGACAGCTTGAACATGGAGTTTTCCTTGGTTGAGTTGCGGGTTCCGTGCGGTCGCAGTTGCCATACGTAGGCCGGCACGGCGGAGCGAAGATACCAGGGCTTGAGAGGCAGGCCAAGCCGAGCCAAGCACGGCATCCATGCGGCGCCCATCCGTCACGGTGATGTCTCAATCAAGGCTAGCCTTTGCAGCCGACGTTGGCGAGCGCACCCAATCGGCCATGAAGGAACCGTCGAGCACTGCTCGGTGAAGGTCAGCAATCTGGACGATTCTGTTTAAAAACTCGAATGTGCCCGCGCTCGCCAAGCAAATCTCGCCTATGAGGCGGCGTCACTTCGTTCAGCGCCCCGCGACCAACTGTGATCGAAATTGCGCCCCCGAGTGTTTGCGTGGCTCTGAGGGCGATCGATGCGACGAG
>JANNRI010000006.1:0-36197 GCA_031401195.1 Burkholderiales bacterium
CTAAAAACACCAGCACGCGGGCCGCTGCTGCCACAGGTATCAGGTCTTTGGTCGGGTCAAAAGCCATCTTGGCGTACAGGTGCGGATTGACCGACACCATGCCGCCCGAGCTCATCAGCAGCGTATAGCCATCGTTCGGTGCTTTAGCCACGGCTTCACCACCAATGTTGCCGTTGGCACCGGCGCGGTTTTCAATCACCACCGGCTGGCCTAGCGCTTCAGACAGCGGCTGGCCGATGGCGCGCGCCAGCTGGTCGGCTGCACCGCCGGGCGGAAAGTTGACGATGACGCGAAGCGGCTTGGTGGGCCAGGTTTGCGCCTGAGCTGCGCCCAAGCTGCTCAAGGCGGTTAGAACCAGTGCGAACAGAGTGTTGCGGCGTGAGGGTTTGAAAGCGGTCATGGTTGTCTCCGGTCGTTGTTTTAAATCAGTTTACTTTTTGCACACGTACGTTCATGTGCGGGTTTTTCATCCAGCGTATCGGCTGCGCCTTGACTGGCCGCGCAGGCGCACCGTGTGCGGCCAGCGTCTGGTCAAGCGCCTTGCCTGCTTCGTCTTGCAGCGCGGCGCTGCGTGCAGCAGCAATGGCAGCTGCGCGCACGCTGTGTGAAGCAAAGCTTGCGCCGTGTTCCAGGTCAGCCATGTGGTCCAGCACATGCAGCAGGTTGTCTTTGCCGCGCTCGTTGGTGCTGCCGTAGCCCTTGATCAACGCACCGCAGCGGGCCAGCTCGAGGCCCAGTCCGGCATGCTCGCGCGCGCCACGCTCGACGGCGGCCACCCAGCGCTCGATGAGCGACTGCTCGAGCCCAAAGCGCTGGCCACGCCGGCGCTGACCTTTCATCGCAGCGGCCAAGCGCAGCGCGAGCGTGCCACGCAGGCCGTGCGTGCCAAGCTTGAGCGGCAGCGCCCAGGGCTCGCGGCCGGCGGTGATGCGCCGGCGGTCCCAGGCGAGCAGGCGCGTGGCCAGGCCTTGCGGCAGCAGGCCGGCGAGCTCGGGCACGCCGGGCTTGAAATGGTCGAAAGTCTTCACGATGTCGGCGGGCGCTGCACCCACCTCGCGGCGCACACGGGCCACGCGCGTGGCGGCGAGTTTCAGTGCGGCCACCTGAACGATGTCGTCGAAGCACATCCACAGCGCGAGCCAGCGTGTCGCTTCGCGGGCCACACCCCCGGGGCTGCGGCCCGCGTGCGGCAGGCTTGCCGGGCCGGCGGCAACGGCGCTGTCGGCCGCGTTGGCCACATTGGCCGCGTTGGCCACATTGGCCGCATTGGCCACATTGGCCACATTGGCCACATAGGCCGAACCGGCCGCAGCGGCTGTAGAGCCCTTGCCGTTCTCGGCCGCCTCGAGACGCGCCAGGCGTTCGTCGAAAAGCCGCGCGTAGGCTTCGTCCTGATAGGCCGCCACCCGCGCGCGGGCCAAGGTGCGCAGGGCCGCGGGTTCGAGCGTGGTGCGCACCGCCCTCGCCGCTGGCGCTGACGCTGACGCTGGCGCTGGCGCTGGCGCCGGCGATGCGGCATCGATCAACGCCTGTGCCTGCCGCTGCTGTGCGTGCCGTGCGGTCACCGTGTCGAATGCCAAGGCGAAGCCGGCCAGGCTCGCCTTCACGCCCTTGCCCGCCGCGCGGATGGCGTCTTCGTACGCCACGCGCGGCAGCGGCAACACACCGCTGGCGGCGACGGCACCCAGCAGCACGGCGCTGATGGCGGTGCCGGACTCGCGCGCCATCGCACCCAGGTCCAACAGGTCCACGGCCAAAGCCTGGCGCTGCAGCGCGGCCACGAGCGCGGCGCTGTCGACGCGGCCATCGGCCTGCGCCATCTTCTCGGCCACCGTGAGCGCGCGTGCGGTGCTGCTGATGACGCGTGTGCGCTGCCGGTTCACGAAACCGGCGCCGGCCTGGCGCAACGTTTCGAGCAACTCCGAAGACACCAGCAGGTCGATGCCGCCCGGCACCGGACTCAGGCTGAATACCGGCCACCCCGCACCGGGCTGCGCGGCCTGCCGCGCGATCTCGATGTAGTACGTCGTGGCCCCGGTGCGCTGCGCCACCCCGGGGATGCTGGTGGCCTGCGCTGCAACCCCGGCTTGCACGGCGGCCGTATACAGCCACTCGGCGAGCACGCCGCCGCCCTCGCCGCCGAGGGCGCACACGAGGACGCAGAGGGGCTGCGCCATCCCGGTCAGCCTGGTGAACGCCGCGGATCCGGCTCTGCCGGGCCGCCGGCATTGCCCTCTCGAGGGGGCCGGGCGGGCACGGGCATCAGTCCGGGGGACTGATGCTCCCGCAAGGGCCGCGGGTCGCTTCTGGGGTGGTCAATCGGCACTGATCTTGTTCTCGCGGATGAAAGCCCCGAAGCGCGTGCGGTCCACCTCCTGCCGCGCAATGAACTCGGCGCGCGAGCCCACCATCGGCTCGGCGCCGAGCGCGCGAATCACGTCCTGCACCTTGGACGTGCCGAGCGCCTTGTTGATCTCGTCGTGCAGTTGCGCCACGAGGGCCGGCGGCGTCGCGCCCGGGGCGTAGATGCCGAATACGGTGTCGGCATCGAAGCCCGTCACGCCGCTTTCAGCGAGCGTGGGCACATCGGGGTAGGCACTGGCCCGCTTCGGGCTGCCCACAGCCAACAGTTTGAGCTTGCCCTCCTTTGCATGGCGCAGGCCCGGGCCGGGGTCGAACATGAACTGCACGTTGCCGGCCAGCAGATCCACCAGCGCGGGCGCCGCGCCGCGGTAGGGCACGTGCACGGCGAAGAGACCGAGCTGACGTTTCATCATCTCGCCGGCCAGGTGCGGGCTGCTGCCGCTGCCGGCCGAGCCATAGCTCAGCTTGCCGGGGTGGGCCTTCACGTAGGCGAAGAACTCCTTGGCTTCTTTCACCGGCACCGAAGGGTGCGCCATCAGGAAGACCAGCACACGCGCGGCGCTGGCCACGGGGGTCAGGTCCTTCACCGGGTCGAAGGGCATGTTCGGGTAGAGGAACGGATTCACCGTCATCGCCCCGCCACTGCTCATCAGCAACGTGTGGCCGTCGGCGGGCGACTTGGCCGCCGCGTCGGCACCGAGGTTGCCGTTCGCGCCGGGCCGGTTGGTGACCACCACCTGCTGCTTGAGCTGGTCACCGAGCTGCTGCGCCAGAGCGCGGCCGATCACGTCGGCCGCGCCACCGGGCGGGAAGTTGACGATCAGCGTGAGCGGCTTGCTCGGGAAGACGCCCGTCTGCGCCAGCGCCGCCGTGCAGTTGCACAACAGGCCCGCCGTGCCCAGCATTGCAGCGAGGGCGCGAATGTTCTTCATGGTCGACTCTCCTTGGGCAGGGTGGCTCGCGGTCAGTTGGGCCGCAACGCACCGGTGACTTGCTCGCGCAACCAGGCCGCGAACCGCTCATGCCAGCGCGGGTTCTGGATCACCTCGGCGCGATAGAAGCTCGGGCAGAGTGTTGCGGCGTGCGCGTTCTCGCCGCACAGGCCACAGCCGACGCAGCCGTCGATGACTGTGGCCACCGGGTCCACGCGCAGCGGGTCGGGGTTGTCCTTGAGTGTCAGCGTCGGGCAGCCTGAAAGGCGGATGCAGGCGTGGTCGCCGGTGCATACGTCTTCATCGACGCCGTACTTCACGCGCACCACGCGCTGCTTCTTCGCCAGCAGCGAGGCAATCCACGGCCGGATGCGACGCTGGCGCTCGAGCTGGCACTCGCCCTCGGCGACGATGACCTTGAGGCCATTGAACGGCGTGGTGAGTGCCTCCTGCAGCGTACGGCGCATGTGGTCCACCTCGTAGGTGTGCACCACGCGCATCCACTGCACGCCCATGCCCTTCAAGGTGTCTTCGATGGTCTGGTTCTTGTGCGCGAGGCTCTGGTGCAGCGAGCCGCTGGCGGCCGCCTCGGCCTTGGCCTCGTCGTCGGGCGTGTTCAGGATGTCCTGCGTGCCGGTGGCGCTGGTGTAGCCGTTCTTCATGATCAGCAGCACGGCGTCGTCGCTGTTGAAGAGCGCCGCCTGCACGCCGGTAAGCAGCCCGTTGTGCCAGAAACCGCCGTCGCCCATGATGGCGATGGAGCGGCGCTGCATCATCGGCGACACGCCGGCGCGGCTGGCCAGGCTCATGCCGTAGCCGAGGATGCTGTGCCCGCTGCTGAAGGGCTCGAAGGTGGCCAGCGCATGGCAGCCGATGTCGGCGGCCACGTGCACCGGGCCCACCTGCTGCTGCGCGAGTTTCAATGCGCTGAACACGGGGCGCTCGGGGCAGCCGATGCAGAAACCGGGAGGGCGCGCCGGCAAGGGGCCGAGCGCCTGGGCGATGTCGGCGCGGGCGGCGTCGACGCCGGCCAGCCATGTGCGCGCCGGGCCCAACGAATCGAGCGCGGGCGCATGGCGTTCGAGGTAGGTCAGCAGGCCACGCGCGAGGGCTTCCACCGTGTACTCGCCCGCCGGCGGCAGGAAGTCCTTGCCGTGCACGGGCGTCTGCACATCGAGCCGGCGCAGGGCCTGCATCACATCCTTCTCGATGTATTCGGGGCTGCCCTCCTCCAGCACCAGCACGGCACGCTTGCCCAGGCAGAACTCGCTCAACTGCGACGGCGCGAGCGGATAGGTGACGTTCAGGCACAGCACCGGCAGGGCCGGTTCGCCGGCGTCATCGGCAAGGCCCAGCTGTTGCAGTGCGCGCACCAGCGCCGGGTAGACGCCGCCTTGCACGATGAGGCCGAGGCCAGCCACGGCGTTGGGCTCACCAGCCGCGCTTGTTGCGGCGCCGGCGCGGCCGAAGACCTCGTTCAACCTGCGCTCGACGATGAAGCGCTGCGCCGCCGGCAGCCGCTGCTCGATCTTCAGCTTCTCGTGCCGGAAGGTGACCGGCGGGTGCGCCAGTCGCATGTAGTCGAAACCCGCCGGCTCGTCGATGAGCTGGCGCGTCGAGAGCTTGGGCGCCACGTTGTCGGCGGCGACGAAACTGCCGCGCAGATGGCAGGCGCGGATGCGCAGTTCCATCAGCGCCGGCATGTTGCTCGCTTCGCTGAGCGCGAAGGCCTCGCCGACCATGCGCACCATGTTCGCGAGCTCGGGCCGCGGGTCGAACAGCGCCAATGTGCTCTTCAGCGCATAGGCGTGCGTGCGCTCCTGGATGACGCTCGCGCCCTCGCCGTAGTCTTCGCCGACGACGATGAGCGCGCCGCCCACCACGCCGGGCGAGGCGAGGTTCGAGAGCGCATCGGCCGCAACGTTGGTGCCGACGATGCTCTTCCACGTCACGCAGCCACGCAGCGGGTAGTGGATGCTCGCGCCCAACATCGCCGCGGCACTGGCCTCGTTGCTGCACGCCTCGACGTGCACGCCGAGCTGATCCATCAGTGGCTTGGCCTGCACCAGCACGTCGAGCAGGTGCGACACGGGCGCGCCCTGGTAGCCGCCGACGTAGGCCACGCCGGCCTGCAGCAGCCCCTTGGTAATCGCCAGAATGCCCTCGCCGTGAAACGTGGCGCCGGCGCCGAGCTTGAGCTGCTCGATCTGGTCGGTGAACTGGACTTCCACTCAGTGACCGTTTCCGCTGCGCGACCGGCGAGCCTGACTGAGCCCAGCGGCCGCCGTGGAACCGGCTCTGCCGGGCCGCTGGCGGCGCCCCCCCTGGGGGGAGGCGGCCGCAGGCCGCTTCGGGGGGTTACTCAATTTCTCCGCCGAACTTCTTGCACAGGTTCTGGATGTACTTCTCCAGCAGACCCTCGAACTCGCTGTTCACCACCGGCACCACGATCATCTTCATGAGCGCAGGCAGCGGCACCTCCACCTTGGCTTCCGTCTTGAACACGATGTTCGTACGGTCCTTGGCTTGCGTGATCTTCCAGCTGCCGCTGACCTGGGCGTTGCCGTCACCCTTGACGGGCGTCCACGTGACGGTGCCCTTCTTCTCGTCGCTCTTGTAGACGCAGGCGTAGATGGTCTGGATGCCGACCTGTGCGGTGCCCACCTTCTGCATCTCCCAGCGGTAGGTGTTGTCGCCCAGGTCGTGCAGCTTCTTCACTTTCGGGAAGTGGCTGGCCGAGGTTGGCACGTCGGCCAGCACGGCGAAGACGTCCTTGAATGGCGCCTTGACGGCGAATTCATAGCCGAGATCGATGTCGACGGTGACGGTCATGGGGCGGTCTCCTGCGCTTGCGGCCCGTGCGCGACATGCGCCAACGGTGGCCTGCGGCGATACTACGCGCCGCGCGTTGGATGCCGCCTCAGTGCCTGCCCGCTACGTGCCCTGGCGATGCGAGCCATCCTGTCACCCATGGCCTCCAACTGCGCAGGCCGCGGCACGTAGGCACGCGCTGCTGCGTCAATTTGGAACCGCACCCGCTGACTGCGGCAGAGTGGCCGCAGTGTTCAACTAGCGCGGGTTCGAACTCGACCCCAAGCAGGTACGGGGTGGATCGCAGGCGACGACCTACAGGATGCGGCGGCGCGAGCTGCAGAACCCCGCCGCGACCAGCGCCAACGCCACCAGCGCCAGCGCGTCCGGCTCCGGCACCGCCGTGGCCGCGTTGATGCGGAAGTCGTCGATGAAGTAACGGTCGTTGCCGATACCGCCGGCGAACACCGCGTTCACGCCGATGCCACCGTAGAACGCGGTGTCGCTCACCAGGCCGATGAAGCCGGCGGCCGCGATGGTGGGCACGAGGTCGATGCCCAGCGTGGCGGCTTCGACCAGCGCCACGGCGTCGATGGCGCCGCTCACGTAGTGGAAGGCGAACGCGAATATGTCGGGCTGGTTGAAACGCCACGCCACGCTGGCCACGCCGTTTTTCGCGGCCGAGCCGCCGAGGTCGGTGATGCCGCCGCTGTTGTGCAGCACGGTCGTGCCGCAGCTCGATGGGGCCGCCGAATCGGTACACGAGCCGAACGTGACGGCCGGCGAGAAACCGGCACCACTCACGACAGCGCCGGGCGAGCCGGTGAAGTCGATGTAGGTTTGCGTGGCGCCCACGGCATCCAGGTAGTCGGCTTCGTTCGTATACACGACCACGGCCGCCTGCGTGTGCAGAGCCGCCGCCGCCAGCGCGAGCGTTGCCAGGGTCTTGGTCCAAGCGTTCATGAGAAGTTGCTCCACGGAAGTTGTGTGGACGCACTCTCGCGCGGCCCGTGCCGGCGCGCATCCCCAGGCGGATTGAGCCGCGGGCCATCCCCCATGCATGAATCGGCGACTCTTTCACGCACTCGGCCCAAAAGGGCCGATCCGCGCCATCGCGAGGTCGAGGCCGCGAAAGCCCGGGCGCGCGCAGAGCGCCACCTTCTTCATCGCCCAGCCGAGCACGCGCGTTCAGGCCGCTTCGGCTTCACCCGCCCAGGGCAACATCATCGCCACCAGCAGCAGCCGCTCGAACTCGGGCTCGAAGCGGTCGATGATCTTCTGCGGCTCGGGGCACAGCTTGTCGTCGGTGATGAGCCCGAACTGCACACCGCCGCCGTAGCTGAGGATCGATACGCCGACGCCGATGTCGCCCGAGGCCGGCACCCAGAACATGGTCTGCCTGAGCGTGCTGCCGCAGAACATCAGCGGCTTGGGCGGCCCGGGCACGTTGGTCATCACGGCCGTCGCCTTCTTGGCGAACATGCCGAGCACGGCGTCCTGCACGGGCTTGATGAACAGGCCCGACACACTCAGCACCGCGAAGGCCAGCAACGGCTGGTAGCTGCCCTTCATCTCGGCCATGCGCCGGTGCACGGCGTACATGCGCTCGACCGGATTCTGGATGCCGATGGGCAGCACCAGCGGCGCGAGGCCGAAGCGGTTGCCGAGCTGCCACGCCTTGTCCAGCGGGCGCAGGTTCACCGGCACCATGGCGCGGATCTCCTTGCCCGCGGGGTCTTCACCCTGGTCGCGAAGGTACTGGCCGATCGCACCGGCCACGCAACTGAGCAGCACGTCGTTGATGGTGCAGTTCAACCCCTTGCCGATGGCCTTGACGATTTCCAGCGGGATCGGTTCGCCCCAGGCCACCACCTTGCGCCCGCTGCCCTTGCCCTTGAGCAGGGTCTTGCTGTCGTCGGCCAGCAGCGCCAGCGCCGCCACATCCTGCACCACCTGCAGGCCGGACTTGGCCAGGTCCATGCCGCCTGTCAACGTCTTCAGAGCCTGCGGGTTGGCCAGCGCCTCCATGCTCTTGCCGATGCCGCTGCCGTACATGCCGATGGCTTTCACGGTCAGGTCGGTGAGCGGCTTCAGTACGGCGTCACTGAGCCAATCGGCGTCCGGGTCCTTGTCAGCCTCCCCGGGCTTGCGGCGCCGCTGGGGCGGGTCGGTGCCGCCATCGGTGATGCTCATCATCACCGAGATGAGCGCGATGCCGTCGCCGATGCAATGGTGGATGCGCGCAACGAGGGCGCTGCCGCCTGCGTAGTTCTCGATCAGCTGGAACTGCCACAGCGGGTGCTGCTTGTCCAGCGGTGTGCTGGCGAGCTCGCCGCACAGCGCCTGCAGCGCCGCCGTCTCGCTGCGCCCCTTCTTGCGCTGCAGCTTGGCGGGCACCACGTGCCGGGCGATGTCGAAATGCTCGTCGTCGACCCAGGCCGCTCCCATCGCGTCGGCCACGGCTTTCTGGCGGAAGCGAGGGTACTTGAGCAGCTTGTCGGCAATGCGCTCGCGCAGGGCTTGCAGCGTGATGGCCGGCGTGAGCAGCCACACGCCAACGATCATCATCAGGTTGACGTCGTTGTCCATGCGCAGCCACGCGGTATCGACGCGTGACATGCGTTCGCTGGCCATGGGGTTTCTCCTGGGGTAAGGCCGGTGGACACCGGCCGGGGGGGCGCGGTCGATGCTGGGTAACATGCCGGGGCGAGTCAAGCCAGATCAACCCCACCAGACACCACGAAAGCGGAGGTCCCCATGGCCGACCTGAAAGCGACGTTCGAGAAGGCCGTTGCCGCCAGCAAGCAGTTGCCGGAAAAGCCCGACAACATGACGCTGTTGAAGATCTACTCGTTGTACAAGCAGGCCACCGAGGGCGATGTGGAAGGCAAGCGCCCGGGCTTCACCGACATGGTGGGCCGCGCGAAGTACGACGCCTGGGCCGAGCAGAAGGGCAAGGCGGGCGCGGCGGCGATGCAGGAATACGTCGACCTCATCGAGAGCCTCCAGTAGCGGCCCGCTGACGCACACGCGGTGCAGACCCGGCGCTCGCGCAGCGCCGGGCTTGGCGGACGTGGGGGCGGCACCGAGGGATCGTTCGGCGGCCCTGACCCTACTTCTTGCCAACCTTCTTTGGGGCCCTGGTCTTGCCGGCCCCGCCCTTGGCCAGCAGGTCATCCAGCGTCTTCTGAATCTCGCCCTCGATGGTCTTGGAGAAGGCCCCGAGCAGGAAACCGAGTTTGGCCTCGAGGTCGAAGTGATCGGCCGCCACGATGAGGCGCCCATTTACGCCACTGCGCGTGAACTCCACCGTGTCGGAGAAGTCGCCTTCGATGATGGTGCATTCCATGTCGAACTTCTTCTCTGCCTCCTCGGCCCACTTGAGGGCGATCTTGCGCGCCTTGGGCAGGCCAAGTTCGTGGTCGCGGTGAATGCGCACGTCGGGCATGAAGTTCTCCTTCTTTCCTGAGTCGGAAGATGTGTCGGCCGAGCCTCAGCGCAGCGCCGCGAGCTGGCCGCGCCGTTCGGCCTTGGGCAGCGCCGCGAGGCGCTTGACCTCGGCGTAGAAGCGCTCGAAGTCGCGCCCCTGCTTGTCGAACAGGCGCTCGAACTGCGGCACGAGTTCGTTGTAGGCCGCCTGCACGCCGAGGGCGGCATTGTTGGCGCGCCCGAACCAGCCGTCGTAACCGGCGAAACCGCCCCACCGGGTGGCCTTCATCTGCTCGTACTCGGCGCGCATGGCGGCCAGCAGGCCGGCCTTGCGCTCGCGCTTCTCGGCCTCGGTGATGGCGCTGGCGTAGAGCGTGGCAAGGCCTTCGCGCGTGCGTTGCGTGAGGGCGCGAAATTCGGCGCGGCGCACGGCGGCGTCCATATCGGTCTGGCGCGCCTCGGCACTGCCGAAGCGCTCTAACCAGCGCTGGCCACCGATGCGCTCGACCGCGACCGCGAAGCTCTCATTGAAGGTGGTGTCGTCGTTGGCATAGGCCACCTGGTGCGACAGCTCGTGGAAGATGAGCTTGGCCAGTTCTCCCTCGGGCCATTGGATGAAGGTGTTGAGCAGCGGGTCTCCGCCCATCCAGTTGGTGCGCCCCAGCGTGCTGTAGGCGGGCACGCCGTAGACGTTGACATCGAGCCCCTGGGCGCGCAACTCGGCGGCCAGCGCCTCGGCCCCCGCACGGTCGAAGTAGCCGCGGTAGCCCACGCATCCGACAACGGGAAAGCACCAGGTCTGGAGCGTGAGCGAGAGTTCGGGCGCGGCCACCACGTTCCACACCACGGCGCTGCGCCCGAGGTCGGCGTAGCGCCGGTAGCTGGCGTTGTCGGGGAGCTTCAGCTCGGCCACCGCGAAATCGCGCATGCGCTGCGCGAGCTGCAGCCGCTCGCGCAACCCGGGCTCGGTGCCATCGGCCGCAATCCAGCCCGGCAGCGAGCGCGACTTGGTGACGATCTCCAGATGGCCGCCGACGGCCTGTGCGTAGTAGCCGAGCGTGCCGCAGCCGCTGGTCAGGCACACGACGCCCGCCGCCAGCAGCACGAGCCCGACCACGCCTGCCGCTGCCATGAGGGCGATCAGCTTTCCGCTCAGCCGCACGATGGGATCATTCTGCCGCCGCGGAGGTCGCCGAAGTGATTGCCGCAGCGGTTGCCGCAGCGGTTGCCGAAAATGCAGCCGCGTCCGCGCGCTCCACCTGCACCAGGCAGTCATAGAACGTCGCCGCGCGGCCTATGTCGGTAAGCCGCTGATGGGTCAACTGGTTGACGTTGGTACCGTCGCGGCCGAACTTGCGCCACCACACGCCCAGGCCATGCACCACCCCACGCCGAGCGCGCCCTGTTGTCTTGCCAGGCCCGTGCCCGCCGACCTCGGCACGCGCCAGCGTGCTGCCGCGGCCGTTGAAGATGCGCACGAGGTCGCCATCGGCGATGCTGCGCGCGGCGGCGTCGTCGGCGTGCATCTCCAGGACGGGTTCGCCCTCGATGGCACGCAGGCTCGTCACGTTGACGAAGCTTGAGTTGAGGAAGTTGCGCGCCGGCGGCGAGATCATCGCCAGCGGATAGCGTGCCGCCAGTTCCGGCGACGACAGCACGCTCTCGTAGTTGGGCAGGTAGTCCGGCACACCGAGCCCCGGCGCATCGACGATGACCTTGCCGCTCGCGCTCGGAAAACCGCCTAGCGCAAACGGTGCCTCGCCGATGGGGAGCCGGCTCCAACCCTTGCGCTGCAGTTCGTCGAGATTCACCTGCGCCGGGTCGTAGGCGCCGAGCGCCATCGTCTCGTCGCTGTCCTCGAAGCAGGGCTCGTTGAAGCCCATGCGACGCGCCAGCTGGCGGAAGATCTCGGCGTTCGAGCGCGCTTGACCGAGCGGCGCGATCGCCGGGCGGTTGAGCATGGCGTAGACATGCCCATAGGCGCTGTGCGCATCCCAGTGCTCGAGCTGCGTGGTTGCGGGCAGCACGTAGTCGGCGTGGTCGGCGGTGTCGGTGAGGAAGTGTTCGAGCACCACGGTGAAGAGGTCTTCGCGCGCAAATCCGCGCGCCACCTGGGCGCTGTCGGGCGCCACCGCCACCGGGTTGCTGTTGTAGACCACCACCGCCTCGATGCGCGGGCCGAATTCGGGCGAACTCTCGCGTTGCAGGTCGTCGCCGATGGTGACCATGTTGACGACACGCGGGCGCCGACCCTGAAGTAGATCGGGGCGCTGCAGCCAGGCATCGCGCCGCGCGTGGCGGAACGAGCCGCTCGCCGACAGCAGCAGCCCTCCGGCACGGTGCCGCCACGCCCCCGTGAGGCAGGGCAACAGCGCGATCAAGCGCACCGCGTTACCACCCCCGTGCACGCGCTGCATGCCGTAGTTGAGGCGGATGGCCGCAGGCCGGCTGGTGCCGTATTCGCGCGCCAGCTCGCGGATGACATCGGCCTCGATTCCACACACCGCCGCGGCACGCTCGGGCGGCCATGCCAGCGCCCGCTCGCGCAGTTTTTCGAAGCCCTCCACATGGCGCTCGATGTAGTCGTGGTCGAGCCAGTTGAGCGTGATGAGCTCGTGCATCAGCGCGAGCGCCAGCGCGCCGTCGGTGCCGGGCAGCAACGCGATGTGCTGGTGGCACTTCTCGGCCGTCTCGCTGGCGCGCGGATCGATGCACACCAGCCGCGCGCCGGCGCGCTTGGCCTGCTGCGCGTAGTTCCAGAAGTGCACGCTGCTGGTGATGGGGTTGCTGCCCCAGATGAGGATGAGGCGGCTCTCGGCAAAGTACTCCACGTGCATGCCGACCTTGGCGCCGTAGGTGGCCACCAGTGCATCGCCGCCGGCGCTGGCGCAGATGGTGCGATCCAGCGCGCTGGCCCCCAACCTGTGCCAGAAGCGCGCCGCCATGCCCTCGCCCTGCACCAGGCCCATGGTGCCCGCGTAGCTGTAGGGCAGGATGGCCATCGCCGCATCCGGGCCCCGTGCAGAGATGGCTTTGAGCCTTGCGGCGATGTCATCGAGCGCCTCGTCCCAGCCCACCGGCGCGAAGCGCCCCTCTCCCTTGGCACCCACGCGCTTCAGCGGCTGCAACACGCGCTCGGGGTGGTAGGTGCGCTCTGCGTAGCGGCTGACCTTGTTGCACAGCGCGCCGTGGGTGGTGGGGTGCTCGGGGTCGCCGGCGACGCGGATGACGCGCCCTTCCTTCACGGTGATCTGCAGGGCGCAAGTGTCCGGGCAGTCGTGTGGGCAGACGGCCTGCACCACGGTTTGGTCAGCGGATTGGATCACTGGGGTACCTTCGTGCTCGGCACTCCGGAGTTCGCCCTAGCGACGGACCCGGCAGGTGCATGCCTCCAAGTGTTCCACAAGCGAGCCGCAACGCCCGCCCACAGCCCCCAAAGCAGGCTGAACCCCGCGTTGGGCGCCAGCGTCCCACTGCAGAACCGTCGGCGCCTTGGGGCCACTCGGGCGGAGTGGACACCTGCTCGGGGGGTGGCAATCCCCCTAGGCACAAACACCATACGGGGCCCGGCGCAGTCGGGCCAGGGCCCATACTTGCGGATCGCCCGGCGGCGCAGCGAACGCCGCGGTCATCCCGCGACCGACCCGATTGACAATCATGTCAAGAAGAAGACTTGCGCTCAGACAGCTGGGGGGCCTGGCCGCCTTGCTTGCGACGCCGCCACTGTTGGCCCAGGACCGCGGCCGCATCCTGCTTGGCCAGTCAGCCGCGCTGAGTGGTCCGGCCGCCCAGCTCGGCCTGCAATTTCAGGCCGGGGCCCGGCTGTACTTCGCGCGCATGAACGCCCGCGGCGGCATCAACGGCCGCGCCATCGAACTGCGCAGCCTCGACGACGGCTATGAGCCCGATCGCTGCGCGCGCAACACGCGCACCCTCATCGAAGATGGCGTGGCGGCGCTTTTCGGCTACATCGGCACGCCCACGGCGCTGGCCGCATTGCCGCTGGCCACCGCCGCCAGGATGCCATTTATCGCCCCCTTCACCGGCGCGCAGGCACTGCGCGATCCGTTCAACCGTTATGCCTTCCACGTACGCGCCTCGTACTGGGACGAGACCGCGCGCATCGTCAACCAGCTGATCAGCGTGAGCATGAAGAACATCGCGGTCTTCCACCAGAACGACAGCTACGGCCAGGCGGGCCTCACAGGTGTGGTGCGCGCGCTCGAGGCGCGGGGCAGCCGGCCGGTGGTGACCGCCACCGTCGAGCGCAATTCGGTGGACGTGGCCGCGGCAGTGAAGACCATCCTCGCCGCGCGCCCTGAGGCGGTGGTACAGATCAGCGCCTACAAGAGCTGCGCCGCGTTCGTGCGCGAGGCGCGCAAGGTGGGCTATTCGGGGCAGTTCTACAACGTCTCGTTTGTCGGCACGGCGGCGCTCGCACAGGAGCTGGGCGCCGAGGCGCGCGGTGTGGTGGTGAGCCAGGTGATGCCGTTCCCGTTCGCGGCCATCGCGCCCATCGCGGGCGAATTCCTGCAGGCAGCCGCCGGCTCCAACATCGACGTCAACTACAGCAGCATGGAAGGCTTCGTCGCCGCCAAGACCCTGGTCGAAGGCCTGCGCCGCAGCAACGGGGCCGGCGGCGAGGCGCTCATCGCCAGCCTCGAAGGCCTGCGCGACTTCAACCTCGGCGGCTTCTTTGTCGACTTCAGCCCGATCAAGCACACGGGATCGAACTTCGTCGAGCTCACCATTCTGGGTGCCGACGGGCGAGTCAGACGCTGAGATCCGAAGCGGGCGCCCACAGCGCCCAGCGCACGCCGCAATGGCTCTTGGGACACATGGGCGAGCCGCCCAAGTCTCAAGTAGGGGCAGCGGCGGCCGATAAACGCCACATGCAGCCGTTCGCATCCGTTCGGCCAGCCGCGCGCACCGCGGTCTGGCCACCCCGCGCCTTCCGCGGCTTCACCTTGATCGAACTCATGCTGGCGATGAGCGTCGTCGCGGTGCTGATGGGCGTCACCATGACCACGTGGCGTGGCTGGAATGACAGGGCCAAGGTCACCAAGGCGCAGCAGGACATCATCTCGGTGAGCCCGATGATCGACCAACACCTGCTCGACACCGGCGAGCTGCCTGCAGACCTCGCGGCCGTCGGCCAGGCCAACCTGCGTGACCCCTGGGGCAACGCCTACGAGTACCTGCCGCTGACCACCCCGGCGGCGCGCGGACACGCGCGCAAAGACCACTCGCTGGTACCACTGAACAGCGACTACGACCTGTACAGCAAGGGCCCGGATGGCCGGTCTTCACCACCCCTGACGGCCTCGGCGAGCCGCGACGACATTCTGCGCGCCAACAACGGCCGGTTCGTCGGTCCCGCCCGGAGTTACTGAACGGGGGGTGCGAGCCATGCCAGGCTCGAGCGGTTCTCACTCTCATCGCGGCCCGAGGGGCCTCGCCAGTGGCCCTGCGTTCCTGCGCAGCCGGATCGCACAGCGCATCCTCTGGGTGCTGCTGGCCGCAGCACTGGCGCCCATGACCGCGTTGGCGTTGTTGGGGCATCAGGCTTTCGTCGCGCGGGAAGAAATGCGTGCACAGCACCGGGCCAAGGACCACCTCAAGCAGATGGGCCTGCGCCTGTACGACCGCCTCGAGTCGGCACGCGCCACACTCTCGGTGCACGCGGCACTGGCGACCTGGCAGTCACCGGGCTCCTCCACGCCCACTTCACCCACGACCGGCGCGAGCGCGATGCTGACCAGTGTCATCCCCTTGGCGGCCACGGGACGGACCGCGCCGGCCGGCCTCGCGTGGCAACCGCTCGACGGCGGGACGGCGCGCGTGCAGATGGCCTTGCCCGCCAGGGCCGGCAGTGGCTGGTGGGTAGCGGAGGTCTCACCCATGTATCTGTGGGCTGACTTCCGAAGCGAGGGCGCAGGCGCCGGGCTGTGTGTGGTGGACGCCTCGACCCGGCCCCTGTTCTGTCCGCAGGGGCTGCCGCCTGCAGGGGCGTCATCCGAGTGGCCGCTCTTCATGGGCGCCGGGTTCAACACGCCGGACTGGCGCATCGTGGGGCCGCGGTCCCAACTCGCCATCGAAGGGGTGGCCACGGGAGAACTGCCTTACGCACGGTTGGTAGGGCTGGGCTTTGCCGCCACCTTGCTGGTGGCAGCGCTGCTGGGGCTTGTGATGGTGCGGCGCACGCTGGTGCCGTTGGAGCGCCTCACCGAAGGCACGCGGCGGCTCGCTCGGGGCGAGCGCAGCGCGCGCGTGGCGTTGGCCTCGGACGACGAGTTCGGGGAGCTGGCCGGATCCCTCAACGGCATGGCGGCCCACATCGAGGGTCAATGGGAGGCCCTGGAAGTGCAGGCCCGCATCGACCGCGAGATGCTCGACGGCGCACCGCTCGTGCACACGCTGCGCCAAGTGGTCGAGCGCATGCGGCGCCTGATGCCTGGCGCCGAAGTCTGCGTCGTGGCGCGCGACGTGGCCGGCGGTGGCTGGCTGCTCCACCCGCAACAGATACCCTGCACGCTGCCGGTGCCGTCGGCGGCCAGCGACGGCTTTGCCATCGAGGGGCGCCTCGAAGCCGACGCGCCGGCCCCACTGTGGCGGACCGTGGTCGATAGCGCGTGCGGCGAGTCAGACCGGCACCGCCACCTGACGTGGGTGCCCGCCGTCTGGCGTGGGGAGACGGTGGCTTGGCTGCTTGTGCAAGCGAAAGAGCCGCTCGCGCTGCCCGACAACACGCGCCGCGAGTTGGAGAGCCTGCGTGACCGCGTCGCCTTGGCACTGGCCGCCGCAGCGCGTGAGCACCATCTGATCGAGCGTGCCGTGCGCGACCCCCTCACCGGCCTGCTAAATCGCCATGGTCTGCACGATGCCTGTGACCTGCGGCTGTGTCCACAAGACACTGGGGAACCGCGGCCCGCCTTCAGTCTCGTCTTCATCGACCTCGACGGCTTCAAGGAAGTGAACGACACACTGGGCCATCCGGTGGGCGACGCCGTGCTGCGCACCGTGGCCGACCGCCTGCGCGGCCTTGCGCCACCCGGCGCCACGGTGGCGCGCGCCGGCGGCGACGAGTTCGTCGTGCTGCTGCCCGGCCCGGCGGAAGCGGCCGAGCATCTGGCCGAGTCGCTGTGCCGCGCCGTGGCATTGCCCATCGCGCAGCGAGAGCACCTGATTCACCTGGGGGCAAGCGCCGGCATCGCCTGCCACCCCGTCGACGCGCAGGAGCGCGACGAGCTACTGCGCCGCGCCGACGTGGCGATGTACGCCGCCAAGACTGCCGGTCGCGGCCATTGGAAACGCTACGCCGACACCATGGACGCAGCGTCCACGGAGCGCGCCTGGATCACGCGCGAGCTGCGCATCGCGCTCGAGCGAGGTGCGCTGGAACTGCACTACCAGCCGCGCGTCGACCCGCGCGACGGCCACGTCAGCTCGACCGAGGCCCTGGTGCGCTGGACGCACCCGGAGCGTGGCCCCATCCCACCCGGCCGCTTCGTCCCGATCGCAGAGGAAACCGGGCTCATCGAGCGACTGGGCGCTTTCGTGCTCGACGCGGCGCTGGCGCAGCAGCGTCGCTGGCGCGACGCCGGTGTCGGCAGTGGTCGAGTCGCCGTGAACGTCTCCGTGCGACAGTTGCGAGATTCCGGGTTCGTTGCAGGCATCCTCGCGGCGCTGCAACGACATGGCGTCGCGCCAGCGGACCTCGAACTCGAAATCACCGAAAGTCTCTTCGCCGGCGATCCGGCCAGCGTGCAGCGCGCACTGCAGCCGCTGCGAGAACTTGGCGTGTGGGTGGCGCTGGACGATTTCGGTACGGGATATTCGTCTCTGGCAGCGTTGCAGAGCCTGCCCATCGACGTGTTGAAGATCGACCGCAGCTTCGTCATCGAACTGGGCGTGCGCGAAAGTGCGCTGGCCGTGGTGCGCTCGGTGATCGCGCTTGCGCGCGCGCTCGGCAAACGCGTCGTCGCCGAGGGCGTGGAGACACCCGCGCAGGAACGGCACCTGTTGGCAGTCGGATGCGACGAGTTCCAGGGCTACTTGTACACGCGGCCACTGCCGCCGGGGCCGTTCGAGGCGCGCCTGGCGGCAGGCTTCGGTCGTGCTGGCGCCACGGCCAGCGAAGCCGACTCAGCCGAGAGGCGCACCGAGCCCCTGGCCTCAGCCTGAAAGAGCCGTCGGGCGCGGCGGCGCGCGCACCTGGAGCAGCCATCCCCAGCTCCCAAGGTCGCCGGGGTGGGCGGTAACATGGCTCGCACCGCCCTGGAGACCGCCGCCGTGAACCTGATCGAACCCATTCTGGCCGACGCCGCGAGCATCGCCACCCTGCGCCGCGACATCCACGCCCACCCCGAGCTCTGCTACGAGGAGAACCGCACCGCCGACCTGGTGGCCAAGGCGCTCACCGAGTGGGGCATCCCCATCCACCGCGGCCTGGGCAAGACCGGCGTGGTGGGCATCGTCAAGAACGGCACGAGCGGGCGCGCCGTCGGCCTGCGTGCCGACATGGATGCGCTGCCGATGACCGAGCACAACACCTTCGCGCACGCGAGCCGCCATCCCGGCAAGATGCACGCCTGCGGCCACGACGGCCACACCGCGATGCTGCTTGCCGCGGCCAAGCACCTGAGCCGGCACCGCAACTTCGACGGCACGGTCTACCTCGTGTTCCAGCCCGCCGAAGAAGGCGGCGCGGGTGCGCGCGAGATGATCCGGGACGGCCTGTTCGAGAAGTACCCGATGGAGGCCATCTTCGGCGCGCACAACTGGCCGGGCTATGCGGTGGGTACCTTCGGCGTCAGCGCCGGGCCGATGATGGCCTCGGGCAGCAACTTCCGCCTCGTCGTGCGCGGCAAGGGCTCGCACGCGGCGCTGGCGTACCTGGGTGTGGACCCGGTGCTGGTGGCCTGCCAGATCGTCATGGCCTGGCAGACCATCGTCACGCGCAACCTGCGCGCCATGGAGGCGGCCGTCATCTCGGCCACGATGATCCACGCCGGCGAAGCCAGCAACGTCATCCCCGACTCGGCCGAGATCAAGGGCACGGTGCGCACGCTCAGCGACGAGGCGGTCAATCTCATCGATCACCGCATGCGCGAGGTGGCCGAGGGCATCTGCGCTGCGCACGGTGCCAGTTGCGAGTTCGTGTTCGACCGCGGCTACCCCGTCACAGTGAACCACGTCGCCGAAACCGAGTTCGTCAAGCGCGTGCTGGGCAGCGTCGTCGGCGAGGGCAACGTCAAGCCCTTCGAGCCGACCATGGGCAGCGAGGACTTCAGCTTCTTCCTGCAGGCCAGGCCCGGCTGCTATTTCATGATCGGCAACGGCGACGGTATGCACCGATCGCACGGCCACGGCCTCGGGCCCTGCACGCTGCACAACCCGAGCTACGACTTCAACGATGAGTTGATCCCGCTGGGTGCCACGGCCTGGGTGCGCATTGCCGAGAGCTGGCTGAACACGGCCCGCTGAAGCAGCGACGGAGCCACCGACGATGAGCGTCGAATCTTTCTTCGCGCAGAGCTACACCGAGGCGCGCGCCAAATTCGCCGCCGCCGCCGAGGCGGCTGGGCTCGACGTGCAGGCCCACCTGCACCCGCTCGTCGGCCGCGACGGCGAAGAGCTGGCGATGGACGTGGCGCGCCTTGGCCCGGCCGATGCGCGCTCGCTGCTCGTCATCTCGAGCGGCTGCCACGGTGCCGAGGGTTTTTGCGGCTCGGGCGTGCAGAACGCCCTGCTGGCCGACAGCGGCTTCCATGCCGCCGCGCAAGCGGCCGGCGTGGCAGTGCTCTACGTGCACGCGCTCAACCCGTACGGCTTCTCGTGGATTCGCCGCACGACGCAGGAAAACGTCGACCTCAACCGCAACTGGCAGCCCTTCGACAGCCACGCGCCGCTGCCGGCCAACGCGGGCTACGAAGCCATCGCGCGCTTCGTCGTGCCAGGCAACTGGCCGCCACCACCCGAAGCCGAGGCGGGGCTGGCCGCCTATGCGCAAGAGCACGGCGCACGCGCGCTGCAAGCAGCGCTGAGCCAGGGCCAGTACACACACCCCGAAGGCATCTTCTTCGGCGGCCACGGCCCCACGTGGAGCCGCCAGACGCTGGCCCATGTGCTGGAGCAACACGGCCAGCGCTGCACGCGCCTGGGCTGGGTCGACCTGCACACCGGCCTCGGCCCGAGCGGCCACGGCGAGCGCATCTTCGCCGACCGCAATCACGCCGCCGCGCTCGCGCGCACGCGCGCCTGGTGGGCGGTGAACGGCGCCCAGGTCACCTCGATGTACGACGGCTCGTCGGCCTCGGCCGAACTCACCGGCCTGCTGTTCAACGCCGCCTACCTGCACTGCCCGCAGGCCAAGTACACCGGCCTCGCGCTCGAGTACGGCACCTTGCCGATGGAAGACGTGATGGCCGCGCTGCGCGCCGACCAGTGGCTCTACAACCACCCCGAGGCGAGCACCGAACAGCGCGCTGCCATCAAGCGCCAGATGCGTGATGCTTTCTATGTCGACACGCCGCTGTGGAAGCGGCAGATCGTGGAGCAGGGGATCGAGGTGGCGCGACAGGCGGTGGCTGGGTTGGCCGCGCGCTGAACCGCACGCCCGCCCGCATCAGACCGGCTGGTCGACCCAGCGCCAACCGCCCACCGCCAGATCGGCCGGCAAGGCGAGCGCACCGAAGTCGCTGCGATGCAAGGCCTCGCAGCGGTTGCCCACCGCAGCCAGCATGCGCCTGACCTGGTGGTAGCGGCCTTCCGCCAGCGTCAGCACCAAGCTGCGTTCACCCGTGCGCAAGGCGGCCAGGGCCACCACGGGCGCGGGGTGATCGTCCAGCACCACGCCTGCGCACAGGCGCTGGATCTGGTCATCGCTCACGGGATGCTTCGCAGTCACCTGGTAGACCTTGGGCACATGGTGCTTCGGGCTCGTCAGTCGATGAATCAACTTGCCGTCGTCGGTGAAGAGAAGCAGTCCGGTGGTGTCTTCGTCCAGCCTGCCGATGGGCTGCACGCCGCGCTGGCGCAGCGGCGCGGGCAAGAGGCTCATCACGCTCGGGTGGTGTCGGGGCTTGCGCGAACACTCATAACCCGCCGGCTTGTGCAACATCACGATCGCCGGCAGGTGGAACGACCAGGCCACGCCGTCGACCTCGAATACGAGGCCCTCGGTGGCGAACTCTTCACCCGGGTCTTCCACCACCCGGCCGGCGATGCGCACCGCACCCGCAGCCACCAGGCCCGCGCACATGCGGCGCTGGCCGAAGCCCTGGGTGAAGAGGATCTGCTCCAGCTTCATCTCGGCGGGCCGCGGCACGCCCGTTAGTACACCACCACCGAGCGGATCGACTCGCCGCGCTTCATGAGCGCAAAGCCTTCGTTGATGTCTTCGAGCTTCAGCCGGTGCGTGATGAGCTCGTCGATGCGGATGCGGCCGTTCATGTACCAGTCGACGATCTTCGGCACGTCGGTGCGGCCACGCGCGCCGCCGAAGGCCGAGCCTTCCCACTTGCGCCCGGTGACGAGCTGGAACGGCCGCGTGCTGATCTCCGCGCCCGCCTCGGCCACGCCGATGATGATGCAACGCCCCCAGCCCTTGTGGCAGCACTCCAGCGCCTGGCGCATGGTGGTGGTGTTGCCGATGCATTCGAAGCTGTAGTCGGCACCGCCGTCGGTGAGCTGCACGATGGCATCCACCACGTTCGGCACCTCTTTCGGGTTGATGAAGTGCGTCATGCCGAAGCGGCGCGCCATCGCCTCGCGCGCAGGGTTGACGTCGATGCCGATGATCTTGTCGGCGCCCACGAGCTTGGCCCCCTGGATCACGTTGAGGCCGATCCCGCCCAGGCCGAACACGACCACGTTGGCCCCGGCCTCCACGCCCGCGGTGAAGATGACCGCGCCCACGCCCGTGGTGACGCCGCAGCCGATGTAGCAGACGATGTCGAAGGGCGCGTCCTCACGGATCTTCGCCAGCGCGATCTCGGGTACCACGATGTGGTTGGCGAAGGTGCTGGTGCCCATGTAGTGCAGCAGCGGCTTGCCGTCCAGGCTGAAGCGCGACGTGCCGTCGGGCATCAGCCCCTTGCCCTGCGTGGCGCGGATCTTCTGGCACAGGTTGGTCTTGCGCGAGAGGCAGAACTTGCACTGCCGGCACTCGGGCGTGTACAGCGGGATCACGTGGTCGCCAGGCTTGAGTGTCGTGACGCCCACGCCCACCTCCAGCACCACGCCCGCACCCTCGTGCCCGAGGATGGCCGGGAACAGGCCCTCCGGGTCAGCGCCTGAGAGCGTGTACCAGTCGGTGTGGCAAATACCGGTGGCCTTCACCTCGACCAGCACCTCGCCGGCGCGCGGGCCTTCGAGGTCCACGGTCTCGATCGTCAGCGGCGAGCCGGCCTTCCAGGCGACGGCGGCACGGGTCTTCATCGTTGGGGCTCCTGCATGGGCAAGGCCCGAACCATACCCGCTCCGCCACAATCGGGGCCCGCTCCAGGAAAGCAGCGCGCATGACCCGAGACCTCGACCCCCCGTGGAAGCACGACGGCGTGCGCGTCGTGCCCGGCAACCAGCTCGACCCCAACACAGCGCAGACGCCGGGCATGGACCGCAAGGCCGCCATCAATTTCGCGCGTGTGGGTGCGCAGAAGCTCTGGGCCGGCACCGTGCACATCCATGCCGGCGCCAAGACCGGCGCCCACCACCATGGCCCGCTCGAGAGCGTGATCTACGTCATCAAGGGCCGCGCGCGCATGCGTTGGGGCGAGAAGCTCGAGTTCGTGGCCGAGGCCGGGCCGGGCGACTTCATCTACGTGCCGCCCTTCGTGCCGCACCAGGAGATCAACGCCAGCGCCACCGAGACACTCGAGTGCGTGCTGTGCCGCAGTGACGGCGAGGCCGTGGCTGTGAACCTCGACATCGAGCCGGTCGAGCGCCCGCAGAACGTGCCCTGGGTGGACCCCACGCACCCTGCACCCAAGGCCTGAGCGGCGGGCGCGCTCGGCGCCAGTGATCGGCGTGCGCCTGCGCCGCGGCGGCGAGACCAACCGGGCCATGCATAAGACCCTACAGTTGCTAATGTGAACTGATTAGTTCATATTTCGTCCTCGCCAGGTTCTTCGACGCGTGCCCATCGGCGGCCTGACCTCTCCCACCCCACCATTCCCGGAGTCTTCATATGCTCGATCGGCTCAAAAAACTCACCGCCTTGTGCACCGTGGCGCTCGTCGCCGCCTGCGGTGGCGGCGACCCGCCTCCCGACACGCTGGCCGCCGAGGCCACCGCCCGCGGGTTCTCCGCGCTCGTGGCGGCATCGGCGAAGGCGGGCCTCGTGCCGGCGCTGAGCTCCAGCACGTCCAGCCTGACCGTCTTCGCACCGACTGATGCGGCCTTCACGTCGCTGGCCACGACGCTCGGTTTTGCCAGCGCCACGGCGATGGTGACTGCGCTGGACGGCCCGACGCTGGCGAAAATCCTGCAGTACCACGTACTTCCGACGCGCAAGTCGGCTGGCGAACTCGTCGCGGGCGGCGCCACGCAGGCCACGCTCTACACCTTCGAAGGCGCTGCATCCACGTTGGCGCTGAATACCACCGCTGGCGTGAAGATCACCGACGAGGTGCTTACCCAGGCAACCGTGACCGCCGCCGATGTGCCGGCCAGCAACGGAGTCATCCACGTCATCGACAAGGTGCTGGTGCCCCCGGGCGTGCTCAACATCGTGCAGATGGCCAAGCTCAACCCGAGCTTCTCGGTGCTGGTGGAAGCGGTCGTCGCCGCCAACCTTGCCACCACCTTGAGCGGTGCCGGCCCCTACACCGTCTTCGCGCCGACCAACGACGCCTTCACGGCCGCATTGACCGAGTTGACGCTGACCAAGGCGCAACTGCTTGCCAGCCCGTCCCTCGGCGGCATCCTGACCTACCACGTGGTGGCCGGCAACGTGCGCGCTGCCACCGTCATCGCGCTGCCCAAGCCGGCCAGCGTGAGCACGGTGCAAGGCTCGGCCTTCACGGTCGGCACCACCCTGGCCATCACCGACGGCCGGGCTCGTGTGGCCAACCTCGCGGCCACCGATGTGATCGCCAGCAACGGCGTCATTCACGTCATCGACAAGGTGCTGCTGCCCGCCGTGGCGCAGTGACGTTTGTGCCCGGACCTGCCGCACCAGCCGGTGCGCTGTTCCGGGGTCCCTCCACCCCCTGCAACCACTCTCGACCCACCCAAGGAACTTGCCACTATGAAGAAGATCTTCGCCATCACCGCCCTCTCGTTCGCCGCCCTGTCGGCGCAAGCGAAGGACATCGTCGACACCGCCGTCGGCGCCGGTAACTTCAAGACCCTGGCCGCAGCGCTCACCGCCGCCGGCCTGATCGACACGCTGAAGGGCAAAGGCCCGTTCACCGTATTCGCGCCCACCGACGAAGCCTTCGCCAAGATCCCGAAGGCCCAGCTCGACGCGCTGCTGGCCGACAAGGCCAAGCTCACCGCCGTGCTCACCTACCACGTGGTGCCGGGCAAGGTGATGGCCAAGGACGTCAAAGCCGGCAAGGTGAAGACCGTGCAGGGCTCCGACCTGACCGTGGCCACCACGGGCGGCGTGATGGTCGACGGCGCCAAGGTCACGGCCACCGACATCGTGGCCAGCAACGGCGTCATCCACGTCATCGACACCGTCGTGCTGCCCAAGTAAGGCGCTTGTGAACAGCCGGGGTGCGGTGCACCCCGGCACCTGCGGTGCTCAGCCGCAGGTCTGGGCCTCAAAGAGCGCCATTCCGGCGCGCACGGGCCCCGCCGCGAGCATCTCCTGCTCGCCGAGCGACTACCTGGCCCTCACCACGATCGCGGCCACCACCGCCCACGCAACGTGGGTGCGGCACCTCCGATCACCCGCCACCTCAGAGACCTGCGGCAGGCGGTACGCATCTGGCAAACCCGCATTGCACCTGCGGTGCCCCTGAAATACCTTGCCCTGCCTTCGGCCGCACGGGGCCGCCGATCAGGAACGGATCAGGAGCAGATGATGAAGACCTTGGCAATCCTGAAGAGAACGCTTGCCTTCGCGGCGGGTGCGGCCCTCGGGCTCGCGTCGGGCCTGGCCTGCGCGCAGGTCAAGGAGCTCAAGATCGGCGTCATCTACGACCTCACCGGGCCGTTTGCCGCCGGCGGCTCGAATGCCGCCTACCTGGGCACCAAGTACGCCATCGACATGATCAACGAGCGTGGCGGCGTCGAGGGCTGGCGCATCAAGCCCTTCTACGCTGATGCGCAGAGCAAGGCCGACGTCGCCATCAACGAGTCCGAGCGCCTGCTCAACCAGGAGAACGTCGACATGCTGATGGGCGTGTTCTCCAGCGCGCACTGCGTGCCGATGGCGCAGAAGGCGGATGCGGCCAAGAAGTTCATGTGGGCCAACGTCTGCGTCGCCTCGGCCGTGCTGAAGGACAAGAAGCTTCAGTACGTGTTCCGCGCACAGGTGCACTCCGACCAGTTCGGCGAAGCCTCGTGCGCCTTCCTCAACGAGCAGGCCAAGGCGCGCCTGGGCAAGGATCCGAAGGACCTCAAGGTCGCGGTGATCTACGAAGACGGCCCCTACGGCGCGGGCGTGGCTTCCGGCAACGACAGCGCCTGCAAGGGCTACGGCATGCAGGTGGTGCTGAAGGAGGGTTACGCCGCCACCTCGCCCGACCTTTCGCCGCTGATCACCAAGCTCAAGCGCGCGCGGCCCGACGTGATCCTGCACACCGGCTACAACCCGGACATCACGCTCTTCCTGCGCCAGGCCAAGGAGCAGGCGCTGAAGTGGTCGGCCCTCATCGGCCACGGCGCCGGCTACGGCCAGTTCGACAAACTCTTCGCCACCTTCAAGGACGAAGCCAACTTCATCTACAACGTCGACCCGGTGGCCGCGCAGCTGCTCAACCCGGCCTCGCTGGCGCCGGGCCTGGGCGACGTGACCAAGGAGATGATCCGCCGCTACAAGCTCGAGGTGAAGGGCGACGAGGTGCCGCCGCACCTCTCGATGGGTTTCAACCAGTCGTGGATCTTCTTCACCGACGTGCTGCCGCGCGCGATCAAGAAATACGGCGGCATCGACCCCGAGGCCTTGCGCCGTGCGGCGCTCGACACCGACATCGCGGTGGGCGGCACGATCCAGGGCTACGGCGTCAAGTTCAACCCGCCCGGCCACCCGATGGCGGGCCAGAACGCGCGCTCGTCTCCGGTGGTGATGCAGTACAACGCCAACGACACCTACATCGTGTGGCCGGCTGCCATCAAGACCAAGGATCCGGTGCTGCCGCTGCCCAAGGGCCATGGCTACGCGCCCTGATAGGCGCCCTGAATCCGGCCGCGTGCCACCGGCGTGCTCGAGGTCGATCAACTCACCAAGCGTTTCGACGGCTTCACCGCCGTCGACCGTGTCTCGTTCCGCCTCGAGCGCGGCGAGATCCTGGGGCTGATCGGCCCCAACGGCTCAGGCAAGAGCACCACCTTCAACGTCATTGCGGGGCTGTATCCGCCCAGCGCCGGCTCGATCCGCCTGGACGGGCAGGAGATCGGCGGTCTGCCGCCCAACCGCATCTGCCAGCGCGGCATCGCACGCACGTTCCAGATCCCGCGGCCGTTCCGCAAGCTCTCCCTCCTCGAGAACGCGACACTGGCGGCGTTCTACGGCTCGTCGCAGCGCATCGGCCGCGCCGAAGCCGAGCGCCGCGCGCAAGAGGCGCTGGAGCTGATCGGCCTGCCGAGCCACCCCTCGGCACGGCTGGACGGCCTGGGTGCGGCGGGCCTGAAGAAGCTCGAGATGGCGCGTGCGCTGGCCACGCAGCCGCGCCTGCTGCTCGCCGACGAGAGCCTGGGCGGCCTGGACGAGAACGAGATGAACCAGGCCGCCGACATGCTGCGACGCATCCGCGACGAGCGCGGCATCACCATCATCTGGGTCGAGCACATCATGGGCGTGCTGATGCGCGTGATCGACCGCTGCATCGTGCTCGACCACGGCGAGGTGATAGCCGATGGCCTGCCCTCCGAGGTGGCGCATCACCCGAAGGTGGTGGAGGTGTACCTGGGCACCGATGCCGGCGCCGTGCAGCAACAGGTGAAGGCGCGCAGTTCATGAGCGCGCAGGGCCGCCCCAGGGACGAAAACCGCAGGCCGCAGCCCGAAGGCAGTCCAGTCGCGACGATGCTGCGCCTGCAGGATGTGTCCGCCGGCTATGCCGGCTCCCAGGTGCTGTTCGGCGTCTCGCTGGAAGTGAACGCCGGTGAGGCGGTGGCGGTGATCGGCCCCAACGGCGCGGGCAAGACGACGCTGCTGCGCGTGATCTCCAAGCTCCTGCCCAGCACCGGCAGCGAGCTCGCGATGCAGGGCCGGCGCTACAACGACGTGCCGGCGCACGAGGTGATATCGCTCGGCATCGCGCAGGTACCGGAGGGCCGGCGGCTGTTTCCGCGGCTGTCGGTGGAGGACAACCTGCGCATGGGCGCCTTCCTGCCCGCGGCGCGCGCGCGCTTCGCCGAGCGTCTGGAAAAGGCCTACGCGCTATTCCCGCGGCTGCAGGAACGCCGGCTGCAACTGGCCGGCACGCTCTCAGGCGGCGAGCAGCAGATGTGCGCCATCGGGCGCGCGCTGATGAGTGGCCCCAAGCTGCTGCTGCTGGACGAGCCCTCGGCCGGCCTCGCGCCGCTGGTGGTGCAGTCCATCTTCGAAGTGGTGCGGCGCATGCGCGCCGAGGGCTACACGGTGCTGATCGTGGAGCAGAACATCCAGCAGGTGCTGCGCGTGGTCGACCGCGCCTACCTGCTCGAGACCGGCCGCATCCACGCCAGCGGGCCGGCCGCCGAGTTGCTGGCCAATGACGAAGTGCGCCGTGCCTATCTCGGCGTTTGACGGGCGCATGAAAACCGCGCTCGAAGGATGACCGTGGCACAGATCTTCGACATCTTCTTCCTTGAGGCGGTGGTCAACGGCCTGCTGCTCGGCGGACTCTTCGCACTGCTGTCGCTGGGGCTGAACCTCATCTTCGGCGTCATCGACGTGGTGTGGATCTGCTATGCCGAGCTGATCATGATCGGCATGTATGCGATCTGGTGGATGCACGTGCAGCAGGGCGTGCCGCTGTGGATGGCGTTCCCGGCCAACATCGCGCTCATGGGTGTGCTCGGTGCGGCTTTGCACCACTTCGTCATCCGGCCCGTGCTGGCGGCCGAGCCGATCAACCAGCTGCTCGTCACCGGGGGCATGCTGTTCCTGCTGCAGGCGGTGGCCACGGTGCTGTTCGGCGTGGAGTTCCGCAACCTCGGGGTGCGGCTGCCCGGCATCGCCATCGGCGAGATGAGCGTCTCGGGCTCGCGTCTGGTGGCCTTCGCGGTGGCGATGTTGGCCATCGCCGGCACCTACCTGTTCCTGAACCGCAGCTACCTGGGCACGGCCATCCGCGCCATCAGCCAGGACCGCGCCATCATGCCGCTGATGGGTGTCAACCCGGGGCGCGTGTACCTGCTCACCTCGGCGCTGGGCGGCGCGCTGGCGGGGCTCGCGGCCTGCCTGCTGGTGCTGCAGTACGACGTGCACCCGGCGATCGGGCTCTCGTTCGGCCCGCTCACCTTCCTCATCTGCGTGATGGGAGGCCTCGGCAACCTGATCGGCGGCTTCGTCGCCGCATTCCTGTTCGCCCAGTTCATCTCGGTGGGCGGTTTCTTCTTCGACCTCGAGTGGGGCTACGTGATCGCGTTCGCCTTCTTCATCGCGACCATGTTCTGGAAACCCGAGGGGCTGCTATCGAAGCGGCGGAGCGCATGAAGACGTGCATGAGGGCACACATGAGGACGCACTTGAGGACGCACATGAGGTTGTGCATGAGGGCGTGCATGAGGCCGGCGCGATGAACCGCCGCTGGGCCGTCGGCCTGACGCTGCTGGCGGCGCTCGTGCTGACGCCGCTGTTCGGGCCCGGCAAGTACGTGCTGCACCTGATGGTGATGGCGCTCTTGTGGTCGTACATCTACACCAGTTGGTCGATCATGGGGCGTCTGGGGCTGGTGAGCTTCGGCCACGGCGCCTTCCTCGGCATCGGCGCCTACACCGTGGTACTGCTGTGGAACCATGCCGGCATTTCGCCGTGGATCGGCGCGCCGGTGGCGGTGCTCATCACGCTGGCCGTGGCCTTGCTGATCGGCCTGCCCTGCTTCCGCTTCAAGATCGTCGGCCACTATTTCGCGCTCGTGACGCTGGCGCTGTCGGAGGTGACGCGCCTGATCATCGTGGGCCTGCGCGACCACACCGGCGGCTCGCTCGGCATCACGCCCAAGCCCGACCTCGTGGACGGCGCCACCGCCTCGCTGAAGGCGCTGCAGTTCGCCGACAAAACGGTGTGGTTCTACGCCGTGCTGGTGTGCTGGCTGCTCTCGCTGTGGGTCTGGCGCATGGTCGACCGCAGCATGAACCGGCTGGCGCTGGAGGCGATCAGCGAGGAAGAGGACGCCGCCGCCTCGATCGGCATCGACGTCACGCGCGCCAAGCTGCGCGTGACGCTGCTGTCGGCAGCGATGACCTGCATCGGCGGCGTGCTCTACGCGCAGTACCAGCTTTACGTCAACCCGGAGACGGTATCGGGCATCGGCATCTCGCTGCAGATGGTGTTCGGCGTCATCGCCGGCGGCATGTTCGTGATGCTCGGCCCCACGGTGGGCGCGGTATTCCTGCTGTTGCTGTCGGAGTCGCTGCGCGTGCTGATCGGCAACAAGGTGCTCGGCGTGGACATCACGATCTACGGCCTGCTGCTGGTGCTGTTCATCATCTACATGCCCAAGGGGATTCTGGGGGCGGTGCTGCAGCGGGGGCCGGGGCAGCGGGGCTAGCTCAGGGCCAACTCGCCCCTCACACCGCCGCGCGCTGTGCCTTGGCCTGCAGGCCCTGGGTGAGGCTTTCGATCGCGTCTTGCAGATGCGCTCGCGTCTCGACCGAAAGCCCAGGCCGTTTGACCACCACGGTGAGCCTTGCGAGCAGCTCTTGCGACTGGGCGCGATAGAGGCTGCGTGTCTCGGCGCGGCTGGCCGTTGTCGGGCGCAGCAGCATCGATGTGAGGCGATTCAGGTGCTCACGCTGCAGCTCGCGCCGCAGCGGCGCCAGGTCGGCCACCACAGCGCCTTCGCCCCATACCTCGCGCCACACCTCGCGGGTGATGCGACTGTGCAATTCCGAGAGCTTGAAGGCCTCGGCCGGTTTGTCTGCTTTGTCCTGGCTGTCGAGGATGCGCACCGCCACGCCGTCGCTCATCAGCTGCGCCAACAGCGTGCGCTGCAGCTCGATCACCGCGGCGTTGACCGAGTAGTCGGTCTGCACGCCCGTCTCGCCGGCGTACAAGGCGTCACCGCGCTCGCCGAAGTCCGGCGCCAGGCGGCGCTGCAACCTTGCACTGAGCTTGAAGCTGTCGCTGGCCAGCACGCCGCTGGCCAGGGTGTCCAGAGCCGCGCGCTGCACAGCTGCGGTGGCAGGGAGCAGCGGGTCGCGGCCGGTGTTGGGGTGGTCGCGCAGCGTGCGTACGCCGCCGATCTGGCGCGCCAGGATGCCGGCCGCACGACCGATGTCGGTGACTGCGAAGCTCACCACGCGGCGCAGCACCGAGTAGTCCTGCGCCGGATCGAGCGTGCGCGACTCTTGCCGTGCGATGAGGTCGCGCGCGATGGCCAGGCGCAGCTTGGCGAAAGCCACCGGGTCGTCACCCAGGTCGAAGTGCAAGGATTCCGGGTCGATGCCCAGGAATTGGTCTTCGTCGGTACCGAAGGCCAGCGCCGGCTCACCGCTGCGCGCGGCAATGCGCTGCAACTCCGCCGCCTCGGTTTCTTTCGGCAAGGGCTTGTAGGCGTACTCGATGGCCCAGTAGTCATACGGCCCCAGGCCGCCGCGGAAAGCAACGCCGTGGCGCTCCATGGGCACGCCGGGTGGTGGCAGGTTGATGGCCGGGTACTCCATCACCGAGCCGGCGATGCCGTTGGCCGCCGTGAACACCGGATCTGCCAGTTGAGCCAGCGTGTAGATGCGCGAGGAACGGAAGTTGTGGCGCAGGCCCAGCGTGTGGCCGACCTCGTGCGCGCTCACGCCACGCAAGTAGTCGAGGACGAATTGGCGCGCTTGCGGACCGTCCGGATTCAAGTCGCCGCGCGCGGCCAGCACATCCATCGCGTAGCTCATCTGCTCGGCAGCCATGTCGCCGAACTGGCAGTTCGGGCCGTGTTGATGCCGAGCCTCGTACCCCGCCACCGCCAGGCGGCCTTCGGTGATTGCGTCACTGGCCTGCAAACGCTGCGCCCAATCCGCGGCGCTCGACGAGCCCAGCACCTGCGCGCGCAGCGTGCGCAGGCTGCGCGAGGACAGGCTCTCGAAACTGATGTCGGCGTCGAGAATCTCGCCGGTGCGCGGGTCGACCTGGCTCGGCCCGATCGCGCCGAAGCTGGCGCGTGCGCTGGTCAGCCAGCGCACCGAGGCCACGCCCAGGTCGAGCGTGTCGAAGTCGGCGTCGTCGGGCTGCACCTTGACAACCACGGCGTCCTTGAAGCCGATGCGCTCAAAGGCCTTGTTCCATTCGAGGATGCCTTCGCTGATGGCCTGGCGGTACTCCATCGGCATCGTGCGGTCGAGCCAGAAGGTGATGGGTTTGACCGGCTCCGACATCGCCGCGAGCGGATCTTTCTTTTCCAGGCGCCAGCGGTTCACCAGGCGTTGGCGCGGCGTGCGTGCCAGGTCATCGGTGTAGTCGCTGACGTTGCTGTTGAAGGTGCCCACACGAGGATCGGCGCGGCGCGCGGCCATCGGCTGCGCGGGCAAGGCGCCCAGCGAGTAGTGCACGCCGAGGAACAGGCTGCGCACATCGGGCAAGGTGGTCGGCGTGGTGGGTTGTGGTCCGGGCGTCGGTGGTGCGCCGGGCAGGGGCGGTTGCGCGAGCGCAATGCTCGGGCTCAGGTAGTGGTTCAGCGTCTCCAGCACCAGCAGGTCGGGCTTGCCGCGCAGCGCGGCGATGGACGAGTTGCGAGGGTCGAAGCTGTATTGCTGGCGGTAGACGCGCTGCAAGATCAAGCTCAAGCCCTGCATGTCGCTCAGGAACAGGCTGGCCAGATCCACCAGCACCGTCTTGCGCTCCGGGTGCGGCTGGCTCGCCACGGCGGCGCTGCCGAGCAGGCTGGGCGAAAACGACAGGTTCACCGCGCGGCCACTGGGGGTGCCTGCCGCGGCCATGAAGTCGCTGTTGCGCGCCAACAGCTGCACCTGGTGGTGCACGCGCTTGAACTCGACGATCTGCGAGCGGCCGAAACTGCCCCAGCGTCCGAACACCAGGCCCGCGTAGAGGCCCGACTCACCAATGCCGCGGGTGAGCTTGGGGGCGAGGAAGAAGGGTTTGCCGAAGTCCTCAGGCTTGAGTTCGATCCAGACCTTGTCGTCCTTCTGCCAGGTGTCGAACAGGCCCTCGCTGCGCTTGGCGTCGCGGGTGACGACGGCAAACGCAGGGGGTGTGCCAGGCGCGGGACCCACGGCGGGCATCGGCGCGGAGCTTGGTGCCGAGGCCGCCGGCGACGCCGCGCCGGGCTGCGCCAGCGCAGGCGCAGTGGTCCACAGGGTCAACGTGGCCACGGCAGCGAGCCGGCATGGCCGGGCCAACAGCAGGTCGATCAAATCCATGGACATGATCCTTCGAGATCTCAGTGAATCGGCAGGAAGCGAACCCGCTGGGGCCGAGCGACTTCATCTCCCGGGCGCTTCATTTTGTCAGCCTCGCGTTTCTGTTGGTTGCCAGTCAGCCTGGCACGGCGGTGACGATCGACTTCAGCTCCGGCCGCGGCGTGGTGAGCGCTGCTGCGTCCGGAACCGGGCGGCCGAGACCAGTGATGCCGGCGTATGCCTGCTCCAGCGCCTGCGCCGTATTCAGCAACTCGATGTCGCCACCGAAGCGGCCGACCAGTTGCAGGCCGAACGGCAAACCTTTTCCGTCCACCCCGCGAGGCAGCGCGATCGGCCGGCGGCGGCGCCGGTGCTCGCCGATCCCTCCGAAGACGATCCGCAGGCAACGCTGCGCGATCCGGACTACGCGGCCGGCAAGCGAGCCATCTAAAGCAAGAACTGGCCAGAGGCCGCGCGACGTTTCCAGCAAGCCGCAGTGCGCGACCCCGACAATCCCGACCTGCAGAACTATCTCGGATATGGGCACCGCCACCTGAAGCGGTTTGATCTCGCCTTCAAGCACTACGCGCGGCGCGGTCAAACTGAACCGGCCCGCGGGGCCAGACCTCAAGCCCGCACCTGCCCGCACCTGCCTCACCTGCCCGCACTGGCTGTCGCCGGCGCCGCGCGGCAACACGGGCACCATCACACGGGCACCGTCAGCTTGCGCGCGATGTCCAAGGCCACAACAATATCGGCTTCGTCGCGCGGCACGAACACGCCCACCGACATGCTCTGTTAGATCGAGGCATCGGTGGCATGGCGACCGCGCGAGGCGGCGTCGAACAGCACCTCGCCCCGGGTGTGCTGGCGCAGGCGGCGCGCGACCGCTTCGCTCACCTCTTGGTTGTGGGGCGAGGCCGTGGGCGTGGTAGCGGTAGTCGCTGCCATGCGGTCACCGGGAGGAGCCAGTTGGGAAGCATCTTCTTGAGCTATCGGCGCTCCGACGCGGGTGGCTGGGCCGGTCGGCTGGTCGATTCGCTGCACCGGGCGCTTCCGCGGGCCGACATCTTCATGGATGTCGACAAGATCCCGCCCGGGGTTCCGTTCGCCGAGTACATCGCGCGCGAGGTCGGCAACTGCCAGGCCTTGCTGGTGCTGATCGGGCCGCATTGGTCCACGCCCGAGAGCCTGCGCCGGCTCGCCGAGGACGACGATTTCGTGCGGCTCGAGATCGCTGCCGCGATGAAGCGCGACATCCGCGTCATTCCGACGCGCGTGGGCGATGCGCCGTTGCCGGAGAAGGCCCAGCTGCCCGAGGAGATTCGCAAGCTGCTGGACCGGCAGGACTTCGTCATCTCCGACCGTTCATGGGACGATGACTGCAAGCGGCTGGCACTGCATCTGAAAGCGCTTCTCGGGCGCGATGAATCCGATGATCGGCGCCGGTGGCTGGGCATCGCCAGCGCGGCGGTGGGCGTCGGTGCGGCGACGGCGGCCGGCAGTTATGCCTGGTGGCGACAGCTGGGCCGCGCACCGGCACCGACGGTTGTCTCTGCGCTGCCAACACCGGCACCCACCGCAGCGCCGACCCCAGCGCCGGCACCCACTCGCGCGCCAGCGCCTGCACCGACCCCAGTGGCCCCACCGGATCGGGCACCCGCACCACCACCGAAGCCCGCCGCCCCGCCCGTCGTCGCTGCCATGCCCTTGGTTCCAGTTGCAGCGCTGAGCCTGCGCCTGGAAGGGACCTGGCGCCCCGTGGAGTCCACCAAGTTTCGCCAAGGCGAAGGCTTCGCGGTCGTGCGCGGCAAATGGAGTTCGCTGAGGTTGAGCGTCGTGGCTGCGGGCTCGAGCAGCGCTGGCCAGGGCCAAGAACTCGGCACCGCTCGGCCCAATGACCAAGGGGTGGTCTTCGACGGACCAGGGGGCGTGCGAATCGAATTGAGTCCGGGTACACGAGACGCTTCGTGGACGGCGGTGATGGCCACCGCACGAAAGAAGGGCCTGGATGGGCAACCCACCTACGCCACGGTGGCGACAGGGTCCGTCGACGTCAGCGCCGGTTTGCGCCGTTGGTCCGTACTGCTCACGACATCAGACATCCCTCAAAAGACGATGCTGCTCGAAGGAACGCTGGCTGACGACGATTCCAGGCTGAGCCTGCGACTGAAGGAAAGTCAAAGGCCGTCGGCCGAAACCTACGTCTTCGTCCGCAACTGAGGCCGAGAAGATGGAAGCCACTGCCGGCGTGCGTGACCCGCTGTTCAGCGCTCGGCAATGTAGTGCTGCATCGTCACCGTCTCGCCCGGCGGGATGAAGGAGCGCACACGCGCCTCGAGTTCCTGGTCAGCCGCGATCAGCCGGGCGCCAGGCCTTTGACTGCCCAAGCCACTGCGGCATAGGAGCGCGGACCGTCGGCTTCTCCGTCGAGGTACGCGGACCTCACAGCTTCGCGCAGCCGCGTGCGCTCGTTCGCAGTGAGCGTTGCCATGTACTCTGGCCCGGGTCCATCCTTGCCCTCGTAAGGCGCCCAGTAGTCGTCGAACGACGCAAACTCCATGCGAACCATCAAAGTCGTCTCGGCCACGGCGTCGAAGCCGGCGGCTCGCCAAGCGGCACCCAGCTCCCCAGGGCGAGTCATCGGGCGCGTGTAGTTTCGGGCCCGACGCTCGGCGGCTTTGGGATCGAGCGCGACCGCCGTGTCGAAGAAGATCCGGTTCGCGACGTAGCCACCTCGAGCATCCCACACTGCGGCGCCCACGACGGCGCCAGGTTTGGCGACGCGCCGCATCTCGGAGATGGCCTGCTCGGTGCGCGGGACGAAGTGAAGCAGGAGCAGCGCCAGAACTCGATCGAAGCTGCGGTCAGGGAGGTTCAGAGCACACGCATCACCGACTGCGTAGGTGACGCGAGGGTCGCGGCAATGTTGAATGGCGTGTGCGACGTAGATCGGCGAGAAGTCGACTCCGAGCAGGCGCGCGAATCCGCACCTGGGCGCGAGGGCCGCTGCCAGGCTTCCCGTGCCACAGCCGACGTCCAGAATGGTCTCGCCCGCTGCCGTACCCACGAAATCCAGGAACGGCTCGGCGAGGCGCCGACTCCAGCGGCCCATCTGCCGCTCGTAGCCGTCGCCGTCAGCTGCGACGAACGTCGTGGAGACTGCCATGGTCCGAGTATCGCGCCACGACGGGCCGTGCGGATGCACGTGATGCTCGCTTGGCCGGTGCTACCTGGTCGCGCATGCCAGCAGCGCGACCACCGGGATGGCCAGGCCTGCGCCGATGCGGTACTTGTCTGCTTCGTCGGCAATGGCCGCCAGGATGGCCGCGCGCTTCTCTTCAGGCTGCGAAGCGATCAACGCTGCCATGCGCACGGTACCGGCCTGGATCAGGTGCTGCAGCGCAGCGACGGACTCGAGGTCCAGCACCGCAGCAACTTTGCGAACCCCCGCCGCGACTCGGGTGAATCCCGCCTGCTGCAGCAACTGCACGCACACCTCCGGCGAGTTGACTTCCCCCTGCGGAGGCAGCGGAAGGGTCGCACTGGCCTCCACCGTTCGCCGAACGGCGGTGAGCGCGATCTGATGAAGCGCATGTTCGTCAGGGGAAGCCCATACCGTGAAGGCGAGCCTGCCCCCGGGACGAAGCGCGCGGAGGCACTCTTTGAGCGCGCGCACCGGGAACGGAAAGTGATGGACGCCGAAGTTGATGCCCACGGCATCGAAGGCGGCGTCCGGGAACGGCAGCGCCTCGGCATCGGCCACTTCGAACTCAATGTGGGGCTGCAGGCGCCTGGCCTCTGCGACCATGGCGGGCGAGAAATCGACGGCAACGGCGGCCGCCCCGCGGGCCACCACTTCAGCGGCGAAGCAACCGGTACCGCAGGCGACGTCCAGGATCCGTGCGCCCGGGCGCGCGCTCACGGCATCCGCGAGAGCAGGTACGAAGAGCGACGTTGCGTGTTCGAACGTGGCCGCGTACGCCGAAGCCGC
>JANNRI010000007.1:0-38445 GCA_031401195.1 Burkholderiales bacterium
CGCTCCTTGTCGCACAGGCCCTTTTGCGCAATCGGGCAGCGGGTGTGGAAGTGGCAGCCTGGTGGGGGTTTCAGCGGGCTCGGCACATCGCCTTGCAAGCGAACACGGCTGCGCTTCACTTTCGGGTCTGGGATCGGCACCGCCGACAGCAACGCCTCGGTATACGGGTGGCGCGGGCTCGAGTAGAGGTCGTTTGCCGAAGCAATCTCGACGATGCGGCCGAGGTACATCACGGCCACGCGGTCGCTGATATGTTCGACCACGCTCAGGTCGTGCGCGATGAAGACGTAGGTAAGCTTGAACTGGCTTTGCAGGTCTTCGAGCAGGTTGATGACCTGCGCCTGGATGGAGACATCGAGGGCGCTCACCGCCTCGTCGCACACCACGAGCTTGGGGCTCACTGCCAGCGCGCGTGCGATGCCGATGCGCTGGCGCTGGCCGCCGGAGAACTCGTGCGGATAACGCCGCATGTGGTCGGCAGCGAGGCCCACCGTCTCCAGCAAGCTCACGATGCGCTCGTCATAGGCCGCGCGCGTGGGCGCGAGCTTGTGGATGGTGAGGGCCTCGCCGATGATGGCGCCCACCGTCATGCGCGGGTTGAGGCTCGCATACGGGTCCTGGAAGATGATTTGCATGTCGCGCGCGAGTGCGCGAAGCTCTTCCCTGCTGGCCTTGGTGACGCTCTTGCCTTCGAAGGTGACTTCGCCGGAGGTGGGCTCGATCAGACGCAGGATGCAGCGGCCGGTGGTGCTCTTGCCGCAGCCGGACTCGCCCACCACACCCAGTGTCTCGCCGGCGGCGATCTCGAAGCTGACGCCGTCCACGGCGTGCACGCGGCCGACCTCGCGCTGCAGCAGGCCGCCGCGCACGGGGAAGTGCTTGACCAGGTCCTTGACTTCGAGAAGGGGCGTGGCCATTCAGTGGCTCCGCTCGCTCAGCTGGCGAGTCATGTCTTTTCGGCCAGGAAACAGGCCACCTTGTGGCCTCGCGAGATCTCGCGCAACGGCGGCGTGGCGCTGCTGCACGAGGCTTCGGCGTACTTGCAGCGCGCGGCAAAGCGGCAACCTTCGCGGGGCTCGATGAGCTTGGGCACGGTGCCGGGGATGGCCTCCAGTCGCACCTTGTGCACGGCCGCGAGGTCGATGCGCGGGATGGAGCGGATGAGCCCCTGCGTGTAGGGATGTTTCGGCCGCGCGAAGAGTTCGTCGACCGTGGCTTCCTCGACCACCTGACCGGCGTACATCACCACCACCCGCTGCGCCACCTCGGCCACCACGCCCATGGCGTGGGTGATGAGCATCACGGCCATGCCGAGCCGGTCTTTCAGCTCCTGCATCAAGTCGAGGATCTGCGCCTGGATGGTGACGTCCAGCGCCGTGGTGGGCTCGTCGGCGATCAAGAGCTTGGGGTTGCAGGCCAGCGCAATGGCGATCATCACGCGCTGGCGCATGCCGCCGCTGAATTGGTGCGGATAGTCGTTGATGCGCTTTTCGGGTGTGGGAATGTTGACGAGTTTCAACATCCCCACCGCGCGATCCATCGCGTCCTTCTTCGAGAGCCCTTCATGCAGATGCACACTCTCGGCGATCTGCGCACCAATCGTGTACACCGGATTCAGGCTCGTCATCGGCTCCTGGAAGATGATGGCGATTTCCTTGGCCCGGATCTTACGCATCTCGTCGGGGCCAAGAGGGACGAGGTCGCGCCCCTGCCACAGCACGCGGCCGGCGACGATCTTGCCCGGCGGCATGTCGATGAGTTTCATCACCGTCTTGGCGGTGACGCTCTTGCCGCAGCCGGACTCGCCGACCACGCACACGGTCTCGCCGGCGTCGATGGCGATGTCCACCCCGTCCACGGCGTGCAACCAGCCGTCGTCGGTCTTGAAGTGGGTCTTGAGGCCCTGGATATCGAGCAGAGGCATCAGAGCACTCGCCTGGGATCGAGCGCGTCGCGCAGGCCGTCGCCGATGAAGTTGATGGTGAGCACGGCGAGAAAGATCGCGAGGCCGGGGAAGAGTGCCCAGTGCAGTGCCAGATCCATGTAGTCGCGCCCGTCATACAGGATGCGGCCCCAGGTGGGAATGTCCGGCGGAAAGCCGAGGCCGAGGAACGAAAGCGTGCTCTCCGCGATGATGGCCGCAGCCACATCGATGGTGGCCGCCACGATCACCGGCCCCAGGCTGTTGGGCAGGATGTGGCGCACCACCTGCCGTGTAGTGGAAGCCCCGAGCGCGCGCGCCGCCTCCACGAACTCCTTCTCGCGCAGGCTGAAGAACTGCGCCCGCACCAGCCGCGCCACCGGCATCCAGCGAAAGCCCCCGATGACGGCGACGATGAGGATGAAGATGCCCAGCTCGAGGCCGAATGCCTTCTTCAGCGGGTCGCGGAAGAGGAAGATCAGCAGCAGCAGGAGCGGCAACTGCGGCAGGCTGAGAAAGAGGTCGGTGACCCACATCAGCGCCGCATCCACCCAGCCGCGCGCCATGCCGGCCCTGGCGCCGATGATCACGCCCACCGAGATGGCCATCAGCATGGCCGCCAAACCCACCGCGAGGCTGATGCGCCCGCCGTAGAGCATGCGCGCCAGCATGTCGCGGCCGAGGTCGTCGGTGCCCATCGGGTGCATCGCGCTCGGCCCCGCGAGCCGGGCCTGGAAGTCGACCTCGTTGACGCCGACCTTGTAGAACAGCGGGCCCAGGAGCACCGCCAGCACCAGCAGCCCCAGCAGCCACAGGCTCCAATAAGCCAGGCGGTGGCGCTTGAAGCGTCGCCACGCCTCCTGCCACGGCGGGACGCTGGCGGTCGCCTTGCCGAGTTCGGGCGTCTGATGGACTTGCGTGATTTCTTGCATTAGCCAAGGGCCTTGTACGGAGCGGGCTGCCTACCGGTAGCTGATTCGGGGGTCGAGCCAGCCATACAAGATGTCTGCAATGAGATTGAAGAAGATCACCAGGCAGCTGAAGACGAACGTCACCGCCATGATCACCGGCGTGTCGTTGCGCAGGATCGCGTCGATGAGCAGGCTGCCGATGCCCGGGATGCGGAAGATCTGTTCGGTGACGATGGCGCCGCCGAACACCGCAGGCATCTGCAGCGCCACGAGCGTGACCACCGGGATGAGCGCATTGCGCACCACATGCTTGGTGATCACGACGCTCTCGGTCAGCCCCTTGCTGCGCGCGGTGGTGACGTAGTCGAGCCGGATCACGTCGAGTACCGCACTGCGCACGTATCGCATGATGCTGGCCGCCTGGAACAGGCCCAGCACAGTGATCGGCATGATGCTTTGCTTGAAGTGCTCCCAGAAGAACTGCCAGCCGGTGGCCGAGATGTCGCTGCGGTAGACGAAGGGCAGCCAGCCGAGGTAGATGCTGAAGAAGAGGATGAAGACGATGCCGGTGAAAAACGTCGGCAGCGAGAAGCCGACGAAGGCGATGGTGCTGGCGATGCGGTCGAACCAGGAGTAGGGCTTCACCGCGGCCAGCACGCCCACGGGCAATGCCACCAGGATGGCCAGCACCTGCGACAGGCCAATCACGATGATGGTGGTGGGCAGCCGCTGCAGGATCAATTGATCGACGTTGATGCGGCTCTGGAAGCTGAAGCCCCAATCGCCCCTGAGCATGCTCGTCAGCCAGTGCAGGTAGCGCTGCCACACCGGGTCGTCCAGCCCGAACTGCTTGCGCAGCATCATGCGCACTTCGGCCGGCACGTTGGGGTTGGTGGCCAGTTCCTCAAACGGGTCGCCCGGCGCCAACGCCAGCACCGTGAACAGCACGACGCTGATGCCCAGCAGGCTGGGCAACGCAATCAGCAGGCGGCGGAGGATGTAGTTGAGCAAGAGCAGTGGCTCACGTCACACGAGGGGGGCAGCCCAGCGGCCGCCGCGGATCCGGTTCGGCCGGTCCGCTGGCGGCGCCCCCTCGGGCTCGAAGAGTCCCGTTCGGGAACTCGGGGGGAAGCGCCGCCAGGCGCTTCGGGGGTGCTTGATTCAAGCCTCGCGGTACCAGGTGTTCATGAACGCAGTGAGGTTGTCCCAGGCCGAGATGGGGCCGACCATCTTGTTCACCGTGCCCACCGGCCGCGGCCGCGCGAACAGCGGAATGACGTGGCCGCCACTCACCACGAGGTCGTTCATCTTGATGAACAGCGCCGCCCGCTTGACCGGGTCCAGTTCCACCTGGGCCGACTTGTGGGCCTCGTCGAATTCGGGGTGCGTCCAGCGTGAGAGGTTGCGGCTCGCCCACTTGTTGGCCTTCTGCGCGAGTTCCCAGGTGGTGAACTGCTCCATGAAGTATTGCGGGTCGGGCTGCGTCATGGTGGTCGTGAACATCTCCATGTCGGCCCAGAACTTCTGGTACGTGTCCGGGTTGGCGAAGTCACTGCCGAAGAACACCGAGGCCACGATGCTCTTGAGTTCCAGGTCGATGCCGGCCTTGGTGCAGGCGTCCTTGATGATGGCCTGGCATTTCTGGCGGGGTCCACTCACCGAGGTCTGGTAGACGAACTTCAGCTTGACGTTGCCCTTGGCGCGGATGCCGTCGGCCCCTTTGGTCCAGCCCGCGGCGTCCAGGATCTGGTTGGCCTTCTCGGGGTTGAATTCGAACTTCATGGCCGCGCTGCGGAAGCGCGGCGGGTTGTTCAGGAAGTTGGCGCTGGTGATGGCGCCGCGGCCGTAGATCACCTCGGCGATGCCCTTGCGGTCGATGAGCAGGCTCATCGCGTCGCGCACGGCCTTGTCGGTGAACGCCGGGTGCTTGCTCTTGATGCTGGCGCGTTCGCCATCGACCTCGTTCCACGGGTCGGTGGGGTTGAGCATCACGAATTCGATGTCGCTGCCGAGGTAGAAGTTCATCTTGCCCTTGCCGGCGCCTTCCAGCTGCTTGAGGATCACGTCCTCCACGGCCAAGTTCCAGCCGACGTCGTATTCGGCCGTTTGCAGCACGGCGCGCGCGGCGCTGGTGGCGTCGCCCCCGCCCTTGATTTCCAGCGTGTCGAAGAAGGGCTGGTTGGCGACGTGGTAGTCCATATTGGCCGCGGCACGCAGCGTATCGCCGGGCCTGAAATCGACCACCTTGTAGGGGCCGGTACCCACTGCCTTCAGGTTGGCCGGGTTGTCGCGCGACTTCGCGCCCATGAAGCCTTCGAACACATGCTTGGGCAGGATCAGGCCGACGCTGCCCACCAGCGGCTCGGCCCAGAAGGGCGTGGGCTTGGGGAAATCGATGCGCACAGTGTGCGAGTCGACCTTGGTGACCTTGATGTCCTTGTAGACGCTGACAGTGGTCATAGCGGCGGCCGGGTCGCCGGAGTACTGGGCGGTGAAGACCACGTCGTCGGCGGTGAAGTCGCGGCCGTCGTGCCACTTCACGCCGCGCTTCAACTTCCAGGTGACGCTCTTGCCGTCGGCGGAGAGGCCGCCGTTGGCACGCGTGGGCACCTCGGCGGCCAGCACCGGCACCAGGTTGCCATCGCTGTCCCAGCTGGCGAGCGGTTCGTAGAACACGCGGCTGGCGTCCTGGTCCTTCGTGCCACCGGCGTAGTGCGGGTTCAGGTGTACCGCGGCCTGCCAGTAGATGAGCTTGAGCGGGCCGCCGCCACCGCGCTTGGTGGGCTTGTAGGGGATGGCCGGCGTTTGCGCCACGCCTTCGTGCATCAACATCATCGAAGCCATCGGCGCGGTGAGGCCCAGGCTCACCATTTGCTGGATGAAGCTGCGGCGTGGCAGCTTGCCTTCACGCACCTCTTCGATGAGGGCACGCAGATCACGTTCTTGCATTTCAATCTCCAGGTCGCCGCAGTCGGCGTTGAACTGTATGAACCGGCCAGGAAAGTGGCCAGCGTGATGGCTAGGGAATACCCCAAACGGGGTTGAGGCGCATGCTAGCGATGCGGGCCCGGCGGGCTATCGGGGTCGGCCCGGGTGCCTCCCCGCAAGGTGAGGTTGAGGTGGCCGAGGTGGCCGAGGTGCGGTTGGGCGGCTGCCGTTCGAGCGCGCCCCCACAATGCGGCTGGAATTCCCCATCGCGGCGAGGCATGGCCCTGTGCATCTGAGTGTTATCGGCACCGGCATCGTTGGCGTCTGCACCGCGGCCTGGCTGCAGCGCGACGGCCACCGCATCACGTTCGTCGACCCACGCGAGCCGGGCGAGGCTTGTTCGTTCGGCAATGCCGGTTCCCTTTCTCCGAGTGCGTGCCTTCCGGTGGGCATGCCCGGCATGTGGAAGCAGGTGCCCAAGTGGCTGCTTGATCCGCTGGGGCCTCTCACCGTGCGCTGGGCCCACCTGCCCGGCGTCTTGCCATGGCTCTTGCAATTCCTGCGCCACAGCTCGCGCGACGAGGTCGTGCGCATCGCCGGTGCCCTGCGCACTTTGCTGGCGCCCATCTTCGTGTGCTACACGCCTTTGGTGCAGCACGCCGGGGCCAGCCACCTGATGCGACGCACAGGCTGCCTGTATGTCTATTCATCGCGCCAGGCCGCCGAGCGTTGGGCCTGGGGCATGAACCTGCGCCGCCGGCTCGGCGTGGACTTGCGCGAGATCGATGAGGAAGAACTGCTGACGTTGGAGCCCGACCTGCAGGGGCGCTTTCGCTTCGGCCTGCTGGCGCCGGAGAACGGCTCCACGCCCGACCCTTCGGCGCTGGTGAAGGCGCTGTTTGGGCAGTGCCTGCGCGATGGCGCGACTCAGGTGCGCGAGGCGGTGAGTGGATTCGAGTTCGCGCAAGGGGCGGGCCGACAAGGCGCTGGCCATACCGGCCGCGAAGTGCGCCGCCTGCGGCTGGCCAGCGGTGAGGCGTTGGCGGTCGACGGTGTGGTGGTCGCTGCGGGTGCGTGGTCTGCACCCCTGGCGCGGGCGCTCGGCGCGCGCGTGCCGCTGGAGACGCAGCGCGGCTACCACGTGACCGTGCAGAGTTCGAACCTGACGCTCAGACACACGGTGATGGCGATCGAAGACAACCTGATGGTCAATCCGATGGCGATGGGCCTGCGGCTGGCCGGCTCGGTGGAGTTCGCGGGCCTGACGGCGCCGCCCGCGTACGCGCGCGCCGACATGCTGCTCGCCAAGGGGCGGCAGCTGTTTCCGCATCTGGACACATCGCGCGTGACGCGCTGGATGGGCCATCGCCCCTGCCTGCCCGACAGCCTGCCCGTGATCGGCCGCGCGCCGGGTGCGGCCAACGCCTGGCTCGGCTTTGGCCACGGCCACGTGGGCATGTGCGCTGCGGCCAGTACCGGGCGCGAGCTGGCCGCGCTGGTGGCGGGGCGGGCGCCCGAGGTCGATCTGAGTCCGTTCCGGCCGGGGCGGTTCGGCCCGCTCGGCGTGCTCGGATCCTTCGGGCTGGGAGGGCGTGCCTGATGCCGGCGCCGATCGAGGTCGCGGTGGTCTCGACGCGTGGCTTCGGCGACCTGCTGGCGCTGGCGCGCCAGAACCGCCGCGCGTTGTACAGCCCGCACCCAACGCTGGACCGGTTGGTGACGCCGCCGCCCGAGCCGCGGCGCTTCGAGATCACCGGGCGCATCGACGCCTCCGGCCGCGAGGTGCAGCCGCTGGACGAGGCCGAGCTCGAGGCGCTGGCAGCGCGCATCGCCGCCACCGGTGTCAATGCGGTGGCCGTGTGCGGGCTCTTCGCGCATATCAATCCCTCGCACGAACGGCGTGTGGGCGAGGTGCTGCGCAGCCGGCTGCCGGGGTGCGCGGTGGTGCTGTCGCACGCCGTCGATGCGAGGCCACGCGAGTACGAGCGCTTTGCCGCCGCCGTGCTGGCCGCCGAGGGGCGCACCCGCGCCGACGAACTGGCCGAGGTGGCACCCGAAGCCCAGGACGGCCTGGGCGAACTCGCGCTGGCCTTGCAAGCCATCACCGACCGCATGCAGGCGCGCCTGATGCAGAGCGCCCGTTCGTCGATCGCGCGCGAGGCCGGTGACTGTGCTGCGGCGCTGTTCCTGCCCAACGGGCGGATGATCGGGCAGGCACGCTGGCTGCCGCTGCTGCTGGGCTCGCTCATCAATGCCGTGCAGGCGGTGCTGGCGAAGTTCCCGGCCGAGCAGATGCAGGAGGGCGAGGGCTTCCTGCTCAACGACCCCTGGGATGGCGGCTCGCACCTGCCGGACCTGACGCTGGTGGTGCCCTTGTTCGTGGCCGAGCCGAGCCAGCCGCCCGCACACGCCAGCCCAGGCGCCGGCAGCGCACCGGTGCGCCTGGCCGCGCTGGCCGCAGTGAGCCTGCATCACCAGGACATCGGCGGCCTCACGCCGGGTTCGGTGCCGCCGCACGCGACCAGCATCTTCGAGGAAGGCCTGCGCGTGCCCGTGGTGCGCTCGCACCAGCGTGGCGAGCTGGATCCGACCCTGCGCGCACTGCTGCTGGCAAACACCCGCACACCGGCCCATCTGGAGGCCGATCTGCACGCACAGTGGGTGGCTGCGGAACTGGCCGCGCGCGACCTGCGCGCCCTCGCCGCGGATGGCGCCGCAACGTTCGCCACGCACTGCGCGGCTCTGCTCGCGCGCACCGAGGCACTCACACGCGCCGCGCTCTCGCTCGCCCCCGACGGGCGCTACGAATGGATCGATCGCCTCGACAGCGATGGCGTGGACGACCATCCGGTCTTCCTGCAGCTCGCGCTCGTCAAGCACCGCGACACGCTGGTGATGGACTTCACCGGCAGCGCACCGCAGACACGCGGGCCGGTGAACGCCTCGGTGGCGAGCATGATGTCGGCGGCGCTGTTCTTCATGCGCACGCTGGTGCCGCAGGCGCCCAACAACGGCGGCTGCCTCGCGCCGCTGACGCTGGTGCTGCCCGAGGGAAGTGTGGTCAACCCGCGCTGGCCGGCCGCGGTGAACGCACGCACCGCCACCGTGAAGCTCGCGGCCAATGCGCTGCTTTCGGCCTGGGGCCAGGAGGCTGCCGCGGTGAGCACGGCAGCGCACGCGGGCGTGGCCGTGGTGATGTCACTCGGCGGCGAGGATGACGTGGGCAAGCCCTTCCAGTTCACCGAGATCATCGCCAGCGGCGCTGGCGCCAGCGCCCATGGCCGTGGCGAGAGTGGTGTCTCCACCGATGTGGGCAACGCGCGCAATACGCCGGTGGAAGTGATCGAGGCGCAGGCGCCGGTGCGCGTGGAGGCCTTCGAGCTGCGCCGCGGCTCCGGCGGGCCGGGCGCCTACCGGGGTGGTGACGGTGTGCGCCGGGCCTACCGCCTGCTGCAAGGCCGGGCCGTGCTCACCTACCGCGGAGAAAGGCACCACAGCCAGGCGCCGGGCTGCGCCGGTGGCGGGCCGGGGGCGACGGGCGCGGCACGGGTCTTGCGCGCTGATGGGCGCGTCGAGACGCTCGGCTCACGTGCGCGCGTGTCGCTCCAGGCCGGGGATGGTTGGGTGGTCGAGACGGCCGGAGGCGGCGGCTGGGGGCCGGCTGAGGCGGCTTCGTTGATGATGAAGCGCAATCGAGGAGACACAACGCGATGACGGCAAACGATCCAGGCCGCAACCTCGCGGCGGCAGAGCCCGGGGCGGAACTTGCGGCGGAACTTACGGCCGAACCTGCGGCAGAACTTGCGGCGGAACCTGCTGCGGAACTTACGGCCGAACCTGCGGCAGAACTTGCGGCAGAACCCGGGCCGCCGCCCGCGGCCCGACGCGCGCGCCATGAGGCCACTTCGCGCCGGCGCCGCATCGCGCTGGCCCTGGCCGGCGCAGGTGCAGCGGCAGCGGCAGGGCTCCTGGCGGGCCGCGCTTGGGCGCAGGCTTTCCCGAGCAAGCCGCTGCGCATCGTGGTGCCGTTTCCGCCGGGGGGCAGCACGGACCTGTTGGCGCGGCGCATTGGCGAGAAACTCGCCGTGGCGCTCGGCCAACCGGTGGTGGTGGACAACCGCCCGGGTGCGGGCGGCGCGACCGGCAGCGCCGAAGTGGCGCGCGCGGCGGCCGACGGGCACACGCTGCTCTTCGGCGTCACCGGCACGCACGCCATCAGCCCGGCCATCAACCCGAAGCTGGGTTACGACCCGAAGGCCGACTTCGCCGCACTCGCCATCGTCGTGAGCTCGCCGCTGGTGGTGGTGGTGCGCACCGAGTCGCCTCACAAGACGCTGGCCGATCTGCTCGGCTGGGCGCGCCAGAATCCCGAACGGCTCACGCACGGCTCGCCGGGCAACGGCACCACGATGCACCTCACGGGCGAGATGTTCGCGCTGGCCACCGCAGCCAGGCTCACGCACGTGCCGTACAAGGGCAGCGCGCCGGCCACGCAAGATCTGCTGGGCGGACAGATCGAGGCCATGTTCAGCGACCTGCTGGTGGCGTTGCCGCTGATCCAGGGCGGCAAGCTGCGGCCACTGGCCGTCACTTCACGCCAGCGCCATGCGCTGCTGCCCGCGGTGCCGACGCTGGCCGAGACGGAGCCGAAGGCGTTGGCCGACTTCGAGGCCCTGTCATGGCAGGGCCTGTTTGCGCCCGTCGGCACCCCGGCACCGGTGCAGGAGCGCCTCAACGCCGAGATCGTGAAGGCCCTGCGCGCGCCCGACTTGAAGGACTTCTTCGCCGAGCGTGGCTTCATCGTCGAAGCGCGCTCGTTGGAGGACTCGCGGCGCTTTCTCGACGGCGAGGTCGTGAAGTGGACCCGCATCGTCAAGGCGGTGAACCCGCAGGTGAACTGACGCGGGGAACCGATGCAACGCCGACCCCGGGATTTGCCTGAACCGCGGCTGGCGGGGCGGCGCTTAACGTGCAGAAGGCCAACTCCCGGATGCCGATCCAGATGTCGGACCAGATGCCGATCCAGATGCCGATCCAGATGCCGATGCGAGTGCTCGTGATCTTCTGTCACCCGTCCCCTGGCAGCTTCAATGCCGCACTGCACGCGCAAGTGCTGGCGGCGCTGCGCGAGCGCGGGCATGAAGTGGACGACTGCGACCTCTACGCCGAGGGCTTCGACCCGGTGCTGCGTGCTGAGCACCTGGCCTGTTATCACGACGTGCCGGCCAACCGCGAGCCCGTGCTGGCCTATGTCGACCGCGTGCTCAAGGCAGAGGCACTGGTGCTTGTGTTCCCGGTGTGGAACTTCGGCCTGCCGGCGATGTTGAAAGGTTTTTTCGACCGTGTGCTGCTGCCCGGCGTCTCGTTCGACATGAGCGACCCCAAGCGCATGCGCCCGGGCCTGACGCACTTGCGCCACGTGGTGGGCGTGGCCACATACGGCACGGCGCGCTGGCGCGCCTGGTGGCTGGGTGATGCGCCGCGGGCGATCGTGAAGCGATTGCTGCGTCGGCTGACGGATGGGCGGGCGCGCATCGAGTACTTGCCGTGCCATGGCATGAATGTCGCCGGGCCCGGCGAGCGGGAGGCGTTCATGCGGCGCGTGGGTGTGGCGATGACGCGGATTGGTTGACTGTGAGGATGCGATTGAACCGATCTGCCCGCTGCGACCGCTCGACGCCTGCAACCGTATCCACGCCCCAATTCCACCGACCTAACCAGGAGAAAACCATGCGTCCCACACCCTTCATCGCAGTAGCATTCACGACGTCGATAATCGCCACCTCGGCCATCGCGCAAGAGAAGTTTGTCTACCAGACGAACTGGTATGCCCAGGCCGAACACGGCGGCTTCTATCAAGCCCTTGCCGAAGGCACGTACAAGAAGTACGGCCTCGACGTCACCGTGAAGGTGGGCGGCCCGCAACTCAACGGCCTGCAGATCATGGCCGCCGGCCAGGCCGACTGCATGATGACCACCGACATGGCCATGCTGCTGGCGCGCAACACCGGGGTGCCCACGGTCACCGTGGCCTCGGTGTTCCAGAAAGAGCCGCAGGTGCTCATCGCGCACGAAGACGTGAAGAGCTTCGACGACCTGAAGGGCAAGACCCTCTTCATCGGCGCCGCTTCGCACCGCACGTGGTGGCCCTGGCTCAAGGCCAAGTACGGCTTCAACGATGGCCAGTTGCGCCCCTACACCTTCAACATCCAGCCCTTCATCGCCGACAAGAATTCGGCCATGCAGGGCTTCCTCACCAGCGAGCCCTTCGCGATCCAGAAAGCCGGCGTCAAAGCCAACGTGCTGATGTTCAGCGACCACGGCTACCCGGCCTACAACACCACCATCTCGTGCATGGAAGAGACCGTCACCAAGCGCAAGGCCGCAGTGGCCAACTTCGTGCGAGCCACCATGGAAGGTTGGAAGAGCTACCTGGCCAACCCGGCGCCGGCCAACGCCCTCATCCGCAAGGACAACCCCAACATGACCGAGGAGCAACTCGCCTACAGCGTGGCCAAGCTCAAGGAGCTGGGCATCGTCACCGGCGGCGACGCGCAGCGCCTGGGCATCGGTATCGTCACCGAGGCGCGGTTGAAGGCGAGCTACGACCTGCTCGTGGGCCACGGCATCATCGAGCCGGCCAAGGTGGACTTCGCCAAGACCTTCAGCACCGAGTTCGTGCGCGACCTGCGCATCCTGCCCTGATCACGGGTTCCAGTGCGACCATGAGCGAGCACGCCCCACCGGCCGTCGTGGCCGACGGTGTCGACAAGACCTACCCCGACGGCACGCACGCGCTGCAGCCCGTGCACCTGGAGGTGGCCGAGGGCGAGTTCGTCACGCTGCTGGGGCCTTCGGGCTGCGGCAAGAGCACGCTGCTCAAGCTGGTGGCCGGGCTGCTCGAGATGGACCGCGGCACGCTGCGACTGTGGGGCCGGCCTCCTGCCGATCTCAAGCAAAGCGGGCGTCGCCTGGCCTTCGTATTCCAATCGCCGACGCTCATGCCCTGGGCCGACGTGCGCGAGAACGTGCGGCTGCCACTCGAACTGGGCGGGGTGCCCTCCGCCGAGGCCGATCGGCGCGTGGCCGGCGCACTGTCGCTCGTGGGCCTGACGAAGTTCGCCGGCTCGTTGCCCAGCATGTTGTCGGGCGGAATGCAGATGCGCGCCTCGATTGCCCGTGCGCTCGTCGTGCACCCGCAACTCCTGCTGATGGATGAGCCTTTCGGCGCGCTCGACGAATTTACGCGGCACAAACTCGATGCCGAGTTGCTCGAGTTGTGGCGCGGGCAGGGCCTGACGGTGGTGTTTGTCACGCACAGCATCGCGGAGGCGGTGTTCCTCTCGCAGCGCGTGGTGATGATGGCAGCGCGCCCCGGCCGCATCACCGACGAGGTGGTGATCGACGAGCCCTACCCGCGCACGCGCGAGTTCATGGTCACGCCGCGCTTCGCGGCATATGCCAAGCGGCTGCAAGACAGCCTGCACCGAGCCAGCGGCGAAACACTGGAAGAGCCGGAGGTCGCAGCGTGAGTGCTGCCGCAATTGAACGCGTCATCTACCCGCTGGTGTTGGCCGTGGTCCTCATCGTCGCGTGGCAGGGCCTCGTGGTCGGTCTGGAACTGAAGCCCTACCTTGTGCCTTCGCCGGCGCTGATGATGCAGACGCTGGTGGCCAACTTCGGCACTTTCATGGCGGCGCTGTGGGTGACATTGCGCGTGACGCTGCTGGCCTTCGCGGTGGCCACGGTGGTGGGGGTGACGGTGTCGTTCCTGTTCGTGCAAAGCCGGCTCGTCGAGCAAACGTTGTTCCCGTACGCCATCCTGCTGCAGGTGACCCCCATCGTCGCCGTGGCGCCGCTGATCATCATCTGGATCAAGAACCCGACCGCGGCGATGGTGGTGTGCGCGGCGCTGGTGGCGCTGTTCCCGATCATCGCCAACACCACGCTCGGACTGCGCAGCGTCGACCCCGACCTGCAGGCCTACTTCAGGATGAACGGCGCCACACGCTGGCAGACACTGCGGCGCCTGCGCATCCCCAGCGCGCTGCCGTATTTCTTTGGCGGGCTGCGCATCAGCAGCGGCCTGGCGCTGATCGGCGCGGTGGTGGCCGAATTCGTGGCCGGCACCGGCGGCACCGGCGCGGGCCTGGCCTACCAGGTGCTGCAGGCGGGGTTCATGCTCGACATTCCGCGCATGTTCGCCGCGCTGCTGCTGATCTCGCTCACCGGCGTGGTGCTGTTTGTCGTGATGGCCTGGCTCAGCAAGCGCTACATCGGCCGCTGGCACGCGAGCGAGAGGGAATGAACACCGCCCCCGATGCGAGCCGCGGTCGGCTCCCCGACGGCTCTGGCGTCGACGTCACTGCGCTGCAGGCGAGCCTGCCCGCGCTCGAGTGGACCACCGACGCCGAACGCCTGGCGCTGCTCTCGCGCGACTTCAGTTGGTTCAGCCCCATCCTCAAGCGCGAGCTGGAGGGCAAGGCCGCCGACATTGGCGTGCGGCCGCGCGACGAGGCCGAGCTGGTGCAGGTGGCGGCCGAGTGCGCGCGCCGGCGCATCCCGCTCACACTGCGCGGCGCGGCCACGGGCAACTATGGCCAGTGCACACCGGTGCAAGGCGGTGTGCTGGTGGACATGGGCGGGCTCAACCGCATCGTGTGGCAACGCGGCGGTGTGGTGCGGGCGCAGGCCGGCATCCGCCTGGCTGAACTGGAGCGGCAGCTCCGTGGCCAGGGCTTCGAGCTGCGCTGCATGCCTTCGACGTTTCGCGTGGCCACCCTCGGGGGGCTCTTTGCCGGCGGCTTTGGCGGCGTGGGCTCCATCACCTATGGTCCCATCGCCGCGCCGGGCAACGTGCTCGGCGTGGCCGCGCTCTCGGTCGAGCCCGAGCCGCAGCGTGTGGAGCTGCGCGGCGCGGACGCGCTGGCGCTGCATCACACCTGGGGCACCACCGGCATCCTGCTCGAAATCGAACTCGCGCTGGCCCCGGCGCAAACCTGGAGCGAGCTGGTGGTGGTGTTCGAGGGCAGCGCTGCGCGCAGCGGGTTCGACGCCGCGCTCGAATTCGGCGATGCACTTGCGCTGGCGCCAGGCTTGCCCAAGCGCAACGTTGCCGTGCTGGCGCAACCGGTGCCGGCTTTCGTGACGGGGTGGGAGCATGCTTTCCCGCCCGGGTGCGATGCGGCGCTGGTGGTGGTCGCCGAATCGAGCGAACCGGCCGTGCGCGAACTCGCGGTCCGCTTTGGTGGCCGTGTCACGCACCACGCCGACAGCAACGAGGCACAGCGCCGCCGCCAGACCGTGCTCGAGATGTGCTGGAACCACAGCACGCTGCACGCGCTCAAGGCGGACCCCGGCCTCACCTACTTGCAGTGCAGCTTCACCCCGGGCCAACACCTGCAGCAGGTGAGGGCGGTGCACGCCCGCTACGGGCAGCCCGCGCATGCGGGCGGCCCGGGCGGCCCCCGTGGCCCCGGCGGCGAGGTCATGATGCACGTGGAGTTCATCCGCAGCCTGGACGGCCCGCTCATCTGCACGGCGCTGCCGCTGGTGCGCTACCGCGGCGAGCAGCGCCTGCAGGAAATCATTGACGGCTACCGCGCGCTGGGTGTGCGCGTGAACAACCCGCACCACAGGCACGTGGAAGACGGACGCTTTGGCGGCACTTTGCCCGCCCCTGCGGCAGTGGCCAAGCGCCGATTGGACCCGCTGGGCCTGCTCAACCCGGGCAAACTACGGGTCTGGCCGCTGCCGGAGTGATCCGGCCCGTCGGGGCATCTCCCAGGGCCCCTCCTCGGGCCCGAACGGTCCGGCCGCCCGAGCCCCGGCCGCCCAAGACCTCACCTGCGAGAAGCCTCATGGATCCCAATGCCAACGTCTTCGCCGTCTTCGGCCCGCGCCCGCCCGAGGCGCCTGCCTTCCCCATCGTGCTCGACTCGCCGCATTCAGGCTTTCGCATGCCCGCCGACTTCGGCGCCGTGGCCAGCGCGCAGGAGTTGCGTGACGGCGAAGATGCCTTCATCGACGAGCTCTACCTGCCGGCGGCCAAGATGGGCATCCCGTTGCTGACGGCACAGTTTCCGCGCACCTACATCGACCCCAACCGCCACACCGCTGACATCGACCCGGCGCTGATGGCCGAGCCCTGGCCGCACAAGCTCGAGAGCAGTGGCAAGGCCGCCATCGGCAAGGCGCTGATCTGGCGCACGCTCGACAAGGGCAAGCCCATCTACGACCGCAAGCTCGGCGTGGCCGAGGTGATGGGCCGCATCCAGCGCTACCACCAGCCCTACCATGATGCGTTGTGGGAATTGGTGGCCAACGCGCACACGCGCTTTGGCGTCGTGTACCACATCAACTGCCATTCGATGGCGCCCAACACCTCGCAGGATGTGGAAGGCGTGGAGGGCCAGCCGCGCCCCGACTTCATCCTCGGCGACCGCGACGGCACCACCTGCGAAGCGGCCTTCACCAACTACATCGCCAAGTTCCTGCAGGGCCTGGGCTACACGGTGGCGCTGAACAACCCGTTCAAGGGCATGGAGCTGGTGCGTGCCTTCAGCGACCCCTCCTCCGGGCGCCACAGCCTGCAGCTGGAGATCAACAAGCGCCTGTACATGGACACCACCACGATCCAGAAGCACGAGGGTTTTGCCAAGCTGCAGGGCCAGGTGATGCAGCTCATGCACGTGCTGGGCGAGCGCTTCGGCTATGCGCAGACGATGATCCGGCCACGTCGCTGACGTGCACGCACGCACGCACGCACGCTCTGCGCACGCCGCCATGCCCCAGGCCAAGCCCACCATCGATCTGAAACCCCCGCCGATCGAGCGCTGGCGCGACGGCGGCACCGGGGTCGACTTCGTGCACGCGTTCGACTCCGGCCGACCCGGCCCGCGCGTGATGGTGCAGGCGCTCACGCATGGCAACGAGGTCTGCGGCGCCATCGCGCTCGATTGGTTGCTCGACCGAATGTGCGCCGGCTGGCGGCCAGCGCGCGGCCGCCTCATCCTCGCCTTCGCCAATGTGGCGGCGTACCAGCGGTTCGATGTCGCCCACCCCTACGCCAGCCGCTGCATCGACGAGGACCTCAACCGCGTCTGGGCCGACGAGGTGCTGCTGGGCGCACGCGACTCGGCCGAGCTGCGCCGCGCTCGTGAGCTGCGCCCTTTTGTCGACGCCACCGAGCTGATGCTCGACATCCACTCCATGAGCGAGCCCTGCGCGCCACTCATGGTGTGCGGCACGCAGGACAAGAACGCGGCCTTCGCGCGCGAGCTCGGCGTGCCCGAGATCCTGCTCATCGATACTGGCCACCCCGCTGGCCTGCGCATGGTGGAGCGTGGCGACTTCGGTGACCCGAATTCGGCACATCGCGCGCTGCTCATCGAGTGCGGCCAGCACTGGGAGGGCGCCGCGGCCGACGTCGCCATCGACGCCACGGTGCGCTTCCTCGGCCTCACCGGCCTGGCCGATGCGGCCTGGGTGCAAACCCATGTGCGCCTGCCCTTGCCCAAGCGCCAACGCCTCGTGCGCGTGACCGAGCCCGTGGTTGCGCGCTCGAAAGCCTTCCGCTTCCTGGTGCCGACCGTGGGCCTGTCGGTCATCTCGAAGGCCGGCACGCCGATCGCCCAGGACGGCGAGCACGTGTTCGTCACGCCCTACGACGAGGCGGTGCTCGTGATGCCCGGGACCAACAACCTCAAGCCGGGTGGAACGGCGGTGAGGCTGGGGCGCTTCGAACACTGAGCGGCCCGACCTTCGACATGGAGCAAGACGTCGGCTTGCGCCGGCGCGGTGAGCAAGCCGGCACTGAGTGCCAAGCCTGTCAGCATGCGCCGGCTGGCTCCCGTTCCGGATCAATTTCCTGGAGTAACTGTATGAGTCGACCACTGTTCGCGAACAAGGTTTCGAGACATGACGCGGCGGTTCGGCGCCACCGCGCAGGACCCCTGCTGGCGCTCGCAGCGCTTACGCTGGGCGCTTGTGCGGTGGTCACGCCGCCTGCTCCACCGGCACCAACCGACACGTCGCCCGCCGGTCCCACCGCCGTGCATGTTGTCGCGCTCAAGAGCGATGGCATTGCCGGCTTCTTCCCCTTCGAGGGCACCTCGAGCAGCTACACGCGTGCCGACATGCGGCGCGAGGACAGCGCCACCAAGGGCACAGGCACAGTGTCGCGTTTCCTGATGCCCAACATGGCCACGGCCAACATCACTCGGCTCGACCGCAAGCTCGTCTACACGCTCGACATGCCGCGCGCCGAGTACACCGAGTGCCCACTGGGCGGCTGCGTCAAGCCGTCGGCGCCCGAGCCCCCGCGCGACCGCGAGCCGGCGCAGCCGAGCCCCACGCGAGAGCGCGAGTGCACGCTGAAAGTGGCGAGCAACACCTTCAACGTCAAGCCGACGTCGCAGCGCCGCGCGATCAACGGCTTCGACACCGAGCAATACGCGGTCGACTGGACCGTCGTCTTCGAGGACCCGACCCAGCGCCGTTCGACGCTGCAGCTCACGATCGACCTGTGGACAACCGCCGTGACACCGGCCTTGCGCGACGCGATGGCGCTCGAGGCGAGCTACGCCCGCGCGGCACTGGCCAACGTCGATCGGGCGGCCGTGCTGCCGCCCGAGTTTCTGGCCATGGTGAAACGCTACTTCGCCACTTCGCTGTCGGCGGCGGACCGCGCGACGCTGTTCAACCTGGCGCAACAGATGCAACGCGTGAAGGGACAGCCGATCCTCACCGACCTGCGCCTGTTCTTTCGCGGCAATGCCTGCGGCGGCGCAGCCGACGAAGGCGCTGGTGGTGCTGGCTCCGGCGCGGGTCCCTCCAGCGTCATGGGGGCACTGTCGAGCCTGCTCGGTGGCGGTGGATCTTCGGCAGCTGGCGGTGCGGCGGGCGCCGAACGCCCGCTGCTGTCATTCAGCCAAGAGGTGAAGAGCTGGCGCATCGAGCCCGTGCGTGAGAGCCAGTTCGCACCGCCGCCGCAGTTCAAGCGCCGCAACCCGCGTTGAACGTGGCCAGTCGCGCCCGTCGCGCCGCTCGCGGCGCGACCCTCACTCAGCCTGTACCGCCCCCGCCGCCGGCAGCCGCCTGCTCCTGCTGTGCCCGTATCCGAGCATGCACGTAGGCGCCCTGGGGCACGTGCAGCAAGTCGGCGATGCGCCACATCACGTGCCGCTCGTGCTCGCTCAGGTGGCCGTCGGCATAGGCCACGCGCCACATGTGCTCCAGCATGCGAAGCTTGGCCGGCATCTCGAAGCGCTCGTTGATGCGCGAGGTAAACGCGAACAGGTCGGTGGCTCCGCGCGCGGTGGCCTCGGCCAGTTCGGCCAGGCGTGCGGCCTCGTCGTCGCCGAGGCTGAACTTGTCGCGCAGCGCGGCCAGCACCGCCTCGCGCTCGCCGGCATGAAAGGTGGTGTCGGCCCGCATCACTTCCACCAGCATCACGGCCGTGGCCAGCTGAAGCGCGTGCTCATCATCCGGCGCGGGCGCGCCGGGCAAGGGTGGCAGCAGGCTGTCGAACAGATCCTTGAGCGTCTTGAGCATCGGGAGATGATGTCACGGGCGAAGGCCGGCCCGCAGGCGGCCCCTGACCTGCCGGCTGCCCGCCGGCTGCCCGCCCTCTGCCCGCCCTCTGCCCGCTCGCCGCAAGCCGTCGCCGGCTGCCCGCCCGCCGGTGAGGGGCAGGAGGATCTTCATGGGTGTGTGCCTTTCGTCGTGGTTCTCGTGACCGTTCGCGTGGTCGTCAAGCGGTCTTCATGAAGCCGAGATCGGCGCTTGTGTAGCGACCGATGTTCGGGAATACATCGGCCATCTGGCTCGGCGCCACGCCAAGCCACCTGGCGAGCGTGGCGCCGTATTGATCGACGCCGATCGCGGGCAGCAGCCGGCCGCTGCCCACGTCGTTGGGGCCATTCACCGCCACCGCGGGCAGCTGGCCGACCCACTTCTTGGCCACCACCGCGTCGCCCACCACGAAGTGGTAGCTGCCCCAGCCGTGGTCGGAGCCGTCGCCGTTGCTGGCCAACGTCCGGCCGAAATCGCTGCCCGTGAACGTGGTCACCCTGTCGGCCACGCCGAGCGCGACGGTGGCGTCGTAGAAGGCCTGGATCGCGCCGGCCACCAGGCCGAGCTGCACGGGATGGTTCGCGATCAGCGAGTCGTGCATGTCGAAGCCGCCTAGCGAGACGAAGAACACTTGCCGCTTCATGCCGAGCGTGGCACGCGCGGCGATCAGCCGCGCCACGACTTTCAACTGCGAGGCCAGTGGGTTGTCGGCCGGGAAGGCGAGGTCGGGCACGCCGGCGAGTGCGGCGCGCACCTGCAGGTCGGCGGCGATCGATCGGCGCGCCACCGCAGCATGGCCTTCCTCCAACAGTTGCGTGCTGCTGCGTTGCATCAGGCGCTTCACGACCTCGGTGGCGGAGGCGCTGCCGAACACCTGCGCCACCTCGATCGAGCCGGCCGGGCTCACCTGGTACTGCACGACGTTGCGGCCCGACATGAAGACCGCGTTGCCCGTGGCCGAGATGCTGGTGAACATGCCGCCCGCGCCGTTGCCGGCGAGCATGAGGTCGGCCACGCGCCCGCCCCAGCCGGTGACGGCACCTTCCGAGCCACCCGCCTGCCACACCGACTGCTGGTCGTTGTGGGAGAAGAGTTTCGGCGGCAGGCCCGAGCCGGCGCGAAAGTCGGCGAGCGTGGTCGGGCCCTGCAGCGTGCCTACGTTCATCGCCAAGGCCATGTGGCCACCGTCGAAGAGCGTCTTCAGGGGTGCCATCGCCGGGTGCAGCGCCATGCGCCGTGAGTCGGGCCAGGCATTGCCCGGCACGAGCTCGGTGGCCGCCAGCTCGGCCGGCGCGAGCGTGATGCCGGTGCGGATAGCGGCGTAGGCGGCGTGGCTCGTGGTGTCCAGCGGCAACACGGTGTTGTGGTTGTCGTTGCCGCCATAGAGGAAGACGCAGACCAGCGCACGGTAGTCGTCGCCCGCGGTCTGGGCCGAGGCCGAGGAGAGCGCGGCCAGGTTCATTGCAAAGGGCGTCATCGCGCCGGCGGTGGCCGCGAGCGCACCGCTGCGGCGCAGGAATTCGCGACGCGATGCGCCGCTGAAGTGATGGGTGGTCATGTCGGGTCGCTCCTGGTTGGAGTGCTTCAATTGGTTCACTTCTGGGCGATGTACTCGGGGCTGGCCAGCACCATCAGCCAGGCGCTGCGCACACGGTTGAGCCTCTGCGCATCCGTGGCGGCAGGCAGCGCGGCGACCGCGGCCGAGATCTCGTTGCGCGTGGCCGCGGCGAGGGCCTGGTTGGCCAGACGCAGGTCGATGCTCGCCACCAATGCGGTGGCATCCGTGGCAAGCGCCAGCTCGGGCGCGTAGTCCAGCGCCATGCCGCGCGGCGGTGCGGCCATGAAGCGCTGCAGCGCATTCACGATGCCGGGCACCGAAGTGTCGGTGGTGATCTGGAACTCGGGCCCGACGAGGCCGGCATTGGCCAGCGCCGTGTTCGGCGGCACGTAGCCGGGGCGGTAGAAATTGAACACCGAGGGCGAGCGCAGCGGGCTCTGGCCAAGGGCGCCTGCGGGGTCGGAGAGGCTGCCCACGCGCCAGGAGGGCGTCGCGCCCCCGGTGTTGGCCACGCCGAGTGCGCGCGCGAGCTGCGTGTAGCGCAGCACCGGCTCGCGCAGCTTGCCCCAGCCCGGGGCTGGGCTCGCGACATTCAAGGGCGTGCGCGCCTCGGGGTCACGCAGCACCTGGTCGAGCACGGCCTTCATGTCGCCGCGCACGCCGCTGCCGCTGTCGTTGAAGCGGGCTGCCACGCGCGCCACGTAGGCCGGGCTCGGGTTGCTCGTGACGAGGCGCTGGATGAGTTGCCGGCCGATGAAGGGGCCCACGTTGGGGTGGTTGAAGAGCGTGTCCAGCGCGATGCGCAGGCCAGCCGGGCCGTCGGTGCCGGCAGGAATGGTCACGCCGAGAAAGCGCTTCTCCTCCAGCGAGTGGTTGGCCGATATCTGGCGCATCGGCATGCGATAGCGTTCCTGGCCCGCCACAGCCGTGGTCTGCCAGTCCCAGCCGGTGAAGACGCGGGCCAGGTTCATCACGTCGGCCTCGGTGTAGCTCTCCTTGGTCACACCGTTGACGATCCTGGCCGTGCCGTCGAGGTTCAGTTCGGCAAGGCCCAGCGTGAACAGTTGCATCACCTCGCGCGCATAGTTTTCGTCGGGCACGCGGGTCGCCACACCCTTGCTGTCGTACTCGGCCTTGCGGTTGCCGCGGTGGCTCAGGTACATGCCCATCGCCGGGCTGAGTGACACGTCCTCCAGCAGCTGGCGGAAGTTTCCGAAGGCGCCGCGCTCGAGCACGTCGAGGTAACCGGCGGCCAGCAACGGGTTGTTCGCGCCGCCCGCTCCCAGCCCCTCCATCGAGATGACAAGAATCTGCGAGAGCGCGTAGCCCACACGCTTGCGCAACTGGTCGGGCGCGGTGATGTAGGCCTGCCAGATGGACCAGTCCCACAACGTGTTGGGCAGATTGGCGGCGGCGCGCGTAGTGTCTTCGGCAAGCCAAGCCGCCTGCATTGCCTTCACGCGCTCCCAATGGCCGGTGGCTGGCAAGGCCTGCTGCTGCGCCAGCCAGCCCTTGCGCCAGGCCGCGCGCAAGCCGGCCACGTCGGTCTCCACGGCACCAAAGCTGGCCTGGTTGAGAAAGCGCACGGCCGAGCGCGTGGGCATCTGCTCGGGTACCGCGCCTGCGACCACGGTGACGTCGGCCGGCAGTGCGGCGAGCTCGTCGCGCTGCTCGGCCAGGATCTCGGGGTCGCTGTGGGCGCCGGGCGGCGGCCCGGCGGGCGGCGTCGTGGGGGAGCCGCCGCCGCAGGCAACGAGCACGCCAGCGCACAGGGCGGCAAGAAGGAAGACTGGCTTCATGTGGGGACTCCGAAGTGCAGGTAGACGCATGTGCAAAATGCACATATGTAGTCTAACCACACCAGAAGCAGCATGCGTCGAGGCTTTGCTGCTCTTTACAAACGCCGACGAAACCACGGTCAGCGCCATTCCAGACCAGCCCGTTGTGCTCCAATATGGGCGAACTGCACTTGCCGAATGGCGACCGTGAGCACCCCCCCAGAAGCCCCGCAACGCGCGAGCCTCGATGCGGCACTCGCCATGCTCGAGCCGCTGGCTGGGCTGCTGCTGGCGAGACAGTTGCGTTATGCGCAGGCCGAAGAGTTGCTGAAGGCTGCCTTCGTGCAGTCGTGCGCGCGCGCCTTTGCCGCCCAGGGCAAGGTGCCTACCGTGAGCACGATCTCGGTCGCCACGGGCATCCGCCGTCGCGAGGTGAAGCGTCTGCTCGAGATGCCCGCCGAAGGCGCGGCGCGCAAGCCCTCGGCCGCCGCCCAGGCGCGCCTGCGCTGGGCCACCGACGCGTTTTACCTCGATGCCGCCGGCCAACCGCGCCGCTTGCCGCGCAGCGCCGCGCCCGGCGAGCCGAGCTTTGCCGCGCTGGCCGCTGCCATCTCCAAAGACATGCACTCGCGCGCCTTGCTCGATGAAATGCTGCGCATCGGTGCGGTGGAGGAGGACGGCGAGCACGTCAGCCTGCGCCAGCGCGAGTACCAGCCGCCGCGAGACGAAGACGAGTCGATGCGCATCGCCGGCGCCAATGTCGGCGACCACCTCTCGGCGGTGCTGATGAACCTGCTGTCGAATCCCTCGCCGCTGCTCGAGCGCGCCGTGTTCGCCGACGGGCTCACCGAGGCCTCGGCCCGCCACGGCGCCGACCTCGCGCGCGAGGCCTGGCGTGGGGTGCTGGGCAGCCTGCGCCAGAAACTGCAGTCGCTGGCCGACCTCGACCAGGGCGCGCCCGAGGCCACCTGGCGCATGCGCATCGGGCTCTATGCCTACTACGCTCCCGCCGAGCGACCCGCTGCCCCGGTGAGCGCCAGGCCACGCGCCAATCCGCGTGCCACGCCGCGAAAGAAGGCACCATGAAACGGGTCTCGATGTTGAAACGGCTCTTGGCCACCGCCCTCACCTCGGGGGCCGCCGCGCTGCTCGTTCCGGCCTGCGGTGGCGTGGGCGAGGAGGGCACCGGCGCCGCCCCCGAGAGTGTGAGCGTGGGCGTGCTCAAGGGCCTGGGCGACCAGAGCATCACCGTCAACGGCATCGTCTACGACCGTACCGGGGCCCAGATCGTCGACGGCTTCGGCGAGCCGCTGCACCCCGAGGCGTTGCGCCTGGGCCAGTGGCTGGAGGTGCAAGGCTTGCTCGACGAGGCGGGTGGCCAAGGTGTGGCGCAACGCATCCGCGTGCGGCCGGCGGCGCGCGGGGTCGTCGCGGCCAAGGACGCCAGTGGCGTCTCGGTGACGGTGCTCGACTCGGCCGTGCGGCTGGGCAATGGTGTGGTGTTCGACGGTGTCGCCGGGCCATCGGCCCTCGCGGTGGGCGACACGGTGGAGGTGCACGGCCCGGTGGTCGGTACCGCCGCCGACGTGAATGCGAGCCGCGTCGAGAGATTCGCGTCCGCACCCGGCAAGCCCTTTGAGCTGCGTGGCCGCGTGAGCCGCCTCGATGCTGAGGCGCGCACGCTCACGGTGGGCCGGCGCACGGTTTCGTACGCGACGGCCACGGTGACGCTGCGCAGCGCCGTGGTCGATGGCCTGATGGTGCGCGTGTCGTCCTCGCAAGCGCCGGTGCCCGGGCAGCCCTGGGCGGTGGAGCGGCTCACGACCGACCAACCGCTACCGGCCAACCTCGGTTTCGTCTACACGGAAGGATTTGTCGAGGCGTTCGCGGCGGGCCCGCTGTTTGCGCTCGAAGACCTGAGCGTGGATGCGCGCAGCGCCAGCGGCCGCAGTGCCATCACCACCAACGGCCAGCGCGCGGCGGTGGTGGGTGCCCTCGTCGCCGGCACGTTGGTGGCCAAGTCCGTAGCGGTGATCGAACCGGGCGAGCCCGTGGTCTTCACACTGAGCGCCGCAATCACCGACTTCATCTCAGTCGCAGACTTCAAGCTGCGCGGCGTGTCCATCGACGCCAGTGCTGCCAGCTACATCGTCCCGGCAGCGCCGTCGAAGCTGGCCGAAGGTGTGCGCATTCGCGTGCGCGGCACCGTGCTTGGACGCCGGTTGATCGCCACGCAGGTCGATCAGGTTCCCTAGCGCCTGCCCGACCCCCGGCGCTGAGGCGCAAGCGCGCGACAGCGTGGCCACGCGCGCGCGATGCGCACAGGCACACAATGCGCCGAACAAGCGCACGAGCGCACGAGCGCACGAGCGAACAAGCGAACAAGCGCACACGAGGAGACGGCCATGGCCTACCGCGTCGAGAGAGACTTCCTTGGCGAAAAGCAGATTCCCGAAGACGCTTACTACGGCGTGCAGACCCTGCGCGGCAAGGAGAACTTCCACATCACCGGCATCCCGATGTCGCAGGAGCCGAACTTCGTCAAGTCGTTCGGCTACGTGAAGAAGGCGGCGGCGCTGGCCAACCGCGACCTCGGTGCACTCGATGAGCGCATTGCCAACGCCATCGCGCTGGCCTGCGACCGGCTGATCGCAGGCGAGATGCGCGACCAGTTCGTCACCGACTTCATCCAGGGCGGCGCCGGCACTTCCACCAACATGAACGCCAACGAAGTCATCGCCAACCTGGCGCTGGAGATCCTGGGCCACAAGAAGGGCGAGTACCAGTTCGTCAATCCGAACGACCACGTCAACTTCGGGCAGTCGACCAACGACGTCTACCCCACCGCGTTCCGGCTCGCATTGATCCTGCGCCTGGACAGCTACATGGACGAGTTGCGGCGGCTGCAGCAGGCCTTCTTCGCCAAGGGGCGCGAGTTCGAGCGGGTGCTGAAGATGGGCCGCACACACCTGCAGGATGCGGTGCCGATGTCGCTCGGCCAGGAGTTCCACGGCTGGGGCACCACCATGGGCGAGGAGGTGCAGCGCATCGCGGAGGTGCGCCAGTTCCTGCACGAGATCAACCTCGGCGCCACGGCCATCGGCACCACGGTCACGGCGGCGCCGGGCTATCCGCAGCTGGCGACGAAGTACCTGTCGCAGCTCACCGGCTTCCAGTTCATCCTGGCCGGCGACCTGATCGAGGCCACCTCCGACACTGGCGCCTACGTGCTGCTGTCGGGTGTGCTCAAGCGCACCTCGTCCAAGCTGACGAAGATCTGCAACGATATCCGCCTGTTGGCCTCCGGGCCGCGCTGCGGCTTCAACGAGATCCGGCTGCCGCAGATGCAACCGGGTTCTTCCATCATGCCGGGCAAGGTCAACCCGGTGATCCCCGAAGTCGTCAACCAGACGGGGTTCCTGGTCATCGGCCTGGACTTGACGGTGACGCTGGCGGCCTCGGCCGGCCAATTGCAGCTCAACGTGATGGAGCCGGTGATCACCTTCGCGCTGTTCACCTCCATCTCGACCATGCAGCACGCCATCGAGAGCCTGCGTGTGCACTGCGTCGACGGCATCACGGCCAATGCCGAGCACACGCGCGACATGGTGCTGAACTCGCTCGGCATCGTGACCGTGCTGAAGCCCTCGCTGGGCTACAAGCAGTGCGCTGAAATCGCGCGCGAGGGCTACGAAACCGGCAAGTCGCTGCATCAGATCGTGGTCAACGAACGCAAGCTGCTGACGCAACAGAAGTGGGACGACGTGTTTTCGTTCGAGAACCTGATCAGCCCCAAGTTCGAGCAGTGAGGGCGTGACGCTCAGCCGCCGCGCGCATCGGCGGCCCAGGCCGCGACGCGGGGTCGAGACTCGAGAGTCGAGTACACGTGGAAGACGGGCTGTGTGTTTGCGGGCGTCGTCAAGCGCATGCCGCCGGTGAGGCCTTGATACACAATCAGTTCAAGCGGCGATCGAGCAGACCTCTCCCGATTCGGAACTTATCTCTGCGCTGGTAAAAGACGCGCACACGACCGGGCCAATGCAACTCGATCACGGTGTGACCATCGAGGCGTCGAAGTGCAGCCTAGCCTCTTGCTCAACATGCAACCCTCCCCCGCGATGTCGGCCAATTCGAATCGCCTTCAGATGACCGCGACGCTTGCGAGCCGCCAAAGAAGCGTCGTTCCAGGCGCCCGGCGGCCACAAGCGGATGATCTGCGGGCACTGGCTGCACTGATGTTTGCTGCCTATCAAGGGACGATCGACTACACAGGCGAATCCGTAGAGGCCGCCGCGGAGGAGGTCGGCAAGGCCTTTGCTGGGGCATACGGGCGCTATATGCCGCAGCATTCCTACGTGGTGGAACGTGAGTCCATCCTGGTCTCCGCAACGCTGGTCACCCGTCGAGATGGTCTGCCACTGCTTGCTTTCGCCATGACCGCGCCAGACCGGAAGCGCATGGGCCTTGCAAGGGCGTTGATCGGCAATGCCATGCAAGACTTGTATGAGGCGGGTGAGACGCAACTTGAACTCGTGGTCAATGCCAGGAACGGGCCGGCCCGTGATCTCTATCTGAGCCTTGGCTTCAGGCCCATCCGCAGTGACGAATGACCCCCCCGGCTATGTCCTGGCGCCTTCGTCCCGCGGGTGCCCATGGGTACATGCGGCTTCAATCGGACGGGCGGTACAGCTTCAGGTACTACATTGGAGCAGAGGGCGTCATGTCTGTCGGGCGCTGCGAGTAAGGCAACTCCAAGGCCCGCTCGCAGCGGTGAGGCCCAACCTCGCGTTCAACACGCGACCCCACGCGGGCAGGCCGGCTGGGCCGGCAACAGCCGGGCAGTGGGATTGTCTGTCGTCGGTCCCGGGCGTCCTTCCACGTGACCCAGGCGTCCCTCTTCGCAGGTCACACTAGCTAGACTGTTAGGTCGCAGAAGAACATGGCCGTCTCGCACCTCCAGGTTTCGGATGCGGTGCAATACCGCAAGCTCATGCTCGAAGCCTACGAGCTGGCCGCGGATGCATTCACATCCACAGCCGAGGAGCGCGCAGCCGAGCCGGAGTCCTTCTGGGTCAGTCGCATCGCGGACGCCACGGGCCTGAGCGCCGCGTTCGGAGCTTTCGAAGACCAAGGTCTTGTAGGAACGGTCGCGCTGGAGTTCTCGGCAAAGCCCAAGACCAGGCACAGGGCTCTTGTCATCGGCATGTATGTCGCGCCCACCGCCAGAGGCAAAGGCGCCGGTCGCGCCTTGCTCGAGGCCGCCGTCAACTACGCGCGTGCCAGGGAGGGCATTCTTCTGCTGGCCCTCACAGTCACAGACGGCAACGAGCCAGCGATCAACCTGTACCGTAGCGCCGGCTTCCAGGCATTTGGTGTCGAGCCCATGGCCATCCTCACGCCTTCGGGCTACAAGAGCAAGGTTCACATGTGGCTCACGCTCCAGCGCGCTGCGTCAGCGGCCTAACCCCTGGCTCAACACGCAACCTCCAGCGGCATGACGCCAAGACCGCGAGGCCGTGCATCGAACATGGGGCATCACCGAAAGCTCGGGCGTGGCACCAGCGTTGGCGCCAAGGCGCCCACGGCTTGCGCTGCAGGCGCACGCCAGAGGCGCCTGGGCGGTGAGTGCCTCAACACTGGCCCATGACAAGCCCTGCCGTCGAGATCACCGTCGCGCTCGTTGAGCGGTTGGTCCGAGCGCAGTTCCCCAGATGGTCGGAACTGGCTCTCGATCCTGTTGCCGAGAGTGGGTGGGACAACCGCTCGTTCAGGCTAGGCCAAGACATGGTCGTGCGTCTGCCCAGCGCCGAACCCTACGCCACGCAAGTGGAACGTGAGCAACTGTGGCTCCCCCATCTCGCTTCAAGGCTATCGCAGTCGATCCCCTTACCCCTTGCCTTGGGACAGCCGCAGTTCGGCTATCCGTGGAAGTGGTCTGTCTATCGGTGGGTCAAAGGTGAGATCGCGCTACCCGAGCGGATCGGGAGCCTTCCGGTCTTCGCGCGCGACCTGGCCACCTTCTTGCGGTCGCTTCACACTGCAGCGACGGAAGGTGGCCCCATATCTGGGCCGAGTACCTTCCATCGTGGCGGTTCGCTTGCGATCTACGACTCCGAAGCTCGCAGAGCCATCGCTTCCCTTGCCGCGCAGCTTGACGCTGAGGCAGTGACTTCAGCCTGGGAGTCCGCCCTTGAGTCACAGTGGGCACAGCAGGCGGTCTGGGTGCATGGAGACATGGCCGCAGGAAACCTGCTTGTCACCAACGGGCGCCTGTGCGGAGTCATTGACTTCGGCCAGTGTTGCATCGGAGACCCGGCGTGCGACTTGGTACCCGCCTGGACGCTCTTCGACGAAGAGGGTCGCGGGGCCTTTCGAGCGGGCATCGGTCTTGATCGAGCCACCTGGGCCCGCGGGCGCGGGTGGGCACTTTGGAAGGCACTCATCGTCGCCGCGCGACTCGCCGAAACGAACGCCTGGGAAGGCAAGCGTTGCTGGAGCACAATTGAAAGCGTGCTGAGCGACCATGCACGAACTGACGCCTAACTTGCAGGCTACGTTCTTCCAATGATCGCCATGCTGACATCACGCTATGGTGCCCATCGTCCCGATCTCCGAAGACCTCGCTGCAAACTTCCGCGAGTGCCTGGACGCAGTCGCCCGCGAGAAGCGGTACTTGGCGCAAATCGAGGCGCTTCCGCTTGAGAAGATTGAGGGCTTCGTCAAAGAGAGTGTGGCAATTGATGCCGTGCAGTTCGTCGCATTGGACGGACAGCGAGTTGTCGGTTGGGCGGACATCTTCCCGGCATGGGCGCACGCGGTAGCACACACGGGATCACTCGGTATGGGCGTGCTTCCAGGGTATCGCGGTTTAGGCATTGGGCGGCGGTTGCTTCAGGCCTGCATCAACAAGGCCACAGGCAAGGGCATCACACGGATCGAGCTTGAGGCCCGAGCGGACAACGAGCGCGCCATCCGTCTGTACGAGAGCATGGGGTTCAAGCATGAGGCGCTCAAGCGTCGCGCCATGCGGTTCGACGGCGTGTACTACGACGCCGTGCAAATGAGCTGGCTCAGTGAGGCCTGACCCATCGCTCAATGCGAAGGGCCCCGGCAAGTGGCGATCGCCCTGGGTGCTCGCAGCAGTGGGCTGCATCGCGTCCTATGCTGTACTTCACGCAGTCGGATTCGGAAACTTCCGAAGCGAGTTCCTTGGCGCGAGCCTATTCATGGGTGGCTTGGGTGCGCTCGCCATACTCTTCGTGCGGCTGAGGCGTGGGCCTTCTTGGCTGCACTGGCTGGGACTCTTCCTTCTCAACTGGCTCTTTGCCGCGTACCTGCTGTCGTACTTCGCGCTGTAGGCGCAATCGAAGCACGCTCACCGCACCTCCCTATGCCTATCGTTGACGCGCAGGTCGTCGTGCCCGAGGGCTACCAACGGCCGAGAGGCTCGGCCAAGGCACTCGCGGTGGCTTAGGCCGGAGTGTTCGGCGCACCACCTGCGAGGGTCTGGGTGCGCCTCTCACTGCTGAACAGTCCCACCTCGCTGGTTGCCTCAGATACAACATTAGGCGTCTCACGCGCCTTTGGTTTACCGCGATAGCAGGTCAATTCGGTCCACCTGCCGCCGAGACGGTTTGTCTACTTCTTGGCCATCGCGTTCTTGATGAATCCAACAACGGCCATCACAACGATGCCGCCGATTCCACCGCCGGCCAAGTTGCTGATCATGCCCCCCCCACTGGCCGCCGCGCCGCCGGCTCCGCCAAGAACAGCGCTGAGAATCTGGCCGCCCAGTCCACCGCCCACGATTCCTGCGATGCTGTTGCCCAGCGTCCCAAGACTGAGGTTCTTCAACAAGGCACCACCGATATTGCCACCGACAGCGCCCAACACGAGTTGAATGATCAAGTCCACGTCGTCTCCTCTTGGTTGTAAGCGCGAATTCGCGCGCGCGCATAGTAAACCCAAGCCCACGAGTGGCTCACCCCATACCAAAGTGCTGACGCCGAACCCCTCACTCGACACGCGTCGCCGCAAGCGAGGCGCTCTGCTTTCGTGCCGCTCAACACTCGAGGAGCCCACATGGCCACAAAATCGGTGCAAGCCTTGCTCGACATTCGTCTGGTGAGTGAAGAGAACTACGAACTCGTTGAAGCGGTGCGCGCGTAGCGCGGACGGGTTGGGGCTTGATTTCAAGTCGGGACGATCAGAGGTTGCACGCGAGCCCCGCAGTACATTTCCTTCTCGGCTCCAACAGGGGATCACGCCCCGCGACGGCTGTGAAGACCTCAACTGACCGACGAAGTCTCCAGGGGGAGCGCGAATGACCTCTAGCCCCGGGCTCGACACGCGGTTCCGCGATCGAGGCGGCTTGTCTCAGTGGTCGCGCTGGCGCGCCCGATAGTCCGCGCAGAAGCATCGAGCGAGGCCTCTCATGGATCCGAAACTTCCGATCCGCAGCATCGACTACACGGTCATCTTCGTGCGCCAGATGCCCGCGATGCGCGAGTTCTATGGCGCCACTCTTGGTTTCTCCTTGCACCGAGAGCTCAGCCCGCGGTGGGTCGAGTTTCGCGTCGGCTCCAACATCCTTGCGCTCACCGAACATGGCGGAAGATTCAATGACCCAACGCTCCCGATAGGAGCGCTGTCGCTGCAGCTCGCGTTCCGGGTCGCTCCAAGCGAGGTTGCGGACTGCGCCGCCGTCCTCGCGCATCGCGGAGTGAATATCATCTCTGGGCCGACTGACCAGCCGTTCGGCCACCGCACGCTGTTCTTCCGTGACCCTGACGGGAACGTCTTGGAGATCTATGCCGAGATCGACCTATAGAGCGTCAGTGGCCTTGGCGGCAGTGCCGCCCAACGTACGCTGGGCTGCGTCTACTTCCCGTACAAGCAGGACGAAATGCGTTGGTTCTGCAAACCTTCGCCCACGATCGTGACGCCTGCACAGGAGCCGAGACCCCCTTCATTGGGTCGGTCCTTGCATCGTTTCCGCTGTGCGGTCTAACTCCGCGCACGGTAGACATCGCGGCGACCCCAAGTGCCGACAGTTGTAGCGTTCTTGCGAGCCATCAACGTCGGTGGCCGCTACGTCAAGATGGCTGAGCTCGCGGGCCACTTTGAAGCGCTTGGGCTGAAGAGTGTCTCGAGCTTCATCAACAGCGGCAACGTTCTGTTCGAGACAAAGGCGCGATCGCTGCCTAAGCTGGCGCACTCGATCGCGTCGGGCCTGGAGCCGTTGTTGGGGTTCAGGTCCGACGTATTCCTGCGAACGCAGACTGATGTACACGCCATCGCCAGACGCGCGGTCTCTCATCGGAGAAAAGTGCCTCAGTCTGGCGAGGTCAATGTGGCGTTCATGGAGCGGCCACCGTCTCAAGAGCAAGTGTCAGCCTTGGGAGCGCTTCGTACGAGTCTGGACGACTTCGCGCATGAGGGAAGCGAGATCTACTGGCTGTGCCGTGGCAACCAGATGGACAGCACGTTTTCCGGTGCATTGCTGGAGCGCAGACTTCGCGTCCGCTGCACGTTCAGGAGGGTTAGCATGCTCGAGAAGCTATCGCTTCGACTTCGTGGCGCGAAGGAGTGATGCATGACCCGTCGATCAATGCGCGACCCGGCCCACTCGCATTTCCCATCATGAGCGACCTGCCGGCCTTGCCTGGTGGGCTCGGCCGCATGCGATGTTCTTCGAGCGTATCGCAGTGGATGGCCGCCGGCAGCCGCGGTTCACGTTCGTATCTTCCTAGCGAGCGGGGTTCGGCGTTCGAACCACCATGAAGCTACACCGACACTCCCGTCGCGCGCTGCTACGGCTCTGGCTTGGCGGCGGTCTTTGCGGGCTGGCGCTGCAAGCGCTGCCTGCAGCAGCGGCCGACCAGACCTATCCGCAGAAAATCTGGAGCAAGCCCGCAGCGGCTGACCCCGGCGCCTGGAGCGCGGACAAGCTGAAGGCGGCCGACGAGCAAGCGGCGTTGCTGCGGACCGACAGCTATCTGGTCGTGCACCGCGGCCGGCTGGTTCACGCGTACGGCAACATCGCCAAGCCGCGCCACCTCTACTCCGTGCGCAAGAGCGTGCTGGGCGTGCTTACCGGCATGTATGTCGACCGCGGTGCCATCGATCTCGAGCAGACGCTTGCCGCGCTGGACGTTGATGACGTGGAGGGCCTGTCAGCGCAGGAAAAAGCGGCCACCTGGCGGCAGCTCTTGCAGTCGAAGTCCGGCGTGTACCACCCCGCCGCCTACGGGGCGAGCGTAGCCAAGGCGCAGCGCCCGGCGCGCGACAGCCACGCACCGGGCGCCTTCTGGTACTACAACAACTGGGACTTCAATGCGGCAGGCGGCCTGTTCCAGCAGCGCACCGGCAAGACGGTATTCGAGGCGCTGCGCGACGACCTGGCCACGCCGCTGCAGTTCGAGGACTTCGAGCTTTCGCGCGACACGGAGGCTGTCATCGAGCGGGCCTCGAAGTACCCGGCCTATTTGATGAAGCTCTCGCCGCGCGACCTTGCGCGTTTCGGCCTGCTCATGGCCCGCGGCGGGCGGTGGCAGGGGCGGCAGCTGGTCTCGGCGAAATGGGTCACCGAGAGCACGGCGCCGCACACCGCCGTGCTGGGCGGCTGGCAGAGCTATGCCTTGATGTGGTGGGTGCCGCGGATGGCCTGGCCGTTCTGGAAGCGCGCCGATGGCGATGTGTTCTTCGCCTGGGGCAATGGCGGCCAGTACGTCTTCGTCGACCGCGGCCGCGACCTCGTCATCGTCCACCAGGTCGACCTGCCGCGGCTCTTCTCCAACAGCGTCACGCCCGAGTCCATCAGCGCGCTGCTCGAGCAGATCCTGGCCGCGATGCCGGGCCCGTGAGCCGCGGGCCCGCCCGGTCGGCCGTCGCAGAGGGGTGAAGTCGGCCGGCGCCGGCTGGAGCCGGCCGCGCCGGGCAATGGCCCACTACAGCCAGCCGCCCACGTCCAGCACGTCGCCGGCGTCGGCGACATCGCCGGCCAGGTCGACCGCCGTGTTCGGCCGTGCCGCGGTGCGCACCAGCGAGCGCCCGGCCGCGCCGTCAAGGAGCCGAATAGCGCCGAGCCGCCCCTGCTTCTCCGGCCCGGGCCGGCCCCGGCCTTGCCCTTATCCTGCGTGCTTCCTCAGGCCCCCTCCGATGCGCACCCATTACCTGCTCGACAACGCTCGCCGCCGTGCCGGCGATGCGGTGCGCCGCTTCATGGCGCAGCGGGAACAGGCCGATCGCCAGCGCCGCCGTCGCCTGGCTTTGGCGGCCGGTGTGCTCTTGCTCGGGGGTGGCGCGGCCTGGGCGCTGTGGCGGATGGCCTTCGCGCCGCCCGCCGTGCCGGCCCCGGTCGCGCAGGCCAGCGTGCCCGCGCATCAGCAAAGCGGGCCGCTCGCCAACCCGTGGGGCCCCGGCACACCGGTGGTGGGCGAGCGCGGGGCCGAAGGGGCCGCGGCCGCCTCGACCGCTGCAGCGGCTTCATCCGCGCCGGTGGAGCGCGCCGTTGCGGCTCGTCCCGAGGCGCTGCTGGCCACGCCCGCGGGTCGCGAGGCATTGCGCGTGGCGCTGGCGCGGCTGCGTGGCACGGCACGCGCAGCCGATTTCGTGCAGCCGGCCCTGCAGGCCACCGACCCCGCCGCCCTGGCCGTGGCGTGGATGGCTGAGCGGCAGTGCCGCCAGGTGGCGCAATGGCGCCTGATGGCCGAGTGGCAGGCGCGCGCCTTGAACCCCGGGATGCGCATCGACCCCGCCGCGCCAGCCAGCGTGCCTGGCATGAGCGCGCAGCTTCGTGGACTGGTGCAGCGCTGCGCCGACATGCCGGTTGACAACCGCATCGAAGAGGCGCTGGTCAGCGCGGGTTTTGCGAGCACCAGCGAGTTGACCGAGCCCACCCGCCGGCCATTGGACCTGGCCCGTGCCGTGGCGGTCGGCGATGCCGTGCTGCTGGCCACCGTGTTGGATGCGAGCACCGCCGAGGAGGTCGGCGCCTGGGTGGCGGCGCGCGTGCCGCAGCGCGGGCCGGCCGAGCAGCCGCCGGACGTATTGAAGAGTGCGTTCTGGCTGGCCTCGTGCCGGGCCGGGGAGGGTGCCGCCGCGGCGGGCGGCAACACTCCGCGTTCGGGTGCGGGGGCTGTGTCGGGTGCGCAGCGTGCCGCCTGCGGCGCCGATCACCCCGCCGTGTGGCAGGCGTGCATGCAGCAGGGCCTGTGCGATGCGCGCGACCTGCACGACATGCTGCTGCGCACGCTGTCCACCGAGGACTGGCATGCGAGCGAGCGGCTGGCGCGGCAGCTGGTGCCGTTGATGGGGCGTTGATGCGGCGTTGATGGGGCGTTGATGTGGAGCTGATGCGGCGTTGATGCGGCGTTGAGGGGGCGCGCGACCGCGGCGACTCAGCTCGCCTGATCTGCCGCCGCCCAGCGCTCGCGCAACTCGCGCTTGAGCACTTTGCCGATGGCGCTGCGCGGCAGCTCGCCCACCACGCGCAGCGCAGAGAGCCGCTGCGTCTTGCCCACTTGCTGATTGGCCCAGGCGCGTACCGCTTCCACCGCGGCTGCGGCATGGCCCTCGCGCAGCACGATGCAGCCCACCGGCGTCTCGCCCCACAACTCGCTCGGCACCCCGAACACCGAGGCATCGGCCACCGCGGGGTGGCGGCGCAATACGGCCTCGAGATCGCTCGGGTAGATGTTGAAGCCGCCGCTGATGATCATGTCCTTGCGGCGGTCGGTGAGGACGAGGAAGCCGTCTGCGTCGAAGCGGCCGATGTCGCCGGTGCGGATGTAGCGCCCGCCCTCGGCGTCGAACCACTCGGCCTCGGCCGTCCGCGCGGGCTGGCCGTGGTAGCCGCTCATCATGCCGGGCGAGCGGCCGACCACTTCCCCGGTCTCACCTCGCACCACGGCCTCGCGCGGCAGCTCGCGGCCGGCTTCGTCGATGAGGCGCACGTCGTGGCCTTCGCTCGGCAGGCCCACGGTGTGCAGCTTGGTGGGGTGCAGGTGGCAGTGCAGGATCAGCGTGCCGCCGCCTTCGGTGAGGCCGTAATACTCGGTGAGGTCGCCGGGCCAACGCTCGAGCACATCGGCCTTCAGTTCCGCGTGGAAAGGCGCGCTGGTGCAGAACTTGGCCACGAAGCTCGAAAGATCGAACTCGCCGAAGCGCGGGTGCGCCATCAGCCGCCGGTACTGCACCGGCACCAGCATCGTGTGTGTGGCGCGGTGGTGTTCGGCGAGTTGCAGATAGGCCAGTGCATCGAACTTGCGCATCAGCACCACCGTGCCGCCCCAGGCCAGCGACGGGATCAGCGAGACGAGCGTGGTATTGCTGTACAGCGGCGTGGCGGTGAGCGTCACCGAGCCGGGCCCATAGCCGGTGGCCGAGCCGCGGCGGATGTGCGCCCAGCGCATCGCATGCGACTGCACGATGCCCTTGGGCGTGCCCGTGGTGCCCGAGCTGTAGATGATGTTGAAGGGCCAGGCGGGGTCGATTTGCACGGGCTGCGGGCGCGTGCCGGGTGCGGCGAGCCAGTCGGTGAAGGCTGTGCCGTGTGCGCTGGCGCTGGCGCTGCGCTCTGCTGGGGTGCTCGCGGTGTCGGGCGCGATGTCGTGTGTGCCGCCGTGTGTGCCGCTGTGTGCGCCACCGTGTGCGCTGCCGGGCGCGCTGCCGTGCGCGCCATCGGGCGCGCCACCGGGCGCATCACCATCGAGCCTTACCACCGCCACCCCTGTCGGCGCAGCCCACCCACCGTCGTACAGCGTGGCCTCGGCGTCGGCGTCGAGAAACACCACGCGCGCCTGGCAGTCGGCCAGCATGTCGGTGAGCTGGGCCACGGTCGAGCCTGGCGCGAGCGGCGCCACCGCCAGGCCTGCGCGCAGGGCGCCGAAGAAGGCGGCGATGTATTCGGCGCTGGCCGCCGCAACGATGGCCACGGTGTCGCCGGGGCCGAGGCGCGAGCGCTGCAGCGCGGCGGCGGTGCGGTCGAGCAGGGCGTCGAACTCGGCGAAGGCGATGCGGCGCTCGCCGTCGATCACCGCTGTGTGCTGCGGGTTCCGCGATGCGGCTTCGGCCAGCATCGCCGGCAGATCCAGAAAGGCGGCCTCGGCGCGCGGGTCCGGGGTGTTCATGGGCAACGATTCTAGGAAGCGGGGTCCGCTCTGGAGCCACACATGCCATACAAGCCACACATGCCAAACGGGCCACGCAGGGCACACAAGGCACCCAAGGCACACGGGACACTCAGCACACAAGGCACACTCGCCCCGCAGATGAAGAACCCGCACCCGCACCCGCACCCGCACCCGCACCCGCACCCGCACCCGCACCCGCATCCACTTCCGCAGCCGCAGCCGCAGCCGCGTCGCGGCAGTATCGAACCGGCCTTCGTCGTCATCCTCGCCGGCGTATGCGCCGCCTTGCACGTGGGCAAGCTGCCGCCGGCCATCCCGGCGCTGCAGGAGGCGCTGGGCCTGTCGCTCGTGCAGGCGGGCTTCCTGCTCTCGATGGTGCAGCTGGCCGGCATGACCGTGGGGGTGGCGTTCGGCGTGCTGGCCGAGGGGCTCGGCCCGCGGCGCAGCATGCTCGTCGGCCTCGTGGTGCTGGCCCTGGCCAGCGGCGCCGGGGCGCTGGCCACGGGCGTGACGATGCTGATGGTGCTGCGCGCCTGCGAGGGCTTCGGCTTTCTGCTCGTGGTGCTGGCGGCACCGGGGATGGTGAAGCGCCTGGTGGCGCCCGAGCGGCTGAACCTGATGCTGGGGCTGTGGAGCGCGTTCATGCCGGCGGCCATCACGCTGGCCCTGCTCGGTGGGCCCTGGGTCATCGCGGCCTTCGGGTGGCCGGGCTGGTGGGGGTTGCTGGCGGTGGTCTCTGCGGGAATGGCGCTGTGGCTTGCGCGGGCCGTGCCGGGAGAGCTGGCGGCGGCCGCCGCGCCACAGGCATCGGCCACGCCGGCCGCTGGCGAAGGAGAGGGCACGGCCGGAGCGTTCGCCACCCCGGCGACGTTTGCCGCGACGGCCACGTCTGCCGCGACGACCGCGTCTGCTGCGACGACCGCGTCCGCTGCGACGACCACGTCTGCTGCAACGACTGCGTCCGCTGCGACGACCGCGTCTTCCGCATCCAGCACTGAGGCCGCCGCGGCCCCGCCAGCGCTGCCGCTGGCCACGCGCCTGACCCGCACGCTGGCCGCGGGCGGACCATGGCTGCTCGCCGCGGCCTTCGCGGTGTATGCGGGGCAATGGCTCGCGGTGGTCGGTTTCCTGCCCACCATGCATGCGCAGGCCGGCAGCTCGCTCGCGCTGGCCGGCACGCTCACGGCGCTGGCGGCGGCGGCCAACATCGTGGGCAACGTGGTGGCCGGCCGCCTGCTGCACGCGGGGGTTTCGCCGCTGCGGCTGCTGTTGGTGGGCTACGTGGCGATGGGCGCTGGAGCGTTCGCGGCCTTCGTATGCTGGCCGGGCTCGGCGATGCCGGTGTTGCCGCCGGTGCCGAGCTTCATCGCGGTGCTGGTGTTCTCGGGCGTGGGCGGCCTCGTGCCGGCCACGCTGTTCACGCTCACCGTGCCGGCCACGCCGCCCGGGGGCAGCCTGCCGGTCACCGTGGGCTGGATGCAGCAGTGGTCGGCGCTGGGCCAGTTCGGCGGCCCGCCGCTGGTGGCGGCGATGGCCGCGCTGGCCGGCGGCTGGCAATTCACGTGGGTGGTCACGAGCGCCTGTTCGCTGCTGGGGCTGGTGCTGAGTGGGCTCATCGCGCGGCACGTGGCGGGCGCGA
>JANNRI010000008.1:0-22775 GCA_031401195.1 Burkholderiales bacterium
GAGAGCCAAGACGGCCAAAGTTTCGGTGTAATGCGCCCGCTAATTGCGCATCGAGCACCTCAGTAATGCAAAAGGGGTCACTGAATTCCGTCGAGCACTGTACAAGTCGGAATGCCGTGGCTTGATCAGCGTTGCCTTAGACCTTCGCCTTAGGGCGAAGGTCAAACATCGGGCCTGCCGTGGTCCGAGGTGAATGCGTCGGGATCAACTCGACGCCCGCTCAATCGGCCTGCCGAAGGAGGCCGGATCCGCAATGGCGCGCGAATCCCCACGCCGACCACATCACCACCACAGCGATCACCAGCGCGAAGGCGCAGGCGGCCCCGAGCAACGGCTGCTGCCATGGCCAAGTGGCCGCCCAAGCCCCGGCCAGCATCGCCAGCCAGAATTGCGCTTCGCCAACCATCAGGGCAGGGGTACGCTGCAGCAGCACCAGCAGCAAGGCGGCCGCGAGGATCCACGCCGGTGCCCAGGCGTCTTGCTCGCGGATTGCCCACCACCACCCGAGTTGAACACCCAGCACATGAATGACGAGCGCCAATGCCGCCACCAGGCCCAGCACGCCGGCCGTGATGGCGCGCGTCGCGGCGCGCAGCGGGCACCATGGACTGCCCCACTCCATGTGCAGCAGAAACGAGCGCTGCGCCACGATCGGGGCGCTGGCCAGCAGCACGCAGTCGCGCCGCCACAGGCCCGCCAGCAGCAGCGCCACCGAGGCCGTCTGCGTGAAGATGCCGGGCGTTGCGAGGTGTGCCATCCCGACCCTCGAGGTTGACCTCAACGAACGACCTGGATCTCGGTGACGGTGAACTTGCCCGAGTCGTTGATGGCCTTGAACCTGACCTTGTCACCGATTTGCAGCTTGTCCAGCATCGCCTTGTCCTTGACGACAAAGACCATCGTCATCGCCGGCATGTCCAGATGCTTGATGTCGGCGTGCCTCAAGGTGAGCTTGGCCGATTCCTTGTCTAGCTTGCGCACTTCACCGTCGGTCATCTCGACGGCGGGCGCCTGTGCCTGAGTCTTATGCGCACCCTGATCCGCGGCGGCATGCGCATGCAGGGGCAGCCACGCGGCGCCCAGGAAGGCGAGGGTAAGCGTAAGAGGTATCGAGCGTTTCATCGAAGGGTCCTTTGCTTGCTTGAAGCGGTTGAAAGCGTTGCAGGCGTTACGAAGCCGCCACGGTGATCCTGCCGACCATGCCGGTCTGGTAGTGGCCGGCGATCAGGCAGGCGAACTCGAATTCGCCAGGCCGGTTGAAGGTCCAGACGATCTGCCCCGTCTTGCCCGGCGGTACATGGGCCATGTAGGGCTCGTCGTGCTCCATGTTGGGAAACTTCACCATCAGCGCGGCGTGGGCCTCGTTTTCCTTCTTCGTTCCGATCACGAACTCGTGCATCACCTGGCCGGTGTTCTTCGCCGTGAAGCGGATGATCTCGCCGAGCCTGGCCTCGATGCGGTCGGGCACGAAGCGCATCGTGTCGAGCATCCGGACCTCGATCGTGCGCTTGGCCTGCTTGGCATCACCGCCGATGCCCCAGTCCTTCTGCTCCTTCTTGACCGGGCCCGCCGAGGCATGCGGCTTGTCGGTGTGCGCCGATGGTGTTCTCGTGATGGCCATCAGGCCGGCGCCAACGGCGGCGGCGAGCATCCTGCGTTTGCTGTGTTGCTTCAAGAATCTTCTCCAGTCGATCCAGTCGAGAAAGTGCCGAGCGCGATATAGCTGGTGCCGGCATGCCAGGTGCCCACGAGCCTGAACTCGCGGCTCACTGCCTCGAGGCGCGCCCAGGGCGCCGCGAGGCCGTGAAAGGTGGTGAGGTAGCGCCGTGCGCGCCACATCACGAACAGGTTCACGGGCCAGCCCCACCACCAGGGCAGGGTGCGTATGCCCAGCAACGCATAACGCGCGCCGGGCTTGGCCAGGCGCGCGAGCGCTGCCACCGCTTCGGGTTGCTGCAGCACGTCGTGCGTGAACGAGAACAGAAATGCATCGGCCTGTTGCACGAGGCGGGTGTGCTGCACGGCCGCCACCTCGATGCGCGCCTGCGTCAGGCCCGCGGCATGCAGGCGATCGGTGGCGATGGCGGCCATCTGCGGTGACAGCTCGATGCCGATCACCCGGCCCGATGCACCAACGGCGCGCGCCAGCGTCACCGTGGTCGCGCCGGTGCCGCAGGCCACGTCGATCACCGTCTCTCCGGGGGCCAAGGCGAGTTTTTCGATGGCCAGTGCGCGCAGCGGCTCGATGTGACGACAGGTCGACTCGTAGCCTGGCGCCAACGCCGCGTAGCGCGATTGCGCCAACGCCGTATCGGGTCGGCGGCGCAGGTTGGCCAGCACGGCGAGGGCGGTTTTCACCGGTGGTGACTCCTGCGGCCCTGTGTCGACAGCGAATGGATTCATGAGCGCGTCCGTTCGCGGTGGCTCAGTGGCCGGACTTGCCATTGGGTTTGCGCACGCGCACTTCGGTGTCCCTGGACGCCCGGGCCACCGGCGGCATCGAGCCGGTGCCCTCGGCCTTGAAGCGCGCCGGGTCCGGCAGCGCGCCGGTGAACTCGTAGGCCACCGTGCCGGGCGGGTGCTTGTACCAACCGGGGTCGGTGTAGTCGCCCGCCTTCTGGTCGCGGCGCACCTTGACGACGCTGAACATACCGCCCATGCCGACGGCGCCAAATGGGCCCTGGCCGGTCATCATCGCGGCAGTGTTGTCCGGCAGCGGCATCTCCATCTCGGTCATGTCCTTCATGCCGCGCTCGCCCATCACCATGTAGTCGGGGATCAGTTGGGTGATCTGCCGCGCCAGGCCGCGGTGGTCCACGCCGATCATGGTGGGAACGTTGTGCCCCATCGCGTTCATCGTGTGGTGGCTCTTGTGGCAATGGAAGGCCCAGTCGCCCTCTTCGTCGGCAATGAAGTCGAGTTGGCGCATCTGCCCGACCGCGATGTCGGCGGTGATCTCGTACTGGCGCGCGCTCTTGGGCGTCGGCCCGCCGTCGGTGCCGGTGATGAGGAATTCGTGGCCATGCAGGTGGATGGGGTGGTTCGTCATCGTCAGGTTGCCGATGCGGATGCGCACCTTGTCGTTCTTGCGCACCACCAGCGGGTCGATGCCGGGGAAGATGCGGCTGTTCCAGCTCCACAGGTTGAAGTCGAGCATCGTCATGATCTTGGGCGTGTAGCTGCCGGGGTCGATGTCGTAGGCGTTGAGCAGAAAGCAGAAGTCGCGGTCGACCTCGTCGATGAGCGGATGTTTCGCTTTGCCCTCCGGCCTGGGGTGCGTGATCCAGAAGCCCATCATCCCCATCGCCATCTGCACCATCTCGTCAGCGTGCGGGTGGTACATGAAGGTGCCGGGGCGGCGTGCGACGAACTCGTAGACATAGGTCTTGCCCGGCGGAATGCCGGGCTGGTTGAGCCCCGTCACGCCATCCATGCCGTTGGGCAGGCGTTGGCCGTGCCAGTGGATGCTCGTGAGCTCGCCGAGCTTGTTGGTCACGAAGAGGCGCACACGGTCGCCTTCCACCACCTCGATGGTCGGCCCCGGGCTCTGGCCGTTGTAACCCCACAGGTGGGCTTTGAAGCCCGGTGTCATCTCGCGCACCACCGGTTCGGCCACGAGGTGGAACTCCTTGACACCCTGGTTCATGCGCCAGGGCAGGGTCCAGCCGTTGAGCGTGACGGCGGGGTTGTAGGGATGGCCCGTGTTGGGCACGAGCGGGGGCATCGTGTCGGGCTTGGTCTGGATGACCGGCTCGGGCAGCGCGGCCATCGCGACCTTGCTGACGGCGGCGGCGCCGACGGCGGCCGTCATCGCGCCGGCGCTGCCGAGAAAGTTGCGTCGGGAAACCATGGGGGCGGTCCTTGTATCGGGTGTCGGTGGTGTCGGTGGTGTCGGTGGTGTCGGTGGTGTCGGTGGTGCCGGTGGTGGCGGTGCGCAGCGCTCAATGGCCCGGCGCACCGACATCGGCGGCCATCGCCGGGCCTGCAGGCGCGGCCAGGCTGGCGCGGCCGATCAGCGCCATGTCGAGATCGGCCTGCGCGAGCCAGAAGTCGCGCAAGGCCTCGATCGCCGCGTTGACGCTCGCGATCTGCACACGCGCGTCGGCCAGCAGCTCGAACACGCCGATCAGCATGCCGTTGTAGCGAAGCAGGTTCTCCTCTGCAATCTGCTTGCGTAGCGGCACGATCTCGTCGCGGTGGTGGCGTGCCATGTCCCACGCCGAGCGGTAGGCGCCGTAGGCCTCGCGCACTTCGGAGCGCGCGTTGACGGCGGTCTCGGCAGCCCGGTGCACGGCCTGAATGTACACCGCCTCGGCGCGTGCGACGCGCGCGCTGCCCCAGTCGAACAAGGGCAGCTCGACGCTCACCTCCCAGCCGCGCTGGGTGGGCGCCTCGTTGGAGCCATTGCGAATCACACCGAGCTCGAGCACGTTGACCAAGCGCGTGGCCCGGGTCAGGCCCAGGTTGCTGGCGGTCTGTTCGGCGCCCAGCCGGGCGGCCTGCACGTCCAGCCGCTGCGCCATCGCCACGCGCTCGATGTCGGGCAGGTCGAAAGGGTCCTTGGGCAGGTCGGGCAGGCGCTCGGGCAGGCGGAACGAAGTCTGCGTGCCCCACAACCCCATCAGTCGCGTCAGCCTCTCGCGCGCAGAGTCGCTGGCGCGTTGCGCGCGCGCCAGGTTCAGGGCGGCATCAGCGTAGAAGGCCTGCTCGCGCATCTGTTGCAGCCGGTTGAAGTTGCCCACCTGGGCCATTCGGCGCGCCAGCTCGGCGCTGGCCTCTGCCGCCTGCTGCACCTGGCGCATGTAGCGCACCGTCTCCTCCGCAGCCACGGCCATGAACCAGGCCTTTCGTGTGTCTGCGGCGAGAGTGAGCATGGCCGCCGTGACATCGCCCTGGGTCCGCCGGAAACGGCGCGATTCCAGCTCGCCCACCCAGGGCATCGCGATCAGGCGCGCAAGGTTGATGTGCAAACTGCGCTCGAGCTCGACTTCGTCGCCACGCCGCAGGCGCGCGAAGCCGAAGCCCGGGTTGGCCAGGCGGCCGGCCTGCACGAGCTCGGCCTCCGAGATGCCCAGCTGTTGAAACGCGGTTTGCAAGCCGCGGTTGTTGAAAAGCGCGATCTGCACGGCTGCATCCACCGTCAACGACGACACCAACAGTGCGGCCACACGCTGCTCGATGCCGTTCTGGTCGTCGGCTGAGCGCGACCAGCGCAGCTCTTTGCCGAGCTTGTCCTTGGCGACGGCCTCCACTGGGCTGAAGCCGCCGTCGGCGCTGAAGGTGGCGCATCCGCCGAGGCCGGCCAGGCCGAGCAGGAGCACGATCATGCTGGCCAGCTTGTGTCTGCCTGCGCGGCGCCGTGTCTGCGCCATCGAATGGTGTGTCATGGCGCCGCCCATCAGTGATGCCGATGGCCGCCGGCACCTTGCGGCACGGGCTGCGCAGCAGGTGTGCTGCCAGGGACCACGGGTCGGGTGGGGGCGGTGGACGGCGTGTCGGGCAAAGCCGCTTCGCGCGCATAGACGCGCCAGCCGCCGATGCGGGCCACTTCGTCGTTCGCTTCCTTCCATGAACGCAAGGGCAGTTCGCGCTGCCCCCGGTACGGCGCGAACACCGAGCGGTAGGTCAGGGGGGGCACCGCGGAGGCGGCATCCAGCGGGTCGGCCTTGGCGGGCCGCTGCGTCGGCGCCGGTGGCGTGGCGCCCGCGGACAACGACAGCAGCAAGAGCGCCGCAGGCCAGAGCCTCGGGGCATGGGGTTGGAACATGGCTTTCCTCGCACGAACGAATGCAGGAGGCCTGCTGCACGAGCAGGCGGCGTTCATGCAGTGCCCGGCATGCGTGCGTGCGCACGCCCCGCGGCACTGCTAGGCGAGGAAGGCCCGGGGTGGCTTCTCGGGGCCCGCGATGAAGACCGGCTGCCAGCTCACGGCCAGGATCGGAGCGGGTGCGGCGTGACGCACGGGCGCCGAGGCAGGCAAGACCATGCCGAGGATCGCCACGGCTGAGCAGCAAGAGGCACAGGCGCTGCACTTGGCCGACGATGCGTCAGGCGAGCTGGGGGCGTCGTGCGCATGATTCGAGTGATGCTCGTGACTTGCATCATCGTGCGCGGCCTGGCCAGGCATCGCTTGCATGGAATGCATCGCGTGCATCGAGTTCATCTCGCCCTGCCCCATGTGATGCCCCGGCCCGCACTGCAGCATCGTCGATGCTGCGAGGCCCTGCACGGGCAGCGCAAGCATCAACAGCCAGATGAGGCATCGGCGTATCCACATGATCGGGCTCAGTGTACGCCCGGCGGCCACGCGGCCACACACGCGGCCACGCGACCACGCGGCTGCGCAAGCCCTTTGTCAAAGCGTCTCGGAGGGGCTGAAGTCGAGTTCGACTTTGGCGCCGTTGGGGTCGTAGCTGAAGAGCTGCCACGTGCCGGCACCGACCTGCTGGCGCAGGTCGTACTTCAGCCCGCGCGCGTCGAAGCGCGCCTTCACCGCCTTCAGGTCGTTGGCGGTGAACGCGAGGTGGTCGATGACGCCCGTGCGTTGCGTGGGCATGGGACGGTCCCAGTAGATGTGCAGCACGGCCTGGGTGGTGCCTGGTAGACCCGGCGGGTAGAGCCAGGCACCGGGGAAGCCGAGGTCGGGCCGGTGGCCTTCGACCAGGCCGAGCAGGCCGCAGTAGAAGTCGAGCGTCTTCGCGCGGTCTTCGGCCGTGATGGTGAAGTGGTTCATGCCTTGGATCATCGGTCGCTCCGGACGCTCAGGGATTGCGATGTGGGTGCGCTGCGCCTGCACCCGCATCCGCATCCGATTGTCACGCCACAATCGCCAGTCCATCCTGAGCTCTGGTCGTCGCCCCTCACCGTTCGCGCCAACCCCGCATGCCCACCCAGAACCCCTTCGGCCTCATCGGCCTGGCCGTGATGGGCCAGAACCTGGTACTCAACGTCGAGAGCCGCGGCTTCGCGGTGAGCGTGTTCAACCGCAGCGCGGAGGTGACCGAGGCCTTCGTCGCGGCGCACGCGGGCAAGCGCCTGACGGGGTACAAGACGCTGCCCGGGTTCGTCGCGAGTCTGGCGCGTCCACGCACCGTGATGCTGATGGTGAAGGCCGGCGCGGCGGTGGACGCCGTGCTCGAGCAACTGATGCCACTGCTCGACCGGGACGACATCGTCATCGACGGCGGCAACAGCCACTACGCCGATACCGAGCGGCGCGATGCACTGCTCGCCGCGCGCGGGCTGCGCTTCGTCGGCGCCGGCGTCTCGGGCGGCGAGGAGGGCGCGCGCAAGGGGCCGTCGATCATGCCCGGCGGCCCGGCCAGCACCTGGTTGGTGCTGCGGCCCATCTTCGAGAGCATCGCCGCGCGCGTGGGCGAAGGAGGGGGCGAACCCTGCGTCATGCACATCGGCCCCGGCGGCGCCGGCCACTACGTGAAGATGGTGCACAACGGCATCGAGTACGGCGACATGCAGCTCATCTGCGAGGCCTATGCGCTGATGCAGGCCGCCGGCATGGGCACCGACGAGATGGCCGCGGTGTTTTCGCGCTGGAACGCCGGCGAGCTGCAGAGCTACCTGATCGAGATCACCGCGCGCATCCTCGAGCAGCGCGACCCCGACACCGGTGCGCCCATCGTCGACGTCATCGTCGACAAAGCGGGGCAGAAGGGCACGGGACAGTGGACGCTGATGAGCGCGGCCGACAACGCGGTGGTGGTGAGCACCATCAACGCCGCCGTGGAAGCGCGTGTGCTCTCTTCGATGAAGGCGGCGCGCGTGGCGGCCAGCGCGCGCCTTCGGGGGCCCGAGCCGCGCCTGGCCGTTGCCGCGAACGAACTGGTGCCCAAGCTGCACGAGGCTTTGTACGCCAGCAAGATCGTGAGCTACGCCCAGGGCCTGGACCTGATGCGAACGATGAGCGAGAAGAAGGGCTGGAACCTCGACCTCGGCGGCATCGCGCGCATCTGGCGCGGCGGCTGCATCATCCGCGCGCGCTTTCTCGGCCATATCGCCGAGGCCTACCGCGATGTCGGTGCCGGTCCACTGCCGGCCAACCTGATGCTGGCCCCGTTTTTCGAGACCGTGCTGAACCGCGCGCAGCTTGCCTGGCGCGAGGTGGTGGCGCTGGGCGTGAGCGCCGGCGTTCCGGTGCCGGCGATGAGCGCCTCGCTCGCCTACTACGACGCCTATCGCAGTGCGCGCCTGCCGGCCAACCTGTTGCAGGCGCAGCGCGATTTTTTCGGTGCGCACACCTACGAGCGCGTGGACCGGCCGGCGGGCGAGGCCTTTCACACGGCGTGGCCCGACGTGATCGATTGAGTGTAGCCAACGGCCCGGAGTCAACTCGTTGTCACGAGCTTGACAAGACGGGCCGCTACCGTGCGGCAGCGGATTCCGCCGCGATGAACCCAGAGGAGCAACAACGGTGAAGAAGACCTTGAAGACCGTAAAGACCTGGCTGACCGGCCTCGGCGCCGCCTTGGCCGTGACCGCACTGGCGCCGATGCCGGCGCTGGCCACCGACAGCCACCATGGCGCGACGGCGGTGAAGCGCCCGCTCGTCATCGGACATCGCGGTGCCAGCGGCTACCTGCCCGAGCACACGCTCGAAGCGTACGCGCTGGCCATCGAACTCGGCGCCGACTACATCGAGCCCGACCTCGTGGCCACCAAGGACGGCCACCTCATCGCACGGCACGAGCCCAACATCACCAGCACCACCAACGTCAAGGACCTGCCGCAGTTTGCCGACCGCAAGCGCAAGATGGTGGTCGACGGCGTCGAGGAGGAGGGCTGGTTCGCCAGCGACTTCACGCTGGCCGAGATCAAGCAGATCCGCACCATCCAGCCTGCGGGCGAGCGTGACCAGAGTTTTAACGGCCGCTTCAAGATCCCGACGCTGGACGAGGTGATCGAGCTGGCCAAGCGCAAGGGCGCAGAGGAGGGCCGCACCATTGGCGTGTACCCCGAGACCAAGCACCCCACTTACCACCAGCAGCTCGGCCTGGCGCTCGAAGACCGCCTGCTGCACGTGCTGCACCGCCAGGGTTGGAACCACCGCAGCGCGCCGGTCTTCATCCAGAGCTTCGAACAGGCGAACCTGAAGTACCTGCGCCATCGCACCTCGGTGCGCCTGGTGCAGCTGATCGACGCCGACGACGTGGCCGCTGACGGCAAGATCACCTACGCCGCGCCGTTCGACCGGCCCTACGACTGGGCGGTGAGCGGCCGTGCCGGCACCTTCGGTGACCTCGTCACGCCGGCCGGCCTGGCCGAAGTGCGCACCTATGCCGATGGCATCGGCCCGTGGAAGCCCTATCTCATCAGCAGCACCTGCATCACCATCGTGCTTGGCAAGTGCGCCGACGTGAACGGCAACGGTCTCGTCAACGAGACAGACCGCAAGCTGCTGCTGCCGAGCAACGTGGTGGCCAACGCGCACGCGCTCGGCCTGCTCGTGCACCCATTCACCTTCCGCAACGAGCAACGCCGGCTGGCCAGCGACTACAAGGGCAACCCGATCAACGAGTACCTGAAGTTGTACGAGTTGGGTGTGGACGGCCTCTTCACCGACTTCACCGACACCGCCGTGGCCGCGCGTGCGATGTACTTCATCAAGAAGGACCCGGCGGCGGCCAAGTGCCTCGTGCAAAGCCGTTGGCACCCCGATTGCCGCGGGTTGCGCTGGTTGAGTGCCAACTGAGGGCCAACAGAGTGCCCTGAGGCCACTGAGGCCACTGAGGCCACTGAGGGGCCGGGTGCTCTGGGCGCGCCTGGTGGCGCGCCAGGCGCATAGCATCGGGGTGGAAGCCCGCCCCGCATGCAACTCGAAACTTGGCTCATCTTTTTCGTCGCGTCCGCCGGCCTGTCGCTCTCGCCCGGGCCGAACGGGCTGCTCGCGCTGACGCATGGCGCCTTGCATGGCCGACGCATGGCGCTGTTCACCATCGCTGGCGGGGCGATCGGGTTCGTGCTGATCATCGCGCTATCGATGTTCGGCATCGGGGCCCTCATCAAGTCGTCGGTGATCTGGCTCACGGTGCTGAAGTGGGTGGGCGGCGCTTACCTTGTGTGGCTGGGCATCCAGGTGTGGCGCTCGCCGCCGCTCGGTGAGCAGGTGGCCGCGCCGGTGGGCGCGAGATCGGGCGCCTCGCTCTTCTGGCAAGGTGCGCTCTCGGCCACCACCAACCCGAAGGGCCTGCTCTTCTTCGCCGCCTTCCTGCCGCAGTTCATCGACCCGCGGCGCAGCCTGCTGGTGCAGTTCTTCGTCATGGCCGGCACCTTCGTGATCACCGAGGTGGCCACGGAGTTTGTGCTCGCGAGCGCGGCGCACAGGATCCGGCCCTGGCTCGGCCGCGTGGGGCGACGCTTCAACCAGGCCTGCGGCGGCCTGTTTGTAGCGATCGGTGCGGCGTTGCCGTTGCGAGCTTAACGGGCGTAACGGGCTTGACGGTCCTTGCGGGCCTTGCGGTCCTTGTGGGCGTCACGGGCGTAGCGGGCGCAGTGGTTCTGTACGCGCCACTCTTCGGCGCGCGCGGCGGCTTCGCGCCGGCGTCGATCAGCGCCACCGCCTTCTTCACGAGCTTTTGCAGCCCGGCGCTGGACGGCAGGTCGTTCAGGCCCGTGATGCGGCCGAACTGCCCCATCGCCTGCGCTTCGCGCCCGAGGTCGACAACCGCACGGCCGAGTTCAAAGCCGAAAGCGCAATGCGCCTTGAACGCCGCCATGTGCGCGAGGTTGCGCCCGGCGTGCATGAAGAACGGCATGCTCCATTTGATGGCCTCAACGGCCTCGGGGCAGGCGGCATGCACGTCGGCGCGCAGGCGCTTGAGGATGGGCTGCGCAAAGGGCGCGGCGTGGGTGATGTAGGCGTCGATGTGCGGGTGGGTGTGTTGGGGCATCGGCGGGCCTCCGTCAGGTGCCAGGCGCCGCAGTTTCCGGCCGAACGCCGGCATGCTCCATGGGGTTAACGCCTGCCCGGCGTTCTGCCGTGGTTGGAATATTCACCTCCCACGGGACAGGCCGGCCCCTATGCTGCGGTGCACCGCCACCATGGCAAAGAAAGGGTCGAAATGGCCAACGGTCAGCCACTCATCCAGGGCACGTTCAACAGCGCCAGCATCACTACCGCGCTCGTCGCGACGGCGATTCCGGGCGGCAACCAGGCCGCCGCATTCATCGGCTTCGGGCCGAAGGCCGGTGTGGGGCTGCTGGGCCGCGCCTTGCCGCTCGGCCCCAACCTGCTGTCGAGCGAGGTCGGCGTGGTCGGCATGGCCCAGACGACCGGCGTCTTCGGGCAGAGCGACGGCGGCATGGTCGAGGAGAACGGCACCATCCTGCTGGCGAGCGCCGGTGTCGCCGGCCGCAGCGGCTCGGGCGGTGTTGGCGTGCACGGCGCTTCGAGTGCCGGCTTCGGCGTGCTTGGCCAGGATCCGGTGGGTGTCGGCGTGCAGGGCAAGTCGGCAACCGGTGCCGGCGTGGCGGGTGACAGCACCAGCGGCGCCGGTGTGAGCGGCCGCTCGGCCACATCGATCGGCGTGCGCGGTGAGTCGAACACCTCGCAAGGGGTGTACGGCCGCTCGGCCTCCAGCGCCGGTGTGGCCGGCATCAGCACGAGCTACGACGGCGTCCATGGTCGCTCGACACGCGGCGTCGGTGTGCACGGGATCTCGGCCGAATCCATCGGCGTGGTCGGCGCGGCCTTCGCGCAACCGGGCGTGCGCGGCGACTCCAACACCCACTACGGCGTGCTCGGCATGTCTTCCCTTGGCAACGGCGTGCATGGCTGGACGACGAGCGGCAACGCCGGCGTCTCGGGCTACAGCGCCACCACGCGTGCGCTGCACGGTCGCTCGGTGAGCGGCTACGGCCTCTTTGCCGAGAGCGCGACCGGCGTGGCCGTGCTGGGCATGCAGAACTCAAACCAGATCAGCGCCGGTCATGGCGTGGTCGGCGCCTCGCAGACGGGCTATGGCGTCGCCGCCGTGAGCGCCACGCAGCCTTCGCTTTACGCCAAGGCCGGCGGGAACCTGGCCGCCCGCTTCGACGGCGGCGTCGACGTGTACGGCGCGTTCCGCGTCATCGGCGGGCCCAAGTCGGCCGTGGTGCCGCACCGCGACGGCTCGCACCGACAGCTCTACTGCGTCGAGAGCCCGGAAAGCTGGTTCGAGGATTTCGGCGAAGCGCAGCTCGAAGGTGGCACCTGCAGCGTGGCGCTCGATCCGGACTTCGCCGCGCTCGTGCGCACCGATGCGTACCACGTCTTCCTGACCCCCTATGGGCCTGCCTCGCTGTACGTGAGCCGGCGCGGCGCGAAGGGCTTCGAGATCCGGGCTCTGGCCGAGGGCGGCGCGGCACCAGGCGCGCCGGCCGAAGCGCTGCGCTGCAGCTACCGCATCGTGGCGAGGCGGCGCGACATCGACGCCGCGCGGCTGGCGCGTGTCGAACTCGCCGAGGTGCCGGCGCTCAAGCTGCCGAAGCCGACGAGGCCGGTCCGCGAGAAGGCGCCGAAGGCCATCGCGACGAAGCTGCGCGAGCCCGAGGCGATGCGCGCCGCCCGCGTGCCGCCGCCGCCGAAGGCGCTCGACCGCAAGCTGCTGGCGATCAAACCGCGCCGTTAGCGTTGCGGGGCCCGGCGGGCCGCGCCGGGCCAGGGGCCAGGGCCGGGGCCAGGGCCAGGGCCACAGACCAGAGGGCGGAGCCCAGAGGTCCGAGGTCCGAGGTCCGAAACCTTAGGCCCTAGCGCGTCTGCCCGTGCTTCTCGTGCCACTGCGCGAGCGAGAGCGACGGGTAGGTCTCGAAGCTGCTGTCGCCGCGCCGGCGTTGCACTGCGACCCAGGGGGCTCGCGAGCCGAGCATCATGTGCGTCACCGCCGGCGGCTCGGGCAACGGCGTGTCGATGGCGCCGGCATGCGGGTGCATGAACTCGGGCCAGCGCGGGTCCCACACCCAGAGTGGGCTGCCGCACAGCTTGCAGAAGTGGCGCTCGCCGGGGCTGCGCTGCTTGCTGCGTGCCGTGCGGCCGAGCCTGGCGCGGTAGATGCCGATGTGCTCGCGGCCCTTCACCTTCAGCGTCGAAAAATCGGCGCCGAGGTTGATCGCAAAACCACCGCTGCCCGCCGTCTTGCGGCAGATCGAGCAGTAGCAGCGCATGAACGGCACCGGCTCGTGCGACTCGACGACGAAGCGCACGGCCTGGCAGTGGCAAGAGCCTTTGAGGTGCATCGCTGTTCTCCGGGGTTCCGGCGGGGGCACCCGCGCGGTGGCAGGGCGTCGGATCGTGCGCATGATGGCTCGGGGCCGGCACTTCGTCGCGGCGGTTGCGGGCATACAAGTCATCGGCCCGGTGCCGCATACCATTCAACGTCCCCACCCGGTGGCCCCCAAGCCCCCATCCAACCCGCTGCCACATCCCATGCCTCTGCCGCCCCCCACCTGCGAACGCAAGGCTTCGCATCAACGTTCGATCACCGTTCGCGCCTATGCCCGCAGCGATGGCCTGTGGGACGTTGAAGGCCATCTCACGGATGCCTGGCCCGAGCCCGTGCCCTGTGCCGGCGGCACGCTGCCGGCGGGCCAGCCCATGCACTCGATGTCGCTGCGGTTGACACTGGACAAAACGGCCACCGTGGTGGCGGCCGAGGCCGCCACCGATGCCGGCCCGTATGGTGCGGCCTGCGGCACGATCGCACCGGACTATGGCCAGCTGGTGGGCGTGCGCGTGGCCCGCGGCTGGCGTGATGCCATCCGCCGGCTCTTCGGGCGCACGGCGGGCTGCACGCACATGAACGAGCTCGCCGGCGTGATGGGCAGCGCCGCGCTGCAGGCGATGTGGGAGGACCTGATGCAGGACGCGCAGCAGCAGCCTTTCAGCATCGACGGATGCCATGCACTGAAGGCTTCGGGCCCGCAGGTGGCTCGGTTCTACCCGCGCTGGTATCGGCCCGAGGCCAACGGCTGAGCAGGCGCCGCTGGTGCTGACCTTCTGCGCCGACAGTTTCCGCACCCGCGAGTGGCTGGCGCATCGTGGCGCCCGGCCCGGCTTTGCGGACTTCATGAGCTGGCACGTGGCGGGCTTCGACGCGATGCTCCTCTCGCAGACCGTGGCGCTGGCCTGCGAGAGCCAGGGCCTGGGCATCTGCTACAGGGGCACCACGCTGTTTTCGATGCGGGCCATCGCCGAGGCCCGGGAGCTGCCGCCCAACTGCCTGCCCGTGACGAGGCTGGTGGTGGGCTGGCCGGCCGACGCGCCGGGCCAGCGCGACCGCCTGCCGCCCGCGGCCTGGATCCACGAAGAGCGCTACCAGCGCCCGAGCGCTGCGGACATCGATGCCCGCTACTCTGAACGTGATCGCAGAGGCCGCGCCCGCTACATGGAGAGCAGCCCCGAGATGGCTGCCATGTGGGCCGAACACGGCATCACCTCGCTGGCCCAGTACTACACCAGCAAGATCAAGTACGACCCGAGGTGGCACACTCCGCCCGCCTTCAAGGGCGAGGCTGAACATGAGGCGATGGCGGGCAAGAAGCGTTCGAGGTCTGGTGCTCTGGGCGCTGTTGGGTCTTGGACTGCTGCCCGGTGCGGCGAGCGCCTGGAACAATCACGCGCTGTGCACTTGGCAAGCCCTCGAACCCCTGCAGGAGCTTGCGACCCTGCGCGTGCGTGCCGAGCTTCTCGAGAGTTTCCTGGCCGCGCAGGCGCCGCAGCTCGCGCGTGTGCTGGCCGAGCAGGAGGCCTGGGCCCGCGCCCACAACAACGACTACGCACCCCGGCCTGACGCGCTGGCCTTCGCCGTGCCCCAGGCCGGCGCTGCAGAGGTGGACCTGCGGCAGCGCTTTCTGAAAGCGCTGCGGCTGAACGTCAGCTCCCGGCTGCCGCTCTTCCTGCAACTGCGCCCGGGCGATGCGCCCGGTGCGCGGCCGGTGCTGCCGTGGCAGGAGGTGACGACGCTCGCCAGCGGCGTGGGCGCGCGCGAGAACACCTATGTCGCGGTGGCGCCCGGGCAGGAGCTGGCGGTGAGCGACGTGCTGGCCACCGCCTCGCACGAACCCGACTACGGGCTCGACCTGGGCCTGTTCGAAGACAACGGCACAGCACACGGCCGCAGCTACGGCTTTGGCGCGCAGCCTTTCGGCAACGCCGCGCTCGAATACTCGAGCCAGGTGCCGTTCCACATGGGCTTCTATCACGAGGCGCGCATCGTCTTCGCGGCCGGCGGCTTCCTGCGCCGCACGCACCCCGAGGCGCGCATCGCGCTGTTCATGGCGCTGTCGCGGCTTGCGCTGGCCAGCGGGCACGTCTACTGGGGCTGGCGCTTCGCCGGCTGGGCCCTGCACTACGTGCAGGACCTGGCCCAGCCGTACCACGCACGCGTGCTGCCGGGCGTGAACGCGGCGCGCATGCTCGGCATGCATGCCGTCGCGATGGCCGGCTGGGAGCGCCCGAAGCACGACGCCATCACGATGGTGTCCAACCGGCACACGGTGGTCGAGGACTACCAGCAGCAGCACATGACGCAGGCCTACCTGCAGCGGCGCATGGACGACGTGATGCTGGCCGCGCTGCGCGACACCGGCCGCGACCGCGACCACTGGCGCTACGAGCTCGCGAACACGCGCGCTCTGGTGAGCCGGGAGTCCTTCGAGGCTGCCGATGCGCTCGATCGCCAGCTCGAGAAGAGCTTCCCGCGCCAGTTCACCGCCGACCCCTCTGTCACGCTGGGCAATGGGCCACCGCCGGACATGCCGGCCATCGCCCAGCAGCACTCCGCGGAGGAACACGCGCGCCTGGAGCAGATGGTCGCAGCCCTGCTCGGGCGCGTGGGTCTGCACACCCGTGCGGTGGTTCGCGAACTGCTGGGCGTTCGCCCCTGACGCTGTCGGCCGCGCGGCACGCACGCCACTGGCCTCGACCGCCTGATCGAACAACATGTCCTTCCTCGCCTTCCTCGCCGCCGCCATCGTCCTGGCCATCACGCCCGGCCCCGGCATTGCCTATGTCGTGGCGCGCACGGTCGCGGGCGGCCGGCCTGAGGGGCTGGCCTCGTGCATCGGCACCGGCCTGGGCGGCATGCTGCATGTGTTTGCCGCCGCACTCGGCCTCTCGCTGCTGGTGGCGCAGTCGGCGGTGGCGTTCAACGTCGTCAAGTACCTGGGCGCGGCCTATCTCGTCTACCTCGGCATCCGGCTGCTGCTGCGCAAGCCCGAGTCGTTCACTGTCGAGGCCGTGCCTTCGCGACCGGCTCAAGGGGCGCGGCGCGCCCTGTTCGAAGGCATCGTGGTCGAAGCGCTGAACGTCAAGACGGCGCTCTTCTTCCTCGCGTTCCTGCCGCAGTTCACGTCGCCCGGCGCGCCCCTCGTGCCTCAACTCGTGCTGCTCGGCAGCATCTGTGTGGTGCTCAACACGCTGGTGGATGTGGTGGCGGTATTCATGGCCCACCGGCTGCTCGAGTCGGGTGCCACGCGTGAGGCACGCGCGCGTTTGCTCACGCGCGTGTCGGGGGTGACGATGGTGGGCCTGGGCGCGTTTCTGGCGCTGGCGCGGCGCGAGGATTAGGGGCGCCAGCTGCCGGAGCTGCGGACCTGCTCGGGCAGGCCATGTATGTCCGCGGAAAGTCTGTCACCGCGCGATCCAAGGTCGATATCGCCGCGGCCACACCACGGTGCTTGACCGGCCCGGGCTGGAGACCCACGCTTGCGAGTGCGAGTGCGAGTGCGAGTGCGAGTGCGAGCGCGACGGCGTGGTCAAGAGGGAACTTGACCGACTTGCGGTGTCGCCAAGGCTTTTGTCTGGTGCCGCCGGCGCGGCTATCGTCGCGGCCACCGTCTCAATGAGGGAAGGGGCTACTTGCGGATCGCGATCGTCGGCGCCGGCGCCAGCGGGCTCATCACGGCATGGATGCTCGACCGGGCGCACGAGGTCACCGTGTTCGAGCGCGCCAGCGTGGTCGGTGGGCATATCCGCACGCTGGGGCGCAATGCACCGCGCGGCGATCTGCCCCCGGGCCTCTGGCTCGATGCCGGCGTCGTCGAATTCAGCCGCGAGAACTTCCCCACCGTGCACCGCCTTTTCGCGGCGCTCGGGGTGCCCTTGCGCACCGTGGCAGGCGACACCGCGCTGCATCGCCAGGGGGCCGCGCCGCTGTATTCGCCGGGGGCCTGGCGTCAGCTGCCGCCCGCCGCGCGGGCCGGCGCCGTGCTGCGGCTGGCTCGCGCCGGCCTGCAGCGGCGCCAGTTCATGGCGCGCGCCAACGTGCCCGACTCGGCGCTGCACGGCCGCGCGTTGGCCGAGTTTCTCGGCCCGCCGCCGTTCGGCACCTGGCTGCGCCTGCTCGTGACCTACGCCTATTCGATCCCCAGCGCCGAGGTGCCCGGGCTCTCGGCGGCCCTGTGCGTACCGATGCTGCGCCGCTTTGCCAGGGCGAACTCGTGGACCGCTGTCGAAGGCGGCACCTACGCCTATGTCGAACGCCTGCTGGCCGGCCTGCGCGGCGCGGTGCACACCGAAGCCGTCGTGCAATCGATCCGGCGTGAGGGCGCCGCCGTTCAGCTGCTGGTTGGTGGCGAGGCCCTGCGGTTCGACGCGGTGGTGCTCGCCACCCCACCCGACCAGGTGCTGAGCCTGCTCGCCGACGCCGACGAAGCCGAGCAGCGCCGCTTCGGCGCATGGCGGCCCAACCACGTGACGACGCTGGTGCATGCCGATGACGGACCGTACCGCCGCCGCCGCGTTCCCGTCCGCACCGAGTTCGATCTCTTCGAGTTGCCCGGGGGCGGCGGCTACAACGCCTGGCTCAACGACCTGGCCGGCCTGCCGCCGGGCCACGCGGTGAACTACGGTCTCGCCCTCGGCCTGGACGCGGAGATCGACCCCGTCCGCGTGCTGCTGCGCCAGTCGCATCACACGGCGGCCTTCACCGTCGCGGCGCTCGCCCATCGCGAAGAAGTGCGGGCCAGCAACGGGCAACGCCACACCTGGCATGTGGGCGCCTGGCTGGGCGACGGGTTGCACGAGGGGGCCGCCTGCTCGGCGCTGGCCGTCGCCACCGCGCTGGGTGGCCGGGTGCCGTGATGCCGTGATGCCGTGATGCCGTGATGCCGTGATGCAGTGATGCAGTGATGCAGTGATGCAGTGATGCAGTGATGCAGCGAAGGCGGGTCGACGCGGCCCCGGGGCTCAACCGATGTCAAGCGCCGTGTGGCCTGTCAGCACCGGGTCGCCCGTGAGCTTCTCGTACAGCCTGGCGCCGGTCCAGAAGGTGCCTGCGAACCCGGCATAGCCCGACGATGCGTTGCAGAACCACAGCCCGCGCACCGAGCTCTCGGGCCCGAGCCGCCCGGCGCCGATCTGCCCGGGCACCATGTCCGAGCCATAGGAGTTGCCCTCGGGGCTCAGGCAATAGCGCTGGTTGGTGGTGGGGCTGGCGAGCAGCTTGAAGCACACCCGGTCGCGGAAGCCGGGCACGTAGTCGCGCTCGATCACGTTGCAGATCGCGTCGTAGATCTCGGCCTTCTTGTCACGGTAGGCGCGCGGGTTGGCGATGCGCAGTTGCAGGAAGCGGCCGTGGTCGGCCACTGTGAGCAGCTCCACCACCTGCTTGCCCGGCGGGCAGTCGCTGCGGTCGTCGGTGAGCAACGAGGGCACCGTCATCGCGAAGCTGGGCGCGGAATAGTCGCCTTGCTCCATGCGCCGGAAGGCCTCGTTCAGGTCGGCCAGCTCGCTGTGGAACAGGTTGGATCGACCGAAGCCGTGCTCGCGCAAGTCGACCCCCTCCACGACAAGGTAGGCCATGAAGTTGGAGGGCGAATAGCAGTAGTCGAGCTGGCGGCGCACCTTGCGGCTGAAGCGGTGGTGGCCGATCAGGCGCGCCGCGGCCTGGGGGTCCATGTTGCACACCACCCGCGGCGCGCGGAACTCGTGGCGCACGCCGGTCGAGACGGCGTCGTCGTCGACCTCCTCAGCCACCACGCCCACCACGGCGTCGCCCTCGAGCAGGAACTCCACCACGCGATGGCGCAGGCGCAGCTCGCCGCGCTCGGCCACGCGGCCCACCAGTGCATCCACCACCTGCTCGAAGTGGTGCGTGGGGTAATAGGCGCCGCGCTGGTAGCCGGCAAAGAGCATCACCCAGGCGAAGAACGAGAGGCGTTCGGGCGGCAGCAGGAAGTCGGGCCACTGCAGCGCCAGCAACGCCTGCGCCTCGCGTGGCAACCCGAAGGCGTCGAAGGCCTGCTGCAAGGTGTGATGCCGATGCCGCAGCACGCGGCGAAAGCGGTGCAGGCGCGGCAGCAAACGCGGCAGCAGCGGCGGTGGCGGCAGGCGGTCGAGTTCGTCGGCCAGGGCTTCGACCTCGGCGACGAAGGCGCGCAGCGCCTCGGCGTGAACCGGGAACAACGCGGCCAGTCGCCGCGTCAGCTCGGCGTACCCGTTCGGGATATCGAGCGCGTAGCCGGGGATGCGCATGCGGTCGAAACCGTCGCGATCCAGCGGCTTGAACGTCACCTCGTCGGCCAGGCCCAGCTTGCGCAGCACGTTGTGCACGGTCTGCCCGGGGCCGCAATTCCACACGTAGTGCAACTGCGCGTTGAATCGGTAGACATCGGGCGGCTTGCCGAAGCTGAAGGTGTGGCCGTAACCGCCCGGCTGCGCATGCGCCTCCAGCACCAGCACGCGCGCGCCGCCATGCGCGGCCAGAGCGGCGAAGGTGAGCCCCGCCAGGCCACTGCCAACGACGATGGTGTCGAAGCTCACGCGAGAGGGTGTTCTGTCATCGGCGGGTTGTCTGGTGCGGCACCGAGCATCGTATGGCAGCCCGAGTTGCCCGAGTTGCCCGAGTTGCCCGAGCAGCCCGAGCTGCCCGAGCTGCCCGAGCCATGGGCCAGCGACCAAGGCGCACATCACACCGGCGCGATCCGGCGCCCTGGCGTCCTGGCGCCTCGGACGCGATCAAACACGCCGCGCCGGGCAAATGGACCAGCCCAGCGCTGAGTTCAGCGCGCTGGTGCCCAGGGCGCCCGTGGCCAGCGGCACGGGGCCCACCTGCCATGGCGCAACCTCACGCCAGCGGCTTGGGCGCCCCGTGCATGTAGGGCTTGAGCGCGAGGTAAGCCATCTCGTGCACCGGCGTCGGCAGGCCCAGCTCACGGCCCTTTCTCACCACGTAGCCCGAGAGGCTGTCGAGCTCCAGCGGCCGGCCCTTGGCCAGATCGTGGAACATCGAGGCGTACATGGTCTTGGGGAACGACTGGTGGATCGCGAGCGATCGCTCTTCGATATCGCCGGGCACCGCGATGCCCAACGCGCGCGCCAGCGCCGCCACCTCGGCGAATGCGCGCAGGGCCATGGGGATGATTTCCAGGTCGTGGTAGATGTAGCCCACAGGCAGCCGGAACAGCGAACACATCGCCGCGTTGGTGGCGAGGGCGACGAATTTGGTCCATTGCGCCGCGCGGATGTCGGCCACCACCTCGGCGGCGAAGTCGGCGCTGTGGCAGGCATCGGCAAACGCCAGTGCGCGTGTGCTGCTCGAACCACTGGCCTCGCCAAAGCGCAGTGCCGACATGTCCGTGGTGTAGCGGATCACACCCGGCGCGACGATCACCCCGGACACCATGGCCAGCCCGCCCAGCACATGCCCGGCGCCGACGACGCTGGCGATGCGCTCCTGGTGGTCGACGCCGTTCAGCACCGAGACGATGCAGGCTCCCGCGTCCACCAGCGGCTTCAGCGGCGCGGCCGCCGCCTCGATGTCGTAGGCCTTGACGGCGAAGAGGATGACATCACAGGCGCCCACCTCGGCCGGCGTGGAGACGAAGCGTGCGCCATCGACCTTGAGCGCGCCCTTGGGCGTTTCCAGCGTGAGCCCGCCGGCCTGCATCGCGCGCAGGTGCTCGCCGCGCGCGACGAAAGTCACCTCGTGGCCGGCGCGCGAGAGCAAGCCGCCGAAGTAACCGCCGACGGCGCCGGCACCCATCACGGCAATCCGCATGTCCTGTCCTCGTGGGTGGCGCCAGTGGGGTTGCGGCGCGCTGGCGGGTGGCGTCGATTGACGAAAGATTCTCGCCGGGTTTGTCGATCGGGCGGGTCTTCGTTCGTCGAAGGAGCAGGCAACCGCCCCTGTCGTGGCAGATCACGCCCCGTGCCCTCATCGACGCTCTGGCCGACACCGATCGCGCAGCGGCCAAGCGCGCCTTCGAAGCGACGATGGGGATGGGAAAGATCGACATCGCTGCGATCGAAGCGGCCCGGCGCGGCTGACGCAGGTCCGGCCCACCTGTTTTCCGCGCAGGGCCCTAGTTCCCCAGCCCGTACTTCTGCGCGTTGTTGGAGACAATCGCCGCCGCCAGCACTCGCGGCACGTACTCGCGCGTCTCCTCCGGCAGCAGCTTGAGCCGGTAGAGGTGCCAGAAGTCGCGCTTGTCCTTGCGGAAGCCGCCGGGCTCGCGGGCCACCTGGCGCAGAGCCCGCCGCACACCGTTTTCGCCGCGGTTGTAGCTCGCTAGCACGAGCATGAAGGAGTCCTCGCCGAACTCCGAGAGCAGGCGCGCAAGGTAGGTGGCGGCGGCCTTGGTCTGCTTCTCGGGGTCGAGGCGCTCATCCAGCGTGCCGTTCACCGTGAGCCCGAGCGACTGCGCGGTCGTGGTCGTCATCTGCCAGAGCCCGGTGGCGCCAGCCGGGCTCTGGGCGTTGGGGTCGAAGCCCGATTCGACCCAGGCGATATGGGCCATCTCCTCGGGCAGGCCAAGGGCGCCGAACTCCTTGGTGATCAGGGGCCAGTAGCGCTGCTTGCGGCCGTACATCAACTTGCGGTTCCCGGCCGAGGCCAGTTCATCGATATGGAACTGCAGCCGCTCGCGGAAGATCGGCGGGATGGCGTAGGTCGAGGCGTTGAACTTGACCAGGATCTTGCGGATCTCGCGATCGAGTTCGTCGCTGCCGGCCGAGAGCTGCGCCGCGCGCGCCTCGTCCTTGCGCTTCAATTCCTCGAGCGTGGCCTGGGCCGAGCCGGTCAACGCGGCGAGCCTGTCTTCCATTTCCGCCAGACTCGTCGAGTCGGTCTCGGACTGCATCCGTTGCTGGAGGGAAAGGATCTGGCCGTCGATGGCGGTCTTGGCGTCGACCAGCCCGTTGATCTGCCGCTGCTGGTAAAAGATCACCACAGCCAGCAGGCTGATGACCACCAGCGCGCCGCCGCCCACGCCGGTGATGACCTTGAGCCATTTGCTCCTGGTCCGGCTCCTGACCTGCTCGGTCACCTGGTTCATCCCCCGGGCCAGGATTTGCACCGTGTCACCCGAGCTCTGGCCACCCATCTTGGCTCGGCGTTCGGTGACCTCGTGCGCCACCTCGTCGGCCATCCGGAACGCGCTGGTATCTTCGGCCCCCGATTTCAGGACGCTGGCCAGACGCTGCGCGTCCTGCCGGGCGTCGTAGATCCGGTGCGATCCGCTTGGCGCACCGGCGATGGTGTCGGCCATCGCACCCCCCGGCACGGTCGGCATTTTTGCCGGGTCGATCTCGACCTCGACCTCGGGCCCGTCCGGGAAGCCGAAGCGCAGCCGGTCGCCTGACTTGAGGGCGTGTTTGGTGACCTTCTGGCCGTTCAGCAGGGTGCCGTTCTTGGAACCGGTGTCAACCACGAGGCACACGCTGTGTTCGAACAGGATCTGCGCGTGGTGGCTGGAGACGAGCGCGTCCTGAGACGAGTCGACGAAGCGCAGCTCGGCGTTGACGCTGCGCCCGACCCGCACCGGCCCTTGCCCGTAGCTCACGG
>JANNRI010000009.1:0-137305 GCA_031401195.1 Burkholderiales bacterium
CTGAGCAGCGCAGGGCTTCTGGCCGCGCGCGTACTCGCGCGCATCCAAGACTGACTCGCGAACACTGTTTGAGCGAAACGAGCGCAGCGAGTGAAGCGAGTTGTGAGCGGGCCAGAAGTCCGAGCAGCGCAAGGGAGTCGGCCCCCCCGGGCCGACCGCCGCAGCTGCGCGCCGCACCGAGCCCGCACAGCCCTTTGACGCGCTACTCTTCGAGCGTGACTTCGCGAAGCCCCAGTCATCCCGGAAAAATGTGTGCACGAGGGTGTGCGCGACGACCGGCCTTCAAACCAGCACGCGCTCGATTCCCCCCGCATTCGCCTTGGCCACGTAGTCCTCGAGCCAGCTCTCACCGAGCATCTGCCGCGCCATCTCGACAACGATGTAGTCGGCCTCGAGCAGGCCGTTCTGCAAGTCGCCCTCGTAGCGCTTCAGGCCCTGCAGGCAACTCGGGCAGCTCGTCAGCACCTTGGTGGGTGAGCCGGCAGACTGCGGCGCCTGCTCGCGCAGCGTGATCTCGTTGCGGCGCAGTTCCTCGGCCTTGCTGAAACGCACCTGCGTGGCGATGTCGGGCCGCGTCACGCCCAGCGTGCCGCTCTCGCCACAGCAGCGATCGGTCTTCACCACTTCGGCGCCGGTGAGCGCGCGCACCGTGATCAGCGGGTCGCGCGCCTTCATCGGGCTGTGGCAGGGGTCGTGGTAGAGATAGGCGCCCTTGTTCGCCGCGAGCTTGATGCCCTTCTCGAACAGGTAGTCGTGGATGTCGATGATGCGGCAGCCCGGGAAGATCTCCTCGAACTTGTAGCCCTGCAGCTGGTCGTAGCAGGTGCCGCAGCTCACCACCACCGTCTTGATGTCGAGATAGTTGAGCGTGTTGGCGACGCGGTGGAAGAGCACACGGTTGTCGGTGATGAGCTTGTCGGCGCGGTCGAACTGCCCGCTGCCGCGCTGCGGATAGCCGCAGCACAGGTAGCCGGGCGGCAGCACCGTCTGCACGCCCGCCTGCCACAGCATCGCCTGCGTGGCCAGGCCCACCTGGCTGAACAGGCGCTCCGACCCGCAGCCTGGGAAGTAGAAGACGGCCTCGGTCTCCGATGTCGTCGTCTTCGGGTCGCGGATGATGGGGACGTAGTCCTTGTCCTCGATGTCCAGCAACGCCCGCGCGGTGCGCTTGGGCAGGCCGCCCGGCATCTTGCGGTTGATGAAGTGGATCACCTGCTCCTTGAGCGGCGCCGGGCCCAGCGTGGCCGGTGGGGCCGCAGCCTGGTGCTTCGCCAGCGGCTTCATGAGTTCATGTGCGAGCCGCTGCGCCTTGAAGCCGATGCCCACCATCGCGCGGCGCATCAGGCGGATGGTCTGCGGGTTGGTGGCGTTGAGGAAGGCCATCGCCGCCGCATTGCCCGGCCTGAAGCTCTTGTGCCCGAGCTTGCGCAGGAGGTTGCGCATGTTCATCGACACATCGCCGAAGTCGATGTTCACCGGGCAGGGGTTGAGGCACTTGTGGCAGACGGTGCAGTGGTCGGCCACATCCTCGAATTCCTCCCAGTGCCTCAGGCTCACGCCGCGGCGCGTCTGCTCCTCGTACAGGAAGGCCTCGATGAGCAGCGAGGTGGCGAGGATCTTGTTGCGCGGGCTGTAGAGCAGGTTGGCGCGTGGCACGTGCGTGGCGCACACCGGTTTGCACTTACCGCAGCGCAGGCAGTCCTTGATGCTGGCGCTGATGTCGCCGATGTCGCTCTGCTGCATGATGAGCGACTCGTGCCCCATCAAGTTGAAGCTGGGCGTGTAGGCCGCGCTGAGGTCGGCGGGCATCGAATCCACCGGCGCCCCATTGGACGGCGCACGCATCAGCTTGCCCTTGTTGAACCGACCCTCGGGGTCGATGCGCGCCTTGTACTCGGTGAACGGGCGCAGCTCGTCATCAGTCAGGAATTCGAGCTTGGTGATGCCTATGCCGTGCTCGCCCGAGATCACGCCGCCCAGGCTGCGCGCCAGCACCATGATGCGCGCCACCGCCCCGTGCGCGGTCTGCAGCATCGCGTAGTTGTCGCTGTTGACGGGGATGTTCGTGTGCACGTTGCCGTCGCCGGCATGCATGTGCAGCGCCGCCCAGACACGGCCGCGCAGCACCTCCTTGTGGATGCGGCGGCACTCGTCGAGGATGGGTGCGAAGGCGCCACCGGCGAAGATGCCCGAGAGCGGCTTGAGCACCTGCGTCTTCCAGCTCGCGCGCCAGCGCCAGTCCTGGAGCATCGCGAAGCAGGTCTCGCCGGCGCCTGGCTCGCCGGTGGCCTGCACCGAATCGAGTTGCGCCAGCCAATGCGACCACAGGCCCCGCACTTCGATGAGCAGCGTTTGGGCTTGCGCGACGCGGTCTTCGAGCAGCTCGGCGCTCGGGATCTCGCCGGCATCGTCGCTGCGGCCCAGCGGCAGATTGCCGCGCGCGAAGAAGTTGATCAGCGCACCCACCAGCTCAAGTTTGTTGCGCAGCGACAGCTCGACGTTGATGCGTTCGATGCCTTCGGTGTACTCGCCCATGCGCGGCAGCGGGATCACCACGTCCTCGTTGATCTTGAAGGCGTTGGTGTGCCGGGCGATGGCCGCCGTGCGCTTGCGGTCGAGCCAGAACTTCTTGCGCGCGTCGGCGCTCACGGCGACGAAGCCCTCGCCGCCGCGCGCGTTGGCGATGCGCACCACCTCGCTGGTGGCGCGCGCCACCGCGGCTTCGTCGTCGCCAACGATGTCGCCCACCAGCACCATCTTCGGCAGGCCCGATCCAGACGACGATGCCAAGGCGCGCTTGCTCTTCGTGGTGTAGCCCACCGCGCGCAGATAGCGGTCGTCCAGGTGCTCCAGGCCCGCGAGCTTCACGTCTTCCTGCGCGAAGAGGTAGTCCTTGATCTCGACGATGCTCGGCACCGCATCCTTCGGGTTGCCGAAAAACTCCAGGCACACCGTGCGTGTGTGTTTGGGCATACGGTGCACGATCCAGCGTGCGCTCGTGATGAGGCCGTCGCAGCCTTCCTTCTGTATGCCAGGCAGGCCGGCGAGGAACTTGTCTGTGACGTCCTTGCCCAGGCCCTCCTTGCGGAATACGCGCCCGGGAATGTCCAGCCGCTCGCTGCGCTCGAGCTTGCGGCCGCTGGCGTCGAGGTAGCGCAACTCGAAGCTGGCCACCTCCACGTCGTGGATCTTGCCCAGGTTGTGGCTCAGGCGCACGACCTCCAGCCACTTGGCATCGGGCGTCACCATCTTCCAGCTGGCCAGGTTGTCGAGCGCGGTGCCCCAGAGCACGGCCTTCTTGCCGCCGGCGTTCATGGCCACGTTGCCACCGACGCAGCTGGCTTCGGCGCTCGTCGGGTCGACGGCGAAGATGAAGCCGGCGCGCTCGGCGGTGTCGGCGACACGCTGCGTCACCACGCCGGCTTCGGACCAGACGGTGGGGACGGCTGTGTCCAGGCCGGGCAGCACGACAAGCTCCACCTCGCTCATCGACTCCAGCTTCTCGGTATTGATGACCGCGCTCTTCCAGGTGAGCGGCACCGCGCCGCCCGTGTAGCCGGTGCCACCGCCGCGCGGGATGATGGTGAGGCCGAGCTCGATGCAGCCCGCCACGAGCTTGGCCATCTCGACCTCGTTGTCGGGCGTGAGCACGACGAAGGGGTACTCGACGCGCCAGTCGGTGGCGTCGGTGACATGCGAGACGCGTGACAGGCCGTCGAACTTGACGTTGTCGCGCCCGGTATGGCGGCCCAGCACCTGGCGCGTCTGGCGCCGCAGGTCCCACACGACGCGGAAACGCGCAGCGAAGCGTTCGACGGCGGCGGTGGCGGCGACGAGCAGTTCGCCGACGAGCCCATCACGTTCGGTGTCGGCGTGCGGCGTGCGGCGCTTTTGCACCTCGTCCAAGCGATGGTGCAGTGCATCGATCAGCAACTGGCGCCGCTTGGGGTTCTCGAGCAGGTCGTCTTCGAGGTACGGATTGCGCTGCACGACCCAGATGTCGCCCAGCACCTCGTAGAGCATGCGGGCGCTGCGACCGGTGCGCCGTTCCTGGCGCAACTGATCGAGGATCTCCCAAGCGCGTGTGCCCAGCAGGCGCAGCACGATCTCGCGGTCGGAAAACGAGGTGTAGTTGTAGGGGATCTCGCGCAGGCGGGGCGCGGGCCCGGCATCGGCGGAGGGTTCGTGGGCCGCAAGGGATTGCGGCGAGGTCAGCGCGGGCAGGGGAGCATTCATAGGGTTAGTGCGGATGCTACCGGAGGCCCCTCGCCGCCTTCGACAGCGGGTTGTCAGGGGCCTCGCGGCCCGCGCCGGGGTTACCCCGGTTGCCCTGGTGCACCCGCCGTGACAGAAACGGAACTGTCATCGGGGCCCTTCACAATGCGTGATTTGGCCCGTCGTTTTCTCAGGAGCAGACTGTCATGCGCAAGTTCAAGCACATCGCCTCGGCCATCGCGGCCACCGCCACGCTGGCGGCCGCGCTGCCGGCGCAGGCCCAGACCGAGATCCAGTGGTGGCACTCGATGAGCGGCCAGCTCGGCGAGTGGGTCAATGGCTTGGCCAAGGGTTTCAACGACAGCCAGAAGGAGTACAAGGTCACGGCGGTCTTCAAGGGCACCTACCCGGAGAGCTTTGCCGCCGCCATCGCGGCCTTCCGTGCCGGCAATGCACCGCACGTGCTGCAGGTGTTCGAGGTCGGCACCGCCAGCATGATGGCCAGCAAGGGCGCCATCGTGCCGGTCAACGAGGTGATGAAGCTCGCGGGCGCGAAGTTCGACTCGGGGGTCTACGTGCCGGCCGTCAGCGGCTACTACACCGCCCCCAATGGCCAGATGTTGAGCCTGCCCTTCAACAGCAGCACCACCGTCTTCCACTACAACAAAGACGCCTTCAAGGCCGCCGGCCTCGACCCCGAGAAGCCGCCCAAAACCTGGCCCGAGGTGGTGGGCACGGCCGCGCGGCTGAAGGCGAGCGGCCACAAGTGCCCCTTCACCACCAGCTGGCAGAGCTGGACGCAGCTGGAGAGCTTCAGCGCTTGGCACAACGTCGAGTTCGCCACCCTGCGCAACGGCTTCAACGGCCTGGGCACGCGGCTGGCCATCACCACGCCGCTGCACGAGCGCCACATCGAGAACCTGGCCAACATGTCGCAGCAGGGCCTGTTCGTCTACAAGGGGCGCAACAACTCGGCCGACGCCACCTACGTCTCGGGCGAATGCGCCATGAGCACCGGCAGCTCGGCGCTCTACGGCGCCGTGAAGCGCAACGCCAAGTTCCCCGGCGGCATCAGCACATTGCCCTATTACCCCGATGTGCCCGGCGCGCCACAGAACACCGTGATCGGTGGCGCGAGCCTGTGGGCCATGTCAGGCAAGAAGCCCGACGAATACAAGGGTGTGGCCGCGTTCTACAAATACCTCTCCGACGCGCAGGTGCAGGCCAAGAGCCACCAGGAAACCGGCTACCTGCCCATCACCACTGAGGCTTTCGGCATCACCGAGAAGAGCGGCTTCTACAAGGCCAACCCGGGCACCGATGTCAGCGTGTCGCAGATGATCCGCAAGACCACGGACAAGTCGCGCGGCATTCGCCTGGGTAACTTCGTGCAGATCCGCACCATCATCGATGAGGAGCTCGAGCAGGTGTGGGCCGGCAAGAAGACCGCCAAGCAAGGCCTGGCCGACGCCAAGAAGCGCGGCGATGCCGAGCTGGAGAAGTTTGAAAAAGCAAACAAGGGCTGACCGAGCTTGGCCGTCGAAAAGCGCGTCCGCTTCAAGAGCTGGTGGCTGCCATGGGCGCTGATCGCGCCCCAGATGGCCATCATCCTCGTCTTCTTCTTCTGGCCGGCGGCGCAGGCGCTCTACTACAGCGTGCAGCAGCAGGACGCGTTCGGCACCAGCGTGGTGTTCGTCGGCCTGCAGAACTTCCAGGCGCTGTGGGCCGACGACAGCTATCTCGCCTCGTTCAAGACGACGGCGGTGTTCTCGGTGCTGGTGGCGGCGCTGGGCCTCACGTCGTCGCTGCTGCTCGCGGTGATGGCCGACCGCGTGATCAAGGCCTCGGCGCTGTACAAGACGCTGCTGGTGTGGCCCTACGCGGTGGCGCCTGCGGTGGCCGGCGTGCTGTGGCTGTTCATGTTCGCACCTTCCATCGGCGTGGTGAGCTACGCGCTGCGCGAAATGGGCCTGGACTGGAACCACCTGCTCAACGGCACGCACGCGATGATCCTGATCGTTTTCGCGGCCGTGTGGAAGCAGATCTCCTACAACTTCCTGTTCTTCCTCGCGGGCTTGCAGAGTATTCCCAAGAGCCTGATCGAAGCCGCCGCCATCGACGGCGCCGGGCCCTGGCGGCGCTTCTGGACGGTGCAGTTCCCGCTGCTCACGCCGACCACGTTCTTCCTGCTCGTCATCAACATCATCTACGTCTTCATCGATACCTTCGCCATCATCGACGCCGCCACCTCGGGCGGCCCGGGCAAGGACACCGCGATCCTCGTCTACAAGGTCTACTTCGACGGCTTCAAGGCGCTCGACCTGGGCGGCTCGGCGGCGCAGTCGGTGGTGCTGATGGTGATCCTGGTGGCGCTCACGGTGATCCAGTTCCGCTACGTCGAGAAGCGCGTGCACTACTGAACGGCAGGCCCGAACGATGATCGAGAACCGCCCCGCCGCCACCGTGCTCTCGCACCTCACGCTGATCCTGGGCGTGTTGCTCGTGATGTTCCCGGTCTACATCACCTTCATCGCCAGCACGCAGACGGCCGAGCAGATCGTGCAGAACGTGCCGATGTCGCTGCTTCCGGGCGACAACATCGTGCAGAGCTACAAACTGGCGCTCTTCGGCGGCGTCACCGAAACCGGCAGCAGGTTGCCGCCGGCGGGGCCGATGCTGTTCGTCAGCCTGGTCACCGCGCTGACCATCGCCATCGGCAAGATCGCTATCTCGCTGCTGTCGGCGTTTGCGGTGGTGTATTTCCGCTTCCCGGGCCGCAGCATCGTGTTCTGGATGGTCTTCGTGACGCTGATGCTGCCGGTGGAGGTGCGCATCCTGCCCACCTACAAGGTCGTGTCCGACCTCGGCATGCTCAACACCTATGCCGGCCTCACGGTGCCGCTGATCGCCAGCGCCACCGCGACCTTTCTCTTTCGCCAGTTCTTCCTGACGGTGCCCGATGAGCTCGTCGAGGCGGCGCGCATCGATGGCGCGGGCCCGATGCGCTTCTTCAAGGATGTGCTGCTGCCGCTGTCCACCACCAGCATCGCGGCGCTCTTCGTGATCCAGTTCATCTACGGCTGGAACCAGTACCTGTGGCCGCTGTTGATGACCACCGACGAGAACATGTACCCGGTGGTGATGGGCATCAAGCGCATGATTTCCGGCGGCGATGCGGCCACCGAATGGAATGCGGTGATGGCCACGGCGATGTTGGCGATGATTCCGCCCGCGCTGGTGGTGATCCTGATGCAGAAGTGGTTCGTCAAGGGCCTGGTGGACTCCGAGAAATAGAAGCAGGCGAGCCGCAATGAAACCGCAATAAAACCGCAAGAGAACCGCAAGAGAACCGCAAGAGAACCGCAAGAGAACCACATGGGCGCCATCTCCCTTCGCAACGTCGAGAAGACCTACGCCCCCGGCAGCAAGGCGGCGGTCAAGGTGATCCACGGCGTCAATGCCGAGATCGCCAACGGCGAATTCGTCGCCATCGTGGGCCCGAGCGGCTGCGGCAAGAGCACGCTGCTGCGCATGGTGGCGGGGCTGGAGGAAATCACCGGCGGCGAGATCGATATCGGCGGGCGCGTGGTCAACGAGCTTGAGCCGAGCGAACGCGACATCGCGATGGTGTTCCAGAACTACGCGCTCTATCCGCACATGAGCGTGTACGACAACATGGCCTACGGACTGAAGATCGCGAAGGTGCCCAAGGCCGAGATCGACACCCGCGTAGCCAAGGCTGCCAAGATCCTCGAGCTGAGCGCCCTGCTGGAGCGCAAGCCGCGCCAGCTCTCTGGTGGCCAGCGCCAGCGCGTGGCGATGGGGCGCGCCATCGTGCGCCAGCCATCCGTCTTCCTCTTCGATGAACCGCTGTCCAACCTCGATGCCAAGCTGCGCGCGCAGACGCGCCTCGAGATCCAGAAGCTGCATGGCGAACTCGGCATCACGTCGCTGTTCGTCACGCACGACCAGGTCGAGGCGATGACGCTCGGCCAACGGCTGATGGTGATGAACGGCGGGCGCATCGAGCAGATCGGCACGCCGGAAGATGTGTACGGCAAGCCCGCCACCATCTTCGTCGCCGGCTTCATCGGCAGCCCGCCGATGAACCTGCTGAAAGGGGAAGTGACGGGCGAGGCCGGCGGCGCACGCTTCACCGTGGGCGGGCAGACGCTCGCGGTGCCGAAATCGGCGCCACGCGGCGGCACCTTGATCCTCGGCGCGCGGCCCGAACATGTGGAGATCGACCCGGCAGGCGCATGGCCGATGAAGGTGGATGTGCTCGAGATGCTGGGCGCCGAGCGGCTTGTCTACGGCCACATCGGTGGCGCCGCCTTCACGCTTCGCATCGACGGCATGCTGGCGCCGCCCAAAGCCGGCGAGACCATCCACCTGCGCGTGGCGCCCGAGCGCCTGCACTGGTTCGACGCGCAAAGCGGCGTCCGGGTGTGAGCGCAGCGTCAAGCGGTTCTCCCTATCCCGCAACCCGAAGGCGCCAGCCTTCGGCTTCCGCGGGCGGGAGCGGGGGCAAGAGGCCGCCGACATGAGACGCCGGGCTGCTCCCAAGGCGCATGCCGCAGCGCGCAGCACCGAGGTTGCCTGATGAGCCCTTGGCCCTATCCGCTGTGGATCGCGCACCGCGGTGCCGGCAAGCTGGCGCCGGAGAACACGCTGGCCGCATTTCGCCTCGGCGCCGAGCACGGCTACCGTGCTTTCGAGTGCGACGTGAAGCTGTCGGCCGACGGTGTGCCCTTCCTGCTGCACGACGCCACGCTGGAGCGCACCACGCCCGCGCGCGGCGTGGCCGGCGAACGCACCTGGAGCGAGTTGTCGCGTCTCGATGCCGGCGGTTGGCTCAACCGACGGTATGCCGGAGAACCGCTGCCGAGCCTGACCGCCATCGCCCGCTACGTGCAGCGCAACGGCTTCCTGCTCGACCTCGAGATCAAGCCCACGCCCGGCACCGAGCACCACACCGGCGTTGCGGTGGCGCGTGCCTGCGTCGAGTTGTGGCGCGGCGGTGCCACGCCGCCGCTGCTGAGCTCGTTCCGCCCCGAGGCGCTTCACGGCGCGCGCGAGGCGGCGCCGCAGCTGCCACGTGCGCTGCTGGTCGACACGATGTGGCCCGGCTGGTTCGAGATGGCCGAGTCGCTCGCATGTGTGGCTGTGATCACGGACCACTCGGTGATGGATGCCGAGGTGCTAGGCCGGCTGCGTGGTGCGGGCCTGCGCGGCCTTTGCTACACGGTGAACGATGCGGCCGAAGTGCGCCGCCTGCTCGCGCTGCCGGGCGGCGGCATCGACGGCCTCATCACCGACGCGGTGGATCGCTTCTCGCCCGACGAGAGCGGCTTGTTTGACTGAACCGCGGCAGCCGCGGTAACGCCACGCGGGAGACCCGGCACCGATCTGTACCTGAACGTGACCGGCGTCACGCCTGGAGGGACTGGCGGTTACGGGGTTCACAGCTCTCACCCTAGGTGTGACTGCCTGGGCCGAGGTCCACTGCAGGCCTGCTCCGACCGTCCATCGCAAACCTGCGGTGGGGCTTGGGCGAAACCCGGCCGGCCGCATGTCGAACCTCCTGAACACGCCTTCGAAGCGCCTTCGGCCGCTGGCCGCGCTAGCCACGCCAGCCACTGCAGGCTCTGCGGTGTCGGCGTCCGCGTCCGCCGCGGCACGGGCTGTGGCGCTGGCCTGCACCGCGCTTGCGCTGATGACGCTGGCCGCGTGCGGCGGCGGCAACCAGGGCGGTGCGCCCTCGGCGGCCGGCGCTGGGCAGCCGGGTGCACCGGCGCCGCAATCGTCGCTCACGATCACCGGCTTTGCGCCCGCCAACGGCGCGGTGGGCAGCCTGGTGACGGTCAATGGCACGGCGCTGGACACCGTCACGGCCGCCACCATCGGCACCACGACCGCCAACTTCACCAAAGTGTCGGCCACGCAGATGACCATCACGGTGCCGGGCGGCGCGGCCAACGGGCGCATCGGCGTGTCGGCGGGCAGCCGTGCCGCCGTCTCTGCGAGCGACTTCGTCGTGGCCGCGGCTGCGTCGCCTGCACCAGCGCCGGCCGTGCCCGCGGTGACCTCGGTGTCGCCGACCTCCATCGTGGCTGGCAGCGGCCGCCTTGCACTGGCGGGTACCGCGCTCGACCAGGTGGCAACCGCGCGACTGGGCAATGTCGCGCTCACGCTCACGGGCCAGACGGCCACGGCGCTGATGCTCGACGTGCCTGCAGCCGCCGCAGTCGCCGCCGCGCCCTCTTCAACCACGTTGATGCTCGTCGACCGTGCCGGCACTGCACGCGCCGTGGCACAGCCGGTCACCTTGCTGGCGCCGCTGGCTGCCACCGGTCTTGCGCCGACGACTATCGCGCGTGGCCAGACGCTCACGGTGAGCGGGCGTGGCCTGGAGCGCGTCGCCGAAGTGCGTTTCGGCGGCGGTGCATCGGCACCGGTGGCCAGCCGCAGCGGCAGCACCGCGGTCAGCGTGGTGGTGCCGGCGGCCGCGATCACCGGGCCGGTCACCGTGGCCGCGGGCAGCGGCGGCGCCGTCGAACAAGCGCTGTCGACCGTTTCTTTGACGGTGCTGGAACCCATCGTCGTCGCGCCGCAGACCTACAACGTGGCCGCCGCCGGCGCGCCGGTGACCGTGGCCGGCACCGGCTTGTCGCAGGTGGGCAGCGTGACGGTGGGTGCCGCCACGGCCACGATCACGGCCCAGGCCAACGCCGCGCTCACGTTCACCGTGCCAGCGGGCGTCACCTGCGGGGCGATCACCTTGCGCACCGCCGGGCTGCCCGATGTGAACGCCGGCTCGGTGGTGGTCGGCGCAGGCTGCACGGTGCGCGCGGTCGCGGTGGAGTTCGCGCAGTTGATGTCGCAGCCCGCAGGCGACCCCTACCAGCGCCTCTCGGCCGGCCGCGAGACCTGGGTGCGGGCCTACGTGGTGGCGGCCACGGCGGGCACACCGGCGCCGCAGGTGCGCGCCATCGGCCTCAATGCCGCGGGCCAGACGCTGGGCACCGTGGCCCTTGCGGGGCCGGCCACGTTGCCGACACTGGCGCCGGCGGCGGCCGTCACCGATGCCATGCGCTACGACGACGCGGCTTCGTTCAACGCCGAGTTGCCCATGGCCTGGGTGCAGCCCGGGCTGCGAGTGCGCATCGAGGCCGGCGCGGCCGGCGCGCCCTCGGCCACCACGGAGGCGGCGCCCCTGGTGGCCGACAGTGGCGGCCTGCGCGTCGTGCTCGTGCCGCTGGTTTCGGGCGCCAACGTGCCGACGATGGCGGCGGTGGCCGACGTGATCGCGGAGCTGCAGCGCAAGCTGCCCCTGCCCGCCGGCGAGATCAGCGTGCGCGTGCGCGCACCCTACACGCTGACCTCGGTGACCAACGGCGTTGCCGACTCGGCGCAGTGGTCGGCGGCGCTGTCGGAGCTGGAGCGGTTGCGCGATACCGAGGCGCCGGACGATCTCTACTACGGCATGGTGCGGCCGATGGTCACCTCGGGCATCGCCGGCATCGGCTATGTCAACAGCATCGGCTCGCGTTCGCCCAGCCTCGCCTCGCTCGGCTGGGATGCCTCGCGCACGAGCTGGCGGCGCACCATGGTGCACGAACTCGGCCACAACTTCAGCCGCCCGCACGCGCCTTGTGGCGGCGTGGCGGGGGCCGACGCCAACTACCCCTATGCCAACGGTGCTCTCGGGGCCACGCCGCTGTTCGACGTGCTGGCCAACGACGTGCTTGCGCCGACGGGGCAGTCGGACATCATGGGCTACTGCAGCGGCCAGTGGTTCTCGGACTACAACCTCAATGGCGTCATGCGCTTCCTCGAGGCGAGGCCGCTGGCCTTGAAGGACGTTGCGGGTGCCGCCAAGCCTTCGGTGGATGCAGGCGGTGCGACCGTGGAGGCAGCGGAATTCATCGTCGTCTCGGGCACGGTGGATGTGTCAGGTGCGGTGTTACTCGCGCCCGTGCGCGCCGTGCGCGCCGACAGGCGGCGTGAGAGTGCGCCCGCACCCGATGGCCGCCACCTGCTGCGCATCGTCATGCTCGACGGGCGCACCATCGAGCAGCGCTTCGAGGTGACGATGCTCGACCATGCGCCGGGCGAGGGCCACTTCCTGCTGCGCTTGCCGCACCCGGGTGGCCGCATCGAGCGCGTGGACGTGCAGCGCGGACAGCAGATGATGGTGTCCCGCTCGGCGGCCAAGCAGCAAGCCGCCACGCGGCTGCAGACGCCTGGCGCCTTGGGTGCCGCCGCCGCGCCCGCGGCCGGCCCCTGGGCCGAGGTGCGGCGTGACGGCGATGCCCTCGTGCTCGAATGGAGCGCTGCCGACCGGCCCTACGCGAGTCTCGCGCTCGTGGTCGGCCGCCAGCACCATGTGCTGGCGCTCGATGCGACCGGCGGGCGCTGGCGCATCGCCGCCGAGGCCCTGGCCGGTCTGCCGGCCGGCGGCGAGTTCGAGGTGAGTCTGTCGGACGGCGCGGAGTCGACGCTGATGGTGGTGCCGCGGCGCTGAGCGGCCTGGTGGCCGCAACCCGTTTCTCGGGTCGGCCGCAGCCCGGTTGAGGTCGGCCGCAACCGCTTCAGGTCGGCGACAGCCCGGTCCAGGTCGGCCGCAGCCCGGTGCAGGTCGGTGACAGCCTGGGTCAGGTCGGCCGCGGCCGGGTTCAGGTCGGCGACAGCCCGCTTCACGTCGGCCGTACGTCGGCCTCCAGCCCAAGCCAATCCGTCGGCTGCTCGGGCCGCGGCAAGTGGCGCAGCTCGCGGATGAGCGGCAAGCGCCAGCCCACGAAGGCCAGCGCGAGCGATACGACACCGGCAAAAAAGAGCGACGAGCGCAGGCCCACGTGCTCGCCCAGCCAGCCACCCAGCAGCGCCCCAGGCCCCGCGGCCAGCAGCGAGAGCCAGCGCATCGTGCTCGTCATGCGGCCGAGCATCGGCTCGGGCGTCACCGCCTGTCGCAGCGCCAGGAAGTTGATGAAGATGAAGACGGCGCCGCTGGCGAACATCGCCATCATCACGGCAAAGGCGGCCACGCCGAACGCGCCTGCGGGCGTCGAAGCCACCAGCAGCCAGCCGAGACCGGTGATGGCGTAGCCAAAGACCAGGCAGGGGCCAGGCCCGACGCGCTGGCTGATGCGCCGGCCGAACACGCTGCCGACGATGGTGCCCACGCCGACGCCCATGTAGCACAGGCCCACCTCGTGCTCCGACAGGCCCAGCGTGCGCGTGGCGAAGAGGATCTGCACCGTCACCGCGGCGTAGTGCGCCATCTGCCAGCCACCCATCAGCACCGCGAGCGTCACCAGCAGTCGCTGGCCGATCACGAAGCGCACGCCGGCCACGAGGTCACGCCGGAAGTTGGCGCCACTGAACGGTGTGAGATCGCGTCGCTCGTGCACGCGCACGCCTCTCAGGATGGCCGCCGAAGCGATGAGGATGACGGCATTCACCAGCAGTGTCACCGGCGCGCCGAGCAGCTTGACGAGCAGGCCCGCGAGGCCCGGCCCCACCACCTCGGCGCCCGAGGAGGCGAGTGCGTTCTTGGCGTGCGCCTCCACCAGCCGTTCTCGCGCCACCACCTGCGTGAGCACGACCTGCGCCGCGGTGCCAGCCACGGTGTGCACCGCGCCGAGCACGAAGCCCACGAGGTAGAGCCAGCCCATCGTCAGCCAGCCCAGCCACCACGCCAGCGGCACGCTGATCGCGGCGAGCGCCACCAGCAGCTCGCCCCACACATACACCGGTAGCTTGCGCACGCGGTCGAGCCACACGCCCGAGGGCAGCGAGAGCAGCAGGAAGGGCAGCAGCTCGATGGCGGTGAGCAGCCCCATCTGCGTGGGTGTGGCTTTCAGCAGCACCGCCGCGGTCAGCGGCAGCGCCAGCATCATGATCTGGTTGCCGAACGAGGCCGTGAGGATCGAGCTCCACAGGCGCAGGTAGCTGCGGTCGCGCCAGAGGTCGCCCGGCGGCAGGCGGAGCCAGTCAGCCAGGCGCATGGGCCGTGGCCAAGCAGTCGCCGCGGATCCGGCTTCGCTGGTCCGCTGGCGCAGCCCCCCGGGGGGAGGCGACCGAAGGTCGCTTCGGGGGGGTCAAGATCGGTAGTCGGCGTTGATGCTGACGTAGTCGTGCGAGAGATCGCAGGTCCACACCAGGGCCTCGGCCCCCACGCCATCGTTCGCGCGGTGCAGGTCGACGCGGATCGTGATCTCGCTTTGCTTCATCACGCGCTGGCCCATCTCTTCCTTGTAGTCAGGGTGGCGGCCACCGGCACGCACCACGTGCACATCGTCGAGGAAGAGGTCGATCAGGCCCTGGTCGAGGTCGCCGATGCCGGCATAGCCCACCGCGGCCAGGATGCGCCCGAGATTGGGGTCGCTCGCGAAGAAGGCTGTCTTTACCAGCGGCGAGTGCGCGATCGCGTAGGCCGCCTGCCGGCACTCGGCGACGGACTTGCCGCCCGACACGCGGATGGTGATGAACTTGGTGGCGCCTTCGCCGTCGCGCACGATGGCCTGCGCGAGCTGCTCGGCCACCGCGCCCACGGCCTCGCGCAGCGCCTGGCCCTCGGCGCTCGCAAGCGAGGTGATGGGCGCATGACCGGCGCGCATCGTGGCCATCAGGATGAACGAGTCGTTGGTCGACATGTCGCCGTCGATCGTGATGCGGTTGAAGCTGCGGTCAGCGGTCTCGCGCAGCAGCGGCAGCAGGAGCTCGGGCGCGATGACGGCGTCGGTGGCGACGAAGCCAAGCATGGTGGCCATGTCGGGTCGGATCATGCCGGCGCCCTTGCTGATGCCGCTCACGTGCACGGCCCGGCCGCCGATCTCGATGCGGCGCGAGGCCGCCTTGGGCAGGGTGTCGGTGGTCATGATGCCCTCGGCGGCCTCGGCCCACGCAGCGCCGTCGGCGGGGCGCAGGGCGGCCAGCGCGTGGGGCAGCCCGGCCTCGATGCGCTCGACCGGCAGCACTTCCATGATGACGCCGGTGGAGAACGGGAGCACCTGCTCGGCCCGCAGACCCAGTTGCGCGGCCAGTGCGCCGCAGGTGCGCCGCGCCCGCGCGAGGCCGTCGGCCCCGGTGCCGGCGTTGGCATTGCCCGTGTTGATGACCAGCGCGCGCACGGCGCTGCCGCCCCTGCCCCCGTGCGCCGCCAGGTGCTCGCGGCACACTTGCACCGGGGCGGCGCAGAAGCGGTTGCTCGTGAAAACGCCCGCCGCAGCGGCGCCCTCGTCGAGCGCGAAAACCACGAGATCGCGCCGGTTGGCCTTGCGCACGCCCGCCATGGCCGTGCCGATGCGCAGGCCGGCGACGGCGTGGAGTTGGCTTGGGTCGGGGGCTTCGAGGTTGACCGGCATGGCGGGGCGAGGTTCGGGTTGGCGGGCCCAGCAGTGTAGGAGCAGCCGTGGACGAGACCGCCCCTGCAGGCGACCTTCGGCGCAGCCGCGGCCCGCGTCCCCGGTTCAAGAAGCCATGGGCAAAGGTTCCGCGCTACCCCACGAACAGGGGTGTCCCGACAAGGAAACTACCGAATCGAGAGGCCGCCAGCGGGTGCAGCATTCGGGTTCTTCGTGTCTCTGCGTGTCTGCGAGTCGCGCCAGGTCACCGGTCGGATTTTCTGATCCGTGGCCTGCGTGGTCGGGCATCGTTCAGCGGCGTCTGTCAACCGGGTCCCGTTCCACGAAGGACGGGCATGTGAGGAGTCGATCCCGTGAGAAGCAAGTTCTTTCAAGTGACCTTGGTGGCTGTCGCCGCGATGGCGATGGTCGCGTCCCTGCCAACGCACGCACAGGTTTCGGTGCCCGCGGCAGCCGCCGAGAACGGCGGCCTGTGGTTTGTCGAACTGATCGGCGAGCCGTCGATCGAGGGTCGAGCGACGAACACCGTGCGAGGCGAGCATGCCGCATTCCGCGCCGCTGCCGCAGCCGCTGGCCTCAGCTTTGTGGAGCGCCGCGCTTTCAGCAGCCTCTTCAACGGCTTGTCGATTTCGATCAAACCGACGGATCGAGCCAAGTTCATGGCCCTGCCGGGTGTCAAGGCCATGCATGCGATTGAACTCGTGCAGGCTCCCTCGCCCGACCAGAGCGGCGGCTCGGCGTTGGACCTGGTCTCGGCCATCACCATGACCGGCGCCAGCATTGCGCAGAACACGCGGGGCCTGACCGGCCGCAATATCAAGGTCGGCATCATCGACACCGGTATCGACATCGACCACCCCGCCTTTGGGGGCGGCGGTGTACCCGGAGGCACGGATTTCCCCAGCGCACGTGTGGTGGCCGGCCACGACTTCGTCGGCGATGCCTACAACGCCAACCCTTCCAGCCCGACCTACAACCCGATCCCCGCTCCCGACGCCAATCCCGATGACTGCAACGGTCACGGCACGCACGTCGCCGGCATCGTGGGTGCCAATGGCGGCGGCTTGAAGGGCGTGGCACCCGGGGTCGTGTTCGGTGCCTACCGGGTGTTCGGCTGTGACGGCTCCAGCGCCTCCGACATCATCCTGGCAGCGATGGAGAGGGCCCATGCCGACGGCATGCAGGTCGTCAACCAGAGCCTGGGCGCCGCGCGCCAATGGCCTGAGTACCCCACCGCGAAGGCTGCTTCGCGCCTGGTGAGCAAGGGCATCGTGATGGTGGCCTCGATCGGCAACAACGGCCCCGGCGGCAGTTCGCCCGACGCCCTGTTCGCTGCCGGTGCGCCGGGCGTGGGCAAAGACGTGATAGGCGTGGCGTCGTTCGACAACAAGCAGCGTGCGTTCGTGGTCAACGGAAGTCCGTTTGGCTACACGCCGGCGTCTGGTTCGCCGTTGGCGCCCACCACCGGCAGCCTGAATCTGGCCCGCACGGGCACCGCCGCCAGCACGTCTGACGGTTGCGTGGCTCTGCCTCCCGGAAGCCTGACCGGCAGGGCAGCGCTGATACGCCGCGGTGGCTGCACTTTCTACACGAAGGCGAGCAATGCGCAGACCGCAGGCGCGGCTGCTGTCGTGCTCTACAACAACGCCGCCGGCGCACTCAACGCCTCAGTGACCGGCACTCCCGCCATCTCGATCCCGGTGGTCGGCATCACGGCCGCCCAGGGCGCTGCGCTCGATGGCCAGATCGCCGCCGGCACGACGACGCTGACCTGGAGCGCCGACTACGTCAGCTTCCCGTTTGGCACCGGTGGCTTGATCTCCGGCTTCAGCTCGTTCGGCCTCGCCGCGGATCTGAGCTTGAAGCCGGATCTGGGCGCCCCTGGCGGTGGCATCTTCTCGTCCTACCCATTGGAGCTGGGCGGCGCGGCCACGCTGTCGGGCACGTCGATGTCGTCGCCGCACGTGGCGGGAGCCGTGGCGCTGATACTCGAGGCCCGACCACGCATTCCCGCCCGGGAGATGCTGGCGCGGTTGCAGAATTCGGCCAGTCCGCAGGTGTGGAGCGGCAATACCGCGCTGGGCTTCCTGGACCACACGCACCGGCAGGGCGCCGGCATGATCGACGTCATCGCCACGCTTGACGCGAAGATCGTCGCCACACCGGGCAAGATCTCCGTGGGCGAGAGCGAGGGTGGTCCGCGCACGACCCGCATCTTGCTGAACGACCAGAGCGGTGTGCGCACGAAGTGGAAGGTCAAGCACGTGCCCGCGTTGGCGACAGGCCCCAACCTGCAGACCAACCCGACCACGCCGAACCCACAGCCGACGAGCTACAACCTCACGGCGATATTTAATGCGCCGGCCTCCGTGACGTTCGACTACGAGGAGTTCACTTCGCCTGGGCGCGGCAGCGTGTCGATCGACGTCACGATCGAGGCCAATCCGACGCTGCCTGACCGGAGCATCTACGGTGGTTACGTCGAGCTGACTTCGGAGTTCGGCCAGAAGCTGCGCATCCCCTACTCGGGCTTCAAGGGCGACTACCAGAGTACGCAGGTGCTCACGCCCACGGTCAACGGATTCCCGTGGTTGGCGCAACTGTCTGGAGGCTTCTTCGACAACAAGCCCGCTGGCGCGACGTACACGATGCAGGCCGACGACATCCCGTTCGTGCTGGCGCACTTCGACCACCTTTCGCGCAGCTACGTGGTCGAGGTGATCGATGCCATGACGGGCCGCGTCGTGGGCAAGGTCGAAGAAGAAGAGTACGCAAGCCGCAATTCAGCGCCCAACAGTTTCTTCAGCATCGCCTGGGATGGCACCACTTACCGGGGGCGTGCCAGCAACGATCCCACCAGGACGCCTGTGCCCAACGGGCAGTACGTGCTCAGGGTGACCGTGCTGAAGGCGCTGGGCAGCCAATGGAACTTCCGCGACTACGAGAACTGGATCAGCCCGGTGATCACCATCGCCCGGCCTTGATGTAGCCATCGGTTCGCGCGGGCGGGCACTGTGCCGCCGCGCCGGAAGCCTCTGCGGGCGCCAAGTCCGCAGAGGCTTTTTCATTCTCAACTAGCGCGTCACCGGGCCCGAAAGCGGCGCGCGCGCCCGGCCGGCCGGGCACTGGATCCAGTAGCCGCGGCGGCTCGCGTGATAGACGAGTTCCCGGGCGCCGTCGCTGACAACGAGGCGCCACCCGGGCACCAGGGCTTGGGTGTACATCTGGCCGGGCATCGGGCAACCGAGCGAGCCGTCGCTCCAGGTCGCCGCTTCGTGGATGACCTGCAGCGCGGTGGGGTCGCTGCGCTGCCACAACGCCGCGGCATCGGCCAGCACGGCCGCGCGAAGTGCGTCGACAGCGGCATCGCCGGGCTGCCCGGCCGCCACGGTGCCCGAGCGCACGACGGCTGCCGGACGGGCGTTCTCCGCCGCGCCGGCAGGGATGCGCGTTTCAGGCGGCACCGCGACGCACGCTCCGAGGAGCCCGAAGGACAGCGCCAACGCGGCACAGGCGGCGGTGAGCCATCGGTCAGGCGAGCCGGCCATGGCACTGCTTGTACTTCTTGCCGCTGCCACAAGGGCATGGGTCATTGCGGCCGACCTTGGGCACCGACGACGCGAGCGCGGCGCTGCCGAGCGCCGAAGTCGCACCGGCAGCCCCCGTGCGCGCCGCCACGGCGGCCAGCGCCTCTTCGCTTTCCTGGCTGATGCTGCCGTCCTCGTTGGGGTGGGTGTAGGTGATGTTGGCGAGGTTGCCTACCTGTTCTTCCAGCGCCTGGGCGGCCAACGCCACCTGCTCCTCGGTCTGGACACGCACGGTCATCAGGATGCGCGTGACTTCCAGCTTCACGGTGTCGAGCAGTTGGGAGAACAGCTCGAAGGCCTCGCGCTTGTATTCCTGCTTCGGATTTTTCTGCGCATAGCCACGCAGGTGGATGCCCTGGCGCAGGTAGTCCAGCGCGGCCAGGTGCTCGCGCCAGTGGCTGTCGATGCTCTGCAGCAGCACCATGCGCATGAAGGGCGTGAACTGCTCGACACCGACGAGGTCGAGCTTGCCCTTGAACGAGGCGTCGGCGGCGGCGACCACGGCCTCGACGATGTCGTCATCGGTGATGGACTCGCTCTGCCCGACCTTGGTCTTGAGCGGCACTTCGAGCTGCCATTCTTCGCGCAGCACGCGCTCCAAGGCGTCGAGATCCCATTGCTCCTCCAGGCTCTCGGGCGGCACGTGGGCGCGCACGATGTCGGTCATCGTCGCCTTGCGCAGGTTGGCGATCTGCCCGTCCAGGCTCGCCGCTTCGAGGATCTCGTTGCGCTGCTGGTAGATGACCTTGCGCTGGTCGTTGGAGACATCGTCGTATTCGAGCAGCTGCTTGCGGATGTCGAAGTTGCGCGCCTCGACCTTGCGCTGCGCACTCTCGATGCTGCGATTGACGATGCCGGCTTCGATCGCTTCGCCCTCGGGCATCTTGAGCCGGTCCATGATCGAGCGCACGCGCTCGCCTGCGAAGATGCGCATCAGTGGGTCGTCAAGCGAGAGATAGAAGCGGCTCGCGCCGGGGTCGCCCTGGCGGCCAGAGCGGCCACGCAGCTGGTTGTCGATGCGGCGGCTCTCGTGGCGCTCGGTGGCGACGATGCGCAGGCCGCCTTGCGCCTTCACGGCGTCATGCAGGCTCTGCCACTCGTCCTTCAGTGTTTGCGCGCGTACGGTCTTCTCTTCGTCGGAGAGCGCGGCGTCGGCCTCGAGGAACTGAATCTGTTTCTCGACATTGCCGCCGAGCACGATGTCGGTGCCGCGGCCGGCCATGTTGGTGGCGATGGTGATGACGGCCGGCCGCCCGGCCTGCGCCACGATCTCGGCCTCCTTGGCGTGTTGCTTGGCGTTGAGCACCTGGTGTGGCAGCTTCGCTGCCGTGAGCAGCGTGCTGATGAGCTCGGAATTCTCGATCGAGGTCGTGCCCACGAGCACCGGCTGGCCGCGCTCGTGGCAGTCGCGGATGTCGTCGGTGACGGCGGCGTGCTTTTCCTTCGCCGTCTTGTAGATGAGGTCGTTGTCATCCTTGCGGATGGTGGGCATGATGGGCGGAACTACCACCGTCTCCAGCCCGTAGATCTCCTGGAATTCGTAGGCCTCGGTGTCGGCGGTGCCGGTCATGCCGGCGAGCTTGCCGTACATGCGAAAGTAGTTCTGGAAGGTGACCGAGGCGAGGGTCTGGTTCTCGCTTTGGATCGTCACGTGCTCCTTGGCTTCCACGGCCTGGTGCAGTCCATCGCTCCAGCGCCGCCCTGTCATGAGGCGGCCGGTGAACTCGTCGACGATGATGATCTCGCCCTCTTGCACCACATAGTGTTGGTCGCGGTGGTAGAGCTGGTGCGCACGCAGGGCGGCGTACACGTGGTGCATCAGCGAGATGTTGGCCGGGTCGTAGAGGCTCGCGCCTTCGGCCAGCAGCCCGGCCTGCGTGAGCTGCTCCTCAGCCTTTTCGTGGCCGGCTTCCGTGAGGTAGACCTGGTGCGTCTTCTCGTCGACGGTGAAGTCGCCGGGCTTGATGACGCCTTCGCCGGTACGCGGATCGGCCTCGCCGATCTGCTTGGTGAGTTGAGGCACCACGGCGTCGATGCGCACGTACATCTCGGTGTGGTCTTCGGCCTGGCCACTGATGATCAGCGGCGTGCGCGCCTCGTCGATGAGGATGGAGTCGACCTCGTCGACGATGGCGTAGGAGAGTCCGCGTGCCACTCGGTCGGCCACGTCGGTGACCATGTTGTCGCGCAGGTAGTCGAAGCCGAATTCGTTGTTGGTGCCATAGGTGACGTCGGCGGCGAAGGCTTCGCGCTTCTCCGCACGGCCCAGGCCGGGCACGTTCACGCCCACGGTGAGGCCGAGGAAGGTGTAGAGCTGTCCCATCCAGTCGGCGTCGCGGCGCGCGAGGTAGTCGTTGACCGTGACCACGTGCACGCCCTGGCCGGCCAGGGCATTGAGATAGACCGGCAGCGTGGCCGCGAGCGTCTTGCCCTCGCCCGTGCGCATTTCGGCGATCTTGCCTTGGTGCAGCGCGATGGCGCCCATCAATTGCACGTCGAAATGGCGCATCTTCAACGTGCGCTTGCCAGCCTCGCGCACCACGGCGTAGGCCTCAGGCAGCAAGTCGTCGAGCGTGGCGCCTTCGGCCACGCGCTTCTTGAACTCGTCTGTCTTGGCGCGCAAGGCGCTGTCGTCCAGCCGCTCGAACTGCGGCTCCAGCGCGTTGATGCGCTCGACGGTGCGCCGAAAGCCCTTGAGCAGGCGCTCGTTGCGGCTGCCGAAGATGGTCGTCAGGAATTTTGGGAGCATGAGGCGCTGTTGGACGGTGGCTGGCGCAGGGCTGCCGATGTGCTGCCGGTCGGCTGCTGGTCGGCTGCTGGTCGGCTGCCGGATGGCTGCCGGATGGCTGCCGGTTGGCAGATCGCGGCCGGACCGGATGATGCTTGCCGGGCGCGGCGGCCCGAATCGCCTTGGGGCGTCCCCCTGCGAAGGCGGCGGGGGAGTTTACCAGCGGTGACCCGGCCGGCCCGGCTCCGGGCCGGTGGGCCTTGGGGCATCCCCTATCATCGCCGCCCGGGTGGGGGCGTGATACTGCGCCCGCAACCTGCCGCCGCGCTCGTCGTGTCTTCGCCAGCGTGGCCGCTTCCGGCCAAGGCAAACGCATAGCGTTGCCATGAACTCGCCCAAGTGAGCCGCAGGAGACCACGACCGTGCGCAGGATGCTTGTCCCTGCACATCCCGCCAGGCCGCGGAAAGGTAGTCCGATGAATCACGTTGCAGGCCGACCCCGGCCCGGATGGGCGATGGCCAGGAGGCTCACGCTGAGGCCGGCGCTCGCAGTGGCTGCCTTCCTGGGCTGCATGCTCTGGGCCGCAGCACCCGCGGTGGCGCAAGGGCCGACCGCGAAACTGACGTCTACGAGAGCGACCCAAGCCGCCGACACCGCCCGGGCGACGCTGAGCGCGGCCAAGACCACGGCGCGCACCAAGAACAACAAGACGACCGCGCAGCCCAAAGGGCCGGTCGCGGTCAAGAACGTGGCGGTGGGCACGGCCGCCGTGCCCGCGGCCCCGAAGGCGTTTCTCGCCCACGGGTGCCTCGACGCCGCGCACAGCGAGTGGCTGCGCGTCGAGGTCGGGGCTGAAGCCGCTGGAGTTGGCGACGTCGGCGCGGCGCCCACGCCTTTCGAGTCGGCCCCGGAGGTCGGCGCGCTGAACTGCGTTCCGTTCGCCTCGGTGCGCTCGCACTTCAACCGCATCCAGTCGATGGCCTACCTGCCATCCGCTGGGCAGCACTCGGCGCTTGTTGCCCCTGCGGTCCCTGCGGCCCCTACGTCGGGCGATGCCGCTGATCTTCGCCGTGCGATGTGGGTGAGCCGTCTCGACTCGAGCGCTGCACCCACCACGGGCTGGCATGACCTGGCCTCGGTCACCGCCGGGCAGCGCGAGGTTTGGCTTTTGGCGGCAGCCTTGCTCGGCGGCGAGGGCGCGGAGCAGATGGTGGCCGAACAAGTGCCCGCGCGCTGGCAGCGCGACGTGAACCTGCTTGTACGTCAGATGAAGCGTCAGGTGAGCGCAGCCGACACGGTCTGGATCCGCCTTGTATTCAGCGACGAAGCCGAGACCGTGCAGTTGCTCGCCCTGGAGATGGTGGACGAGACCGGGCGCGCCCTCGACAGTGCCATCTGGTTGGAGCGTGGCACCGCGCCCGGTGGCTTCGTGAGCGCGCGCGGCGGTGACCACGAGCGCCTGTTGTGGCAGGCGCCAGTCGACTATCGGCGCATTTCGCGCGGTGTTGGCGCGACCACGGTCATCGTGCGCAAGCGTGTGTTCGCGCAACCCAAGACTCCCGGGGGCAAGGCGCGCGTGGTGATCCGCAGTTTCCGCACGCGCGGGCAGCATCAGGGCATCGATTTCGCGGCGCCCACCGGCACGCCGGTGGTCACAGTCGCCGATGGCACGGTGGCGCACGCCGGCAAGAGCGGCGGCTACGGCAACCTGGTCGTCGTGGACCATGGCGGCGGCGTCACGACCTACTACGCGCATCTCTCGGCGTACGGCACTGGTGTGCAGGAAGGCGCCCGTGTGGAGCGCGGCCAGGAGATCGGCCTCGTCGGTTCGACAGGCATGTCCACGGGGCCGCACCTGCACTACGAAATCCGCAAGGACGGCCGCTATCTTGACCCAGCCGACCCTGCGCAGATCCTGCCCAACTGGGGCCTTGCGGCCGAAGAGCACCCCGCCGTGATGACCCGCCTGCTGTCGCTGTCGATGTCGCGGCCGCAAGCCTTCGGCCGCGCCAGCCGCTCACCGGCGTTGGCCGCTGCGCCGGCTCAGGGCGCCGCGGCGGATTGAGTTCGCCGCCGCTGGCGCGGGATGCCGTTGCCGGGTGTGTCGCGTTGGGCGCGTTGGGCGCGTTCGCCGCGCGCACCATGACGCTCAAACGCTATTTTTTGGCGGCGCTCGCTGCTGGCTCGCCCTTCATCATCGCCCCGGTCATGGGGATGAAGAACACGCCCACGTCCTTGCGCGAGGTGACCTTGCCGTCGGCGTCCTTGGTGTAGATGAAGAGGAACTGGCCGCGCTTGAACGGCTGGCCGATCGGGATCAGCATGCGGCCACCTGGCTTCAGCTGCTTGAACAGCGCTGGCGGCACGTACTGTGCGGCGCAGGTGACGATGATGATGTCGAAGCCGCCTTCCACCTCGGGCCAGCCGAAAAAGCCGTCGCCCACGCGCGTGGAGACATTGGAAATGCCCAGCGGCTTGTAGGTGTTGGCCACCGCCTTGCCCAGCGGTTCGATGATCTCGATCGAGTAGACGCTCTTGGCGATGCGCGACAACAGCGAACTCTGGAAGCCCGAGCCGGTGCCGATCTCGAGCACCAGGTCGGTGGCCTTGGGCTTCGTGGCCTGCGTCATGTAGGCTTGGCCGAGGTAGTCTGACAGCGCCGAGCCGTAGCCTATGGCCCAGGGCTTGGCCTCGGTCTCGTAGGCGTCGCCAGCCATCGGGCGCTTCTCGGCGTACTGGTAGTGGAAGTACTCGCGCGGCAGTTCGTTGAAGGCCTTCAAGACCGCCGGGTCGGCCGTGCCGAAGCGTTGTGCGAGATATCGCTCGATGCTCTTGAGCGCCGAATCCTTGCGCTTCTGGATCGTCTCGAAGGCCGCGGCACCGATCTCGTGCGGTCGCCCGCTGGCCTGCATGGCGGCGACGTAGGCCTCGCGCGTCCACTTGCCCATGGGCGCCGCCGCGGGGATGTGGCCCGGCGTGGCGGCGGCCGCACTGGCCGCCGTGGCGGGTTGGGCAGCGGCGCGGCCTGCGATGGCGGCGAGCATCGCTGCGCTGAAGGTACGACGGAACATGACTTCTCCTGAAGGGTCGTGGGTTGAGTCGGGGAACGCGGTGTGCAGGGTCGGCGGCGGCGGCAGGTCGGCGACTAAGGCCCGGCCGGCGCGGCGTGACCGCCGGACACCGTGCCGGTTTGACTGCCGGACGCCGTGCCGGTCTGAGTGCCGGACGCCGTGCCGGCGCGGGCGAGCGGCAGCCACAGCCACACCAGCAGGTACAGCACCAGCGAGGCGGCCACCAGCGTGCGGTTGCCGTAGCCCATGGCCAGCAGGTGCGCCAGGGGCGAGGCCACAACCGAGAAGGCGCCGTTCAAGCTCCATGCCCAGGGCACGAAGTGCGGGTGGGGCTGCAGAGCCGACATGCCGCATGAGAACGGGAATCCCAGTGCAATGCCCACCGGCGCGATGGCCAGCAGCACGATCACCACGCGCACGGGCAGGGGCAGCGCGAGGCCCAGCGGCAGCATCCGGTCGGCCAGCAGCCAGGCGAGGGCGCAGAAGGCGAGGATCACCACGCAAGCCCAACGCAGCGCGCGGCGCAGGCGCTGCGGGTCTTCGGTGTAGCGGCCGCTCAGGTAACTGCCCAAGCCGCTGAACAGCAGCATTGCGGCCAACGTGAGCGAGAAGCCGAGTGTCCTGTCGTTGAGGAAGAAGGTCGCCTTCTCGATGAGATAGATCTCGATGAAGAGGAAGCCGAGGCCCAGACCAGCGAAGTACGCGATCGACTTGCCCACCAGCGCCTGGTGCATGCCCATCGTCTGCGGGCGAAAGAGCGGCAGCGAGAGCACCAGCAGCGCGATCAACACCGATTGCGCGAGCACCGCCAGGCTCACCAGCGCGCCGATCTCCTCGCGCGGCACGAGGTCGATGCGCGCCATGATCGGCTCGAGGTGGGTCAGCCGCAGCACCGAGTGGAAGTGCGGCCGGTCGATGGTGGCCGGGCTCAGGTCGTAGGTGGCTGGCCAGGGCTGGTCACCGGGCAGCACGTAGGCCTTGATTTCGATGGCAAGCGCATCCTGCCGTTCGTCGGCACTGGCCACCTTCATCGGCTCGAACGACACCGGTGGCAAGTCGTTCCAGATCTTCGCTCCGGCGAGCTCCACGCCCGGCAGGTACACGGTGTCGAACGAGCGCTCGTCACAGAAGCGGCGGATGGCCTCGATGGCGCGGGCATCGAACGGCTCCTTCGACATCAGGATGCGCGCGTTCCAGGCCGAGCGGTAGACGACGATGTGGCGCGATGGATCGGCCACGCCCGCTGCGCGCAGCGCCTCGCGTGCCGTGAGCACCAGCTTGACGGCGTACACCGTGAACTCGCGAATCGGCACCGGCACCGAGACCAAGCCGCCCGGGCCCAGCGCTGCGTGGTAGGCGGCCAAGCCCTCCACGGTGAACGAATACTTGCTGACGTCGCTGCTGCCTTGGAAATCGATCGCGATGTCGATGAGATCGAAGGCGGGCGCGTCGGGCCCCTGCGGCCGCGTTCGCAAGTAGGCCGAAGGGGCGATGGCCAAGCGCCGTGGATCGTGCTGCAAATCGGGGCGGTAGCGGCCGATCAGTTCATGGATCATCGGCTCGGGTTCGAGGGCGACGATGCTGCGCGCACCCAGTTGCTGCGCTTCGTCCAGCCGGTAGCCGCCGTGGCTGCCCACCAGCAGCACCGAGGGCGGGCGCTGCATCAACTGGTAGGGCAGCGTGTCGAGCGCGGCGTTCAGGTAGGGCAGCTTGCCCGGCGCCTTCTTGGGCAGTGAGGTGAGCCGGTTGCCATCGGCATAGAGGCCGTAGGTGGCGATCGGCTCGGCGCCGCCGAGCATGGCGTCGTTGTTGGACAGATCGACGTCCAGCCGCTCGGTGAAGTTGTCCAGCACCTCGAAGATGCCACGCGGCGACTTGAGCACCTCCAGGCGCTGGTTGCCCTCCACGCGCATCGGCGCGGCGATGGCCTTGTACTCGTTGTAATCGGCGTGCGCCCAGGCCCACACCGCAGCCGTTGCCGCCATCATCAGCACCAACAGGCCGGCCCGCGCGGCAGGTGTCGGCGTAAGCCGCCAACCGGCGAGGAACAGCACCGGCAGCAGCACCAGCGGCAGCGCGAAGGGATGGACCACGTACATCAGCCCGACCACCACAAGGCCGGCTGCGCCTGCGCCGACCAGATCGGCGGCATAGATGCGCGAGATTTCGGCGCCGTAGGCGATGAAGTACAGGCCGATGAATCCCCCGCTCAGGAAAAAGAACGGGAACAGCGCCGCGTAGTAGCCGGCGATCTTCCACAACTGCGCGCCCATGGTGGCCGGGTTCTGCAGCGCCAGCGGGTTGAAGTCGATGGCCGAGATGGCGATGTAGCCACCGGCCAGCGAGACGATGAGCAGCGAGGGCAGCACGGCAAAGGCGGCGCGCACACGTGCTTCGCGGGCCAGCAGCCAATCCTTGGCGAGGTTGAGCACCACGCCGCTGGCCGCGATGCCGACCATGGTGATGGAGATGACCCAGTAGCCGTACTCCGACCAGCTGACAATGGCGAACCAGCGTGTGAGCGCGATCTCGTAACCCACCGAAGCGAGCGCGACGAGGAACAGGGGCAGCAACAACGGCCTGCCCGTCACTGCGCCCGGCAGGGCCATGCCCGAGCCGCTCACTTCGGTCGGCCGATCGGGCTGGTGCCAGTGGTGACCTGCTCGACGAAGCGATCGAGCGTGTCGTTGAAGGCGGCCGCGTCGTCGACGAACAGCGCGTGCCCGGCGTCGGCGAAGAGCCGCGTTTCAAGCCGCGGTACGCGTGCTTTCACGATCTCGCCTTGCTGCGCGAACTTGGGCGTGTACGCATACAGCACCGGTTGCTGCGTGGCGTAGAGCGAGTCGCGCCAGAACTCGCGCGGCTTCACCTGGCGCAAGAGGTCGATCGAGGCTTGCAACGGTGTGCGCATGGAGGCGGCGACGAGTTGGTCGAGCCAGCGCGGCTCGGGGGTGCGCTTGAACATCGAGTTGACGAAGCCGGTCACGGTCTCGCGGCGCTTGCCGCGCAGGCGCGAGAAGAAAGTGGGGTCGCCGGCGGGGGGGTCGCCAACGCCCACCGAGTTGTCGACCAAGACCAGCGCGCGCACCGGCGCCGGCACGCCTGCCTGCCGGGCGTTGTGCATGAACTGCAGGCTCTCCAGCACGCCGAGCGACCAACCCGCGAGCACCACGTTGTCGCCCGCGCCGCTGGCGGCCAACCACTCGGCGATGTCGGTGGCGCGGCGTGCGTAGTCGTAGCCCGTGGCCGGGATGTCTGACCGCCCCTGCCCGCGCGGGTCGAGCGCGACCACTCGGAAGCGCGCGCCGAAGTGGTCGATCTGCGCCTGCCAGATCCAGGCCGGCATGGTCCAGCCCGGCACGAATGCCAACGTGGGCGCAGCGGTGTCTCGGTGCGACGCTCCGGCTTCCAGATAGTGCAGCCGCACGCCGTCTGACGAGGTGAACGAGCGGCTGGCGCTTTGGCTGGGCGTTGAGCTAGGCACCGGTTGCGCCATGGCGGCCGCCGGAATGCCCATGGCAAGGCCCAGCCCCAGGGACCGGACGAAGGACCGCCGTTGGAGCAGGCACGTTCGCTCCAGATGCCCGTGTATCGAGCGCATCAATCAAAGCCACTGCGGGCGGCGTGATGGCCACGGCCCGCGCTCCTCGTTTGTTCCCCAGCCAACCGCGAAGTTTACCCAGTCACGTGGCCCGGGCGGTGGTCAAGCCTGGCTGGACCTCGCTGAGGGCCGTGGTGATCTAGCGACGGTGATCACCGTCGTTGATCCCAGCGGCGATCATCAGTGACGATCGTCATCGGCCGGTGGCCCCGTCAGTCGTCGGCGTTGTCGGCAAGCTCGGTGCCGCGGCTGAAGACGCTGCCGCAACTGGCTTGGCCGCCGTAGGCGCCAAGGCAACCGGGCTCGTGGCCTGCGGGCGAGCCGGCGCCACGGCAGATGCGGGGGCCGAGGCTATCGGTCCCTGGGCCACCAGCGGCGCCGATGAAGCCTGGGGCCGCCGCGCAAACTCCTTGGTCGAGCCGGCATTGGCGCCGCCGGCCAGGAAGCGCGCCGGATCCTGAGGCGCACCATCCACCAGCACCTCGAAGTGCAGATGCGGCCCGGTCGAGCGGCCCGTGTTGCCGACCCGGCCGATCAATTGCCCGCGTTTCACCAGGGCGCCGCGCTCGACGGCCAGCGAGGAGCAGTGCGAGTAACGCGTGACCAGGCCGTTGCCGTGGTCGACTTCGAGCGTGTTGCCATAGGCCGCATGCCACTCGCTCATCGTGACGATGCCGCCGGCGGCGGCGTGGATGGGTGTGCCGACCTCGGCTGGGAAGTCCAGCCCCGTGTGCAACGAGGCGTGGCCGGTGAAGGGGTCGAGCCGGATGCCGAACCCGGACCCGACGGCGACATTGACCGGCGGCGAACTGGGCACCAGCAAGGCCTGCAGACGCGACTCCTGAAGCCGCGACTCCATCAAGGTGAAGACGTCGGTGTTCTGATCCATCGCCAGGTTCAGGCTGTCGACCGCACCTTGAAGCTCCCTGAGCGAGGGCCGCTCCAGCGGCAGGTAGGGTCCGCCGCTGCCGCCGGGTGCCGTGGCCCGCTTGAGTGGCTTCAGTTCCTCTGACTTGACGCCGGCGAGGCCTACCACGCGCTCGCCCATCGCCTCCAGCTTGACCAGCTTGGCCTGGAGGTCGCCGACCTTCTGTGCGATGGCGTCGAGGTTCTCGCGCATGAAGCGATCACGCTGGGCGATCTCGTCGCGCACCACGAGGCCCACGATCTGACTCACCACCGGCCAGCCTTCGCGCGCCGCTTTGAGGAAGACGAAGTGATAGATGGTCCCCGAGGCTGCGAGGAAAAACAGCGTGACCGCGAGCACGATGCCCAGCATCTGCCAGCGCGAGAGGTTCACCGCCCGGCTGCGCGCCAGGGTGCTGTGGGTGATGAGCAGCTGCATCGCTAGACTCCTTGCATGGTTGCACCGGCTCCCGCGCACGGTCCGGCGCCAAGCCCGGCACCAGGTTCCGCACCGAAGGTCACACACCCACCGCGGTCCTCCGCCCAGGGCGGTGGTGCGGCACGATTGGCCGAGCCCGTGGAACGGGCCCTGCGCGACAACGAGTCGCTGGCGAGCCTGTTGGCCCGTCTGGCGCAGTCACAGGCGAGGTGGGCACTCGTGGCTCCACTGCTGACTGCCGAACTGGCCAGCGCGGCCCGCGCCGGCCCGCTGGATGAAAAGGCCTGGGTCATCCTCGCTGACCATGCCGCGGCCGCGGCAAAGCTGCGCCAATGTCTGCCCGACATCGAGGCGGCCCTGGCGGGCCAGGGCTGGCACTTACCACCGGTCAAAGTCAAGGTCAGGCCTCGAGGTTCGTGACTGGAGCGGCCCGGGCCCGCCGTGGGCTGCCAGCCGCCGCCGCGCCCTGGGTTGGTGCCGGCTGTCCGAATCGAACGGACGACCTTCCGCTTACAAGGCGGGTGCTCTACCAACTGAGCTAAGCCGGCCAGGGGCGCGATTGTAGGAGGCCCCCCTAGTCTGCTGGGCGTCGAGGCGTCACGTGCTGTATCAGCGGCTGGTGGCGGCCGATACGGCGGACTGGGGCGCATCCGCATCCGCATCCGCATCCGCGTCCGAGCTCCGAGCTCCGAGCTCCGAGCTCCGGCGCCGGCCAAGGATCATTTGATCCGTTTGAGCGAAGGGCGTGGTGGTGTGCTCGGCTCTGTCGGCGGCGGCGGCTCGGGCGGATCGGAGGAACTGGGCGGATCGGAAGGATTGACCGGCTTGGGGCGGGCGCCTTTGGCCGCGGGCCCTTGGGCTGGAGCGTTCAGCATCGCCGGCTCGGCGCCTCGGCCTGCCAGGCGCAAGCCCCGTATTGCCGGTGCCGGCACGCCCGGACTGCCCGCGGCGCCCGCAGGTGCGGGATGGGTTCCCGCACCGGCGGGCGCCGGTTGCGCCGGTGCGCGCTCGCCGACCGCGGCGGGCATCGGGAACGCCATACCCTGCCCGTTCTCGCGGGCATAGATTGCCACGACATGGTCAATCGGCACCACGATCTCGCGCGCCACACCGCCGAAGCGCGCCTTGAACTCGATGAATTCGTTGCCGAGCTTCAGCGACGTGGTGGCCTCGAACCCCACGTTGAGCACGATCTCGTTGTTCTTGACGTACTCCTGCGGCACCTGGACGCCCGCACCCACGTGCACCGCGATATACGGCGTGAAGCCGTTGTCCGTGCACCAATCGTGCAATGCGCGCAGCAGGTACGGGCGCGTGGAGGTGCCCTGGTTGTCGGGCGTATTCACCGGGAAACCCCTGCGCTTCGCGCTGCGGTTATCGCCTTGGGAGCGGCCCGGCGGTTCATGGCTCGTGGCTCGTGGTTTGAAAGGCGGGGTCGAGGCCGCGATGCTTACTTGCGCATCACCTTCTCGGAGGGCGTCAGCGCCTCGATGTAGGCAGGGCGCGAGAAGATGCGCTCGGCGTACTTCAGCAGAGGCACCGCATTCTTCGACAGATCGATGCCGTAGTAATCCAGCCGCCACAGCAGTGGCGCAATGGCGACGTCGAGCATGCTGAAGTCGTCACCGAGCATGAACTTGTTCTTCAGGAAGATGGGCGCCAACTGGGTCAGACGGTCGCGAATCTGCTCTCGCGCCTTCTCGAGCTGCTTCTCGTTGGCTTTCACGCCGCGGCTCTCGAGCAGGTTCACGTTGCTGAACAGCTCTTTCTCGAAGTTGAAGAGAAACAACCGCACGCGCGCACGAGCGACCGGGTCGCCCGGCATCAACTGCGGATGCGGAAAGCGTTCGTCGATGTACTCGTTGATGATGTGGCTCTCGTACAGGATGAGGTCGCGCTCCACCAGAATGGGCACCTCGTTGTACGGGTTCATCAGCGCGATGTCCTCGGGCTTGGCGAAGACGTCGACGTCGCGGATCTCGAAGTCCATGCCCTTCTCGAACAACACGAAACGGCAGCGGTGCGAATAGGGGTCGGTCGTTCCTGAGTACAGCACCATCATGGCGTGGCCTTTGTCGAGAGAGAGAGGTGAAGCGAAGTTCGGTCAAAAAACTAAGCGCGCGGTGGCTGCTCGCAACCCCCCCCACTGCGCCTGAAACGCCCGCCGCGCGGCACGCACCCGTCCTGGCGCGGGCCGGGTGACCAGGCCGCCTACTTCACGTCTTTCCAGTACGCCGCATTCAGGCGCCAGGCGATGATGGTGAAGATGGCCAGGAAAAGCAGCACCCACACGCCCAGTCGCACGCGGCCGGCCTGGTTGGGTTCGCCCATCCAATGAAGGTAAGCCACGAGATCGGCCACCGCCTCGTTGTACTGGGCGGGCGACATCTGCCCGGGGCTGGTCAGCTCATAGCCCTTGTGCACCGGCACGGACTTCTTGGCGTCGTGCGGATCCTTCTCGGTGGCATAGATGGCGCGCTGCGTGCCCTGCAGTTCGTACAGCACGTGCGGCATGCCTACACCCGGGAAGGCGAGATTGTTCCAGCCGGTGGCCTTGGACTCGTCGCGCACGTAGGCGCGCAGGTAGGTGTAGAGGTAGTCGGCGCCGCTGCCCTTGCCGGCGTCGGCGCGCGAGCGCGCGATGAGCGTCAGGTCGGGTGGCACGCCGCCGAACCAGGCCTTGGCATCCTTGGCGTCGAGTGCGACCTGCATCGTCTCGCCGACCTTGGCGCCGGTGAAGATCAGGTTGTCCTTGATTTGCTGCCCGGTCAGGCCGATTTCTTGCAGCCGGTTGTAGCGCATGTAGGCTGCAGCATGGCAGTTCAGGCAGTAGTTGGTGAACAGCTTGGCGCCGTTTTGCAGCGCGGCCAGGTCGGTGACGCGCTTGGCCGGGAACTTGTCCCACGCGATGCCTTCGCTGGCCGCATGCGCCGGCGACAAGGCGAGCGCGGCCAGCAGCATCAGCAGCGTCGAGAGGGTCTTCTTCATGGTGGGGTCTCGCTTCAGCTGGTTGCGCCGCACTTCAGTGCGCCGCGAACCGGACGCGCTCGGGCACCGGCTTGAACTCGCCGATGCGGCTCCACCAGGGCATGAGCAGGAAGAAGCCGAAGTAGAACAGCGTGCCGATCTGCGACACCAGCGTGCCGGCATCCGAAGGCGGCTTCACGCCCAGGTAGCCCAGCACCACGAAGTTGACGACGAACAGGCCGTAGAACCAAGTGTTCCAGCCCGGTCGGTAGCGGATCGACTTCACAGGGCTGCGGTCGAGCCATGGCAGCACGAAGAGGATCAGCACCGACGCGCCCATCACCACCACGCCCCAGAACTTGGCATCGAAGGCCTTGAGCAGGAACGCCAGCACCAGGGCGCCGGCAGCCACCACCACCTTGCCGTTGCGCGAGAAACCGCCGAACAGGATGCCGAGCACCCCGCCCGCCAGCGTGAGGCCGACCAGCACATTCATCATTGGGTCGGTGGTGGCGCGCAGCATCGAGTAGTACGGCGTGAAGTACCACACCGGGGCGATATGCGCCGGCGTCTTCAGCGGATCGGCGGGGATGAAGTTGTTGAACTCCAGGAAATAGCCGCCGAGTTCGGGCGCGAAGAACACGATGGCGCTGAAGATCAGCAGGAAGACCGACACACCGATCATGTCGTGCACGGTGTAGTAGGGGTGGAAGGGGATGCCGTCCAGCGGGATGCCGGTCTTGGGATCCTTCTTGGCCTTGATCTCGATGCCGTCGGGGTTGTTGGAGCCCACGTCGTGCAGCGCGAAGATGTGCGCCACCACCAGGCCGATCAGCACCAGCGGCACGGCGATGACGTGGAAGCTGAAGAAGCGGTTGAGCGTGGCGTCGCCGACGACGTAATCGCCGCGGATCAGGATGGCCAGGTCGGGGCCGACGAAGGGGATGGCCGCGAACAGGTTGATGATGACCTGGGCGCCCCAGTAGCTCATCTGGCCCCACGGCAGCAGGTAGCCCATGAAGGCCTCGGCCATGAGGCACAGGAAAATGGCGCAACCGAAGATCCACACCAGTTCGCGCGGCTTTTGGTAGCTGCCGTAGATCATTCCCCGCCACATGTGCAGGTAGACAACGACGAAGAAGGCGCTGGCCCCGGTGCTGTGCATGTAGCGCACCAGCCAGCCCCAAGGCACGTCGCGCATGATGTATTCGACCGACGCGAACGCGAGCGCGGCATCGGGCTTGTAGTGCATCGTGAGGAAGATGCCGGTCACGATCTGGATCACGAGCACCAGCAGCGCGAGCGCGCCGAAAAAATACAGCCAGTTCTGGGCCTTGGGCGCGTAGTACTCTGACATGTGCACGCGGTAGGCTTCGAACGCGGTCGGGAACCGGTTCTCCAGCCACAAGGTCGCCTGTGTCAGCGACGACGCGCCTGCCGGCGCTTGCTTGAATTCAGCCATCTGGTTCTCTCGTCACTCTCGGGGGTTTGTCGCTCTTCTTGGGCCCCCGGCCGGGCGTGCCAGCGGTGGGGTGTCGCAGGTCGTATCGGCCGCTCAGGCCTTCTTGTCCTCGCCGATCACGAGCACCGTCTCGGACAGGTACATGTGCGGGGGCACCTCGAGGTTGTCGGGCGCGGGCTTGTTCTTGAACACCCGCCCGGCCAGGTCAAAGGTGGAGCCATGGCAGGGGCAGAAGAAGCCGCCGGCCCAGTCGTCGGGCAGCGAGGGCTGGGCGCCAGTGGCGAACTTCTCCACCGGCGAGCACCCCAGGTGCGAGCAGATGCCCACGCCAACGAAGAACTCGGGCTTGATCGAGCGATGCGCGTTGAGGGCGTACTCGGGGGTCGGGTACTGCTTGCGCTCGCTCTTGGGATCGGCGAGCTGGACCTCGGCCTTCTTCAACGACTCCAACTGTTCGGGCGTACGCCGCACGATCCACACTGGCTTGCCACGCCACTCGACCGTGAGTTTCTCGCCCGGCTTGACTGCGCTGATGTCCACCTGCACCGGGGCGCCGGCAGCGCGCGCGCGCTCCGACGGAGCGAAGCTGGAGATGAACGGCACGGCGGTGAAGGCGCCGCCAATGGCACCGGCACCACAGGTGATGGCGATCCAGTTGCGGCGGTCTGTGTCGATTTCGGCGCCGGGGCGTTGTCCTCCGGTGGTGCTGATGGCAGCGTCGCTCATGACTGTCCTCAAGTCGGGTGCATATCTTTAGTCAATCGGGAATTCTATCCGAGCGCCCCTGGCGATCCCCAGGGGTAACATGCTTCGGCCCTAGAGGCGGTGGCATGCCTTCGGTGCCAACCGGGCCGGCCAACGGCCTACATCAATCCAACAGGACAGCAGGAGAACCCCATGAGTTTTGCTTCAGAGTTCAAGGAATTTGCCGTCAAAGGCAATGTCATGGATCTCGCCGTCGGCGTGATCATCGGCGGCGCATTCGGCAAGATCGTCGACTCGTTGGTCGGCGACCTCATCATGCCGATCATTGGCAAGATCTTTGGCGGGCTGGACTTCAACAACTACTTCATCGCGCTGTCGGGCCAGACCGCCACCAACCTCATCGAAGCCAAGAAGGCCGGGGCAGTGTTCGCCTACGGCAGCTTCTTCACGATCGCGCTCAACTTCGTCATCCTGGCCTTCATCATCTTCCTCATGGTCAAGCAGATGAATCGGCTCAAGCGCGAAGCCCCGCCAGCGGCCCCGGCCCCCACCCCCGAAGACGTGGTGCTGCTGCGCGAGATCCGTGATTCCCTGAAGAAGTAACTGGGTAGTTAGGCGCCAGCGAACGCTGCCGCAAGGCACGACTTACGACGCCTCACGGGACAGGTGGCCGCCCTGGCCCCTAGTTCGCATTGATGAGCGCGTGAATAGCTCCCCTTTTGCAGCCCACACCTGCTCACACAGTGGGTGGAGGGGTGCCGCATACTTGTGCGGACACCTCGCTACCCATGAATGCCTCGACCCACCGCCGGCTGCCAGCCCAGCTCGAGGCGGCCGCCCACCGCCTCAAGCTGGCCGCGCGCGCCGCTGCCGACCGTACGGTTGAGAGCCTGGGTCTGGCCGCTCTGGCGGCCCCCAACATGGTGCGCCGCGGCGATCTCCTGGCGGCGCAGTTCGAACTCAATCGCAAGATGGCGCTGTTCACGCTCACCTTCAACGAGGCCTTCGACGAGTGGATCGCGAAGGAGTCGCTGGCGCCCGGCGACCACTCGCCCAAGGCGACCGACTGGGATGCTCTGGCACTGGTCGATGACCAGGAAGTCGAGAGGAAGATTGCCGCGGAGCGTTTCGCGCTCGACGTCGCCAGCGGTTCCGAATGGGAGTTGCGCGAACTCGACGGCTACGTCGGGTCGCTGCTGGGCCAGGTCGGCGAGACGGCCGTGCGCAATCCGCTGCGCCCCGAAGTCATCGGGCACGCGCTCATTCGCGGGGTCGCCGTGGTCAGCCAGCGGCCCGAGGAGCGCAAGGTGCTGCAAGCCGAGATCGGCCGCTCGCTCTCGAGCGTGCTGCGCACCACTTACGCAGACGTCGTGGGCCGCTTGCGGGCCGCTGGCGTGCAGCCCTTGTCGTTGGCGGTGCGCCAGCGCAACCAGCGCGTGCCGGGCGGCTATGGCGGGCACGTGGCGACGGAATACGACACCTTGGGCCGGCCTATCGAAGGAGGCTTCGGCGGCCGCGGGAGCCACGGAGCAGGGGGTGATGCCCGCCACGGCGGCAGTTCCTACGGTGGTGGTGGGGGCCACAGCGGATACAGCGGGTACAGCGGCCAGGGTGGGCACGGCGGCCATGCCGGTTATGGAGGGTCCGGCGGCTCTGGCGGTCACACCGGACACGGCGGCGGCCACGGTGAGGGCAGCGTCTACGGCGGTCAGACCGGGCACGGGGGCCACCGTGGGCATGGAGCAGGCGGCCCCGGCAACGGGGCGACGAGAGGTGCGGGCCCGGGCGGGCCGGGAGGCGCCGGGGGCGGCCCGGGAGGCAGTGCCGGCGCCGGCCATGGTGGCCACGGCGGCAGCGCCCGCAGCAACAGCGCTCATTCAACGGGCGGCAGCGGATTTGGCCGCAGCACACGCGGCGGCGCGTCGCTCGGGACCGTCGATGCGACCATGATGGCGCTGATGCGCCGGCTGGCCTCCAACTCGCAGCCCAGCTTCAGCGGCAACTCCACCAGCTACGACACTTCGCCGCAGGCGCTTGCGCCCAACGTCATCCGGGCCCACCGCCTCGAGCTGCGAGAGGCCAGCAAGGGTGCGCTCGACCACCTCGTCATCGACGTCATCGGCAGCCTCTTCGACGCCATCCTGGCCGACCCCAAGCTGCCGCCGCAAATCGCACACCAGATCGCTCGCCTGCAATTGCCGGTCCTGCGCGCCGCGCTCGGCGACCCCAGCTTTTTTGCCTCGCGCAAGCACCCCGTGCGGCGTTTCATCAATCGCATCGGCTCCCTCGGTGCGGCTTTCGACGACTTCTCCGCCACCGAGGCTCGCGACTTCCTGGCCAAGGTGCGCGAGCTCGTGCAGGAAATCGTCGAGGGCGATTTCGAACAGATCGAGATCTACGAAGCCAAGCTGGCAGCCCTGGAGACATTCGGCGCCGAAATGGCCAGCCGCGCTGCCGCCGCACACGGTGCCGAGCCGGCACTGCTGGCCGCCAAGGAAGACGAAGCCCATCTCACCGAACTCTATTCCCGCCAGCTCGAAGGCGATTTGCGTGGGCTGGGCGCGCCCGAGTTCATCTCGCACTTCGTGACCCAGGTCTGGAGCCGTGTGCTGCTGCGCAGCGTGTTGCAGTACGGCGGCGACAGCGCGGAGATGAAGCGCGCCCGACAAGCTGCGCTCGACCTTGTGCTGAGCGTGCAAGCCAAGCCCACGCCGGCGCATCGCAAGTCCTTCCTGGCCGGGCTGCCGAACATGATGCAGGCGCTCAATCTGGGCTTGAATCTCATCGGCTGGCCCGAGGGCGAAAAGCGCGCGTTCTTCGGGCAATTGATGCCTGCCCATGCCGAGGCGTTGAAGGCGCCCTCGGCGCGCATGCTCGATATCAATCTGATGGCGCGCCAGATCGATGGCGCGCTCGCCAAGCCGGTGCCCTCGCGTGCCGACCTCGGGGCGCCGGGCATGAAGTTGCCGGTACTGAGCGAGCAGATCGTGCTGCCGAGGCTGACGCAGGCCGAGGCGCGCCAGATCGGCCTGCTCGACGAGGCGTCGATCAACTGGAACGGCAAGGTCGACATCGACGTCGCCGCTCTTGCCGAACAGCAGCAGGCGCAAAGGGAGGATGAATTGTCGGCGTGCCCGATCGGCCCGCTGCCAGGCTCCGCCGGCGTCGCAGAACCCACCTCGGGCCGTGAGCTGGCTGACCACGTGCAGGTCGGCAATGCCTACCGCATGCACCTCAACGAAGAGTGGCATCGCGTGCGCCTCGTGCACGTGAGTCCTTCGCGTACGTTCTATGTCTTCACCCGGGGCGAGCGGCACAAGAGTGCCCACACGCTCACGCACCGCATGCTGGTCAGGCTGTGCGAATCGGGCCGTTTGACGGCCTTCGAGCGGGTGCAGCTTGTGGACCGGGCCACCGCGCGCGCGCGGGTTCACCTCACGCACGTGGCACCTCTGGCCGCTTGAGCGGCCTTAGCGGCCATATCGGCCTCACCGGCCCGAGCGACCCGAGCGGGTCTGCCTACTGAAATGGCCTGAGTCCCGGCCCCTGCTACTCGAGTAAGTGGTTGACGGTGCCGGATAGGCGGCCGCGTCGCGCGCTCAATCCTCAGCTGCCCTTGCACCGGCGCGCCGCGCCCAGCGCAGCGCCGCCAGCAGGCTGGCTGGGTCGGCCACACCCCGCCCGGCAATGTCGAAGGCCGTGCCATGGTCGGGGCTCGTGCGCACGAAGGGCAGGCCCAGCGTCACATTGACCCCGTGCTCGACGCCGAGGTACTTGACCGGAATCAGGCCATGGTCGTGCGTCATGGCCACCACGATATCGAATTCGCCGCGGCGAGCACGCATGAACACGGTGTCCGGCGCGAAGGGCCCGCTCGCATCGATGCCGCGTGCGCGCGCTGCTTCGACCGCTGGGCTGATGAAGCGGATCTCCTCGTCGCCGAAGAGGCCACCTTCGCCGGCATGCGGGTTGAGGCCAGCCACTGCGATGCGCGGCGCGGCGCGGCCGCGGCCCAGGCCACCAGCCCGCGCCGCCTCGTGCGCGATGACGAGTGTCTGCAGGACCGTTTCGAAATCGAGCAACTCCAGCGCGCGGCGCAACGAGACGTGGATCGTTGCCAGCACCACGCGCAACTCGTCGTTGGCCAGCATCATGCGCACCGGCGGGAGTGCGCCGCCATCGGTGCGCACGGCCAACGCCTGCAGCATTTCGGTGTGCCCGGGGTAGGGAACGCCGGCGGCGGCCAGCGCTTCCTTGTGCACCGGCGCGGTGACGATCGCCGAGGCCTGCCCGGCCTGCACCCAACGCACCGCGGTTTCGATGCAGCGTGCCGCCGCAGCGCCGGCGCGAGCATCCACTCTGCCCCAGGGCAGCGCGGTCAGGTCGGCTGGCAGGCCCGGCACCTGCATCACCGGCAGGCAGCCGGGTGGCACGGCGGCCAGATCGGCCGGCTCGTCGATCAGCGCTGTCATGCCCGCGCCGGCACGGCGCAACACCGCCGCGTCGCCCGCCACCACCGTGTTGGCGAGGGCCCCGCGCTCAAAGGCGCGCACGATGATCTCCGGGCCGATGCCCACGGCATCGCCCATGGTCACGATCAACGGCAGGCTCTGCATCACTGGCAAGTCGCTTCAGTGGTGAGGTGGCTCACGCGGGGTTGTCAATCTCGATGAAGCGGTGCTCGAGACCGAAGCGCGCCGCCATGTGCTCGCCAACCGCCGGTGCGCCGTAGCGCTCGGTGGCGTGGTGGCCGCAGGCCATGAAGGCCACGCCGGTCTCGCGCGCGAGGTGCGCCTGCGGCTCCGAGATCTCGCCAGTGAGGAAGGCATCGGCGCCGGCGGCGATGGCGCTCTCGAAATAGCCCTGTGCGCCTCCGGTGCACCAGGCCACGCGGGCCAGCGGACGGCCGTCACCCGGCACGTGCACGGCAGCGCGCCCAAGCGCCTGCCCGGCGGCCTCGGCCAGCGCCCCGGCGCTCTGCCATGGCCCCGCCGCGCCGATGAAGCCCAGATCCTGCTCACCGAAACGACCGTCGGCCCGCAGCCCAAGCGTGGCGCCAAACTGCGCGTTGTTGCCGAACTCGGGTTCGGCATCCAGCGGCAGGTGATAGGCGAACAGGCTGATGTCGTGTGCCATCAGCCGCGCGATCCGTTCACGCAGCCAGCCGGTGAGGCGGCCATCCTGCCCGCGCCAGAACAGGCCGTGGTGCACCAGCAGCGCATCGGCGCCATCGGCAATGGCCGCTTCGATGAAAGCGAGGCTGGCCGTGACCCCCGAGACCAGGCGCCGCACCTCGGCGCGGCCCTCGACCTGCAGCCCGTTCGGACCATAATCCCGGAACGCTTGCGGCCGCAGCAGGGCCTCGAGGGCGGCATCGATGTCATTTCTGTTGGCCATGGCCGACAGATTGTGCCCGCCGAGGCCAAGGAACCCGGGCTGCTGACCACCGTGCCGGTGCCGGTGGGTCGTCACCCGCCTCGCTGACCCCGGGCAACCGCTTCATCCGAACCGCACGCACAGCGTGCTCACAGAGACCGACGAAGATCATGTGGCGCCGTATCTGGCTTCTCTTCGCGCAGGCTGTCACGGTGGCCCTGGCGGCGCTGTTCGTGGTGGCAACGCTCAAGCCCGAATGGCTGCCCCGCAATGGCGGCAGCACGGTGCTGCCGTTGCCCACGCTGACCCAGTCTGCGCCGCGCGGCGCGCCCGCCTCGGGCGCAGAGGCCGGCGCTACGGTGCACAGCTTCAGTGGCGCCGCGCGCCGTGCGGCGCCGGCGGTGGTCAGCATCACGGCCACCAAGCTCACGCGCAACCCGCATGCGGACGACCCGCGCTTTCGCTTTTTCTTCGGCGACAAGAGCCCGGCGGCGCAGCAGCAACTGGGCCTCGGCTCGGGCGTGATTGTCTCGCCCGAGGGGTATCTGCTCACCAACCATCATGTGGTGGTCGATGCGGTGGACATTGAGGTGCAGCTCGCCGATGGCCGCAACACACGGGCCCAGCTCGTGGGCAGCGATGCCGAGACCGACATCGCCGTGCTCAAGATCGATCTCGCGAGCCTGCCCGTGCTGGCGCTGGCCGACAGCCGTTTGCTGCAGGTGGGTGACGCGGTGCTGGCGATCGGCAACCCGTTCAACATCGGCCAGACCGTCACTGCCGGCATCGTCAGCGCGTTGGAGCGCACGCGCGGCAGCTCGCCGTTCCAGAGCTTCATCCAGACCGATGCGGCCATCAACCCGGGCAACTCGGGCGGCGCGCTCGTCGATGCGAACGGCAGCCTGGTCGGCATCAACACGGCGATCTTCTCGCGCAGCGGCGGCAACATGGGCATCGGCTTCGCGGTGCCGGTGGACACCGCGCGCGAGGTCATGGACCAGCTCATCCGCGGCGGCAAGGTCAAGCGCGGCTTCATTGGAGTTGACATCCGCGACCTCAACGCCGAGTTGGCCGAGAGCCTGGCGCTGCCGGTGAAGGCCGGTGTGCTCATCACTGGCGTGCTCAACGAGGGCCCGGCGGCCAAGGGCGGTGTGCGCCCCGGCGATGTCGTGGTGCGCGTGGGCGACAAGGCGGTGGTCAATTCGGCCGAACTGCTGGCCGCGGTGGCGGCCCTGGCGCCTGGGTCGCAGGCCCAACTCTCGCTGCAGCGTGGGGCCGACATGCTCTCGGTGCGCCTCAACGTCGGCGAACGGCCATTGGCCACCCGTTCCGGTCCGCGCTAACGCCCTGAGCCCCCGGGCCTCCAGGCCCCTGGGCCAGCTCAGAGCAGCTTGGCGAGCCGTTCGAGAATGAGTACGGCGAAGAAGCCGAGCGCCGCGAGCAGCGTCCACTTCAATACCACCACGCCGCGTCGCCGCCACGCCACCTGGTTGGTGCCGATGTAGATCGCGAAACACAGCACCGAGGCCACCAGCAGCAGCCCGAACACGAGGCGGAAGAAGACCATGGTGCCGGCTCCCCGTGTCGCCTACCAGGCCGGCGCCAGGTCGGCGAAGCCGCTCGGCGCCTCGGTCTGCTGCTCGAAAGTCACCACCTCGTAGGCCGAGGCATTGGCGAGCAGCCGGCGCAGCAGCTTGTTGTTCATCGCGTGCCCGCCCTTGTAGGCGGTGTAGCTGGCCAGCAGCGGTTTGCCCGCCACCTGCATGTCGCCGATGGCGTCGAGGATCTTGTGCTTCACGAACTCGTCGTCGTAGCGCAGGCCCCCGGCATTGAGTATGCGGTAGTCGTCCACGACGATCGCGTTGTCCATGCTGCCGCCCAGCGCCAGACCGCGCGCGCGCATCATCTCCACGTCCTTCGTGAAGCCGAAGGTGCGCGCGCGGGCGATGTCGCGCTTGTAGCGGCCGGAGCCGAAATCGAAGCTCACGCGCTGGCCGGTGGCGTCCAGCGCCGGGTGGTGGAAATCGATCTCGAAGCTCAGGCGGTAGCCGTGGAAGGGCTCCAGACGCACCCACTTCAGCGTCTCGCCCTCGCCCTCGCGCACCTCCACAGGCTCGAGCACCCGCAGGAAGCGCTTGGGCGCCGCCTGCATCGCCACGCCCGCGCTTTGCAGCAGGAAGACGAAGCTGGCCGCGCTGCCGTCGAGTATGGGCACCTCCTCGCCGGTGATGTCGATGGCCAGGTTGTCGATCCCCAGGCCGGCGCAGGCCGAGAGCAGGTGCTCGATGGTCTGCACCTTGGGCGCGCCCGGGTCGCCGCCGGCGCTGATGGTGGTGGCCATGCGTGTGTCGCACACCGTGTGCGGGTTGACGGGGATGTCCACCGGCACCGGCAAGTCCACGCGGCGAAAGACGATACCGCTGTCCGGCGCCGCGGGCCGCAGCGTGAGTTCCACCTTCTGGCCGCTGTGCACGCCCACCCCGACCGCGCGGGTGAGGCTCTTGATGGTGCGCTGTTGCAGCATGGCTGCGATTGTCGCGCACCGGCCGTCATCCGGCCCGGGCCACGGACTGCAGCCACCGCACCAAGGCGGCCACGGGCGCGCGCCGCAGTGCGACCTCGTCGACCAGGACGTAGTAGCCGCGCGCCGAGGCGAGCTGGCCCTTGAACGGCGCCACTAGGCGGCCCGTCGCGATCAAGCCGTCGGTGAGCGGCCGCCGGCCCAGCAGCACGCCCTGGCCCTCCAGCGCTGCGGCGACCGCGGTGTCGTAAGTGGAGAAGGTGAGCGTGGCGGCCGGCTCGAAGGCCTCGAACGACGTGATGCCCACGGTCTTCAACCAGGCCTGCCACTCCAGCGGCATGCCCGATGTGTCGGTGCTCGGCATCGACACGTGCAGCAGCGTGTGGCGGGCCAGTTCCGACGGCCGCCGCAACGGCACCGTGCCGCGCAGCAGCGACGGTGCGCACAGCGGCTGCACCGCCTCGGTGAAGAGCGCCTCGCCGCCGTCGCGGTCGAGACGATCGATGGGTCCATAGCGCACGGCGACGTCGAAGCCCTCGCCGGTGAGGGAACGCTTGTCGTAGCTGGCGTCGATGCGCACGTCGATGCGTGGGTGCTCGGCCATGAAGCGCGCCAGGCGCGGGATCAGCCACAGCGACGCGAACCCAGGGGTCGTGGTGAGCGCGACCACCTCGCGCTGGCGCGGTGCGCGGATCGCTTGCACCGCCTCACGCAGCGAGGCCAGCGCAGCCGCCGTCGCGCCGGCCAGACGGGCGCCCTCGTCGGTGAGCTCCAGCGCGCGATGCCGGCGGCGAAAGAGCGGTGCGCCGATCTCCTGCTCGAGCGCCGCGATCTGCCGGCTGACCGCCGACTGCGTGAGAAATCGCTCCGACGCGGCCTTGGTGAACGACAGGTGGCGGGCAGCGGCATCGAAAGCCACCAGCAGATCGAGCGGGGGCAGGCGGCGGGGGTCGGTTCGCATGCGAAATTGGAATGTGATGAGTTCGAAATCATCGCTTGAGCGATGCCGCATCAAGGGAGACTATGCCGCCCATGCCAGCCCGTCAAGGCGATCCATGATCGGACCGCATGTCGCAGCTGGATCCAGGAGAGCCCCATGGATCTGCCCATCACCCTCACCCTGCCGAACCGGCAAGTGCGCCGGCTGACCGGTCCTGTGCGTGTGCGCGCCGAGAGTGGCCTGTTGTGGATCACCGTCGACGGAGAGCCCGAAGACATCCTGCTGACCGCAGGCGAGTGCCGCCGCTTTGAGCGCGGTGCCAAGGTGCTCGTCTACGCCCTCGACGGCGACGCGCGCTTCCATGTGTCGGCCGCCGCTGCTCTCGTGCGGCGCTGGGGCGACCGGTGGATGTCGTGGTGGCGCGGCGCGCTCCCGGCGCTGCGGTGAGGCGCATGACGGGCTATGCGTCTGCAGCACCGGCCTCTTTCCCCTTTCCCCTTTCCCCTTGTCCGCGCCGCGCGCCGCCGGCGCCCACTCGGTGCGCTCAGGCCCCCGGCCCGCAATCGAGGCAGCGCTCCACCGGCACCGGCCCCATGCGCAGTTCGCGCTGCAGGTGGCGCAGCGCGGTGCGCAGGCCTTCCTCGATGACGGGGTGGTAGTAGGGGCTGTCCAGCATCTGCTGCACCGTGTCGCCGCGCTGAACGCTCCAGGCCAGCAGATGGCCGATGTGCTCGGCGGCGGGGCCGATCATCTCGGCGCCCAGGAAGCGGCCGCTGTCGTGCTCGCCAAATACATGCAGCGCACCCTGGTTGCGGCCGATCACGCGGCTGCGACCCTGGTCTTCGAACGAGACCGCACCGATGGCGAAGCGTGTGCCCGCCGCCAGCAGTTCGGCATGGCTCGCGCCGGCCAGCATGATCTGCGGGTCGCTGAACACCACCGCCAGCGGCGCGCGGCGCGGGCGCACGCGGATGTCGGGCCAGCGGCCGGCGTTGTCGCCGGCGATGCGGCCTTCGTCGGCGGCTTCGTGCAGTAGCGGGCGGTCGTCGGCGGCGTCGCCGGCGATGAAGATCGGGCTCGTGCCCACCTGCCCCGTGCGGCGGTCGTACAGCGGCACGCCAGCGGCATCGCGCGCGACACCGGTGTGTTCCAGGCCGAGGTCGTCGGTGTTGTGGCGGCGCCCGGTGGCGGCGAGCAGCCACTCGAAGGTCTCTTCGCGCGCGCTGCCTTCGGCATCCACGCTCGATACGGCCACGCCGTCGGCACGGCCCTGCAACTCGAAGTGGCGCGCGGCGAGTGTCAGCGGCAGCTCGCGCGCAAACAGGTCGCGCGCGAGCGCGGCCAGTGCGGGGTCGCTGAGCGGCCCCACGCGCGCGCCGCGCCCATACAAGCGCACGCGCACGCCCAGCCGGTGCAGCGCCTGCGCAAGCTCCAGCCCGATGACGCCGGTGCCGACCACGGCCACCGAGGCCGGCAGCGTCTGCCACGCGAAGACGTCGTCGTTGACGATCAGCCGCCGCCCTGCAGCGCGGTGCCAGTCTTCGGGCACCGCCGGCCGTGAGCCGGTGGCGATGACAACGCGCTGGGCGCGCACGCGCGTGTGCTCGTCCACTTGCAGCGTGGTGGCATCGATGAAGCGGGCGCGCCCGCGCAGCCGGTGCTCCGCGGGCCAGGCCTCGACCGCCTCGGTGACGAAGCCGACGAAACGATCGCGTTCACTGCGCACGCGCTGCATCACCGCATGGCCATCCACGCGCACGGGCCCCGCGCTGATGCCGAACAGCCCCGCGCCGGCCGCCCCGTGCGCAGCCTCGGCGGCGGCTATGAGCAGCTTGCTCGGCATGCAGCCCACGCGCGCGCAGGTGGTGCCGTAGGGCCCGTCTTCGATGATCACGACGCGTGCGGTGTGGGCAAGTGCGCTGCGGTAGGCGGTCATGCCTGCGGTGCCGGCACCGATGATGGCCACGTCGACGTCGAGGGTTTGCATGGCGGCTTCCTTGTTTCGTGGCCGGTGTTGGCTGGTGTTTGCTGGCGCCGCGGCCGGGGGCCGGCTGCGCGAACACGAGCGCTTCCAGGGAGTCGAGACGGCGCACCGTGACATTACAGGCCCGGCGTCCGCCCGGTCGCGCAATGGGACGTGAACTTCGGGCGTGCACACTCGGGCGTGCACTCGGGTGTGCGCGCTGGTGCGCACCCGGGCCTGCATCCCGGCTGGTCGCGAAGGCCCCATCATCCGCACATGATCGCGCCCACCTTGGCGAACCCGCTGCGCGCCGCTGCCCCTTCGGGCGCAGGCGGTGCAGCGGTGGCATCGCCGCCCCAGTGTGCCTGGGTGAGTGTGGGTCAGGGGCCGGGGCAGACCCAGGGGATCGGTCTGCGCCTGGCGGGCGACTGGCGCGGCAGCAGCCAAGCCTGGCCCGCCCCGCCCCAGGGGCTGCCGCGCGGCAGCGTGGTGCCGGTGCTGGCCGAGGCCCTCGCGGGCTGGGACACGGCGCTGGCCGCGCGCCTGTGGAACCTCGAGCGGACGCTGCGGCCACAAGGCGTGCAACTGGCGCTGCTGGGCCTGCCGGAGGGGCTGCGGGAGGTGCTGGAGCTGGCCGCGCCGCAACGGGCCGTGCTCGAAGCCGATGCCGCCGCCGCGGCCAGTGCGCCGGCGGCGCCGCGCCCGCGCCTCAGCATCGTGCTGCCGCGCACCAGCGAGGCGGTGGTGACGGTGGCCTTTTTCGGCGAGGTGCTGCTGGCGATGTGGCGCTGGCTGAGTCGGCGCGCCGCGGTGCGCGGAGCCGAGGTGCTGCACCAGCTCGACCAGACCGGCCCGCGCTCGTTGCCCATCTTGGCGCTGACCTGCGCGTTGGTGGGCCTGATGCTGGGCTACATGGGCGGCGCCCAGCTCGACCGCATCGGGGCGCAGAACTACCTCGCCGATATCGTTGCCGTGGGCATGGTGCGCGAACTTGCCGGCATCATGACCGGCATCATCCTCGCCGGGCGCATCGGTTCGGCGTTCGCGGCGCAGCTGGCCACGATGAAGGCCGGTGAGGAGATCGATGCGTTGCGCGTGCTGGGCGTGGACCCCATCGGGCACCTGGTGCTGCCGCGGCTGCTGGCGCTGCTGTTGATGACGCCGGCGCTCTATGCCTGCGGGGCGCTGGCCGGCATCCTTGCCGGTGGCATCGCCGCCGTGGGCGCCTATGGCGTGGGCAGCGCCGAGTATCTGCACCAGTGCGCCTATGCGATCACCTTCAAGCACCTGGTCATCGGCTTGTTCAAGGCCATGCTGTACGTGGCGCTGGTGGCCCTGGCGGGCTGCCGCGAAGGCCTGCATGCCGGGCGCAGCGCGCAGGCGGTCGGAGCGGCCACCACCTCCGCGGTGGTGAAGGGCCTGGTGTGGGTCGTCATCGCCGCCTGCGTCACGACGGTCGTGCTCACGAGCCTGGGCTATTGAGCGGGCCGCGCGATGGACACGCCCGTTGCCGTTGCGGCCTTCTCCACGCCTGCTGCGCCCGAGGGGCCCGCCGCCGGTGCCTTGATGCAGGTGCGCGGCCTCGCCGTGGCCGCGGGCGACGCGGTGGTGCAGTCGGGGCTGGACTTCGACATCCGCGCCGGCGAAGTGCTGGTCGTGATGGGCCCGAGCGGTTGCGGCAAGAGCACGCTGCTGCGGCATCTCGTGGGTCTGGAGCGGCCGGTGTCCGGGCAGGTGCTGCTCGACGGGCACGACCTGCACCGCGGCGCTGCCGAAACGCTGGCGGCGCTGCGCCGCCGCTTCGGCGTGATGTTCCAGGCCGGGGCGCTGTGGAGCTCGATGTCGCTGGGCGAGAACATCATGTTCCCGATGCGTCTGTTCACGCGCCTGCCGCCCGCCGAGCGGCGCCTGCGTGCGCGCTTCAAGCTTGCGCTGGTGGGGCTGGACGGCGGCTTCGACCTCATGCCCGCACAGCTCTCGGGCGGCATGCGCAAGCGCGCAGCGCTGGCACGTGCATTGGCGCTGGACCCCGAACTGCTCCTACTCGACGAACCCGGTTCGGGCCTCGATCCGCTGAACGCGGCGCGCCTGGACGAACTGGTGCTGAATCTGAGGCACCATCTGGGGACCGCGGTGATGATGGTGACGCACGAAAACGCCAGCATCTTCGCCGTCGCCGACCGCGCCCTCTACCTCGATCCGCTCGCCCACACCATGACCGCCCTCGGCCCCCCGCGCGAACTGCTGGTCCACGGGCCGGCCGACGTGCGTGCATTTCTGCAGCGCGGGGTGGTGGTGTGAGCGGGCGCAGCCTCATCGGCTGCGCTCTCTCGGAGCGGCGTGCATGAAGGGCGCTGCCTGGCGCGTGGGCCTCTTTGCTCTGGTGGGCCTTTCGCTGCTGGCGTTGGCCATCGTGCTGGCCGGGGCGCATTGGTTCGTGCCGCGCGAGAAGGCCTTGATGCGTTTCACGACCTCGGTCTACGGCCTGAAGGTGGGCTCGCCGGTGGTCTTTCGCGGCGTGCGCCTGGGGCAGATCACCTCGGTGGAGCTGGCACCGGGCGGCTCGGGCGGGGTGACCATCCCGGTGCAGGCCGAGTTCGAGCGCGCGCTGCTGCGCACGCTCGCAGGGCCCGACGTAGCCGCTGGCGCGGCGCTCGTGCCCGAGCTGGTGTCGCGCGGGCTCGTCGCGCGGCTGGCCACGCAAAGCCTGCTCACGGGTCAGCTCTATGTGGATCTGGACATCGATGCCGCGCGGGCCGGCGCGGCGGGGCCTGCGGGTGTGGCCTCTTCGACCCTATCGCCGTCATCGCCTCCATCGCAAGCAGCGCCGGCAGCACCGACAGCACCGGCAGCGCAAGCCACTTCGACATCCGGCCGGGCCGGACCCGTCGGGCTGCCCGTCATCCCCACAGCCCCGTCGCAGATGCAGAGCCTGCAGGCGCAACTCGCCAACCTCGATCTCGCGCAGATCGGGCGCGACCTCTCGGCGCTCACGGCCTCGATGCGCCAGACGCTCGGCGGGCCCGAGCCGGCGCGGCTGCTCGCCCGTGTGGGCGATGCGGCGCAGGCGCTGCAGCGGCTGGCCGAGCGCATGGAGCGCGAGGTGGCGCCCATGTCGCGATCGGCCCAAGGCGCGTTGGGCGAAGGCCAGCGTGCCGCGGCCGCCGTGGGCCAGAGTGCAACGCAGCTGTCGCAGAGCGCGCAGCAGGTGGCTCAACAGGTGGCAGGTGCCGCCTCGCAGGTGCAGGCCCAGGCAGGCGCTTTGTCCAGCGCCGGCACGGCCGCACTCGCGCAGGTGCAGCGCAGCGCCGAGGCGGTGTCGCAGGCCGCCGAGGCCCTGCGCGGCGCCGCCGGCGACGACTCGAGCCTGCGCCTGAATGCCGACCGTGCCCTAGGCGATGTGTCCAAGGCGGCGCGCGCGCTGCGCGAGCTGGCCGAACTGCTGGAGCGGCATCCCGAGGCGCTGCTGCGGGGCCGGGCCGCGGGGCCATGAAGAACGCTGACCGCAGAGCGGGCATGGAGGCCAAGATGGGCGAATCGAGAGCGGAGCGTTGTCGCGGGTGGGCATGGCCCGCGGTGGCCTGGTCGGTGCTGCTGGCTGGGTGCGCGGCGGCGCCGGTGCCACCCACCACCTGGTTGCGTCTGCCGTCCGACGTGGCCCCGCCGCAGGCGCCCGCCACCGCGCCGGCCCGGCCCGTGGGCGCCGCCACCGCGGTGGCGCGCGAAACCTGGCAGTTGATGCTGCCGCTGCCCATGCCCGGCCACCTCGATCGCGACAGCCTGTTCGTCCCGCAAGGTGCGGCGGGCGCCTGGGTACGGCCGCTGGCCGAGGCGCGCTGGCTGGAGCCCCTGCGCGATGCCGTACCGCGCCTGCTGCGCGAAGACCTCGTGCGCCAGCTCGACGGGCAGCCGCTGTGGCTGTCGCCGCTGCCACCCGGCCTGGTGCCGACGCGCCAGTTGCGCATCGAGATCACGTCCTTCGAGATCACGGCCGACGGCAAGGCGCTGGGCACGCACGCGCGCTGGTCGATTGCCGATGCGCTAGGCTCACGTTCGCCGATGTTGCACGCAGCAACATTCGGCACGCCGGTCGCGGCGGCCACGCACCCCGAAGCCTGGGCGGTGGCACACCGGCAGGCGATCGCGGCGCTCGCCGCACGCATCGCGGCCACGATGATGCTGCCCTGAACGAAGCGAGGTCTTCCATGAACCGACTGTCCTCACCACCGATGCTGCGGCGCGGCCTAGCCCTGGCGCTCTCGCTACTGGCCTGGCTCGGCCTCGCCGGCTGCGGCACGCCCTATGCCACGGTGCCGGCGTCGGGCAATGGGCGCCCGGTGATGCTGCTCGGCTACGACCCGGTGGCCTACTTCACCCGGGGTGCGCCCACGCGTGGCAACCCGGCGCTGCGTGCCGACTTGCCCGAGCGCAGCTACTACTTTTCCAGCGCCGAGCACAAGGCGCTGTTCGAGGCCCATCCGGCAAAGTACGAGCCCCAGTACGGCGGCTTCTGCGCCAGTGGTGCGGCCTTCGCCGTGAAGCTGGGCAGCGACCCCACGTCATGGGTCATCCGCGACGGGCGTCTCTTCATCTTCGGCGATGTGCTCGGCCAGACCGCCTGGGGCGTGGACCCCGCGTGGAACATCGACCATGCCGATCGCCTGTGGCCGCAGATCAAGGACAAGGGCTGGCGCGGCGCCTCGCTCGCCGCCTACATCAGCAAGGTGCCGCACTACCTCACCGGCGCGCAGATCAAAGCGCAGTGGGAAGCCCAGAACCCGGGCAAGAGCCATCCCACCTTTGACCCGGGCGGCATGGTCAACAACCTCTTGCTGAAGAAGCCGGGCTGGCGCGCGGCCGAGGGCTTCGGGCAGCCGGCGCTGGGCTATCCGCCCTAGCGCCCCATGCGCCCCTAGCGTCAGCAATCCTTCCGGCGGCCCGCCGAAAGAGCGCGCCGCCGCGGGGCGTCACCGCGCACATCGCCGCGCACATCGCCGTGCGCGGACGAGGCCCTTGTATCGTCCGCTCGCGGCCATGGCGTGGTTTTCCCTTAGGCTCTGTCAGGATCCGCCCGGCCCGTACGAACAAGGGCTTGGGCCCTGTTCTCCACATTACCGCCTGCCGCCTGCCGCCTGCCCGCCTGCCGCCTATGGCCTTGGCCGATCGTCCTGCCCGACCGGGTGTGCCCGAGCCTGCACCTCAGCCCGCGAACGCGCCAGCGTGGCGCCGCGCGCTGCGCGTCGCTCTGGCCGCGCTATTCCTCAATTTCCTGCTCAGCCTGAACAACTGGTGGCCGACGCCGGCGGTGTGGCCCGATGCGCGGTTCGCGCCCGAGTTCGTCTACACCTGGGCGGTGCTGCTGCTGTGTGTGGCGCTGGCCGGCGGGCTGCGGCCGCGCGCGTTGTTCGCGCTGTCGCTGGCCTATGTGGTGCTCGCGCTCGGGCGCTATTTCGACGTCACGGTGCCGGCGCTCTTTGGCCGGCCTGTCAACCTGTACTGGGACGGCCAGCAGATTCCGCGTTTCCTCTGGGTCTCGGCAAACGGGCTGCCGTGGTGGGCGAGCGTGGGCGCGGTGCTCGCGCTTGCGCTGCTGCTGTGCGGCCTGTACCGCGGCGTGCGCGCGTCGCTGGCTGTGCTAGGGCGCGACGCCGCCCCGGTGGCGCTGCGTTCGCGCGCGGTGCTCGGGGTGTCGGCGCTGCTGGTTGCAGTCTCGCTGGCCAACCTCGGGGGCTGGCAGGCGAGCTGGCCCTACATTTCGCGGCCGGTGCTGCCCACCTACGCGCGTCAGGCGCAGCTGTTCGCCAACGCCTTCATGCCCGGTCGCGTCGAGCGCGTGCTGCCGGCCTCGCCGGCCTTCGATTCGGCACTCGCCGGCCTGAATGGGGCCGATGTCAAGATCGTGATGCTCGAGTCCTATGGTGCGGTGGCCTTCGACCGCCCGGGTGCCAACGAGGCACTCGCCGCCTCGCGCGCGGCGCTGCTGGCGCAGGTCGAGCGCAATGGCCAGCGCATGGTGTCGGCCTTCGTCAGATCGGCCACCTTCGGCGGTGCCTCGGAACTCGCGCACCTGAGCCTGCTGGCCGGCATCGACCTCAGCGATCCGATGCGCCACGACCTTCTGCTCACCACCGAGCGGCCGACGCTGATCACGCTCTTTCGCTCGCGCGGCTATCGCACGGTGGGCGCCTATCCGGCGCTGAGCTGGGACTGGGACGAGAAGCGCTTCTACGCCTTCGATCACTTTCTCGATGCGCGCGACCTTGGTTATTCCGGCCCCAAGCTCGGTTACTGGTGGGTGCCCGACCAGTTCACGATCGCGCGCGTCGAAGAGCTCGTGCCGGCGCGCGCCGGCACGCCGCCGCGCTTCACATTCTTTCCGAGCATCACCAGCCACATGCCGTTCAACCCGGTGCCGCCATACCAGGCGGACTGGGCGCGCGTGCTCGGCGCCGAACCCTTCGACACGACCGAAGTGGAGCGGGCACTGGCCGAACCGGTGAACTGGCTCGACATGTATCCGGCCTACCTGCGCATGATCGACTACAACTACCGCTGGCTCGCCGGCCACCTTGGGCAGCCGCGCGAGCGCGAGGAATTGCTCGTGCTGGTGGGTGACCACCAGCCGGTGGCCAATATCGCCGGCGACGGCGCGCCGTGGGATGTGCCCGTGCACATCGTGAGCCGAGATGCGGCGCTGCTCGAGCGACTCGTCGAGCGCGGCTTCAAGCCAGGGCTGGCGCCGCAGCGGCCGGTGCTCGGCGGCATGCACGATCTGACGCGCCTCCTGCTCGATGTGTTCGACGGCCGGCCTGCGCCTGCGCCCGCAACTGCGCCCGCGCCCGCGCGCGCGACGTCTTAGCCGCATCCCGCCACGGGCCTTGCGAGAGCTGGTGACATGACCGCAGCGAACCCGGCGCCGAAGCTGTCATGGCGCCACTCATGGCGCCGTGTATGGCGGCCTCTGTTGCACCCCCTGTTGCAGCCCCAGTTGCGCCAACTCGTGCGGCCGCCGGCCTGGGCTGTGGTCGGCATGCTGGCGCTCGCCGCGGCGCTCGCGGCGCGCCATGGACTCGTCGAGCCCGCTGCGATGGCGCAGGCCTGCGATCCGCAGCCCTGGCAGCCAGGCTGCGTCGTGCGATCGCTCGTCGTTCAGGCCTTCATCCATCAGCGCATCGCCTGGGCGGCGTTGGCGCTTGCCATCGTGGCCCTGGTCTGGCGTTCGACGGGGTTCGCGAAGGCGGCGTTCGCCATCGGCCTGGCCGCGCTCGTGCTCTATTCGGCCGACCTCGCGGCGCCTTCGGTGCTGATGGCGCTGGCCGTGCTGGCCGCGCGCGGCCCGGCGTCACGGGACGGCGAGCGATGAGCGGGTCCGCGCCACAACGCGGCCAGGCCCATCGCGCCGAGCGCGGCGGCCACCGCCCAGGCCTGGCCGTTGAGCGGGCCCTCGCGCAGCAGCAGCAGCAGTGCGGCGATCAGCAGGGCACCGCCGAGCGCGCTCCGGGGCCGCTGCAAAGGCCGCGGCCACGGGGCCTGCAGGCGGTGCGCGACGAGCAGGCTCGCCACGGCTGCCAGCGGCATCCAGGGCAGCTCGCGATAGCGCGGGTCGGCGACAATCGGCAACACGAGGCAGCCGGCGGCAAAGAGCGTCGCGAGCACGGCGCCGGCAAGGTGCATTTCGTGCCTTTCGTGAAGATCGCTTCGATCGAGCTGATCGAGCGGTTCGAGCGGTTCGAGCGGTACGAGCGGTTCGACCCTTCCGTCCCGATCTCGCCGGTGCGCACCATCACCCGCGGGCCAGGCCAGCCTCCCCACGAGTACTACGCCGCACACCAGCAAGATCAGAGTCCACCCCATCTGCAGCGGCGCCAGCGCGGGCAGGCCACGCCACGACGCCGCCACCGCCTCGGCCAATGGCAACCCCAGCAAGAGCGCGACGAGGCCCGAACCCGGCAGCACCAGGGCGCCGGCGCCGAGCCACGGCCGGCCCGTCACCCGGGCGATCAGCGCGCCGACGAGCGCACCGGCAAGGGCGCCGATGAGGGCCGCCAGGGGCCCGCGCCACCAGCGCTCGTCCTCACGCGCCGCGCCGCGCCAGCTCAAACGCTCGTGGCCCTGGGCATCGAACAGGCCCCAGTAGGCGCCGACCCGGCCCTCGAGGGCGCTCTTCCACGGCTGATCGAACGCTTCGATGAGGTTGAAGTCGAGGCGCTCGTCAGCGGCACGCACGACCAGCTCGCGCACGAAGCGCGCTTGCGCCACGCGCCCCGGTGCCGCCCCGGCCCGCTGGCGGCCCGCCGCGGGCCACCCGGTCTCGCCGATCCACACCGGCAGCGGCGCGAAGTGCCGCTGCAGCCGGCGCGTGTGCGCCACCACATGCGCCACCGCATCGTCGACCGCCACCGGATCGTCCTCCCAGTAGGGCAGCACATGGGCGGTGACGATGTCGACATGCGCGCGCAGTTGATCGTGGCGCAACCAGAACTCCCAGACGTCGGCATAACTCACCGGCACCTGGACATGCTTCAACTGGGCGCGCGCCTGGTCGAGCCAGCGCGCGAGCGCGTCGACGCTGAGTTCGCGGCGCAGCAGCACCTCGTTGCCGACGATCAGGCGGTCGACGATCGCGGCATGTTCGATCGCCAGTGCCACCGCACGCCGCACCTCGTCGGCATTGGCCGCTTCGTCGCGGCCGAGCCAGGCCCCGAGCACCACGCGCAGGCCGAGCCGCTGCGCGATGGCCGGCACCGCATCGAGGCCATGCGCGGTGCCGTACAGGCGCACACAGCGGGTGCGCGGCACGAGCCGGCGCAGGTCGTCCTCGATCTGCGCCGGCGTGACCACGAGCGTGGCATCGAAAGGCGTGTGCCCGGTGCGGCGAAACGGCGCATACGACAGGCAGGGCAATTGTGCCGCTGCAGGTTCGACCAGCGCGACGAGACGACCCCGCTCGACCCAGGTCGCCAGCGATGCGAGCAATACGCCGAGCAGCGCGAGCCAGGCCAGAGCCTGGCGTTGGAGGTGAGGGTGGCGCGGGGGCAAGGGCAAGGGCAAGGGCAAGGGCAAGGGCAAGGGCAAGGGCAGGGGCGCGGTGGAGCGCGGCCGCAGGCATGACGATGCAAACGCCTGAGGAGACGGTTGATTCTGCGCGCGGCGCTTCGCGCTCGCGGCGTGGGCCACGGGCCTGGCGCGCCTTCGTCGTCGCCCTGCTTGTCGGCAGCGCGAATATCGCGGCCTGGATCGCCGCGCACCCCGAGGTTGCGGCGCCCGAGGTGGGCGCAAGCCGGCCGATCGCCGGTCTCGCCTACAGCCCCTTTGGCCGCCGCGACAACCCCGAGCAGGGCCACCTGCCGGGCGAACGCGAGATCGGCGCCGACCTTGCACTGCTGCGCGACCTGACGCCGCAACTGAGGACCTACAGCGCCAGCGAATGGCCCTTTCTGCCGGCCGCGGCCGCGGCGGCTGGGCTGCGTTTGACTGCCGGTGTCTGGCTCGGTGCCGACGAAGCGCGCAACCGGCGTGAGCTCGAGGCCATCGTGAACGCGGTGAACGTGGTGCACATGCCCAGCGGCACGCCGGGCGCGCGGCCGACCGAGCGTGTGATCGAGCGCGTGATCGCCGGCAACGAGACGCAACTGCACCGCAAGCTCGAGCGTGCCGCGCTCGTCGACACGCTCGAACGGCTGCGCCGGACGCTGCGCATCCCCGTCTCCACCGCCGAGCCGTGGCACGTGTGGCTGGACGACCCACAGCTTGCACGGCATGTCGACTTCATCACCGTGCATCTGTTGCCGTACTGGGAGGGCGTGCCGCACGCGCGCGCTGTCGACCATGCGCTGCTGCGGCTGCGCGAGGTGCAACGGCGCTTTCCCGGCAAGCCGATCGTGATCGGCGAATTCGGCTGGCCGAGTGCCGGTGACCCGGTGCCTGGCAGCGACCCCGTGCCCGGCGGCCAGCCCAAGCCGCGCCCGCTCACCGGCGACCCACGTGCCGAAGCGCACGCCACGCCGCAGGCGCAGGCGCAGGTGTTGCGTGAATTCGTCGCCCGCCTGCCGCGCGAGGCGCCGGGCGTCGACTATTTCCTCATCGAAGCCTTCGACCAGCCTTGGAAGCGCGGGCCCGAAGGCGCGGCCGGTGCGCATTGGGGCCTCATCGATGCGGCGCGATCGCCCAAGTTTTCCTTCACCGGGGCCGTGCCGGCGAACGGCTGGTGGCCGCAGCAGGCCGCGGTAGCGACCGCGGCCGGCATGGCCTTTGCCGCATTGGCGGCCTGGGCGCTGCCGCGGCTGTCGCCGGCGCCGCTGCTGGCGATGATGCTGGCGGCGCAGGCCTTGCTGTCACTCACCGTGGCACTCGCGGGGCGGCCGCTCGTGCACTACCTGCCGGCGGCGCAATGGCTGGCGTGGCTGCTGCTTGCCGCGACGCTCGCGCTGCTGGCGGCGGTGTGGCTGGCGCAGGCCCTCGAATTTGCTGAGCTCTTCTGGCGTGGCCAATTGCGCAGCCGCCATCGCGACCGGCCCTGGCCGGCCGAGCGGCCGCCGCTGCACGTGAGCGTGCACCTGCCGTGCTGCAACGAGCCGCCGGAGATGGTGATCGCGGCGATCGACAGTCTGCGTGCGCTCGATCATCCGCCCGGCGCGCGGTTGGAGATCCTGGTCATCGACAACAACACCGCCGACCCGTCGCTGTGGCAGCCGGTGCGCGACCATGTCGAGCGCCTGGCTGCCGCGGCGCAGCGGCCTCAGGTGCGCGTGCGTTTCTTCCACCTGCCGAGTTGGCCGGGCTACAAGGCCGGTGCGCTCAACTTCGCGCTGCGCCAGACCGATCCCGCGGCGCAGGTCGTGGCCGTCGTCGATGCCGACTACATCGTGCGGTCCGACTGGCTGCGTCGCCTGCTCGGCCACTTCGTCGATGCGCGCGTGGCGGTGGTGCAGTCACCGCAGGCGCATCGCCACTGGCAGCACGATATCTGGCGCCGCTGCATGAACTGGGAGTACGAGGGCTTCTTCCGCATCGGCATGCACCACCGCAACGAGCGTGGCGCGATCATCCAGCATGGCACCGTGACGCTGATCCGCGCGCGGGCACTGCGCGAGGCTGGCGGCTGGGACGAAACCTGCGTCTGCGAGGACACCGAGCTCGGCCTGCGCCTGCTCGATCGCGGCTGGCGCGCGATCTATGTCGACCGGGTTGCCGGGCGCGGGCTCACGCCGGACGACTTTGCGGCCTACAAGTCGCAGCGCCGGCGCTGGGCCCAAGGTGCGATGCAGATCCTGCGCCGCCACGCACGCGCGTTGTTGCTGCCCGGGCGCTTGAGCCTCGCGCAGCGCTATCACTTCGTCGCCGGCTGGCTGCCCTGGTGGGCCGATGCGTTGCACCTGCTCTTCACGCTCGGGGCCATCGTGTGGAGCGTGGGCCTGGTGTTGTGGCCCGCGGCGGTGCACTTGCCGGACCCGGTGTACCTGCTGCCCGCGCTGGCGCTGCCCGGCCTGCGCCTGGTGATGACGCCGCTGCTCTATCGGCGTCGAGTGGGCTGCACACCGATCGAGACCGCGGGCGCGATGCTCGCCGGCATGGCGCTGGCGCATTCGATCGCGCGCGGTGTGCTCGCGGGGCTCTTCCGTCGGCACGCGCGCTTCGTGATCACGCGCAAGGGGCAGGCGGCGCGAGCCGGGGCCGTGCATGGGCCGTCCGCCGCGCGGCGCGCGCAGGTATCGGCTCCGGCACCAGCGCCGGCGTGGGCGGTGGGCGAAGAGGCGTTCCTGCTCGTGGCTCTCGCGGCTGCGGCGCTCGGGGTGTCCGCGGCGCATGTGCCGCAGGCCGCCGCGGCCTGTCCGTGGTGGTTGCTGCTGCTGCTGGCGCAGAGCCTGCCCTATGCCGCGGCGCTGGCCTGCCAGGCGCTGGCCACGCGCAAGCGCCCGGCGCCGGCCTACGGGGCGAGCCCACAGCCGCTGCTTGCGCCGCCGGAAGAGTGATGGGGGATTTCGGCAAACCGTGTCGGGGCATTCCCCCTGGCCCGCTACACCGTGGCCGCGCCGCGGACCTGGCCCGAGGGGCGCAGCCTCACGGTGGATGTGCTCAAGGACGAGAAGCTGATCCCGTTACGTGGAAGGTCAGCTCTTCTTCCCCTTCGTGTCGGCCACCATCTTGGCCAGCTCGCCGCCGCTCTTGTAGTGCGCGACGCGGAACACCAGCCGCTTGTAGCGCTGGAACCAGCTGTTGTTGCCGGCCACCTCGTCGGCCCAGTACTTGTCGGCCAGCTTGAGGTTCCCCGCCACGTCGAGATCGAAGCCATCCCGGCTGCCCTGGCCGCCGAACATGTAGAGCTTGCCGTCGATCATCTTGAAGCTGTCGGCGTCGCCACCCCAGGGGATGGCGTAGACGATGCCGTTGGCGCAATAGCCACCGTACTCGGGCAGATACTTCTTCGGGTTGGCGTCGAAGAGGGCTTTGGTCTGGGCGCTTGCGAAGCGGAACGTCACGCCTTCGTACACGCTCTTGATCTGCGACGAGCCTTGCACGTAGCGGCCCTGCGTGAAGTAGGCGGTGACGTCAGCGCCCTTGAGCATGACGTGATCGTCGCCGCCGTCGGCCACGGCATTCACGGGCTTGAGCGCGGACGAAGGGTTCTGCGCCGTGATGGCCGAGCAGCCGCCGAGCAACGCGGCGGCCAGCGCCAGGGCAGGAACGCAGCGGGCGAGATGGGTGGATCGAAGGTTGGCATTCATCGGTCAGTCGCTCCAATGGAGTTGATGTGATTTGCCCAGCGCGTGGCCGGCGGCTCAGCTTTTCTTTGTCTTCGCATCGGCCACCATCTTGTCCAGCTCGCTGCCGCTCTTGTAGTGCGGCACGCGTAAGACCATGCGCTTGTAGCGCTGGAACCAGCTGTTGTTGCCGGCCACTTCTTCGGCCCAGTATTTTTCGGCCAGCTTGAGGTTGCCCGGCACGTCGAGCTCGAAGGCATCCTTGCTGCTCTGGCCGCCGAAGATGAGGAGTCTGCCGTCAATCATTTTAAAGATATCGGCGTCGCCGCCCCACGGGATGGCGAAGGACATGCCGTTGGCGCAGTAACCGCCGTACTGCGGCAGGTACTTCTGCGGCGCGGTGTCGAAGAGCGCCTTGCTCTGGGCACTCGCGAAGCGCAAGGTGACGCCTTCGTACACGCTCTTGAACTGCGGCGAACCCTGCACGTAGCGGCCCTGCGTGAAATAGGCGGTGACGTCGGCGCCCTTGAGCAGGACGCGATCGTCGCCGCCGTCGGCCACGGCGTTCACGGGTCGCCATGCGCCCGAGGGGTTCTGCGCCGTCATGGCCGAGCATCCGACCAGCAGCGCTGCCGCCAGGGCCAAGGCCGGGGCCCCATGGCGCAGGCTGGTGAGTCGAAGCGGGGTGGTGTTCATCAGTCAGAGGCTCCGATCGGGTTGACGTGACTAACCGCCCAGCGCGTCACATGCGCGGGCTCGAGCGCCGGTGCGGCTGGCTCGTGCGCGTGCATGGGACGGGCGGCGTCGTCGAGATATGGTGCGGGCCAGCCGATGAGGGCGCTCGCCTGCTCGGCCCGCTCACGCAGATGCGCGCGGTCGCGGCCATCGAGATGCACGATGCCGTAGCGGTGGCTGCCGGTCCACTTGAAGTCGCGCGCGAGGCCGTGGCCGCGCTTGGGTTGGCTGAAGAGCAGCGCGTCGGGGAAACGGCGCACGAAGGCGGCACGTTCGGCGCTGCCCGGTGGCGCCGGGATGGCCTCGCCCTCGAACGTGCGGTAGACCAGGCTGGCCGCCACACCTGCCGTAGGCTCGCGGCGCGGCAGGGCGCTCGCATCCTCGCCCAGCGCCAGCGCAACGGCGATGGCATGCGCATCGAAGCCCTGCACGCGCCGGTACAGGTCGCCGAATTGCGAGGCCAGGCGCGGGTTGCACTCGATCACCGTGAGGCGGTCGGTGACGGCGTCGTGAAAGAACTCGAGGTTGAAGCAGCCGTGGCGGTAGCCGATGGCGGCAAGGAAGCGTCGTGCGACATCGAGCGCGCGGGCCTGCACTGCGGCGCCAAGGCGGCTGGGATGCTCCCAGCGCATGAAGGCCTGTGTGCCGGGCACCATGATGGCGTCGACGACACCCAGCGCATGCACCACACCGTCCTGCACGTAACCGTCGAGGTTGTACTGCGCTACGCGCGCCGGCACGGGCTCCTCCAGCAGCAGGCGGTGCGCCGTGCCGGCCTGCGGCAGCCGCGCGCGGCACACACGCTCGAAGGGCTCGACGAGACGGCGGATGACCCAGAGCTCGCGGTGCCCGAAGCGGGTGTGCCGCACGAGCCCGGCGTGGTCGTCCACCTTGGATGCCAGCACCGAGAACGCCGCCTTCACCGGCTTCACGAAGGCCGGGTATGCGAGCCCATGCGGGATCGGGCCGCCGTAACGCGCATCGAGATCGGCGAAGCCGAGGTTGACCTCGGGCGCCACCTGTTGCAGCACACGGCGTGCATGCAGTTTGTGCTGCGCGGCGCAGATCGACTCCGGCGTGGCGCCGGGCAGGCCCAGCTTCTCGGCCACCAGCGCCGCGCCCAGCGCGCCAAATTGTTCGTGGTGCGACAGCACGGCCCGCCATTTCAGATGCCGCCCGCGCGCGGCCTGGCGCGCCGCGAATCGCTCCAGGTCGAAGCCGACCAGCCGCGCATTGCTCGGGAAGGAGAAGAGGTCGAAGCCCGCGTGATCGAAGTGCGCGCGGCCCTGGCTTTGCAGCGCTTGCATGGCGATGTGGTCCCAGTCGTACGCAAACAGCCAGCCGGCGCGTGGGGAACCAGAAGGCAGGGTTCGGGGAGCGAGCATGTCCTTGTGGGCCCTTGTGGTCGAGCGCTTCAACGAGTCATCCAGCGCCGCGCGCCGTAGCTGAGCGAGTCGACGAGCGCCACCAGCAGCAGCATTGCGCCGAGGATGGTGCAGGTCTTGCCCATGTGGAACAGGCCCATGTGGAAGGCCAGCAACTGGCCCAGGCCCCCGGCGCCGACCACGCCCAGCACGGCGGCAGCACGGATGTTGTTCTCCCAGCGGTAGAGCGTATAGCTGAGCAGTTGCGGCAACACCTGCGGCAGCGTGGCGTACAAGAAGATGCGGCCGTTGCCCACGCCTTGCGCACGCAGCGCCGCACCCGGCCCGGGCGGGGCGTTCTCGATCGCCTCGGCAAACAGCCGGCCCAGCACGCCCGAGGTGTGAAAGGCCAGCGCCAGCGTGCCGGCAAAGGGCCCCAGGCCGGCGGAGATGAGCAGCAGCGCCGCCCACACCAATTCGGGAATCGAGCGCAGCGCATTCAGCACCAGGCGCGTGGGGCCACGTGCCAGTGCGGCGTCGGCGTCGTGAAAGCGGCTCGCGGGCAGCGCCAGCGCCAGGCCGAGCACGGCCGCCAGCAGCGTGCCCAGCGCCGACATTGCCAGCGTCTCCCAGGTGCCGATGGCCACCTTGTGCAGGAAGGCGGGGCTGGTGTCGGGCGGGAAGAACTCGCCGAGGAAGCGGCCCATGCTGCGAAAAGCTTCCAACGAGAGGAACTGCACCCACTGCAGGTCGAGCGTGGCGAAGCTCGCCACCACGAGCACGAGCAACGCGAGCGTGAACCAGCAGGCGCGGCAGCGTGCGTCGAACAGGCGCGGCGGCAGCCGGTAGGGGGCGTTGGCGGCTGAAGGTTGTGCGCTCATGGGCAGATCTGCACCATCAACCCAGCGCGCGCCGCAGCCCGCTGCTGACGCGATCGGCCAGCGCGACCAGCAGCACGAAAACGGCGAGCATGGTCAGCACCTCGCCGCCGATGAACATCTTCATCGAGGTGTCCAACTGCTGGCCCAGGCCCCCCGCGCCGACGAAGCCGAGGATGACCGAGCTGCGGATGGCGCATTCCCAGCGGTAGACGGTGTAGCTGGTCAGCTCGGCGGCGTTCTGCGGCAACAGGCCATAGAAGAAGGCCTGCAGGCGCGAGCTGCCGTTGCGCAGCAGCGTTTGGGTGACGTGCGGCTCGCCGCTTTCGAGGATCTCGGCGTAGACCTTGCCGAGCATGCCGCCGTACGTGAGCGCGATGGCCAGCACACCCGCCGTGGGGCCGAGGCCGACGACGCGCACGAAGACGAGCGCCCACACGAGTTCGGGCACGCTGCGCAGCACGATGAGCGCCCAGCGCACGAGCTGGCGCAGCCAGAAGGGGCCGCGCGCCATGCGGCCTGCAATCGCCGACACCGAAAGCGCGCGCACCGAGAGCAAGGTCAGCGGAATGGCGACCACGAGCGCGAGCGTCATGCCCACGGTGGCCATGGCGACGGTGCGCCACGACTCCTTGAGCACCATCCAGAGGAACTCCGGCTGGTGAGCCGGCGGCACGAAGCTGGCGAGAAACTGGCCCGTCACCTCCAGGTTCTTGGGCTCGAACAGGATCCAGGGCTTGAACTCCGTGCCCACAAAGAGCGGCCACAGCAGCACGAAACCAGCGCCCGTCCAGAACAGGCGCGTCAGCCACGCCGGGTCGTGGCTGGGGGCGGGGCGCAGCGGCACGGCGGCTGATGCGGCGGTGGCGGCTGCAAACGTCATCGGCCAGGACTTGATGTTCTGCTTGTCATGCGGTTCACCGGCAATGCATCACCACCGTCGCCCGGCCATGGGTGCCGGTGGCCGCTGGGAACGCCTCGTCGGAAGCCACAGGCGCGTCGGCGGGCGCCGATGCGGCACCGCAGTCCAGTTCGTGCTCGTGCTGTGCATAAAGGCGCTCGAGCCGCTCGCGCGTGACCTCGGCCGCGGGCAGATCGAACATGCACCGGCCCTCGCGCAGCCCGACGATGCGCGGAAAGTGCGCCAGTGCCATGTCCACCTGGTGCAGCGTGGCCACGAGCGTGACACCCCGTTCGCGCGCCACTTGCACCAGGGTCTCGATGGCCTGGCGCGAGCGCGTGGGATCGAGCGCCGAAAGCGGCTCGTCGACGAGCCACAGCCTGGCCGGCGCCAACAGCGCGCGGGCCAGGCCCACGCGCTGGCGCTCGCCGCCGGAGAGGCGATCGACGCGCTCGAAGATCTTGTCGGCGAGGTCGAAGCGCTGCAGCGCCTCGTGCGCCGCCGGGATGTCGCTGGGGTAGAAGAGCGAGCGCAAGCTGCCCATGAGGCCCATCGCCGGCAGCCGGCCGGCAAGCACCGAGGTCACCACGCGCTGGCGCGGCGGCAGCGGCGGCACCTGCGGGGCGAGAAAGAGGCGGCCGCGCAGCCGCTGCAGCTCGCGCCGCGGCAACGACCAGGGCAGTTGATCGTCGAGCCGCAATTGGCCCGAGGCGGGCTCGAGCGCGCAGGCCAGTGCCTGCAGCAGCGTCGTCTTGCCGGCGCCGGAAGCGCCGATGATGGCCACCTGTTCGCCCTCGGCCACGCGCAGGCGCATCGGCAGCAGGGCCGGCGCGGCATCGGCCCTGGCCGCGGGGTGGCGCGCGGCGAGCGCGTCGAGTTCGATCTTCACCGGGAGGATCCTTTGGCGAGCGGCTTGGCGGCTTGGCGGCTGGGCAATCGAACGCGTCAGATCAGCCCGGCGCTGCGGCCGGCCGCCTCCAGGCCCTTGTAGTTCTCGGGCACGGTGGGCACGTAGCGGGTGGCGCGGTTCAGTTGCAGGATCTCCTTGCCTTCCGGGGTGGCCGGGTCCAGATCGAGCAGCGCGCGCGTGACCTTGGTGCGCAGGTCGGCAGGCATGTCGGCATGCACCGACCAGTTGTAGTTGAAGTAGGGCGGCGTCGTGTAGAACACGTCGACAGCCTTGGTGTCGACCTTGTTCTCGCCGACGAACTTGCGCCACACGGTGATGTCGAGCGCCGCGGCCTCGACCTTGCCGCTCACCACCGAGGCGATGGTGGCGTCGTGCGCGCCGCTGTAGGCGATGCGTTTGAAGTCCTTCTCGGGCGTGATGCCGGCGGCGAGCAGGAAGTGCCTGGGCATCAGGTGCCCCGAGGTGCTGCTGGCCGAGCCGAAGCTGATCTGCTTGCCCTTGAGGTCGTTCAGGCCCTTGATGCCCGAATCGGTCTTGGCGATGAAGACCGATTGAAATTTGGTGTCCTCTTCGCGCTGCGCGATGGGGATGATCTTGCCGCCGGATCGGATCTGGGCCTGCACGTGGGTGAAGCCGCCGAACCAGACCATATCTACCTTTTTGTTGACCAGGGCTTCCACGGCCGCCGGGTAGTCGTTGACCGGTGTGAACTCGACCTTCATGCCCAGTTTCTTCTCCAGGTACGAAGCAATCGGGGTGAACTTGCGCACCTGCTCGGTGGCGGCTTCTTCGGGAATGGTGGTGACACGGAAGACCTGTTGCGCGTGTGCAAACGCGCCGAAGGCCAGCAGCGCACAAGTGGCGAGGGACTTGAACGTGCGCGAGGGGGACAAGCTGATCATGAGACTCTCTCCGAGATGTAAGGATGAAGGGACAGGCCGCGACTCTATCGGCGCTGCGCTGCTAGAGTGCGCCGCAAGGGAATGACGCGGCTGCGGCCCAACCTGGGTTCGCCCGGTAAGTCGGCGCCGCTCTCACTCCCACCTGGGACGATACGATGAAGACACCGCTTTTCTTCCAGCTCGCCACGTTGGACGCCGCGGCCCTGGCGGCCGAGGCCGAGGCGGGCTTGCGGGCGACCGCTGCGGCCGTGTCGCCCAAATTCTTCTACGACCTGCTCGGCTCGCGGCTCTTCGACGCCATCACCGAGCTGGACGAGTACTACCCGACACGCACCGAGGCCGGTATTTTCGCCGCCGATAGTGCGGCCATCGCCGATGCCGCCTTGTCGTGCAGCGGCCCCGCGCCGGTGCTGGTGGATCTGGGCGCTGGCAGTTGTGCGAAGGCCACGCGCCTGTTCGGGCCGCTGCGGCCGCGGCGATATGTGGCCGTGGACATCTCCGTGGAGTTCCTGCGCGAGGCGCTCGAGCGGCTGCAACGTGAACATCCCGCGATACACATGGCGGGTGTCGGCCAGGACTTCTCGGCGCAGCTGGCGCTGCCGCCGGGCCTGATCGATGGTGCCGCGCTGGTGTTCTACCCCGGTTCCAGCATCGGGAACTTCGCTCCCGACGAGGCCTTGCGCCTGCTGCGCCAGACGCGTGCGCTGGCCGCGCCGCACGGGGGCGGCCTCATCATCGGTGCCGACCTGGTGAAGGACAGCCGTGTGTTGGCGGACGCCTACGACGATGCGCTGGGCGTGACCGGGGCGTTCAACCTCAACCTGCTGCGCCGCCTGAACGGGCTGCTGGGCGCGGACTTCGATTTGCGGCAGTGGCGGCATGTGGCGCTGTTCGATACGCAGCACTCGCGCATCGAGATGCACCTCGAAGCGCGGCAGGCGCTCACGGTGCGTTGGTGCGGCGGCGCGTCCGCAGGGGGTGAACGGCGCTTCGCCGCCGGCGAGCGCATCCACACCGAGAACTCGTACAAGTGGCGGCCTGATGACTTCGAGTCGCTGCTGCGCGAGGCGGGCTACGCCGCCGTACGCCGTTTCACCGATGCCAAGGGATGGTTCGGCGTGTTCGTGGCCCGCGCCTGAGCCGTTTGGGTGACCCGCGCGCTTTGGTGGCACGGACAGTGTGGGTGTGATTCGGGCGGGCATGACGAAACGGCTGCCTTGGCGGGCTTGGCGGGCGTGGAGTCGGTCGCCCCGGCGCCCACCGACCTTACAGGGCGCAACTGACGCTGCCGCTTGCCGGGAGCCTGCTGGGGCGCGCGACTTGGAGGGCGGTGTCCAGCTTACAGCGCGCAGGTGCGCAAGCCGGCGGCCACGTCATTGCGGTGCGGCTGGAAGAAGTTGCGATAGCGCGGGTGCTTCATGCGCGGCTGCGTCATGAACGAGGCGCCGCGCAACACCGGGCGGCCGTCGAACCAGGGGGCCGAGTAGTCGCGGTAAGGATGAGGGTGAAAACCTGCATAGGGGGCGAAGGCACTGGCGGTCCACTCCCACACCTCACCCCAATGAAAACCCTCGGGTCGCGTGCGGGCGGCGCGGTCCCACTCGGCTTCGGTGGGCAGGCGACGGCCGGCCCAGCGGCACCAGGCTTCGGCCTCGTGCTGGCTGAGGTGGCGCGCGGCTTCGCGCGTGTCGAGCGGCTGCCACTGCCCGTGGCGCCATTGCTCCCAGCCCTCGCCCGCGACCGCGCTTGCGTCCGCACCCGAGCCCGAAGCAACGCGCCGCAGGTAGCGCGGGCCCTGCACCGACTGCGCTTCTCTCCAGGTCCAGCCGGCATCGCTCCAGAAACGGCGTTCGGCATAGCCGCCCACCTCGACGAAGGGCAGAAACTCGGCCCAGCGCTTCACCTGGGCGTCGATGCGGAAGGCGGGGGTCTGCACAAGGCACCGGCCGACCTCGTTGTCGAAGACAAAGCCGCGCGGCTGCTCCTCGCCCAGCGCCCAGGGCGCGGCATCGAAGCCGAGCTCGCCCTGAGGCGCCGGCAGCGGCCCGGCCTGCCAGCGTGCATCTTCGATCGCGATGCCGAGGCTCTTTGCCATGTACAGCGCCGCCTCGTGGTGCATGTCTTCGTGCTGTAGTGCAAGGCGGTGGAAGTAGAGCGCGTCGTCCGCGCCGGCCGAGGCCGGGGCGTCGTCCTCCAGACACATCAGCGTGTGCGCCAGTTGCGTCGCCAGGTCATCGCGCGTGGCGGCGGCTCCGGGCAGCGGCAACGACCAGCGTGTCTCGTGGCGCACCCGGCTCGAGTCGTAAAGAGCGTCCGCGTTCTTGCGCAGGGGCGCATCGCGAGGGGCTTCAGGGTCGGCACGATGACCCTGAGCGCGCAGCCGATTGCGACCGATCCAGTATTCCTGGAACCAGCCGATGTGTCCCAGCTCCCACAGCGGCGGGTTGAGCTCCGCGCGGTACGGCAAGCGCAGGTCATGGAGCGCCCGCTCGTAAGCCGCGAAGGTCTTCAACGTGTCTTGCCGGCTGGCGCGCAGCGCCTCGCCGAGCGCACGCGCATCACCCTCGCGCGCCATGCGCGCAGTTGCCGGAGTTGCCGTTAAGCTCGCTTCGTCGTGCATCAATCGATCCAGATCGTCATCGTCACGCCGGCGCTGGCCGATGCCAACAACGGCAACTGGCGCACCGCCAAGCGTTGGGCGGACATGCTGTCGACAGCTTACAGCGTGCGGCCGACCCGGCAGTGGAGTGCCGGCGATGGTGGCGACCTCATGATTGCACTGCACGCGCGGCGCTCGGCGGCCTCGGTGGCCGCCTGGCGGCGGGCGTGGCCGCACGCCCGGCCGGACTCCCGGTCGGAAGCCCGGCCGCACGCCGGGCCGCACGTCGGGCCGCACGTCGGGCGAAAAGCGCCGCTGCTGCTGGCGCTGACCGGCACGGATCTGTACCGCGACATCGACGACGACGCCGATGCACAACGCTCGCTCGAGCTGGCCGATGCGATGGTGGTGCTCAATCAGCTCGGGCCGGCCCGGCTGCCTCAGGTCTACCGCGCGCGCTGCCACGTGGTGCTGCAGTCGTGCAGCGCGCGGCAGGTGCTCACACACAAGCCGCGCCAGCATCTGCGCGCGCTCATGGTGGGCCACCTGCGCAGCGAGAAGGATCCGGCAACCTGGTTTCGCGCGCTGCGTCTGCTGGCGGCACGCGTCGACTTGCGTTTCGACCACATCGGCGATGGCCTGGACGCGGCACTCGCCGACGAGGCGCGCGTGCTGATGTTGGCCCAGCCGCACTATCGTTGGCTTGGGCCGCGAAGCCACGGCGAGACGCGGCGGCGCATCCAGGCCGCCCACGTGCTGGTGCACCCCAGCGTGATGGAGGGCGGCGCGCAAGTCGTCATCGAGGCCATCCGCTCAGGCACCCCGGTGCTCGCCTCGCGAATGGACGGTAATGTCGGCCTGCTTGGCGCCGACTATGGTGGTTACTTCGCGGTCGGCGACCACCGGGCGCTGGCAACCCTCATCGAGCAAGCCCGCGACGACGCGGCTATGCTGCCGGCCCTGGCGCGACAGATCGAGTTGCGCGCCCCGCTCTTTGCCCCCGAAGCCGAAGCCGCCGCGCTGCACCGAATCGTGTGCGCCCTGCTGGCCGGCACCTCACCCGCTGATGCTGGAGTAGCCCCATGAATGCCCCTGACAAGCCTGCCGCCACGATCGCGGCCGAACCGCGCCTCACTTCGCTCTCGCACGGCGGCGGCTGTGGCTGCAAGATCGCCCCGGGCGTGCTGAGCGAAATCCTCAAGGGCACCGCGGCGATGCCCATTCCCAAAGAGCTTCTGGTCGGCATCGAGACGGCCGATGACGCAGCGGTGTATCAGCTCAACGACGAGCAGGCGCTGATCGCCACCACCGATTTCTTCATGCCCATCGTCGACGACCCGTTCGACTTCGGGCGCATCGCGGCCACCAACGCCATCAGCGATGTGTATGCGATGGGTGGGCGGCCCATCCTCGCGCTGGCGCTGGTGGGCATGCCGATCAACGTGCTGTCCACGGCCACTATCGGCCGCATCCTCGAGGGTGGCACTTCGGTATGCCGCACCGCGGGCATCCCGGTGGCGGGTGGCCACACCATCGATTCGGTCGAAGCGATCTACGGCCTCGTGGCCCTCGGACTCGTGCACCCCAAGCGCGTGAAGCGCAATGCCGACGCGCGTGCAGGCGATGTGCTGGTGCTCGGCAAGCCGCTGGGCGTGGGCGTGATGAGCGCGGCGCTGAAGAAGGGGCAGCTGAGCGACGCGGGTTACGCGCAGATGATTGCCAATACGACCAAGCTCAATACGCCCGGCCCGGAGCTGGCCGAGTTGCCTGGTGTGCATGCGCTCACCGATGTCACGGGCTTCGGACTCGCGGGCCACGCGCTCGAGATGGCGCGCGGCGCGCGCTGCCAAGTGCAGATCGATTGGGCGGCGGTGCCGCAGCTGCAGGGCGTGCGGGCGCTTGCGGCGCAGGGTTACGTCACCGGCGCGTCGGGCCGCAACTGGGCAGGCTATGGCGACGACGTGGTGCTGCCCACCGGCTTCGCAGCGGAAGACAAGGCGCTGCTCACCGACCCCCAGACCAGTGGTGGCCTCTTGGTCACGTGCGAGCCGGCGTCGGTGGATGCGGTGCTCGGCATCTTCCGCCGGCACGGCTTCGATCAGGCGGCGGTGGTGGGGCGCGTGCAGGCGGCGGCGCGGCCGGGCCTCAGCGTGGTGGCCTGAGTGCGTCTAGTGCATTGAGCGCGCAGTGCCTGCCGCATCTACATCACATTGATTGAACTCCACCAGCACACGACCGCCAACGGGTTGCGCCTGCTGGTCGGCCGCGCGCCGCACGCCGGCACCTGCAGCGTGGCCGTGTTCGTGCGCTGGGGCAGCGCCAACGAGAGTGCGCGCCTCAACGGCATTGGCCATGTGCTGGAGCACATGGCGTTCAAGGGCACCGACGTGGAGGGCCGCCGGCGTGACGCACGCCAGGTGAATCTCGACGCCGAGCGCCTGGGCGCCGAGGTCAACGCGCACACCGACAAGGACCACACCGCCTACTACATGCGCGGCCTGCCGCAGCACGCGGGGCAATTGCTGCGCATGCTGGCCGAGATCGTGTTGCACCCGAGTCTGCCCGCGGATGAACTCGAGCGTGAGCGCCAGGTGCTGTTGCAGGAGTTTGCCGAGGATGAGGATGACCCCGTCTCCACTGCCTTCAAGCTCTTCGACAAGGCCTCCTTTGGCACCCACCCATCGGCTCAGCCGGTGATGGGCACGCGGCGCAACCTCCAACGCTTCGGCCGAGACGATCTGGTGGCGCACCGCGCCGCCGGCTACCGGGCTGGTCACATGGTGGTCGGTGTATTCGGTGCGGTGGACCCCGAGGAGGTGCAGCGCGAGGCAGCGCTTGCCTTCGCGGCCACGCCCCCTGGACACGCGGAGCCGATGGCCCTGGCCGCGTGGCAAGGCGGTGGGGTGCTCACGCGGGCGCAGGCGGGGTCGAGCCAGGCGCATGTGGTGCTCGGCTTCCCCGTGCCCTCGCGCCGCGCCGGCGATCCGGTGGCCGCGGTGGCCGCGGCGTTGCTCGGCGAGGGCATGAGCTCACCGCTGCTGGACCGCCTGCGCGAGCAGCGCGGTCTGGCTTACCACGCCGCGTGCTCGGCCGACGTGCTGGACATGTGCGGGCAGTTCGTCATCGAAGCCAGCACAGCGCCGGCCGATGTGTTGCCGTTGGTTGGCGAGGTGATGTCGCTGTTGCGCCAGCACGCGACGCATGCCGCACCGGCGGAGTTGGAACGCGCCCGGCACCAGCTGGCCGTGCGCGAACGCCGCGCGCAGGAGCGTGGCCTGCGCTGGCTGGAGGAGATGGCACTGGAGTGGATGTCCACCGGCCACCTGTTGCCCGAGCCGCTGCGGGCTGAGCGGATGCAGGCGGTGACAGCCGAACAGGCGCGCGCCCTGTTCGAGGACCTGCTCGTGGCTGCGCCGGCTCTGGCGCTGACCGGTGCCGTGGCGCGAGGCATGCGCGACCGCCTGGCTGCAACGCTGGCCGGCTGAGTCACCCGAGGGCGGTGACACCGCTTTTGCGGTCGGCCCGGGCCGCCATCACGGCGACGTAGCCAAGGGCGCAGTTCAGCACGCGTGCAACAGCGCCACCAGTTGCGCCTGGCTGTGGGTGCCGGTCTTTTCGTACATCTCGCCGACGTGCGTGCGCACAGTGGAGATCTTCACGCCCAGCATCTCGGCGGCATTGGCTGGGCGCATGCCCTGGCACAACATCTCGGCCAGGCGCGCCTGCGTGCGCGTGAATCGGAAGCGCCGGCGCATGGCATCGGCGCCGGTGAGCACCACACGTTCGATGCTCGCCAGCACCCAGGTCGTGGGCCCGACTTCGGGTTCGAGCACGGTCATCGGCTTGAGCGTGATCTGCATCGCTGGCCCATCGGCCTCCAGGGCGAGTGTCACGCCGCGCCCGGCCGCGAGTTCGGCATGCCACTTGCCGATCGGCACCCAGCGGCCACCCTGGCGCACGGCAAGCCGGCCGGAGGCATCGAGCCACAGCCCTTCGCAACGTTCGATGCGGCGTCTGGCCGCGGGGTTGAGTTCGAGTACCGTGCCCGTCGCGTCGGCCACGACAAGAGGCGTCTCCAGATGCTGCATCAGAGCATGGCCCAGCGTGGCCAGGCGCAGCGATCGGGTGCCCCCGGGGGCGTGGGAAGCGGGGTGGGCCTGGATCGGGTGGAACTGCATCGCGAACCTCCTGTGTCGATGCAACGCATTCCACCGCATGGGGTCCGTTTCACGAATGACACCAAGGTATCCCCTCGGCAGGGGGAACAACTCGTGACCTGTTGACCCGACGACATCGTGAGCGGCCCGGCGTTGCCGCTGCCTTCGCTGGCGCTCTTCGCCGGAACTGGGCGCTCCGTCAGAACCAGAGGGTGGCGCCGAGGTTGGCCCAGCGCCGCCAGTAGCGGGCCCCAGAACCGCTGGCGCTGGTGAGCCCCAAGCCCTGGCCCGAGCCGCCCGCGGTAGCGCGCAGCCGCCACGCCGGCGCGGTGTCGATCGCGAGCGCCAGTTCCCACAGGTGCGGCGAGCCACGGCTGGCATTGCCCGCAGCGTCGACTTCGCGCGAGCGAGCCAGGCCCAGGCGAGCCTGCAACTCCAACGGGCGCAACTCCCAGGTGAAGGCGCTGACGAGGCGACCCTCCTCGTACCGCCGCGGGTTCCAGTAGCCCCGCGCGTCGGCGCCGGGCGAACCTTCGCGTGTGCGGTTGAAGGCGCTCCACTCGGCACCCAAAACCCAGCGCGGCCGGCTCCAGAGAGCCCACTCGGCGCGGCCATTGAAGCGCTGGCGCGTGGTGCCGTCGTCGAAACGCAGCCTTGCCAGCCCACCGGCGAGGGCGAGGCGCTCGTCGCGCCGCCAGTCAGCGCTCAGCGTAGTCACGTCCACCGTGACGCGGTTGAAGAAGGCCCGAGGCGTTTCCACGAGTTCGCGCGTGTGCTCGGCGTCTAGACGCCAGCGGTCCAACGGTATCCACTTCAGGCGCAGAGTCGACGTGAGCGGGTGCCAGGTGTCAATCCGGTGCGAGCGAAGCACGAGTTGCGGCCACCATGTGCCCGCGGCGGAGTCGGGCTCGCCCAGGCGCAGCCGTCCGGATGCTTCGAACGTGGTGGCTTCGGGGGTGCCGAAGGCATCATCGAGATCGAGCCTGCGTGCACCGAGCTCGATGATTGCGCCGGCCAACGGGCTCGCGCCGACACCGAGGGCGGCGCTTTTGCTGCGCAGCCCGTCGCGGTCTTTGGCCGACTCCAGCGACGCATAGGCATAGGGCGCGATGTCGCGCGCTGCCCTGTAGTCGCGCAACCAGGCGGCCTCTGCCGAACGGGCGTCTTGCACCAGCGGCCAGGCTCTGTCTTCAAAGCCGGCCCAGCGCAATGCGCGGGCGAGGTCGAGCCGCTCGCTCTCGCTGGCCATCGGCTGCCAGCGGCGGAAAGTGGCGATGGCCTCTCGGTGGCGCCCGCCGGCATTCAGCGCATTGGCCAGGGCCAGGCCCAGCGTGCGGTCGCCTGGAAGCTGGGCCGCGGCCTCCTCGAACAACGGCAGCGCGGCGGCGCTGCCTGCGGACCACAGCGTCTGCCAGGCCAGCGAGGGCACGATGTCGGCGCGCCGCGTCGGAGCCACCGCCAACGCCTGGTGGTACAGCGCAGCGGCGCGTGCGTTGCGATCGGCCCAGCCGTTGACGCGCGCGGCTTCGATGAGCAGGTCGGCATCCCCTGGCGCTCGTTGCACCAGGCGCTCGAAGATCTCCAGGGCGGCCGCGAAGTCGCGACGGTCCGTGGCCGCACGCGCTGTGGCCAACTCGGTGCCCATCAGGGCGCGGGCGGGGCCATCGCCGACGATGGCACCGGTGTCGTTCGTCGGCGTGGCCTGTGCGCTGGCCGCGCCTGCAAGCCCTGCGAGCCCAAGCCCCAGCCCGATCCCAAGCCCGAGCCCGACGGAAATGGCCCGGTGCCACCCACCTGCTCGGCGCTTCATGCCGTTTTCCCCGTGCGTGCTGTCTGCCAGCGCACGGCCTGCACCGCCGGCCGCTTGAACAGGTAGGGCATCGCAATCACCGTGGTCAGCGCCAGCAATGCCCAGTAGATGATGGGATACCACACGGCATAGGGCAGGTAGCGCAGCACGCCGGGGTCGTAGCGGCGGTCGATCAGCACGCCGGTGGTCAGCTGCAGCAGGCACAGCGTCGCGATCGACATGCCCCACAGGTTGGGGATGGGGCTCGCGCCGACGGGCGGCAGCCCGACCGCGTAGGACAGCGCCCACAGCGCTGTGAGAAATACGAAGCACAGCGACCAGAGTATGGACAGCGAGGACTCCACGAACACCGGCCACAACCGGCGGCAGTTCCAGGTCGTGAGTACATCGCAGTGCTTGTGCAGCACCTGGGCCAACCCGCGCGCCCAGCGCAGGCGCTGGCGGAACAGGCCCCGGTAGCTCTGCGGCACCGTCATCCAGCAAATCGCGCGCGGCTCGTAGCGCACATCGTAGTGACGCTTCTGGAGTTTCCACGTCAGTTCGATGTCTTCGGTGGGCATGTTCGGGCTGAAGCCGCCGACGTCGACCACGGCGCTCTTGCGCAACGCCGCCACCACGCCCGAGACAGTGACGATGCGACCCCAGATGCGCTGGGCGCGACGCAGCAGGCTGATGATGGAGGAGAACTCGACCGACTGCAGGCGCGCCAGCACCGTGGTGGCATGGCGCACCCGGGGGTTGCCGGTGACGGCGGCCACACGCGGCGAGTCGAAGTGCGGCACGATCCAGTTGAGCAACTGGCTGTCCGGCTCGGCATCGGCATCCAGGCCCATCAGGATCTCGCCACGGGCGAGCGGCAGGGCGTCGTTCAACGCCATCGCCTTGCCTTCGTTGGTACTCTTGCACACGACCCGAAGCCTGGTGTCGGCCATCAGCGGGGCCAGCGCCGCCAGGGTGCCGTCGCGCGAGCCGTCGTCGATCACGATGACCTCGAAAGCCGGGTAGTCGATGTCGAGCATGGCCTTCACCGAGCTGGCGATCACGGCCTCCTCGTCGTGCGCGGGCACGAGCAGGCTCACGAACGCGGGCTTGCGCGGCGCCGTCGACTGCGGCGGTGGCGGCGGCATTGCGTTCTCCCAGCGCCAGCGGAACAGCAAGGCGGTGATGATCCACATGATGCTGGTGACGATCGGGTAGGCGGCAAAGAACACCAACATCACCCAGTAGGGGGGCGAGTTCTGGATCGCCAGCAGCGTGGTCTCGAGACTCATGAGGTGGAAGCCGTGCTGCGGGCGCCCGCGTTGACCACCGGACCGGCAGCCGCCGCCGTGCCGGCGTCTGCAGCGACTACGCCTTGCTCGCCATCGATGCCTTGAAGGTAGCGCTTGCATGCGCCGTCGACGACGATGTCGACACGGCGCGCCAATGCCAGCGCTGCAAAGTCGCCTTCTATTGCGCGGCCGTTGAAGTCGGTGTGGTACTCGAGGCTCATCAGTCGCACGCTGCGTCGAGGGCCCTTGCGGCGATGGATGCCGCGGTTGTGAAGGATCCACGACACCGTGATGACCGGCACCACGATGGCTGCGCCCAACATCAGGAGCCGGAGTTCAGAGAAGTCGGCGCCCCGGGCGAGCACGCGGTGCCAGCCCCAGAAGAACAGCATCCAGCCGGCAGCGATGGCCAGCAGGTGCAGCACGCGGCGGCCCCACAGCCGCGGGCCCGAAGCCTGCCGAATGGTGTCGCCGTCGGCCCGTGCTAGCAACAGAGCGGCCCGCACCTCGGTTGCTGCCCGCGCGCTCCTCGCCGCCGTGCCAAGGCAAACCAGAGGACGAATGCGAGCAGCACAAGCGCCAGCGCGGAAGGCTCTGGCACTTGCGCCGCGGTGAGCAGGTTCTCGGTGGGCACCAGCGTCCAATCGCAGCCGTTGTTGCAGCCGGCGGCCCAGCGCAGGTCGACCACGCCGGCGCCCAGGCGGTTCCAGGCGCCGAGTTCGAAGCCATAGAGCCCAGAGGTGAGCATCAGGTTCTGATCGAAACCGAGGCGGTCACGGGGGTTGAGAAAGTCACGCCCGATGCCCAACTCAGCGCCCGCCGCACCAATGAGGCGGAAAAAGAAGCCGTCGTCGTGCAACACACTGAAGTTGTACTCACCGGGGTCGGTGATGCGGATGAAGCCGGTGTAGCGGGCGGTCCAGTTCTGTTGCGCAGGGTCGCCAGCGCTTGCGTCGCCGCAATCTCCCAGCGGGGCCGACGGCGTGAACAAGGGCACCAGGTTCGCGGGGCCCCAGTTGGTGGTGTAGCACTCCGCGTAGCGCGAGTTGCCGTGGTTGATGGTGTCGAGCACGCGCTCGAAGCTCTCGACGACGGCGCCAGTGGCGGCACTCGGCTGGCCGGCCGCGGCCTGCTGGACGGCTTGCCAGTCGACCTGCCCCCACAGCCCCGTGCCCCAGGAGAAGGTGCGGATGGGCTCGCCAGCGCCGAAGCGGCGGTTGGCCTCGTCCCACAACACGGCGCTGCCTTGCCATTCGTTGTTGATGCGGTGGAACGCGGCATAGGCGCCCTCGCCGGCGGCGAAGTTGCCGGCGTATTGCGGGGCCAGCACGTAGGCGGCTGTGGCCGGTGCGGGCGCCATGACCAGTGCCAATGCCGCACCCATCGCAGCCGCGACCGGAGCGACGGTGGCCAGGCAAGAGGCCCATGTGGCGAGGCCGCCTTCGCGACGCCGGAAAGAACCGAAGATATTCGTCATGTGTTTCATGATGCAGTCATGCATTCTGCCGCCTGAGGCGGCGTGGGACCCCTGCCGCAGTCTGGCTCAGGACCAGGTGGGGGTATCCGGAGAAAACGAGCCGGATCGTGGCCTATACCTCGCGCTGCCGGCTTGAGATCTGATGCCTGACCGACTGGATGCCAGTATCCTGCGTCATGAAAGTACTGGTCACCGGCGCTGCCGGCTTCATCGGCAGCACCGCCACGCTGCGCCTCCTGGCGCGCGGCGACGAAGTGGTGGGCTTGGACAACCTGAACGACTACTACGAGGTCCAGCTCAAGATCGACCGCCTGGCGCGGCTTACGCCCCACCCGCGCTTTCGCTTCGTCCGCCTCGACGTCGCGGATCGTGCCGGCATGGAGGCCCTGTTCGCCGCGGAGAAGTTCGACCGCGTCATCCATCTGGCGGCGCAGGCCGGTGTTCGCTACTCGCTGAAGAACCCGCACGCCTACATCGACAGCAACATCGTGGGCTTCATGAACGTGCTCGAAGGCTGCCGCCACAACCGGGTGCAGCACCTGGTGTATGCCTCCAGCTCCAGCGTCTATGGCGGCAACACGCGCATGCCGTTCTCCGAGCACGACAGTGTCGACCACCCAGTGAGCATGTACGCAGCCACCAAGAAGGCCAACGAGCTGATGGCCCACACCTACAGCCATTTGTTCGGGCTGCCGACCACCGGCTTGCGCTTCTTCACGGTCTACGGGCCCTGGGGTCGGCCCGACATGGCTCTCTTCCTGTTCACCAAGGCAATCCTCGAAGGGCGCGCGATCGACGTCTTCAACCATGGCCGCATGCAGCGGGACTTCACATTCGTCGACGATATCGTCGAGGGCGTGATCCGCGTGCTCGACAAGACCGCCGCGCCCCACCCGGCCTACCGCGCCGAAGCGCCCGACCCGGGCACGAGCAACGTGCCGTTCCGGGTCTTCAACATCGGCAACCACAACCCGGTGCCACTGCTGGATTTCATCGGCTGCATCGAGCAGGCGCTCGGCCGCAATGCCGACAAGAACATGCTGCCCTTGCAGGACGGCGACGTGCCGGCCACCTATGCTGACGTCGACTCGCTGCAGGAGTGGGTCGGCTTCACGCCGGCCACGGATATCCGCACCGGTGTCGGGCGTTTCGTGGCCTGGTACCGCGACTACTACAAGGCCTGAAGCAGGGCCGGCCCCGGCCCCGGGTTGGGCATCAGGGGATGAGTCGCGTTCAGCGGGGCGGTACGGCCGCGCGCGCCTCGTCGAGCAAGGCGCGCAGGTGGTTCACCGGAATCGCGTAGCTGATGCCGGTCGGGGCCGAAAGGGCTGTCTCACGGCTGCCCCGCACGAGCACCATGTTGACGATGCCGATCACCTCACCCGTTTCGGCATCGAGCACAGGGCCGCCGCTGTTGCCGGGGTAGGCCGTGGCGTCGAGTTGCAGCACTTCGAAGTTGCCGGCCCGCAACCGGGCCAGCGCCCGAGGATCGAGTTGGGCAGCGCTCGGTGCTGGCAGCGCCACCGTGGTGACCGACGCGACGATGCCGCGGTGCGTGACCGGCGAGAAGCCCAGTGCGCCTGCGACGGGAAATCCCATCAGTGCGATCGACTGGCCCTCTGCCGGGCGCTCGCCTTGCGCCAACGGCAGCGGTGGCAGTGGCGGCCCGTCGAGGCGCAGCAGCGCTAGGTCGTGGGCGCGGTCTTGGAGTACGACGCGCGCGAAGCGCAGGTCACCGGCCTCGCGTTGCGGCGCAGCGGTCTGTGCGAGCACCGCCAGCCTCTGCCCGGTTGCTGCCTCGGTGTCAACCGGCAACACATGCGCGTTGGTCACCACGAAGTGGCCATCACCGACGACGAAGCCGCTGCCGCGAAATCCGAAACGCGGGCTCGCCGTGGCACTGTAAGTGCCCACCGGAAGCACCGATGGACGTGCTCGCGCGACCAGGGCGCGCAGGTCGGAGCGTGCATCGCCGGCCTGCGCCCTGGCGTCATTGCCGAGGCCGGCCACGCTACCCAGGGTTTCGAGCCCGAGCGCGGTCAAGGCAGCCCTGAGGCTGCCTCGCAGCACGCTGCGGCGCCGCATCGAAAGCATCAACGCGTGAGCTTCAGCAGCTCCGTGACTTCGGCCTGGGACTTGAACTTCTCGCCCAGGCGAGCGAGGTCTTCGAGCTCGGCGCGGGCCTGCGGCTTTTCGCCCGCCTTGAGGTGCAGGCGGGCCAGGTTCAGGCGCAGGTTGGGGTCGTGGCGGTCGATCTGCAACGCGCGCTTTTGCACATCCAGCGCGCGCTTGACGTCGCCTTCGGCAGCCAACGTTGTGGCCAGCGTATCCATCAGCTGAGGCCTGTTGGGCAGGATCTGATTGGCCTGTTCGGCCAGCGGCACCCCGCCTGTCTTGCCCTGCTTGGCCATCAGCCAAGCCACGTTGTTCAAGGCCAGCGCGTTGCGCGGTTGCGCCTCGAGCACGGCGCGGTAGTGCTTCTCGCCGGCGGGAAAGTCGGCGCGCGACATGGCCAAGTCGCCCAGGTAGTAGCTGAAGCCGAAGTCCTTGGGGCTCTCCTTCTGCCAGTCCGCCGCCAGGCGGTCAGCCTCGGCGCGCTGGCCTCCGGCGAAGAGGGACTGGTGCAGGCGGATCGCGAGGTCGGTGCCACGTGCGAGACCGAAGGCCTTGCGATACGCGGTCACGGCGGCCGGCCAGTTGCGCTGCTGGCGTTCGATGTCACCTTCGAGTTGGTATCCGCTGAGGTCGTTGGGCCTGGTCTTTTGCAGCTCGCGCGCGATGACCCGCGCCTCGTCAGGCCGGTCCTGCTGCAGCGCGAGCGCAGCGAGGCTGCGCTTGGCCGCCAGCGAATCCGGCTCCATCTCCAACGCCTTGCGCAACGCCGTGCGTGCAGACCCCAGGTCCTTGTTCTGCACATGTGCCTCGGCCAGGCGAAGTTGGTGGGTGGCTTCGGTGGGGTTCTTGGTGGCCAGTTGGCCGAAAGTGCCTACAGCCTGGCGGGCGTCGCCTGCGGCAAGCTGCGTGCGGCCGAGCGCCGACTGCAGATCGGTGTGGCCGGGAACCGCCGCCACGCCGTCCTGCGCTGCGATGAGCGCGGCCTGCGCGTCGCCCTGGCGCAGCAGTTGCTCGATGTAGAGCAGGCGCGGCTGCGGCTGGGCAGGGTTGGCCTTGACGGCCGCCGCGAAGATCTGCGCCACCTCGGCACCGGTGCCGCCCGTGCGCCCCACCACCTCGGCCAGTGCGATGCGGGCCTGCACGCTGTTCGGATCGAGTGTGACCAAGTCCTGCAGCCGCTTGCGCGCAGCATCGTTGCGGCCGGCGATCAGATCCAGCCCCGACAGCGCCGACGCCGCCGGCACGAACTTGGGCTCCCGCTTCAGCGCCGCCTCGAAGGCGGTGGTGGCGCCCGCTGTGTCCTTCCTGGCCAGAAGAATGCGGCCGCGCAGCAGGTCGGGCAGGGCGCGATCGGGCATCTTCTTCTGTAGCGTGTCCACCGCCTTGAGCGCGCCCGCAAAGTCGCTGCCGCGCACGCGGGCGGAGATGAGCGCCAGGTCGGCACGCGTCCCCGACGTGTCGTCGGCGGCAATGGATTCGAGGGCGTCGATGGCAGGTTGCGTCTGGCCCCGTGCGTACTGCGCAAGGGCCAGTGCGGTGCGCACCCGGGGGTCGGTGGGCGAAGCTTTGCCGGCGAGCTGGAACATCTGGTCCGCGCGCTTGGTGTCGCCGGCCAGTGTGTGCGCCTCGCCAGCCAGCGCATACACGGCGCCGTCCACGGTCTTGGCCTCGAGTGCGGGGCCCAGCACTTCCAGGGCCTTGGCGGGCTGGTGCGTGCGCAGGTAGGTCTGCGCCAACAACTGGCGTGTGCCCAGGTGCCCGGGCATCCCTCGCAGGGCGCGGCTGAGGTGGCTTTCAGCCTGGTTGTAGGAACGTAGCCGGAAGTCGGCCCCACCGGCCAGCATCAGCACGCGCGGGTTGTCGGGCATAGCCCGCAGCAAGCGCGCCGCGATGTCGCGGGCGGTCTGGGAGTCGCCGTCTTGCAGGGCGAACTGGCCCTCGAGGTAGAGGGTATCGGGGTGGTTCGGGGCAGCCTTCTTGAGCGTCTGGAACTGGGTCTTCGATTCGGCGTAGCGACCCAGTTCGGCGTGCAGGCCGATCAACGCCACTTGCGCGGCCACGGCGGTCGGCGTGGCGTCGATCACCTTGCGCAGTGCGGCGATCGCGCCCGCCTCGTCGCGCTTGCCGCGCCACAGGAGTTCGCCCTTCATGGTGCCGGCGCGCTCGTTGCCGGCGTCGCGCATCAACACATCGTCGAGCAGTTTGAGGGCTCCATCGAGGTCGTTCTCCCCCGCCTTCAGCCGCGCCTGGAGGATGATGGCCGGCGCGAACTGCGCATTGGCGCGCAGTGCTCTGGCCAGGGTCTCCTTGGCCTTGTCCAACTGTGCCGAAACCGCGTAGGCAATGGCCACGCTCGTGCTCAGATCGGCCTGCGCCGCCGGCGTGCCAAGTACCGTGCCACTGAACTGCGAGATCACCCGGGCGTGTTCACCGGTCAGCAGCATGGCGCGCGCCATCTCGGGCGCGATTTGGTCCTGGGGGTGAGCCAGGTCCTGGGCCTTGCGCAACTCGAGCAGCGCATTGGTCGAATCGCCGGTCTCCAGCAAAACCTTGCCCAGCAGAAAGCGTGCGCTTGCCGAGTTGGCGTTCTTCTGCAGCAACGACTTGAGCTGAATGGTGGCGGACTTGTAGTCCTTCTTCGCCGCGAAGGACTGCGCCGACTCGAGGAGCTTGTCTTCCGATTCGCCACGGCAGCCCGCGAGCAGCGCGGCGACCAAGATCAAGGCGGCAATGGCAACGGGTGGTCTTGAGACGCTCACGGCAGTGTTCCTCGAAGTACGGTCGGCGGGCATGATGCGCGCAAGACGCGGCGGGGTGACGATTGTCCTGGCTGACGATGGTGGCTACAGCTTCCAAACCACCCACCCGTGCAAGGCGACACGTCAAAGACTGTCGCCGAGGCGGGCAGGTGTCACAGTGTGTGGCCTACTGCTTGATGCCCAGGCGCTTCATCAAGTCGTAGATGGTGGGCCGGCTGACGCCCAACAGTTCCGCTGCGCGGCCGACGTTGCCGTTTGTGCGCGCCAAGGCGGTGACCGTGGCTGCGCGCTCAGCGTTGTCGCGAATTGCGCGCAGATTCAAGTCCGATGCGCCTGCGTTGTCTCCAGGTTCGGTGTCGGGCACGGCGAGGCCCAGGTCTTCGGCGGTGAGGCGCTCGCCATCGGCCATGATGGCGGCACGCTTGACGCAGTTGATCAACTCACGCACGTTGCCTGGCCAGATGTGACTCTCCATGGCGCGAATGGCGTCTTCCGAGAACATCAGGCCGGAGCGCCGTTGCTCCTGGGCAAAGCGGCGCAGAAAGGCGTGCGCCAACAGGACGGCGTCGCCCGTGCGTTCTCGAAGCGGCGGGATCTCGACGACGATCTCGGCCAGACGGTAGAAGAGGTCTTCTCGAAAACGACCGTCCCGGATCTGATTCTTGAGGTCCTGGTGCGTGGCGCAGACAACGCGCACATCGACCGCGATCTCGCTGCGGCCGCCCAGACGCTCGATCGTGCGTTGCTCAAGAAACCGCAGCAGCTTGCCCTGCAGCGAGGCCGGCAGGTCGCCAATCTCGTCGAGCATCAGCGTGCCGTTGTGGGCGGTCTCGATCTTGCCCGGCGTGGTCTTGGACGCCCCCGTGAAGGCCCCTTTCTCGTAGCCGAACAGTTCGCTCTCGAGCAGGTTCTCGGGGATCGCCGCGCAGTTGATGGCGACGAAGCGACCGGCGCGCTGGCTGGCCGTGTGCAAGCCCTGCGCCAGCACCTCCTTGCCGGTGCCTGATTCGCCCAGCAGCATCACGGTGGCATTGCTGGAGGCCACCCGCTCCACCGTGCGCGAAACCCGCAACATTCGTGCGTCTCGTGTCACCAGGCCATTGAGCGCATCGGCGGGCTGAGCGGAGTGCAGGCGGCGGTTCTCGGCTTGCAGCTCGGCCAGGCGAAATGCACGCTCGATGGTGAGCTTGAGGACGTCGGGCTCGAAAGGCTTGGCGAGGAAGTCGTAGGCGCCGTGGGCCACCGCCCGCAATGCATGTTCCTGCGCGTTCTGGCCAGTTAGCACAATGACCTTGACGTTGGGGTCCACGTCCAGCAATTGCTCGAGCAGCTTGAAGCCTTCCGACACCGAGTCAGGGTCGGGCGGCAGGCCCAGATCCATGGTCACCACGCCAGGCGCGTGGCGGCGGAATTGCAGCAACGCCGACTCGCGGTCCACGGCTGTGACAGCCTCGAGGCTGTCCAGCGACCAGCGGATCTGTCGCTGCAGGGCGAGGTCGTCCTCGACGATGAGCAGGGCGGGCCCTGGCAGTGTGTCGGGGTTGCTCATCGGGAGTCCAGTGGCATCAGGTCGGAGTCGTGACGCAGTTCGAACAGGGGCAACAGAACCGTGATGACCGTGCCCTCGGAAGCGCGGCTAGCGACCTTGATGCTGCCACCGAGTTCACGCACGTACTGCGCGCTCTCGTAGCTGCCCACGCCCATGCCGCTCGCTTTGGTGCTGCTGAACGGTTTGAACAGTCGGGTCTGCACGAATTCTTCGGTCATTCCGCTCCCGTCGTCACCCACTTCGATGTGGACCTCGCCGCTCACGCGCCGCACGCCAACCCAAACGTGCCCGTTCACGTCAGTGGCATCCAATGAGTTGTTCACCAGGTGTCCGAGTACGCGTTCGAGTCGGTCTTCGTGGCCGCGCGGGGCCACGCGTTCGAGCTCCGCGACTTCCAGCGTTCGGCCGCGCGCCGTCGCGAGTGCCTTCAGTCGGTGCACGATGGGGGTCAGTTCCACGCCGACGCCGCCTCCCGCCGCGGGGGTGCCTTCGCGCAATTGGAGCATCAGGCGTCGCATCTTGGTGAGCGAGCTCTCCACGGTCAGCAGCATGTCGCGCTGGAACTCGCGGTTGTTGTGCAAGCGTTCCGCGTTCTTCAACATCAATGAGAGCTGCGTCACGATGTTCTTGAGGTCGTGCACGACGAATGCCGACATGCGATTGAAGGCGTCGAACTTTCTGGCCTCTAGCAGCGCCTCCGTGGCCTGCATCTGTGCAAGGTAACCGGCGGCCTGCCTGCTGGCCGTCTTGAGCAGGTCGAGCACCTCCCAGTTGACGTCCACGCGGGTGCGCGGATGAGACAAGAGCACAAAGCCCAGGAGTTCGTCGCCCACGAGCAAAGGCACCACGAGCCAAGGCGATGGCGGGGCGATCAACCATGTTGGAACCACCAGACCTTCATAGAGCTTCGGGGAACTGCGCAGCTGGTCCAGGTCGACGACCCAGCCTGTGCGGCGCAGGAAGCTGCTGAACTCACCATCCACCGGTTCCTGACTCTCTGTGTGCGTGGTCTTCCACCGTGCCATCTGTAGGAATGGGCCATCGTGGTCGGCCCGTGTCCAAAGGCTTCCGCCGGGGCACTCCACCATGTCGGCAAGACCACGCACGATCAGTTGCCCCACTTCATGCGGGGCGCGGCGGGTGCTCAACATGGCGGTGAACTTCAGCCACTCCTCGCGGTAGTCGAATCGGTAGCTGAAGAAGTGCTTGCCGACGAAGACGCGCAACCAGGAGCGTAGTGAGCCCGAGGCGGTGAAGGCCGCCAAAGCGGCGAGCCCGGCGAAGAGCAGGCTCAGTTGGAGCGCCCGGCCCCAGGTGCCTCCGAAGTAGCGTAGGTAGTAGCCGAGACTGGCGACGAACAACAGGTACAACCCAGCCAGAACCAGCGTGGCGGAATGGAAGACCGCCGTGCGTGAGACCCGAAGCTGGGTGATCCAGTCAGCGCGGCGGCGTGCTGCGACGAGGAGGAACGGGATCGCCAACATGTGCACCGTTCCCCGAGCATCCAGCGTGTCATCGTCTGCGCGGCCGAACAGGAAAGCCTGCGACCCCATGTAGATGTCGAACGCGAAGACGATGCCCAGGCCGATGCACACCGGTTTGACGTGCCAGCGCCTGTCTTCGACAACATTGCGGAACATCTGTTCGAGTAGCAGCAGGCCCAGCAATGGGAGCGACAGCAGCGCCGCCAGCACAAGACGCGTCGCCGGCTGTTCGATACCGCCCAGCGCGACTCGCAGGCCTTGCAGCAATGCGGTCAGCAGCAGCGCGATGGCGACGATCGAACGCAGACTGTGTCTGGAGCGCGGCGCGGACGGATCGCCCAATGGGCCGATCAGGACGTAGAGGAAGACCAGCCAGAACGCGTACCGCGCCAGGTCCAGCAAGGCCTGCGCAGACAGCCAGACTGCGTCACCTGTGTATTGCCACAGCGCTTGCGCCGTTGCCCAAAGGGCGCTGGTCAGAAGTGCGCCGATGAACAGACTCGCACTCAGCGGCGAGCCACGGGGCATCCGACCCGTCCAGGCCAGGAACGCCAGAAAGATCAGGTGCACGGCTGCGCTGAGCGCGTAGCCGGCCACCACCATGTCATCCACTGCTGCCAACGTGCATGAGTCCGCCTGCTTCGGCGAACCATTGTGCTGGCTGGCGACCGCCGTCGTGCAGTGGCTTAGCGCCCCGGGCTGCGGCCCAGTTCACGCCGCGAGGCTTGGCAGCCGTTCTCGGAGTTCATCGCGGGCCGTTTGGCCCCGCGCGCGAGGTCAGCGCGCGCCCTTGCCGGTGAGGACGACGCCCACGGTTTCGAGCAGCACCACGAAGTCAAGGAACAGCGTGTGGTTCTTGACGTAGTACAGGTCGAACTGCAGCTTTTCCTGCGAATCTTCGACGGTGGCGCCGTAGGCGTAACGCACCTGGGCCCAACCGGTGACACCGGGCTTGACGCTGTGGCGCACCGCGTAGAAGGGGATCTTCTGCGTGAGCTGCTCGACGAAGAACGGGCGTTCCGGGCGCGGGCCGACGAGGCTCATGTCGCCGTTGAGCACATTGAAGATCTGCGGCAACTCGTCGATGCGCAGCCGGCGAATGACTTGGCCCACGCGCGTGATACGGGCATCGTTGGCGGCGGCCCAGCGGGGTTTGCCATCCTTCTCGGCATCGGTGCGCATGCTGCGGAACTTGGTCACCTGGAAGGTGCGCCCATTCAGGCCCACGCGCTCCTGGCGGTACAAGATCGGCCCGGCACTCTCAAGGCGAATCAGGACAGCCGCCAGCGCCATGATGGGCGCAGCGACGATGAACAAAAGAGTGGCGCAAACGATATCGAAGACTCGTTTGACGAAGGTGCGGAATGCACCCTGGTTGAAACCGTCGCCAAAAATGAGCCAGCTGGCGCTGAGGTAGTCGACGCGGATCTGACCCAAGGTCTTCTCGAAGTGCGTGTTCAGGTCGTAGACCTTGACGCCGGCAAGCTTGCAGTCGAGCAGTTGGCGCAGCGGCATGCTGCCGGAGCGGCGCTCGGTCAGGGCGACGACGATCTCGTCGACACCCAGGCTGATGGCGGTCTCGGTGAGCGAGCCGCGGCTGGTGAGCAGTTCAGCGGTCGGTACCGTCGTTTCGGTTTCGTTGGGGCCGGGCATGTAGCCCACGATGACCGCATTGGGATCGGCAGAGCGAAGGGTGTTGCCCACGACCAGCGCCGCGGGTCCGGCGCCGAAGATCAGGATGCGCGTGCGGCCACGTGGTGCGGTCGAGCGCTGCGAAACGTACACACGACGCAGCACCAGGGCAGAAACGCCGGCCATCACCGAGAACTGCACCGCCTCGCGGCTGCTCAGCTGCGTGGGTAGGAATCCGAAGATGGCGTAGGCCACCGGCAGCACGATCAGGAGAACGAAGATGGCCCGGGCGCACGAGCGCGAAAGCGACAACGACGTTTGCGCCTCGTACAGGCCCGAAACGCTACTGACCACGAACAGGCAAGCAGCGAACGACATCAGTTGGCCGCCGGCCAATGGCACCGCCTGCCCGAGTTCACCGCCTACTTGGTACGTCACCGCGCCCAGTGCCAGCAACAGCGCCACGGCCAAGTCGAAGAACATGCTTCGCAATGAGGCGCGATGCACGTAGTGGTTGAAGATTCTGATCATGGAGCCTGGATGTTCGGAGAGCTAGGCGCGTTCTGAAGAACTGAAGGCCAGCGATCGGTGGCGTTGTGACGACTTTGCCCACTTGTTACCCAAATTCGCAAAGCCCGCAGAAGCCATTAGAGAGGTCGGGTGATGCAGGGACAACCCCCGCGATAAGGGGGTCGTCCCCCTAGTTGCAGCTGCGGTGATTTGCTGCACGCAGTGGGCTTGCTTTGACGCACGCAAACCCCACCGCTTGGCCACGATCAGCCAGCCTCATCCATTCGTCGGGGCAGTGCCCTCATCCAAAGTTTTGCCTTTGTGCAGGCGCAAGGCTTTGATCGTGAGATGTTGCGTCAGCAACCAGGGCGGCATGCGCAACCAGTGCCCACGCACGTACAAGGCGAGCATCGCTGCAGCGGTTCCACGAAGGCTCGCGCCGGGGTGCGGGCAACGCAGCGCGCGAGACCAGATCGCATCCATGACTGGCCTGACGGGAGCCGGGGGCGCTGAGCGGGCGGAGACGTCGGCCACATGCTCCGGGACTGGTGTGCCCAACAACCTCACCACGTGGCGCAGGCCATAGTGCAGTGGTCGCTCCAGGTCGAGCAGCTTGGCGCGCTGCAACAACCGAGCCCAGAAGCCGGACGTGTGCCCGAAGTGACGCAGCAGCAGGTCGAGGTCCGAGAGGTCGCGCAGCGCGTGGCTCATCTCTTCGTTCATGAACAGGTGCGTCATGCTGTGCAACACCATGTCAGCGGGCGCCAGCACATGCAGGCCCGGCTGGCCGGGCAAGGCAACCGCCGCTTCGACCAGATGCCGGCCATCTGGCTTGAGCCGCGCCGTTTCCGGCAGGATGTTGTGGTGCAAGTCCAGCGTCGTGCCGCGGTGCATGTGCTGCATCGGGGGCAGCTCGTGCATCCACTCCCGGTAGTAGCGTTGGTCGTAGGCGCTGTCGTGGGTGGTCGTCCAGCCGTGCAGCATCAGGCGCGACTCGGCTTGCGCAATCGCATACTTCGGGACGAGGATGTCGATGTCGGAGAACAAGCGCGCGCGTCCTGGCGGCAGGGCTGCTGCCAGGTACGCGGCCCCCTTGAGGATGATGACCGGTGCCCCCAGGTCCGCCAGCGCCTGCGTGATGTGACCGAGCTCGCGCTCGACTTCGGCGCGCTGCGCGCGCATCAGCCGTTGAGACGAGGCCACATGTCCTGCGAAGCTTTCGGGCCAGGGGCTGGCTTCGGCGGCTGGCCAGATGTCGCTCAACCGCTGTGCCACCCGCCCCAGCAGGCCAGCGCCACGCGCCTGCTGGAACAGGCTCGTCCAATCGGCAGTATCCCAGCGGGCCACTTGCGCGGCCGGGCAGGTGAGCGCCTCTACGACCAGGTCGCGGCCCCTAGGCATGCTCGCCTCGGCCAAGTCGGTCGAACAGCGCCACGGCCTGCTCCAGGTCACCGTACTCGAAGGTGTAGCAGGCACTGCGGTCTACGAGCATTGCGAGCGCATCAAAGCCCTCAGCGCCGAAAATGTCGTAGTTGAACGCGTTCTCGACCAGTTGAATGAACGCCCGTGCGCGTTCGAGCCGGGTCAGCCGTGCAGGCGCACCAGCGACGTACTTGGGGAACACGACCCAGCCCGGTTGCGCACGCATGTTGCTCGCCCGCACGGCGGCGGCTGGGGGAGCGAAGTGGGCGACGATGCCCTTCGCCGTTTCTTCCACCATCGAGCCAAACTCGACCTGCGGCGCAAATCGTCGGATGACGCCGATGGAGGCATTCTTCAGGCTTACCGGGCGCGGAAGCGGCAGCAGTTCGCACCGCTCAGGGTCGACCAGGGCCAGTTCGTCGGAGAGCAACCGCCAGCCGCTGAAATTGAGGGCGGCGCACAGCGTGCTCTTTCCCGAACCGGACGGTGCGGGCATCAGCAGCGCGCGGCCGTTGCGCTCGAGCACGGCCGAGTGCAGTGTCATGTGCTGGTGGCAATGACCATAGACACACCAATTCAGGCCCCATTCGAGCAGCGGGAAACCTTGATCCCCCGGTAGCGGATTGAAGGGCTCCTGCCCCTCGAATTCGAAAGTGACCTGCGGGCGCCAAAGCGCACGTGCCGAGTGCGGCCGATGCACTGCGACATCGAAGTCGACGAAGCTTTCTTTGTCTGCCAACTCATGGTGGCGATACAGCTTGATGACCGAGTCGGCCACCTCTGGCAGCGGCGATCGGATGCGGGCCACGTAAGGCCCCAGGTGCAGGCGAAGAGCGTAGTCGCCACCCTTGCGCAGTGCGGCGCGAACCTCGTCAGGGGCTTTGTGGCCCAGGGTTGGCTTCATCATCGACTCGGCGCAGCAGGCCGGATTGGATCAAACCGTCGATGATGCACTGCAAGCCTGCGTCGACACCTGGGTCCGCGTCGGAGCCCACGCCCAGAGCGTGTGCAATCTCGCGCAGCGGCATCCCGTTCGAATCGGAGGCGACGGCGTCGAGCACGGCCAAGCCCTCGGCGTCGATCAGATGGGTGGCACCGGAGCGCTCCAAGCGCGCAACCGCCGTGGACTCGCCACTCCAGTGCCTGAGGGCCAAGCCCTCAGGGAAGAGATACCGACTCAGATATTGATTGAGTAGTTCAACTGGTAGCGCAGCCAAGCGATCAACTGCGTAGAGTCCCAGTTGATGCCCGACGTTGACTTGACGTATCTGCCAGTCGTCTTGTACTGAGACCAGATGGCGCGCAGTTCGAGCGTTGTCAGGTTGCCGCTCGACCCGGCCAAGCCTCCGGGCTGGGTCAGGCAGAGGTGCATGGCGGTCAAGTGCTGCAGCAGCCCCAACTCGCCGCTGGTCGAGATCGCGTACGAACTCAACACTTGGCGCAGCGTTTTGGTGTTGTACGTGGACGACGTGGCGCCTAAGGTGGTGGCCACCGTGGGCGCGACGCAAGCCAACGTCGGGTTCGAGTTGCAGGCGTTGCGCCAGTCTTCCACTCTCTTTGTGGTGCAGTTGATTTTCGTCGTGGTGGGGTTGCGGCTCTTGAAAGTGGCCACAGACACGAACGACGAGGCCACCACACAGCTGTTGGCGGCAGCCACGGGATTGCTCACAAGCGTGAGCAATACCGGCGTGGCGCCGGCGCCCGCGCGCAGGAGAGCACGCCGGTCAAGCCTGACCCTCGAACTCCCTGGTTGCCCGATGGGGGAAGGAGTGGCGGGAGGTGACTTCTCGATCATTGGGTGCTCCAAGCAGGCTTGATTTCTCTGGGGGATGGCAAATTCTAGGTCGGGGCCAAGAGCGAAAGAGCGTCAGATCACCCCCGCATTCAAGGGGCGTGTGGCGTAGCGCATGCTTTGGTCAACGGATAGGCGCGAAGCAGCAGGAGCGTCTCGACGAAACCTGGGTTGGTGAACCTCGCTCGCGCTTTGGGGCCCAGCATCCGTTTCGAGTCGGAGGGCTGGCGACCCTATCCTTTGGTCGGCTTTGTGACCGAATCCCGGTCGATGCGGCTGACAGCGGGCCTGTAATTCCTTCACATGACATCGCTAAGTGCTTGTCGGCATGGGTTGGCACTGGCTTTGCTTCATCACAGGTGGAAGATCAATTGCAGGACCACAAGGGAAAGCCAAACATGACGAAGCTCAACAAGTTCCTCGTACCGCTGGCCGCAGCGGCAACCCTGGCGCTCGCGCCGATGACGTCGCAAGCCGCGCTGATCGTGCAGATCACCGACGGCACGAACTTGCTTCAAGCAACCGACGGCGATGGCGATGGTTTCGTCTTTGTCGTGGGCGCAATGGGGGGCTGGACATTCAATTTTGGCTCCGGCACCAGCAACGTCAACCCGTTTGACATGCATCTTTCCGCCGTCGTTACTGGCAATCGTCCTGACGGTCAGCTCTGGATCAAACTGACCCAGACCGACCTGATTGCCGGGCCCGGCGCGAATCCGTTCGCCATGTTCGGCGGCGGCAGTTCCACGGCTCAGGGCCGGGGCATCGATGTCAACTGGGCCGGGTATGTCGATGATGACAACCAGGCGTTCGGCCAGGGCAACCTCATCTACTCGCATGACGGGTTCAACGGCGCGGGCCGCGGGGCAGCCGCTTTGGACGGCACCTACTCGGCCACGATCGTCACGTCGTTCAACTACTCCAACATCAGTAACTGGACAAACCACCAGTCCAGCCTTGACATCAGCGTGATTCCGGAGCCAGCGAGCCTGGCGCTGCTGGGCTTGGGTCTGGTGGGTCTCGGCCTGTCGCGCCGCCGCAAGGGCTGAAGCCGTCTCGGTGGGCAGGCGACCAGCGGGCGTAGACCGCTGAGCCAACCCCACAAACGACACTGCGCAGAGAATAGAGGGCGGCCGAGGGCCGCCCGGGTCCATTTCGCACGCTGCTATGCAGGTGCGGGACCGTTCTGGCGTGAAATCTGCGCGCTCTGTCCCCGCCCCTGGCAGATGGTCTGGCGGGCCGTCTTGCCCCCATGAGATCATCGCGGTAAGGTCACATCGTGCTGCACATGAAATGCGGCGCGAAGGTGTCGGCGTGTCTTCGGCGTCAATCCGGACGGGCGTGAGACCGCAGGCTGTCTGCGCCCACGTCAGTCCAGATGGCGCGCCCGCGGGCCGTGACGCCGAAAATGAAACCACCGGCCTGAGGAGTCTGCCTTGCACAAGCTTGATCACCCATCGAATCCGCAGCGTGCGCGCTCGCGCCTGGCGAGCCTGATCGCGGCACTGGCCGCAGCCCTGAGCACGGCCTGTGGCAGCATGAGTGGGCTGCCACCTGCGCCGACGGCCGCGGGCGCGGCGGACTACAGCTATGTCATCGGCGCCGGTGACACATTGAGCATCATCGTGTGGCGCAATCCCGAGCTCTCTTTGTCGGTGCCGGTACGACCCGACGGAAAGATCTCTGCACCCCTCGTGGACGAGCTTGTGGTGCAAGGCAAGACGTCGGTGGCTGTCGCGCGCGACATTGAGAAGCGGCTGTCCACGCTCGTGCGCGACCCCGTCGTCACTGTCATCGTGACTTCCTTCGTGGGCCCGTTCAGCGAGCAGATTCGTGTTGTCGGCGAGGCCACCCGGCCACAGTTCCTGCCGTTCCGCCAGAAGATGACCGTGCTCGACGTGATGATTGCCGTGGGCGGCCTCACCGAGTTTGCCGATGGCAACGGGGCCACGCTGGTCCGTACGGCCGACGGCAACAAGCAGTACTCCGTGCGCCTGAAAGATCTGATCCGCCGAGGCGACGTTTCGGCCAACGTCGAGATGCGTCCGGGCGACATCCTGATCATTCCCCAAGGCTTCTTCTGAGCGCCTCGCTTCTTCGCGGCCAACGGAAGTCGGGCTGAGCACCATGCAAGAACTCCTCAATCAAGTCCTGAACGTCGCCCGGGGAATGTGGAAGTTCCGCTGGCCGGGGTTGATCGTTGCCTGGGTGGTGGCGGTGATCGGGGTGGTCATCGTTTGGCGCATTCCCGATCAGTACGAGGCCGCGGCCCGCATCTATGTCGACACCGATACGATCCTCAAGCCGTTGATGAGTGGCTTGGCCGTGCAGCCGAATGTCGAGCAACAGATCAGCATGCTCAGCCGCACGCTGATCAGCCGGCCCAACCTCGAAAAGCTCGTGCGCATGGCCGACTTGGACCTGAAGAATCAATCCAAGTCGGATCAAGAGGCACTGATCGAGCGACTGCAGAAGGGGATCTCGATGCGCACGGCTGGCAGTGCGAACCTCTATCTGATGTTGTATCGGGACCCCGAGCCGGAGAAGGCCAAGCGGGTGATCCAATCGATGGTCTCGATCTTTGTCGAATCGGGCATGGGTGCCAGCCGGAAGGACACCGAATCGGCCAAGTCTTTCCTCTCAGAGCAGATCAAGATCTTCGAGGTGCGTCTCGAAGAGGCAGAGACGCGAATGAAGGAGTTCCGGCTGCGCAATCTGGACCGTGCGGGGGTGGACGGCAAAGACGTGGCGAGCCGCATTGGCGAGATCAGCACTCAGCTCGATGCGGCACGGTTGCAACTGCGAGAAGCAGAGCGGTCACGTGATGCCGCCAAGCGGCAATTGGCCGAGGCGCGTGGGCAGGCTCCGAGCACCGCCTTGCCGAACCTGTTGGCGCCAACGCCGAACGCGAGTTCGCCTGGCGGCGCACCTGTGGGGACCTTCGCGACCCCAGAGGTCGACACTCGAATCCAGGAACAGCGCCGCAACCTCGACGGGTTGTTGCAGCGTTTCACCGACCAGCATCCGGACGTGCAGAGCGCACGGCGGCTGATTGCGGATCTGGAAGAGCAAAAGCGCAAGGAGGTGGCCGAGCTGCAAAGACGGGCGCAGGCTGCTGCTGCTGCCGTGGCTCAGGCGGCCGCGAACGCGCCGCGCAATGTCACCGGAGCTGCTGACAGCCTCGCGGTGCAAGAGATGGGGCGCATGCTTGCCACCGCCGAGGTTCAGGTGGCGGCGATGCAAGCCCGTGTCGACGAGTACAGCGGGCGCATGGGCGCTGTCCGTCAGCAACTCAAGACGGCGCCGCAGATCGAGGCGGAGTCCGCACAGCTCAATCGCGACTACGCCATCATCAAGAAGAACTACGAGGATCTGGTGGCGCGCCGCCAATCTGCCGTGATGTCAGGCGAGTTGGATGTCGCTACCGGTGTCGCTGAATTCAAGCTCATCGATCCGCCGCGTGTGGCGCCACGGCCGGTGTCGCCCAACCGGCCGCTGCTGTTGCCCGCGGTCTTGTTGGCTTCGCTGGGCCTTGGATTGGCCTTTGCCTTCGTTGCCGTGCAGCTTCGGCCGACGTTTGGACACGGTGACGAGTTGCGCCAGAAGACTGGCTTGCCGCTGCTTGGGGTGGTGTCGGCGCTTGTGACCGATGCAGACCGCCGCCGCGAGCGGGTCTCGATGTTCCGCTTTGTCACCGCCTCGGGCGGCTTGGTGGGCATCTTCGTCGCGGGTCTGATCGCGATGATCATTCTGAATCGGTATGGGGCCTGACGGATGAGCCACCCGGCGGACCCAAGAGCGAATACGGTAGTGCCAATCGCGGAGATCACCCAGTGAGCAGCCTCATCGAGCAAGCCGCCAAGCGCCTGGAGCAGTTGCGGCAGGCTGGCATCGAAGTGCCTTCGATCGACGGACCTCACCCGCCTGCGCCAGCGCCTGCTGTTTCGACGGCGCGTTCGGCTGCCGCCGGCCCGCCGGCAGCACTGAGCGCCGCGGCGTCGGCTGCGCTGGCCGCGTCGATTGCCGACGCCAGTCGTTCCGGCGCTGATGCGAACCCTGCGTCTCGCCGTGTCGACCTCGACCTCACCGCTATTGGTGCCTCGGGCATCGTGACACCCAATGCGCCACGGACTCGCATGGCCGATCAGTATCGCGTCATCAAGCGGCCGCTGATTGCGAATGTGAACGGCAAGGGTGCGGCCTCGATCAAGCACGCCAACCTCATCATGGTGACCAGTGCCCTGGCCGGTGAAGGCAAGAGCTTTACCGCCATCAACCTCGCGATGAGCATTGCCGCCGAGCTGGACCGCACCGTGATGCTTGTTGACGCAGACGTCGCACGTCCGTCGGTGCTGCGTGTGCTCGGACTTCCACCCGGTAGCGGATTGCTCGAGCTGCTCGAGGGCAAGGCGCAGATGGCCGACGTGTTGATGCGCACCAATGTCGACAAGTTGACCCTGCTGCCCAGCGGGTCGCCACATCCGCGGGCCACCGAGTTGCTTGCAAGTGACGCCATGGTTCGTTTGCTCGACGACATGGCCACGCGCTACCCTGATCGCATCGTAATCTTCGATTCGCCGCCGCTGCTGCTCACTACCGAGTCTCGAGTGCTGGCCACCCACATGGGCCAGATCGTGGTCGTCGTGCGTGCCGACAGCACATTGCAGTCGACCGTTCAGCAGGCGCTGGCGACCATCGAGTCCTGCCCTGTAAAGATGGTGCTGTTGAACATGGTGCGCGCCGAGGGCGGAAATGGCTACGGCTACAACTACGGTTATGGCTACGGTTATGGCTATGGCTACGGGTACGGCGACTCCGGCGGTGGCGTCAACACCGCTGCCGCGCCAGTGATCATCGACGCACCGGCTGACAAGGTGACTCCGCGGTCGGCCGAGAGGCTCAAGGCTTGATCGGCGTGCGTTTGCGAGACCATCTGCCCGACCCGCGCGCACTGCGAAAGGCCCCGCTGGGCCTGGTTGCGTTAGCGGGCTGGCTGATGTTGGCCAGCTCGCAAACCGCGGCGCAGCCTGGGCCGCCTGATGCTGCGCCAGTCGCGGGTCCACCGCGGGCTTACGGGCTGATCGCGGGCGTCACGTTCGATTCTGAAGTGTTGGATGTGCGGGGCCGTTCCCAAGGGTTGAATGGCGTCGAGTTCGTGGCACGGGCCAACCCTACGCTGACACTGGTTCATCGCGGCAGTCGTCTGCAAGGCTCGCTCATCTACAGCGGCTCACTGGTCTCCCGCCGTGGGGTCGATGATCGATCTGGGGTGGACTACCTCAACAACCTGAGCGCCAGCTATGCCCTCGAAGCCATCGAAGGACTCGCTTTCGTCGACGCACGAGCGGCAGTCACGCAGCAGCTGTTCTCGGCTGTTTCCGGTCCGGCCGGCCTGCAGCAAGCCGACGCCAAGGATCGGACCGAGGCGATAACGCTCTCTGTGTCGCCGTACGTCCGAGGCACACTGGGCGGCGCGGCGGAGTTCGAGTTCCGCGCCCTTGGGGCCGCCACCGAGGGTGGCAACGATGCGTTCAGTGGTTCGCGCACCAAACAGGCTTCGTTCTATCTTCGTTCGCCGCGCCGTGCAGCGTTGATCGGATGGGGCCTTGCCGGGTCGCGTCAGGAGGTGGGCTTTGTGACGGCTTCGGAGCCCACGATTACCGACCGGCTGACCGCTGAGTTGACCTACCAGCCGGACGTCGACTTGCGTTTGACCCTCAGCGGCGGCCAGGAGCGCACGGACGTGGTTGGCGCGCTGCGGCAGGATTACGCCAACTACGGCGTGGGCCTTCGTTGGGCACCCTCCACGCGCACCACGGTCTCGCTTTTGGTGGAAGAGCGTTACTTCGGCAAGGCGCACCAGGCGATTGTCGAACACCGCTTCATGCGCAGCACCTTTCAGCTGTCCAGTTCGCGACAGCTCAATGTCACTGACGACGCCGTGTCACGGGGTGTGGCGGTGACGCTCTATGAGCTGTACTTCTCCCAGTTCGCCGCTTCGATCCCCGATCCTATTCAGCGGGACCAATTTGTGCGTGCGCTCATTCAATCGCTGGGCCGCAACCGAGACGAGGTCGTCAGTGCAGGCACTTTCGGAATCAATGGTGTTGCGGCGCTGAGGCGTCACGATGCGATCTGGACCTGGGCCGGCCGCCGCCTGACGATGAGTGGTTCCGCGTACACGGTTGACTCTGAGCGCGTCGACATCGGGGGCGTGACGCCGGCCGGGCGCAACGACAAAACGGGCCAGTCGGGCTATGCTGCCTCTGTGGGCTGGCGGCTCACGCCGCTGACTTCGGTCAATGCGAATGGAACCCGGACGATGACCAAAGACATCACCACCCTTCAAGGGTCTGATCTGAAATCGGTCTCGCTTGGGCTGACTACGCAACTCGGTCCACGAGTCAGTGGCGCGCTGTCGACCCGATACTCGGTCTTCAACAGTCCCCTCGACGCGTATCGCCAAACCGCCCTCACGGGTTCACTCAGCTTGCGGTTCTGACCATGTACGAAGCGTTTTATGGGCTGACCACGAAGCCGTTTCAGCTCAACCCCGATCCGGCGTTCTACTTCGCGAGCAAGCAGCACCGTCGTGCGAAGGCATACCTCGAGTACGGCGTATCGCGCAACGAAGGCTTCATCGTCATCACCGGCGAGATCGGTGCCGGCAAGACGATGGTGCTGCGCTCGCTCATCGAGGGGCTTGCGGGCAGCAACATCATCACCGGCCACCTTGTCACCACACAGCTGGGCGCGGAAGACACACTGCGCATGGTGGGTGCGGCCTTCGGCTTTCGCGTCAAGGACGTGCCCAAGAGCGAGTTGCTGATCACGCTCGAGGCGTTCCTGATCAGCCAGACGAGCAAGGGCAAGCGATGCCTGCTGATCGTCGATGAAGCTCAGAACCTCACCCCCCGCGCGGTGGAAGAGTTGCGCATGCTCAGCAACTTCCAGTTCGGCAACCAGGCACTGCTGCAGAGTTTCCTGGTCGGCCAGCCTGAGTTCCGCGAGATCCTTCAGCGGCCCGAGATGGAGCAGTTCCGCCAGCGCGTGGCTGCCACCTGCCACATCGGGCCGCTCGACAAGGACGAGACGCGCCTTTACATGGAGCATCGCATCAAGTGTGCCGGCGGCTCGGGCAAGCCGACGTTCGATCCAGCGGTGTTCGATGAGATGCACAAGGCGAGCGGCGGCATTCCGCGCCGCATCAACGGCCTGGCCGACCGGCTGCTGCTGGCCGGGTTCCTGGCCGAGCGCACGAACATCACTGCCGCCGACTTGGCCGAGGTCGTGAGTGAGGTCAACTCCGAAAACGTTGTGCCGAAGCGCAAGGGCGCGGTCGCCACCACGGCGAGCGGTGAGCCCTTGATGCCCGGCGGCCTTGCCGGCGCGATACAGGATGTCGATATCGATCTCGATCTGACCAAGCTCAAGCTCGAGCCCGAGAAGGCAGAAGACATGTCGCGCCAGCTTGCGCAACTCACCGCCGAGCAACGGGGTGACCAGCTCCAGCGCCTGGAGCGCAGCCTGCTGCGCCTGGAGCGCACGAACCTGCAGACCCTTGCGCTGATGCAAAGGCTGGTCGATTCGTTGTCTGCGGCGCGGCCGGAGAAGGCCGCCGGCAAGCCGGAGTCAAAGCCGGAGTCCAAGGCCGAACCCAAGGCCGAACGGGCGGAACGACCCGAGAAACCGGACACCCGGAAAAAGTGACGTCCGCCCCCGTGCATGCCTCACGCAAGGAGACGCAGGCGGCGGCACTGGATGTCTGGAGAAGGTAAAACCACGGGCGCTGCGCGAGTGCGCAGCCTGCAGGTCCGTGGCCGGCACGAGCGGATCGTGCCCGTGCGATGCACGACTGCCTGTTCGCCGTCTGCCCCTTGTTGAAGATCCGCCTGCCCTTTCCGTGCCCATGCTCGCTCCTGCGATTACCAACGCCCTGACGATCGACGTCGAAGACTACTTTCAGGTCTCTGCTTTCGCGCCCTACATCCGACGCGATGAGTGGGACCAGCGCGAGTGCCGCGTCGAGCGCAACGTCAACCGCATCCTCGACCTGCTTGCGCAGCGCAACACCGCGGCCACTTTCTTCACGCTGGGTTGGATCGCAGAGCGCCACCCGCAGATCGTGCGCCGCATCGTCGCCGAAGGCCATGAACTGGCCAGCCACGGCTACGGGCATGAACGCGCCAGCGATCTCGACGAGCGTGCCTTCCACGAAGACGTGACCCGTGCCAAGCGCATTCTTGAAGACATCGCCGGGGCGCCCGTGCTCGGCTATCGCGCGCCGAGCTTTTCCATCGGCAGCGGCAACCTCTGGGCCTTCGATGTGCTTGCACGCGCCGGCTATCGTTACAGCAGCAGCATCTACCCCATCGCGCACGACCATTACGGCATGCCCGACTCGCCGCGCTTCGCCTACCGCGTGGGTGGCGGTCTGCTCGAGGTGCCGGTGACCACCGTGCGCCTGATGAACCGCAATCTGCCCAGCAGCGGCGGTGGCTATTTCCGCCTGTTGCCCTATGCCATGAGCCGCTGGTTGATCGGCCGCGTGAATGTGGTCGACCGCGAGCCCGCGGTCTTCTACTTCCATCCGTGGGAGATCGATCCCGGGCAACCGCGCGTCCAGGGTATCGATGCCAGGACGCGTTTCCGCCACTACGTGAACATCCCGCGCATGGAGTCCAAGCTTCAGCAACTGCTCGAGGACTTCCGTTGGGGGCGCATGGACGCCATCTTCCTGCCTCGCGCAGGCGCCCCGGCCTGAGCCGGGACCGAGCCAGTCGCTCGCCAGTTTCCGCAGGGCCCCCACCACCGTGCCGACGATCGAACGCTTGAACGCGGGAGACACCCGCCAAGCCACTGCCTGGGATCAGTTCGTCATGAGCTGCCCTGGCGCCACCTTCTTCCACCGCAGCGGTTGGCAGCGCATCCTCGAGCAGGTCTTCCGCCACAGCACGCACTACCTGTTCGCCGTCGAGAACAACCGCATCACGGGCGTGCTGCCCCTGGCGCATGTGAAGAGCTTTCTCTTTGGCAACGCGCTCACGAGCCTGCCCTTCGCCGTCTATGGTGGCGTGGCGGCCGCCGATGAGCCCAGCGCCATCGCATTGGAGGCCGAGGCCCAGCGGCTGGCGCAGAGCCTTGGCGTGCAGCATCTGGAACTGCGACACATGCACAAGCGCCATACTGACTGGCCGGCGCAGGACCTGTATGTCACCTTCCGCAAGGCCATCCTGCCCAATGAGGAGGCCAACATGCTGGCCATCCCGCGCAAGCAGCGGGCGATGGTGCGCAAGGGCATCAAGAACGAACTGAAGAGTGAGCTCGACGGCGGTGTCGAGCGCTTCTTCTCTCTGTACGCAGACAACGTGCATCGGCACGGCACGCCGGCGATGCCGCGCCGCTACTTCGAGGCGCTGCGTCGCGAGTTCGGGCCTGACTGCGAGGTGCTCACGATCACCACCCCCGACGGGAGGCTGCTCTCCAGCGTGCTCAGCTTCTACTTCCGAAACGAAGTGCTGCCGTACTACGCTGGCGACGACCTCACCGCGCGTGACCTCGCTGCGAATGACTTCAAGTACTGGGAGCTGATGCGCCGATCCTGTGCGCGCGGGCTGACTCTGTTCGACTATGGCCGCAGCAAACAAGGCACCGGCCCCTACGCCTTCAAGAAGAACTGGGGCTTCGAGCCGCAGCCGCTCTCCTACGAGTACCGCTTGTACAAGCGCGACGCAGTGCCGCAGAACAACCCGGCCAATGCCAAGTACAAGTTGATGATCGAAACGTGGCGAAAGCTGCCGTTGTCGTTCGCCAATTGGCTAGGACCTTACGTGGTGCGCTCGCTGGGCTGACAGATCGATGGCCCGCATCCTGTTCCTCGCCCACCGTCTGCCGTATCCACCGGACAAGGGCGACAAGATCCACACCTACCATGTGCTGCGGCACCTGTGTGGACATCACAGCGTCCTGCTCGGCACGTTCGTGGACGATACCCGCGACGAGCAATACCTGCCGGCGGTGCGGGCCATGTGTGCCGACATGCACGTGGCAAGGCTGAAACCCGCGCGCGCCTACTCGCGTGCGCTAGGCTCATTCGTGCGCCGCGAGGCGCTGACGCTTGGCTTCTACCGCGACGCAGGGCTGACGCGCTGGGTTCGCGAAATCGCTAGACGGGATCCGCCGGACATGGTGCTCATGCACGCTTCGTCCATGCTGCCCTACAGCGAACTCTTCGACGCCCCGCTGGTGGCCGACTACAACGACGTCGATTCTCAGAAGTGGGCCGACTACAGCCGCAGGCGAGGCTGGCCGATGTCCTGGGTCTATCGACGTGAGAGCAAGCGCTTGCTCGAGGCAGAGCGTCGAGGTGCGCGAAAGGCGCGATGGATCCTGTTCGCCACAGAGCGTGAAGCCGCCCTGTTTCGCAGGCTGGCGCCGGAGTCCGCGTCTCGCGTCGAGGTGATGGGCAATGGCGTTGACGACGTACGCTATGCACCAGATCCCCTGCGGCCTTCTCCCTTCGCGAAGGACGAACGCGCGGTGGTGTTTGTGGGCACGATGGACTACTGGCCGAACGTGGATGCCGTGGTCTGGTTTGCCCAGGAGGTGTTGCCGCGATTGCGCGAGAGCTGGCCCGCGGTGAGGTTTCACATCGTTGGTCGATCTCCCGCGGCCGCTGTGCGCCGTCTGGCCGGCGATGCGGTCAACGTGACAGGGCCGGTGGACGACACCCGGCCCTGGCTGCAGCACGCCTGCGCGGTGGTGGCGCCGATGCGCATCGCCCCGGGCATTCAGAACAAGATCCTGGAGGCCATGGCAATGGCCTGCCCGGTGATCGCAACGCCAGCGTGTGCCGAAGTGCTTGACGTCATACCCGAAGAGCACCTGCTGCTCGCGGAGGACGCGGCTGCGTTTGTTGCCCAGGTGAGCCGAATGCTCGCAGCTCCCGACCGGGCCGTCAGCCTCGGCGCGGCCGGCCGGGCCCGCGTGCGCGGGCGCTACGCTTGGGCGGACCGCCTCGCCCGCCTGGATGGCTGTCTTGGCCTGCACGGCCCCGGAGGCCACGCGTGAGCGCCGTGCTCGGTTCGAAGAGCCCGCCCACCCTGGGGCTTGGGTGGGGCTTGCTCGGACTGGCCGCGCTGGTGCTGCTGCTTGTCTTCAGAGAAACCGCGGCCGCGATGGAGAACACCTGGCGGAACTCCAGCACGTTCGCCCATGCCTACCTGGTGCCGGTGATCTCCGGCTGGCTGATCTGGCGCTCGCGGGCGCGGCTGACCGGCCTGCCTCAACGCTCGGTGCCGATGCTCTTGGTGCCTGTCGCGATCGCTTGCGGCGCCTGGTTGATGGGTCAATTGGCCGGAGTCAATGCGCTATCGCAGTTCGCCCTGGTGACGCTATTGGTGCTCCTCGTGCCCTTGCTTCTGGGCCGGGCGATCGCCCGGGTCTTGGCGTTCCCGCTCCTGTACCTGTACTTCGCGGTGCCCTTCGGTACCTTCCTGGTCCCCCTCTTCATTGACTGGACCGCAGACTTCACGGTCTACGCGCTGCGCGCCTCCGGCGTACCGGTGTTTCGGGAAGGAACGCAGTTCATCGTTCCTACCGGCTCGTGGTCGGTCGTGGAGGCCTGCAGCGGCGTGCGATACCTGATTGCCGCTGTCATGGTCGGAGCCTTGTTCGCCTACCTCAACTACCAGTCGCTGCACAGGCGGCTGGTCTTCATGGGGGTCGCCGTCGTCGTGCCCATCGTCGCGAACTGGCTGCGCGCTTACATGATCGTCATGATCGGGCACCACTCGAACAACAAGTTGGCGGTCGGAGTCGACCACATCCTCTATGGGTGGGTGTTCTTCGGCATCGTGGTGGCACTGATGTTCTGGGTTGGCAGTCGTTGGGCCGACGTGGCTGCACCCGCGGCCAGCCAGGCCCGCGCGACAGGGTCCGCGGGCGATGCCGACGAGCGCGACCCGTTAGCGCTGTGGTGCGCGCTGGGGCTGGTTGTTCTCCTGCTCGCCACGCAAGCGGCTGCGTCTAGGCTGGAGCCCCCTGCCACCCGCGCGAAGCCTTCCATGCAGCTTCCAGACCGGCTGGGAGCGGGCTGGAGCACAGCACCCAAATCAGCTTTGCAAACGTGGTCGCCCGCGTTCGGCGGTGCACGGGCGACCGACAACAAGATCTATGGGTCCGGCACAGCCGAGGTCGGCGTCTGGGCTGGCCTGTATCGTGACCAGAGCGGCCGCGAACGCATGGTCACTTCCAGCAACGCACTCGTGGAGGCGGACTCGACCCAATGGGCCGTGGCCGGCACGGAGAGCGTCGGACTGGTCGTCGATGGCAGGCCGCTGGTTGTGCGCTCCAGCCGGTTGAGAGCATCACCCTCGCCAGACGCCCCCTCTGCGCAGCGGCTGGTGGTCTGGCAGACCTACTGGGTCGGCGGGCAATGGATCGCAAGCGATGCTCGTGCCAAGTTGGCACTCGGACTCGAGCGCCTGCAGGGGCGTGGTGACGACTCTGTGGCGGTGATGCTGTACGCCAGGCCGTCCGGCGGCGAGGCCGCAGACATTGCCGCGACGGAAGCGATCCTGCACCGCTTCGCGAATGAAAACCTGGCGCGATTGGCGCGCGACTTCGATTCAGCTGCCCGATCGGCTCCCATGCCCGCGCGCAACTGACCGAATCCAAGAGCTTCCCACAGGCATCAATGAGGAAATGAAGATGGAAACCCTGGCTGTCATCGGACTTGGCTACGTCGGGCTGCCGCTGGTTGTCGAATTCGGCAAGAAGGTCCGGACTATCGGCTTCGACATCGCCAAGCAGAAGGTCGAGGCTTGTCAGCGTGGCACCGACCCGTCGCGTGAACTTACTGATGCCGAGGTGCAAGCCGGGAAGCTCGCGATCTACACGGACGACCCGTCAATGCTCGCTCAGGCCGATGTCATCATCGTTGCCGTGCCCACGCCGGTCGACGAAGCGCACATCCCCGACTTCCGGCCTCTGGTGGGGGCCTCCACCAGCGTCGGCCGCCACATGAAGAAGGGCGCGATCGTGGTGTACGAGTCCACGGTCTACCCCGGTGCCACCGAGGAGGTATGCATCCCGGTGCTGGAGCGCGAGTCGGGCATGAAGTGGAAGGAAGGCTTCTTCGTCGGCTACAGCCCCGAGCGCATCAACCCGGGCGACAAGGAACACACGCTGACGAAGATCCTGAAGATCGTTTCAGGCGACACCCCGGAGACCTTGAACAAGGTGGCGGAGGTGTACGAGCGGATCATCGTGCCGGGCGTGCATCGTGCGAGCAGCATCAAGGCGGCGGAGGCGGCGAAGGTCATCGAGAACACGCAGCGCGACCTGAACATCGCGCTCATGAACGAACTGGCGATCATCTTCGACAAGATCGGTATCGACACCACGGAGGTGCTGGAAGCGGCAGGTACCAAGTGGAACTTCCTGAAGTTCAAGCCCGGTCTGGTGGGCGGGCACTGCATTGGCGTCGATCCCTACTACCTCACGCACAAGGCGGAGATGCTGGGCTTCCACCCGCAAGTCATCCTGGCCGGGCGTCGCATCAACGATGGCATGGCGAAGTTCATCGCCGAGCAGACGATCAAGCAGCTCATCGCGGCGGGCAGCTTCATCAAGGGTGCCAAAGTCAATGTGCTCGGCCTGACCTTCAAGGAGAACTGTTGCGATCTGCGCAACAGCAAGGTCATCGACATCATCCGTGAGCTAGAGAGCTATGGTGTCAGCGTCTTCGTGGCTGATCCGCAGGCTGATCCGGAAGAGGCCGCGCACGAGTACGGCGTGCATCTGCACAGCTTTGATGACCTGCCGCGCGCCGATGCCTTAGTGGCGGCGGTCGCGCATCGTGAGTTCGCCAGCATGTCGATCGACGAACTGCGCAAGAAGCTGGCCAAGGGCGGCGCCTTCATCGACGTGAAGGCCGCTTTCCCGAGAGAGCAACTCGAGGCGGCCGGCTATCGCGTCTGGCGCCTGTAGGCTGCGCGACGCGAGGGCTGATCGCATGGATTCAGCAGCCGACCCTCGACCCCTGGTCGTTCATGTCGTGAACCGGTTCGATACCGGTGGGCTGGAGAACGGAATCGTGAATCTGATCAATCGGATGCCGCAGCAGGCGTACCGGCACGCCGTGTGGGCGTTGACCGACATCAGCGAGTTCCGCTCGCGGGTGCGCATCCCCGGTGTTCAGTTCTTGGCGTTGAACAAGTCCGCGGGCCATGGCTTCAAGCTCTACCCCCGCCTGTGGAGGCTGCTGCGACAACACCGCCCTGCCGTGCTGCATACGCGCAACCTCGGGCCACTGGAGATGCAGGTGGCGGCCGCGGCGGCCCGCGTGCCGGTGCGGATCCAAGGTGAACATGGCCGTGAACTGAACGATTTAGACGGCCGCAATCGCAAGCTGCAACTGCTGCGGCGCGTCTACTCACCTTTCGTACAACGATGGGTGACAGTCTCGCGTGATCTGGAGCGCTACCTGGTCGACCGAGTTGGCCTGCCTACATCTGCCGTGACCTGCATCTACAACGGCGTAGACACCGAGCGCTTCGCCGCGCGCGTAGGTACCATGAACGCGCCTGCGGGCTTTCCGTTTGATCCGACACGGCATTGGGTCGTGGGCACTGTGGGCCGCATGCAAGGTGTGAAGGGATCAGTGCTGCTGGCTGAGGCCTTCGTTCGGGCGCTGTCGTTGCGCCGTGACTTACGTTCCAAGTGGCGTCTCGTGATGGTGGGCGATGGGCCGCTGCGCGCCGAAGTGCAGGCGGTGCTGCGCGCCGCGCACGCTGAAGAACTGGCCTGGATCCCTGGCGAGCGCAACGACGTGGCGGATGTCATGCGCGCCATGAGTTGCTTCGTGCTTCCGTCCCTGGCGGAGGGCATCTCCAATACCATCCTCGAGGCGATGGCTACCGGCCTGCCGGTGCTTGCCACTGACGTCGGTGGCAATACCGAGCTGGTTCAAGCTGGGCGCACGGGGGAGATCGTGCCCTCAGGCGACAGCGATGCCATCGCACAGGCACTGGTGCGACTCTACGAGCATCCGGCCCTGTTGCAGGACATGGGCCGCGCCGCCCGCCAGCGTGTAGAGCAATCGTTCAGCCTGCACTCGATGGTGGCGGCCTACCAGAGCCTGTATGAGCGCGAACTCTGTACTGCGGGCTACGTTGGCAAAGGGTCCAGATAGCGATGTGTGGCATCACAGGCATCTTTGACACGCGGGGCGCGCGGCCCGTGGAGCAGCACGTCCTGCATCGCATGAATCAGACGCAGGTGCACCGCGGCCCGGACGAGGGCAGTCTGCACCTCGAGCCGGGTGTCGGGTTGGGTCACCGGCGCCTGTCGATCATCGATGTGGCGACGGGCCAGCAGCCGCTCTTCAACGAGGACGGCTCTGTCGTCGTCGTGTTCAACGGCGAGATCTACAACTACGCTGAACTGATCCCCGAACTGCAGGCGGCCGGGCACGTGTTCCACACCAAGAGTGACACGGAGTGCATCGTCCACGCCTGGGAAGAATGGGGTGAGGCTTGTGTCGATCGCTTCCGCGGCATGTTCGCCTTCGCGCTGTGGGATCGCAATCGGCAGACGTTCTTCATGGCGCGTGACCGGCTCGGAGTGAAGCCGATGTTCTATGCGCTGCTCGACGACGGCATGCTGCTGTTCGGCTCCGAGCTGAAGTCGCTGCTGGCGCATGGCGGATTGGGTCGGGAAATCGACCCGTATGCCGTTGAGGAGTACTTCGCTCTCGGATACGTCCCGGAGCCCAGAACCATCTTTCGCAAGGCCAAGAAGCTGCCCCCGGCGCACACGCTGGTTGTTCGCCGCGGCCAGCAAGTCGGGGAGCCTCGCGAATACTGGGACGTACGCTTCACACTCGACAACAAGATCAGCGAAGCCGATGCCTGCGAGGAGCTGATGCAGCGCCTGAACGAGTCGGTGCGCCTGCGCATGATCTCCGAAGTGCCACTGGGCGCCTTTCTCTCCGGTGGTGTCGACTCGAGCGCGGTTGTGGCCGCCATGGCTGGTTTGTCGACAGCACCCGTCAACACGTGCTCGATCGCATTCGACGTACCGCAGTTCAATGAATCCGAGTTCGCCAAGATGGTGGCAGACCGCTATCGAACCAGGCACCACGTCGAGACCGTCGTCAGCGATGACTTCGACTTGATCGACACCTTGGCCAGACATTACGACGAGCCGTTCGCGGACAGCTCGGCGATCCCCACCTACCGGGTCTGCCAGTTGGCGCGAAAGCGCGTCACCGTGGCGCTCTCGGGAGATGGCGGTGACGAGACGTTCGGCGGCTATCGCCGGTACCGCATGCATTTGATGGAGGAGCGCATGCGTGCCGCGCTGCCCGAGTCCGTGCGCCGCCCGCTCTTTGGCTTTCTGGGGCGCGTCTACCCCAAGGCGGACTGGGCTCCCCGGCCGCTACGGGCCAAGACGACGCTGCTGGGTATGGCTCGAACATCCATCGAGGCCTACTTTCACAGCATGGCGTTCGTGCGGGATCCCATTCGATCGGAACTCTTTAGCTCGAGCCTGAGGGCTCAACTTGCTGGCTACAAGGCCGACGAGGTCTTTCGGTGCCACGCGGCCAAAGCGGGTACCGACGACCCATTGGCCCTGATTCAGTACATCGACACGCACACCTACCTGGTCGGGGACATCAACACCAAGGTTGATCGTGCCAGCATGGCGCATTCGCTTGAAGTGCGAGAACCGTTGATGGACCACAAGCTGGTCGAATGGGTGGCTACGCTGCCTTCGGACTTCAAGCTTCGCGGCCAGAACGGCAAGCATCTCTTCAAGAAGGCCCTGGAGCCATACCTGCCCAACGAGGTGTTATATCGCCCGAAAATGGGGTTCAGTGTGCCTCTCGCCCGTTGGCTGCGCGGCCCTCTGCGGCAGCGTGTACGCAGCTCGTTGCTTGGCGGCCCGATGCTTGACAGCGGCATGTTCGACGCAAAGGCCGTGCGCACGCTCATTGAGGCGCACGAGAGCGGCCGGCGCGACTGCAGCACAGCGCTTTGGACCATGTTGATGTTTGATGCCTTCTTGCGCAATGTCGCCGCGTCGACGCCGGTTGCCATCGCGGCCTAGACCGCAATCGCCATCCACGGACCATGCCCGAACCGGTGCGCACGCTCTTGTTCTCGACGCTGTACCCGAGCAGCGCTCAGCCCCTGCGCGGTGTCTTCGTCGAGACACGCCTGCGGGCTTTGTTGAGCAGTGGAGATGTGGCGACGAAGGTTGTGGCACCCGTCGGTTGGTTCCCCACGACACGAACCAGGCACGCGAGATATGCCGCGTTGGCGGCGACCCCGAAGCGCGAAGTTCACAACGGCATCGACGTGCTGCACCCGCGGTACGTGACCATCCCCAAGATCGGCATGTCGGTCGCGCCTGTCTTGCTTGCGTTGGGCGCGCGCGCGGCGGTCAAGCAACTGCGTGATGAGGGTTTCGACTTCGATGTCATCGATGCGCACTACTATTATCCTGATGGCGTCGCCGCCTCTCTGCTCGGACAGTGGTTTGGTCGGCCGGTGGTGATCACGGCACGCGGCACGGACGTCAATCTCATTCCAGAGTACCTGCTGCCGCGATTGCAGATCCGCTGGGCCGCGCGGCAGGCGGCTGCATCCATCGGGGTTTCTGCCGCCTTGGTTGAGCGGCTTCGCGACCTGGGCGCGGCCACCGAACGCCTGCACGTCGTGCCAAACGGGGTCGACCTGCAAAGGTTTCGTTGCCTGGATCGGGACCTGATGCGTGCAGAGCTGGGGCTGCACGGGAATCCCATCCTGCTGTGTGTGGGGAACCTTCATGAGCACAAGGGCCAGCGGTTGGTTGTGCGTGCGCTTGCTCGACTCCGGACCGAGTTCCCCGATTTCAGTCTGTACTTTGTTGGGGACGGACCCGATCGGGAGGCGATTCGCGCCGAAGTGGACAGTGCCGCGTTGAGCGATCGGGTCCATTTCGTCGGCCCCGTACCCAACACGGAACTGGCCTGTTGGTACAGCGCTGCGGATGCTCTCTTGCTCGCAAGCAGCCGCGAAGGCTGGCCCAATGTGCTCCTGGAAGCCATGGCCTGCGGCGCGCCCGTGGTGGCCACGCGGGTGGGCGGTGTGCCGGAGATCGTGCGTGCCCCGGTGGCGGGGCGCCTAGCTGAAGCTCTAGACGCCGGTTCCTTCGCGACAGCGGTTGCTCAGCTGCTTCGGGCGGGCACCGATCGCGCCGCTGTGCGACGCTATGCCGAGGGTTTCGGCTGGGACAGCACGAGCGCGGCACAACTGGAACTCTTCCGCGTCCTCGCGCGCCGCGGCGAAGCGGACCGTATAGCTTGCGCATGAAGATCCTATACCTCTGCCACCGATTCCCGTATCCGCCCAAACGCGGCGGCAAGATCCGGCCGTTCAACATGATTCGTCATCTGCAGGCCACTGGGCACCAGGTGACGGTGTGCTCGTTGGCACGCTCGCATGCCGAGGCGATGGAAGGTCAGGGCATTGCCTCCCACTGCGAGGCCTTTCATATCGGGGTCGTCAAAGAGGCGGTTCAGTTTGCCCGCATGGTCGTTCGGTTGCCGCTGGTCACGCCGTCGTCGATGGGCTACTTCTTCAGCACGCAGCTCGATGCCAAGGTTCGCGGGCTACTCGCACGGCAGCGCTTCGACCTCATCTTCGTTCATTGCTCATCGGTGGCGCAGTACGTGGAACACGTGCGCCACACGCCCAAGATTCTTGACTTTGGTGATATGGATTCGCAGAAGTGGCTCGAGTACTCCAACTACAAGCCGTTTCCGCTGTCGTTGGGGTACGTGCTCGAGGGCACCAAGATGCTGTGGGCCGAGAAGCGCTTGTCGCGAAAATTCGACCTGTGTACCGCCACCACGCGTGCCGAGTGGGGAACCCTTGAAGGTTACGGCACTGGTGCTGCCACCGACTGGTTTCCCAATGGTGTGGACGCGGACTTCTTCTGTCCGGATCCAAAGACTGGTGGCGCCTACGACAACGACACCGTCAGCTTCATCGGCCGCATGGACTACTACCCCAACCAGGAGTGCATGATGCGCTTCTGCAAGGAGGTGTGGCCGCGACTTCGCCGCGAACGCGGCACGATGAAGCTTCTCATCGTAGGCGCCGATCCGAGCCCCCAGATCAAGGCCCTGGGGTCTCTTCCCGGCGTCACCGTCACCGGCAGCGTGCCTGACGTGCGGCCCTACATCCGTGGCTCGGCGCTGATGGTGGCGCCGCTGGCCATCGCACGCGGCACGCAGAACAAGATCCTCGAGGCGATGGCCATGGGTGTGCCCGTGGTGACCAGCAGCGCTGCTGCGGGGGGCGTGGATGCCGAGGCCGACAAGCACTTGCTTGTTGCAGACACGGCCGAGCAGATCACCACTGCTATCCTGCGCATCGCCACTGACCGGGACGAACGTGGCCGTCTTGCCAAGGCCGGTCGTGAACGGATGCTCAGCCATCACGCCTGGCCGCGCTCAATGCAGCGTCTGGACGGCATCATCGAACGCTGCGTGCGCGACTTTGCGCAGGCGCACTCATCCAAGGTTCAGACTCCCGCATGAAGATCAGTATCTTTGGCCTCGGCTACGTCGGCGCGGTCTCGCTCGCCTGCCTCACCCGCGATGGACACCATGTCATCGGCGTCGACATCGATCGCACGAAACTCGAGCTTATCGCTGCAGGCAGGACGCCCGTGGTCGAGGAGGGCATGGTCGACCTGATGAAAGCCGTCGCCACGAGTGGACGGCTGAGCGTCACGACGGATGCCGAGCAGGCCGTGCTCGACTCCGAAATCTCGCTCGTCTGCGTGGGCACGCCGTCCGCGGCCAACGGTAGCCAGGATCAAGGCGCGGTGCTCAGGCTTGCCGAGTCGATCGGCTCCGCGCTGTCGCGAAAGAGCAAAGGGCACGTCGTGGTCTTCCGCTCCACGCTGGTTCCGGGTACCGTTGAAGGCGTGCTGCGACCGATCATCGAACGCACTTCGGGCAAGAAGGACGGGGTCGACTTTCATCTGTGCTTCCAGCCGGAGTTCCTTCGCGAAGGCTCCTCCATTCGCGATTACGACAAGCCGCCGTTCACGGTGGTCGGTGCAAATCATGAGTACCCGATCGAGCGCCTGAAGCAGTTGTTCGGCCACCTGCCTTGCAAGTTCCTCCAGACGTCTGTGCGCAGTGCGGAGATGATGAAGTACTGCTGCAACAACTTCCACGCATTGAAGATAACCTTTGCAAACGAAACCGCGCGCCTGTGCTCGGCGCTGGGCGTGGACCCTTTCGAGGTGATGGATCTGGTGTGCCAGGACACGCAGCTCAACATCAGCAAAGCCTACTTGCGGCCCGGATTTGCCTTCGGGGGATCGTGTCTTCCTAAGGACTTGCGTGCGACCACCTACCTGGCGAAGACAAACGATGTCCAGCTCCCGATGCTTTCGGCGATCCTGCTTTCGAACCAAGAACACTTAGCGCAGGCGGTCGAGATCGTGCTGCGAAGCGGCAAGCGCCGCGTGGGCTTTGTCGGGCTGAGCTTCAAAACCGGCACCGACGACCTGCGTGAAAGCCCGTTGGTGATGCTCGCGGAACAGCTGATCGGCAAGGGCATTCAGGTTTCTGTCTTCGACCCCGAAGTTCACATGTCGCAACTGCTGGGGGCCAACCGGGCATACATCGAGAAGCACCTGCCGCATATCGGCCAGTTGGTGAGGCCGGAGCTTGGTGATGTGATCGCCGAGTCGGAGCTGGTCGTGGTGGGTATCGGCGCCAGCGACGTCATCGAAGCGCTGAAGGGGCATCTGACCGCCGAGCATCTCGTGCTCGATCTCGTGAACGTGCCGCGTGAAGCCTTCGGCGGCGCGCGTGTGCAAGGGTTGAATTGGTGAACCTGCGCACGCGTATCGGCTGCGCCGGCGGCTAGGGCGCGCCGTGCGGGACATCGCCCTGAGCGCGATCATTGGCGCGCTGCTTCTACTGACCATCAAGCACCCCGCAGTCGGCGCCTTCCTGTGGGCGTGGATATCCATCATGAACCCGCACCGGCTGACGTACGGGTTTGCACACTCGATGCCCTGGGCCGCGGTGATTGCCGGGCTGACGCTGGTCATGTTCGCCGTATCGTCCAAGGCGCGCAAGCCATTCCCCATGAGCTCGTTGACGGGTGTCTACATCGCGCTGATGGTGTGGATGACCGTGACGACGCTGTTCTCGATCAACCCACCGGAAGATGTCAAGGATCGATGGATCTTCGTCGCCAAGATCCACTTGATGATCCTGGTCACGCTCATGCTGCTGCGTGACCGAAAGCACATTGAGATATTGATCTGGGTGCTGGTCGTGTCAGTCGGGTTCTATGGCTTCAAGGGCGGCCTCTTCACGATCGCCACCGGTGGCAGTGGGCGGGTGTGGGGCCCGACCGGCAGCATGCTCGAAGGCAACAACGAACTCGCTGTGGCACTGGTGGCGATCTCACCCCTCACCTACTACCTGCTGCAGGTGTCCAAGAACCCTTGGGTCCGCCGAGGCTTGATGGTCTCGTTGTTGCTGTTCGCGCTCTCAATTCTCGGAACGCAGTCACGCGGGGCCCTGCTGGCGTTGTTGACGATGGCGTTGATGCTGGGGCTAAAGAATCGCCACCCGGTCCGGGCGACGCTGCTCATCGTGGGCTTGGTCGCCGTGGCCATCGTCTTCATGCCGGACAGTTGGAGTTCGCGCATGGACACGATCCAGGAGTACAGAGCGGACACGTCGGCGATGTCGAGACTCTATACGTGGCACACGCTGTGGAACGTGGCGCTTGATCGGCCGCTGGTGGGTGCCGGCTTCGCCGCCGACAACCTTCACGTCTTCAGCACCTACGCGCCACACGAGGAGCGCTATGCGCCTGTGATGGGCACGGTGTGGGTGGCGCACAGCATCTACTTCCAGGCCCTGGGCGAGCATGGGTTTGTCGGTTTCGGGCTCTACATGTTGCTGGGGCTGCTCACGTGGACTCGCTGCGGCAAGCTGGGCCGCTTGGCGAGCGCGAACGAGAAGTTCAGCGAGTGGGTGCCGTTGCTGATGAAGATGGTGCAGGTGGGCTTGCTGGGCTTTGCCGTTGGCGGCGCCTTCCTGTCGCTGATGCATTTGGATCTGATCTACTACCTCGTGGCGATCGTGGTGTTGGTGGACGCCAGCATGCGGGAAGCGGCGCCGCGCGACGCACCTTCTAAATCGAAATAACCGCGATGCTCACGCATGCAGTGGGCGGCATCGGCCGCCTCTTCATCGAAGCGGCCGAGCGTTTGGGCAACGGCCCGCGTCTATCGGTGTTGATCTTCCATCGGGTGCATGCGGTGGAGGACCCGCTGTTCAGTCGCGAGATCACCGCGGAGCGTTTCGATCAGATGATGGCGCTCGTGTCGCGCGGCTTTCGCGTTCTGGATCTCGAGCGCGCCGCGCGAGACCTCGCTGCCGGCCGATTGCCATCGCGCGCTATTGCAATCACCTTTGACGACGGCTATGCGGACAATCACGACATCGCGCTGCCGATCCTCAAGAAGCATGGCCTGCCGGCGACTTTTTTCGTCGCCACCGGGTTTCTCGACGGCGGACGGATGTGGAACGACACGGTGATCGAGTGCTTGCGAAGGTGCACCAAGCGCACCGTGGATCTGCACTCGCTCGGACTGCCAGCGTTGTCGCTGGAAACGCCGCTGCAACGGCGCGCCGCCATCGACCGCGTCCTGCCTGTCATCAAGTACTTGCCACTGGCGCAGCGCGAGTCAGCACTGCGCACCGTTCACGATGCTTGCGGGCATCCGAAGTTGCCGAACAATCTGATGATGACGCGTGCCCAGGTTCGAGCGCTTGCCGAGGCGGGCATGTCGATTGGTGCCCACACGGTGAACCACCCCATCCTGTGCAAACAAGACGACGCGGCGGCGGAGGACGAGATCGTCCGAGGCCGAGCCGACCTCGAAGCCGTGACGGGCAAGCCGGTCAGCCTCTTTGCCTACCCCAATGGCCGGCCGGGTCAGGATTACGTCGAAGTCCATGTCGAGATGGTGCGCCGCCTTGGCTTTGTCGCCACTGCGAGCACCGCCACTGGTGTTTCGCGCTCTGGGGATGACCTGCACCAGCTGCGGCGATTCACGCCTTGGTACCCGCGGCCTTGGCGCTGGTTCACCGCCCTGTCACTGCATCACGCGCGCAATTGATGGTGCGGTGCTGTAGCGCAGGGTCTCTTGGGCGCGATCAGGTTCCCGGGTCGCCGCAGACAGGTGCAGACCGGCCACTGATGACTGCGCCGCGGTCGGGCGCAGCGCCACTGAAGTCATCGGTGATGCCCGGAATCACGACGCCGCTGTTTCGTGCTGAAGTCCCGGCACGCAGTGTCGGTGTCGCATATGCCGTGTACTGCGTGGTGTGCACGGTCAGCGCAAGCGGCGGGTCGAAGACATTGGCCGCGACGACGATGTCCTGCTGATGGCGCTGCTGGGTTCCGAGGAATGGCGGCATCGTCGGTACACCGCTGCGTGCGGCGGCCAATGACGTGAACGTGCCTGTATCAAACCAACCAATCGAGCCATCCGGGTACCACCCGTTGTGCGTGAAGTCGAACTTGCTGCTTCCGCCCGCATCGAAGAACAGGATGCTCGTGTTTTCCGTCGTCCCGCTCTTGAAGAGCAGGTTGTTCCTGAAGCTCCAGTTGCGCTGCTCGCCGTTGTTGTTCTGGTTCCAGAGCCAACCACCGATGCCCAGGAACTTGTTGCCCGTCTTGATGATGGTGTTGTTGTAGACGAGGATGCCCGAGTTCACCGAGTTCCATTTGAACGGGCCGCGCCATGTGTTGATGCTGACGTTGCGGAAGCAGTAAGCGGGGCCGCCGTACACCGGGTCGGCAGAGAAGAACGTGGCGCTGTTGCCGATGTAGTTGTCGTAGAAGGAGATGTTGCGAGTGCCGTAGTCGGCCTCCCAGGCGTCGTCGCCAGTCATCAGGATCTTGTTGCGGTAGTAGTGAACCGCTGCAGTCAAGACCGGGTAGCTGGCCGAGACGGCGGTCGCGAACGCATCGCCGAATCCGTTCAGCGTGTTTTCCCAGGCGCAGCAACCCAAGCCGGAGATCCGAATGCCGTCGTCGTTCCAGGTCAAAGGCGTGTACGTCTCGCCCGGCGGCACGGTGTAGCTCTTGTCCCAGGTATTGTTGCCGTTCAGCGTGCAATGGTAGACGAGCCACCCGGCAAGGGGTGTGAAGGTGATGACGCCCTTGTCGACCCCATTCATCGTGATCCGGCGAATGGTGACGTTGGTAGGCACCACCGTCGCGCCGGTCCATTGGAGGATCGCCGTCGAGGCGGCGTCGGTGCCAGAGTCCACACCAGACCCGACTAGGGTCAGGTCCTCGATCACCACGTGCGCGATGTTGCGTGTTTGGATCACGCTGTCTGACGCGTCTCGGATGATCACACCGGCGCGCGAAGCGCCTCGGATGTAGATGGGTTGGGCGGAGGTTCCCTGCACGTCGATGTACAGGTTGCTGATGTTGTACGTGCCATTGGCCAGCACGAGCACATCGCCTGGCACCAGCGAGTTGATCTTCGCCTGGAGGTCGTCGCTCGGTGAGGCACTCTTGGTGGCCCCACCAGCGGCGGGCGGCAACGCGCGTGTACCTCGCGTGGCGACGACGCTGTACGGCGCGACTGCGGGTTCGGTGACGGTGACTTCGACCTCATAAGAGGCACCGGGCACGAGATCGAAGATAGTGCCGGCGAAGCCCCGCACAAGGGCTCCAGCGCCAGGCGTTTCGGACTCCGCAGGAACGATCTGGATCAACGGATGCGCAGCTCGCCATGTGGGGCTTCCGGTACTGCGATATCGGACCTGGGCGATCGTGCCGGTCGGGATGGCGCGCGATGCCGGGCAGTAAATGCTGATCTGCTCGGGTGTTTGCGCGTCGAAGCCGACAACAGTGAACAGCGCGCCAGTCGGGGCTGGTGGTGCTGGCGGAGACGGCGGTCCCGGTGGCGGTGGGGGCGGCGACCCGGGAGCAGGCGTGGGTGATGGTGGCGGCGGCGGTGTTCCGGGAGAGGGAGCGGGCGGCGGTGGCTCAGCGCCGTCGCCTGAACTGCTTCCACACGCGGCGCCCATGCTCCCCAGTGAAAGGAGCGCGAATTTCAGCGCTATTCGTCTGTCGATCGTTGGCATGGTGTCCTCAGGGCCCGTTGACTCGCGGTACGAACGTGCGCAGCTTTATCGTATCGGCCGACGCGGAACGCACGGCCTTCTCGTGGGTGACTTGTTCCGCTCCCGTGGGGAGTTCGGCACGTTTGCAGTGCCCGACCCGGGCCGCGCAAGCCGACGCTTGGTTCGAGCACGTCCCGGTGCCGACAAGTCGAATTCTCCGGCCACTCGGCGTACGGGTGTTGCCAAGTGTGAATGAGCCGCACCGCGCCGGCCAGGCGTGCGCCATGCCAGGATCTATCGAACCCGGTACGACGGCGCGTGCACACGCAACCAGTGCTCGAGCATCATCAGGATCCACACCATCGTGCCGTAGTAGTGAGCGGCCTGTGGCAGGTGCTGATCCATCAGGCTGCGCGTGAACTGCGGGTTCACGATGCCGCGCGATGCGATGCCTTCGAGGGCATCGGCTGCAAATGCTTTCAACCCGGAGTGGCGGTTGACCCAGACGCCGAAGGGCAGCCCGAAGCCTTGCTTCTTTTTCGTGAGGATCTCGTCTGGCAGGAAGCCGCGCAGCGCTTCCTTGAAGAACCAGCGCAGCCTGAATCCTTTGAGCTTGTATTCGCTGGGCAGCCGCATAGAGAATGCGAGCAAGTCGTCGTCGAGCATGGGAAAGCCCACGCTCACGCCAGCCAACGCCGCGGTGCCACACACCTTGGGCAAGTCGGCCTCGGCGAGCGTGTATCGCCAGTCGTAGGCCAGTTGGCGGTCAAGCTCGGATTTACAGCGCGCCTGCGCCCAGACCTCCCGCTGTTGCTGTTCGACGGAAGCGGTTTCCACCTGGGAGAGCATTTCGCGGGTCAGTACCTCGGCGTAACCGAGCCGCCGCAACAGATTGAACACTTGGCCCCGGTCGGGCAGAGGCGTATGAGCCTGTCGAATGTAGCCTGTGCCCTTCTTGAGACCAGGCGTGCGGCCGACCCAGTCCATGTCAAAAAAAGGCTCCAGCAGACTACGGCGCAGCACCCCTGGCACTTGGCTATACAGGCCGAATAGCCGCTGCGTCGCATAGCGCGAGTTGCCGCCGAACAACTCGTCGCCACCATCTCCTGCAAGCAGGCGCGTGACGCCATCGGCGCGGGCCTGGCTCGCGCAATGGAACGCGGGCACCGCCGAGGAGTTGCCGAACGGTGCGTCGTACCACCCGGCCACCTTCGGAATTGCCGAGATGAGGTCATCTGGCGTCACGTAGTACTCGTGATGCTCGGTGCCGAATCGGCGCGATGCGATGCGCGCGAAGTGCATCTCGTCGTAGCCCTCGGCCTCGAAGCCGATCGAGTACGTCGCTGCGGCTTTGCCAGATGCCGCCGCGATCATTCCCGCGACGGTGGAGCTGTCGGTGCCACCGCTCAGAAAGCACGCCGCCTTGCTGTCGTCGAGTTGCCGCAACGTGGCCGCCCGCAGCAGTGCATGGAACTCTCCGCGCAGCGCGTCGAAGTCCGGCTGCGCCGACGGCTCGAAGGTCGCGACCCAGTACGGAGTGACTGTCGCGCGACCATGCTCGAAGACCACGACATGGCCCGGCGGCACGCGCTGAACGCCGCGGTAGGCGGTGCGTGGTGACGGGATGACGTGAAAGTAGAGGTAGTCGAACAGGCCTTGCGGGTCGAGATCCGGCTCAGCCCCAGCCAACTGATCCGCCCTCTCGGCGAACTCGAAACGATCGCCGGCGATCCGCCAGCACAGCGTGCGCACCGCGAAGCGATCGACGGCCAGGATGCACCGCCCTGACGGCTCGCGCAATGCGAAGGCGAAAGGCCCTTTGGCCAACGCCGCGGCACCGGCAGCGCCGTGGCGCTCAACGAGCTGTGGCCAGAAGACTGCAGGGTCGTCCGACGAGGGCGCTTGGGCTCCGTCAAATCGGGGCTGGCCGAGAAAGAGGTTGCCGTTCATGGTGTACGTGTGGCGTGCATGTCGCGGGCACTGCCCGCGGTTGCGGGCACCAACTCCTGTGCGGCGGTGATGACGCGTTGCGCGTTGCCGCTCCAGAAGAACCTGCGCCGCGCCAGCGCAGCATGCGCAGCGGCGCCAAGCCGCTCTCGCAGTGTCGCGTCGGACGCCAGCCTATCCAGTGCCAGCTCGATGCCGCGTGGATCGGCAGGGCCGTACATCACACAGTCCACGTCGCGCTCCAACACCTCGTGGTGGTTGGGTTGATCGGGCGCGAGGATCGCCTTGCCCAATGCCATGTACTCAAACAGGCACAACGGTGATGCATAGGGCACCAGTGCGGTTTGCAGTGCGATGTCAAAGGCCGAGGCATGCACTGGCACCTCGGCGCGCGGAACGACTCCGGTGAAGAGAAGCTTGTGGCTCACTCCCAGCCGTGCGGCTTGCGCCTCCAGTTCACCGCGGACCGGCCCGTCGCCAATCACCATCAGGCAGGTGGGGTCGTCGGCGGGTCGCGCGGCCAGCCAGTCGACGATGCGATCCAGCCGGTCCCACTCGCGAACGAAGCCGATGAACCCGATCACGGTGCGTTTGGTCAGTCCGTGCCGCGCCTTGGCTTCGTCACGGTCGGGCAAGGAACGGAAGTCATCGGGGTTGATGCCATTGGGCACCACGCGGATGCGGTCGGGTCGTACTCCGAAGCTACAAAGCATGTCGCCCAGTACCTGAGTCACCGGAAACACGCGGGCTGCCCCGCGAAAGGTATAGCGTTCGAACCGATCGGCCAGCCAGCCGAGCCTTAGGTTGCCATACTTGCGCCTCGCAATTGCGTAAGGCGCGTTGACCTCGAGCAACAGCGGCACGCTTGACAGCCGGCTGACCCACACCCCGGCCGGTTGGAACAAGGCATATCGCTCATAGATCACGTCGGGGCGAAACTCGCGCACCGCACGGCGCAGTCGACCGAAAGCTACGCATGAGTAGGCGGCCTCGGCAAGCTCGTACACCGCTTGCGGCAATGCCGACTTGAGTCGGCCGACCCAGCCTGCGCTGCCGCCCTTGCCAGTGTCTGCGTGGTGAGCCTGCGGGCCGACCAGGCGCACTTCATGCCCGAAGGCGCGCAGGGCGTGGATCATCTCCTCGATGTGAGTGATCTGGCCGTCGCTCGAGGCGATACGGTGGTGGTAGAGAATGCGCATGGGCAATGCTGATTGTTCTGCACGCGCCAGGTCGGCGGCTGTGTTGAAGTTGCTTGAATCGTCGCGGCGCAGGTCCGACGCGGGCGGGGTGGGCAACCCGAGAGTTTGCACCGTCGCAAGCCCACTTTTGGCGATCGTGAAGCTGAACCTGTCGGTCACGCTGCAGACCGTGACCGATGCCCAGCATCGAGGATCGAGGGCCTGGGGTATTGAGGCGCGTGACGGAGTAGAGTGTTGATCGCCGAATGGCGGCACATGCACACCGGTTCGCAAAGGCGAACCGATGTGCTTGGTGAATCGAGCAAGTAGCGCAATGCAGCGAATGCCAGCCAGCACTGATCCCACGATCTGCCCGCATCGGGCGCCATCCGCGACGGTCCATGCTGGGCGTTGGCGGGCAACGTTGATAGGCACTACGCAACTGCGGCGTGTGCGCAATTGGCTTGCTATCGCGCTCGCCTGTCCAACGCTGGCTTCTGCCCAGATGCCAACAGGCATCACCTCGGGGGAGCTTGCTCTCACCCATCCGGTCTGCTACGACGTCCAGGGCATCTCGCTGACTGGTTGGGTTCAGCACTGGCGACACTCTCCGCAGGCCCCGAAGTGGGAGGCGCTGCTGGGCCCGGTGTTCTGGGACATGCACCACTACTGCTGGGCACTGATCCACCTTCTGCGTGCCAGCCGGCCTGGCCTCACGAAGCAGGATCGAGATTTCCAGCACGTCAGGGCGATCAACGACTTCTATTACGTCATCAATCAGGCCCTCGACCGTGGATTGAAGGACTTCGTGATGCTCCCGGAGCTCTACTACCGCTCCGGCCAGTCCTATATCCAAACCGGCGACATGGGCGCCGCCCTCGGCGAGTACGACAAGGCGATAGCAGTAAAGCCAGACTATTGGCCGGCCTACCTTGGCAAAGCCGAGGTGTTCGAGAAGGTCGGCAAGCGCAAGGATGCTCGTGAAATGCTCGAGCGGGGCCTGCAGCACGCGCCCGGTGAGCCCCGCCTTGTCGCCGCGCTCGCAAAACTCGGTGGCGACTCCGCAAGCACCTCCCCTCGGCCCGCGCGCCCCGCGGCTGGAGCAAGTTCAGCGGCACGGCCGGCCTCGGCCGCCTCGCGCTAGGCTCCGTACCCTTGTCCTCAGTTCGCCGCTCGCTGTGGCTGAGTCTGGCTGACAGCTACTTGGGTTTGGTGCTGCAGATTGCCAGCACGATGATCGTCTCGCGCGTGTTGACGCCTGCGGACATCGGGATCATCGCGATTGCGTCGGTCTTCTCGGCCCTGGCAGGCATGTTGCGCGACTTCGGGGTCACGGAGTACCTGATCCAGGAGCGTGAACTGACACCCGAGAAGGTCGCCGCGGCGCTGATGCTGAACATCTGTATCTCGTGGGCGATGGCGGTCGCGATGTATCTGGGCGCCCCTGCCGCCGCCGCTTTCTACTCGAATGCAGGCATCGCCGAGGTCATGCACGTGCAGGCCATCGGTTTCCTGCTGGTTCCGTTCGGCGCCGTCACGATGGCGTACTTCCGGCGCGAGATGAACTTCCGCCCGGTCGTTGTTTGCAACCTCGCCGGCAACCTCACCTCGTTTGTGCTCTCCGTCGGACTGGTGCTGCACGGATTCGGATTCACCAGTCTGGCTTGGGGGAACCTGGCTTCGATTGCGGTGACCGTCGCGCTCTCGGTGTGGTACCGGCCGGCGAGTTTTCCGCGATGGCCGTCCTGGAAAGGTGTCGCCGAAGTGTTCCACTTCAGCAAGTTCGTCAGCATGTCCTATGTCACCTGGCAGGCCGGCAAGGGCATGCCGGAGCTGATCCTCGGACGAGCCGAAGGCGTGGTCGGTGCAGCCATGTGGAGCCGCGGCAACGGGCTCGTTGAGTTGTTCAACAAGCTCGTGATGCGCTCGGTGGTCCTCGTGTTCCTGCCGTACCTCGCCAAGAACGATCGCGAGGACGGCGTGATCGCGCCCTCCTACGCCAAGGCGGTGGCCAGCATCACCGTGGTCGCATGGCCATTTCTGACCTTTCTCGGGCTGGCCGCGCTGCCGGTCATCCGCATCATGTACGGCCCGCAGTGGGATGCTGCCGTGGTGCTGGCCCAGGCTCTGTGCCTGGCGCGCGCGATCGACATCGTGCACGCCATGTCGCGCGAGGCCCTGCTGGCCCGAGGGCTCTCCGGCAAGGCCAACACGTTGGAGACACTGTTGGTGTCGATCAACGTGCTCGGGCTGCTGCTGGTGATCCCATTCGGACTGATCGGCGCCGCGTGGGGCACCGTGGCATCGGCACTCATAGGCATCTGTGTCTCGCAGCTCTACCTGTCCCGTTATATCGAGCTGAGTGCCCGGCAGTTGCTTGCGGCATGCGCGCCAGGTGCTGCGGTGAGCGCAATGGCTGTGGCCCCGGCCGCGTTGTGGGCCGTGCTGGTGCCGGTGACGCCTGAACGCTATCTGGCGTTCGGATTTGGCGGCGCGGCGCTGACCGCGATCTCCTGGCTCGCGGCCGCGCAATTGATGCGCCATCCGATCCTCAGGGAATTGGAGCCCGTCTTCGCGCGCGTTCGTCGCTGGCGCGGGGCTGGCTGAGCATGCATGCGGACGAGGAACGAGTCTGCGTGAAGGAGTTGCTCGCCGCTGGGCGCGACTGTCGGACGGTCGCCGGCCCACGCCTAGAATCCGGCGCTCATTGCAATGCGTCACGAATCGGCGGAGGCCCAGATGAATGTTGAAACCCAAGTGTTGCGCCTGCTCGATGAGGTGCTCAGCTTGGATGGCCGCAGCGCCTCGTTCACGCGCGACACGCAGTTGTTGGGAGCGATCCCCGAGCTTGATTCGATGGCCGTAGTTTCCTTGCTGGCCTCGCTGGAAGAAAGTCTAGGCATCCTTTTGGATGATGACGATATCGATGGCGACACGTTCGCCACCGTCGGCTCGCTCACTGACTTCGTGGCAGCTCGCCTGTCCTGAAGATCAGTACTGGATTCGTCTGTCATGACGATACGGGCGGCGTTTCGCCCAGCCAGCCAGCGCCCGGCTGAAAGTCGCTTCGTGGTGGCGCACATGCCGCCGGGCATCCCGCGTGGTGTGGTGGTGGCGGTTCACCCGTTCGCTGAAGAGATGAACAAATCTCGGCGCATGGTGACACTTGCAGCGCGTGCCATGGCGGGCGCCGGCCTGATGGTGGTGACGGTGGACTTGCGCGGCTGTGGTGACAGCGACGGTGATCTCGAGACGGCGTCCTGGGCTGACTGGATCGACGATGTGCTGGACACCGTGCGGTGGGCACGCCAGGAGTGTGGCGTCGAAGACCTTCCCTTGTGGTTGTGGGGGCTGCGCGCGGGCTGTCTGGTCGCCGTGCAGGCCTGCGAGCGCCTGCAGGGTGATTGCCACCTGCTGATGTGGCAACCACAGTTGCTCGGCAAGCACACGTTGCAGCAGTTCCTTCGATTGAAGATGGCGGGCCAGCTTCAACAGGGTGGCTCGAAGGGCATGACAGAGTCGCTGGTGCAGGAGCTGGCCAGCGGCGGTGTGGTGGAAGTTGCAGGTTATCGCCTTGGCCGTGGCATCGCGGACGGTCTGTCCGCGGCCCAGTGCGGCTCGGCGCCACAAGCAATGCCCACCAGCATGGCTTGGTTCGAAGTCTCATCGCAAACGCCGCCGGCGTTGTTGCCGGCCTCGCAGGCGGCCATCGAACGCTGGCGTTCGGCGGGGTGCGCGGTGACCGCGACCGTCGTGCAAGGGCCTCTCTTCTGGCAAAGCCTGGGCATTGAGGAGGCTCCTGAACTCGTCTCGCCGTCGATCGAAGTCATCCTGAGCACGATCGGCGAGGTCACGGCATGACGGAGACTGCGATCGTCTTCCCGTGTCGCGGCGACGAGCTCGTTGGCATCGTCAGCCTGCCTGCGGTGCCATCGGGTTGCGGCGTGCTGATCATCGTCGGTGGCCCGCAGTACCGTGTGGGCAGCCATCGACAGTACGTGCATCTGGCCCGTCACCTCGCGTCTTGCGGCATCGCGGCCATGCGATTCGACGTGCGGGGTATGGGCGACAGCAGTGGCGCATGGCGCCCATTCGAGGACATCGACGACGACATTGGTGCCGCCGTCGAAGCGATGCAGCGGGCCGTGCCTGGTTTGCGCTCCGTCGTTCTTTGGGGCCTGTGCGGGGGTGCTTCAGCCGCGCTCCTCTATTGGCTGGGCAGCCGCGACGAGCGTGTGCGCGGCATGGTGTTGGTGAACCCGTGGCTGAGAACCGAAACCGTCGAGGCACGGGCGCGCGTGAAGTACTACTACCTGCAGCGCCTTCGAGAACCGGCCTTCTGGCATAAGCTGTTCAGCGGACAGGTGGCCCGCAACGCGTTGCCGGAGTTGCTGCACAGCCTGCGCCTCACCGCGCGCGGCAGTTCGACGCCCAAGGCCCTGCACGCCGGCGGCGAGGCCGAGCTGGGTCGCAGGATGTCCGAGGGTTGGGCTTGCTTTCAGGGGAAGATCCTGCTTCTGCTGAGCGAGAACGATCACACTGCCAAGGCATTCCTCGAGGCGGCGCAAGTCGATGCGCAGTGGCGTCGCAACCTCGGTGGCAAGGGCGTGCAGCGCGTGGACCTGACCGGCGCGGATCACACGTTCACGCAGCCGCCGGCGCGTGCCGCGGTGCATGAAGCCAGCGTAGCCTTCGCAAGTTCGCTCGGCGGGCAGGCGGTGGCCACAGCCGGTAGCGCGGCCGCACGCAGTGCGGTGCACGCATGACGGCGACTCTCCAGGTGTCAAGCGATGAGATCAACAACGTCGCCGAGGTCAGCGAACAACGCGCCTATGAGTTGCTGGTCGGTGGCGCGCCCGCCGCCTTGAAGGCACGCTATCGCTTGATCACCGTGCCCTTCGGCGGTGGCCTGGCCTTTGTGTCGGGGGTCGAGCGCCGGTCGTTGATCTTCAATCGTGTGCTGGGGCTGGGCTGGTCCGAGCCTGTGTCTGCGAAGCTGTTGGGCGAGCTTGACGATCTCTATCGAAGCCACGGCGTGAAGACCTATGCCGTGGAGGTGTCTTCGTCGTGCCGGTTCCAGGATGCCGTCTCGCGGCTGAGAGCCGCGGGGTTCATGCGCTTCACTTCGACGACCTTCATGTCCAGGGCATCGGGGGCACCCGTGAAGGCGCAGAGCCGACTCGTGGTGCGCAGAGCCGCCCCGGACGAAGCGAGCGTGTTTGCCGACCTGTGCTGCGAGGTCTTCCGCCTCGGTGAGCCATTTGGCGAACTGCTTGGCGGCAGCTTCGAGCGGGAAGGCGCGCGGCACTGGCTGGCCCTGGATGGCGAACGCCCTGTGGCCGCCGCGGCCACGTTCCGCACCGGCGAAACCGTGGACTGGATCGGCTGGGTGGGCACTCTGCCGAGCCACCGCGGTCTGGGCGCGCAGGCCGCATTGACCGAAGCACAGCTGCGCGAGAGCGAACATCGCGGTGCACGGCGTGTCACGCTGGAGGTGGCAACGGAGGCTTCAGGCGCGGCGACACCTTCACTGCGCAACTACCTGCGCATGGGCTGGCACGTCGGCCACGTTCAAACGACTTTCCTGCGCCGCCTGCGGGGCTGAGTCCGACACGGAGCGCTACAGCGACGGGGCGGCTCGCGTTCGCCTGTCGGGCCGATCAGCCTGGTGACGGTTCCGCGTTCAGCCGCTCGAGCAGCGCCTTTCGATCTACCTTGCCGTTGACGTTGAGAGGCAAGTCGTCGAGCACGCGAACCTGTCTGGGCACCATGACCGAGGGCAGTGCGTCCTTGAGTTGCCGACGGATCGAGTCTCCGTCCATGGCCGTCCCGGCCACGAATCCCACGATGCCCGACGCTCCGCTTGGCGTGACAGGCCAACCTACCGCGACCACCGTGTCAGTGCCGCTGGCTCGCCGCAATGCCTGTTCGACCTCCCCAAGCTCGACCCGCACGCCAGAGATCTTGATCTGGTGGTCGATACGGCCAAGGTACGGCATCGGCTCGCCCGCGCCGACGCGCCGGACCAGATCGCCGGTTCGGTAGTGCACGACATCGCTGCCCGGCAGCCTGACGAAGCTCTGGGCCGTGCGCTGCGGGCTCTGCCAGTACCCTGGCGTGACCTGTGGCCCGCTGATCAAGAGCTCACCGTCCTGGCCCATCGGCACTTCGGCCAGATCTGCGTCGACGACCCTGAGGCCCACGCCAGGTCCGGCCAAGCCGATGGGAACGATGCCGTGGGTGGCCTCGGCCAGCGAGGTGAGCGCATGCCACCGGTAGTAGGCCGCGTCGACGGTGCACTCCGTGGGGCCGTACACGTTGTCGACAGCCGCGTTGGGGGCCGCTGCCGCCAGCGTGGCAGCCAAAGTAGCGGGCAGTGCTTCGCCACCGAAACGGCACAGTCGCAGCAGCGGAAAGCGCCCGGGCCGCCAGCCACTGCCGCGATTCATCGCGTGCCCTGTCGAGGGCACGATGTCGATGACCGTCAGCGCGCGTGCCTGGATGAACTTGTTTGGATTGATCCACTCCCCCACCGTCGGGCAGCACAGGCAAGCGCCGAATGCCCAACCCACAAAGAGATCGAACATCGACGAGTCGAACGTGATGTCGTAGAACTGCGAGAAACGGTCGTTGCAGTCGAGCCCGAGCTCCCGGTAACGCTCCATCGACATTTCGACGAAGCGCGCGGCGTTGCGGTGCAGCACGCCCACGCCCTTGGGCACCCCCGTGCTGCCGGAGGTGAAGAACAGGTAGGCGTAGGTGTCGGGCGAGGCTTCGACCGGTGTGTACGCACTGTCTTCACTGTCGGCACAGACAAACCGATGGTTCGGCCATCGGGCAGTCAACACAGGTAGCGAATCGGGCGCAACGACGATGAGCAGCGGCCGCTGCACTTCAGCAAGCAGCGTGCTCAAGACGCGCTCTCCCGCTGCTTCGACGACCAGCGCGTCGACAGCGCCAATGTCGATCATCTGTCGCGTCCGCTCGGGCGGGAAGGCCGCGTTGAGCGGAACGACCATGCCGCCGGCCGCCAACGTGCCGAGGATGGCCGTGTAGGTTGTGATTGATCGGTGGGTCAGGACCCCGACGTGGAGCCTGCGGCCCTGCGCATGCCGCGCCAGCACTCCAGCCGTCTGGCACACGCGGCGCTTCAGTTCGCCGTACGTGAGCACCTCGGTGCCGACCTCCAGGGCGTGCCGGTCCGGGTGCGCGGCCGCGGAGCGGAAGAAGCCGGCATGCAATCCGAGGGTCGCGGTCGCGTTCGATGTCATTCGGGGCTCGATCGGTGGTCGGCTTGGTTCTTGCCGCGAGTGGCGCGATCAGCGGCAGCGTCGTTGCGGGACCGGCAAGCGCCCGTCCGCATCTGCAACAAGTCTAGCCCGCCGATCTGAGTGCCTCGCCGCGGGCCAGTGCGAAAGTGCCCGTGCCGGCAGCGTTGGCGGCGCGAAGTCGCGGCGGCGGTGACAAAGGTCAGCACGGGTAAGGAAAGGACCTTGTCTCGGGGTGCCCTGTTACGGCGCGCGCCGACGGCACCAAAACAATGCGACTCCGATGAGTGAGCCCGCGCTTGGCGCCGGACCGCCCGCGCCCTTTGAGACCAGGAATCAAGATCCATGAAGCCAGATCGCCGCCGCATTTCCGTCGCGTTCACATTGCTCGCTGCGACGCACGGACTCACAGCCTGTGGTGGCGCTGATGGTGAGGAGGTGCTGGCCGAAGATGGCGAAGCCGGCGCGAACGGGCGTCGCTGGCGCCGTCGACGCAACAACAGCGACTCGACCGCCGTGCCGACGGTGCCGCCGACGCCGGCACCGACCCAGCCGCCCGGCTCGCCGACACCCGCCCCTTCGGCCACGCCCAGCCCGCCGCCGACGGCGGCGCCCAGTCCTACACCGACGGCTGGGCCAACACCTGCCCCCACTTCCTCCCCGACTCCCGCCCCCACTCCTGCCCCGACAACACCACCGACCGCCGCGCCCACACCTGCACCCACACCTGCGCCGACACCGGCGCCAACAGCCGCTCCCACGGTCGCCCCAACCCCGGCGCCGACCAGCGCGCCGACCCCAGCGCCAACGCCGGTTCCGGCCGGTGCGCTGTTGGGTGGCGTCGGCTTCGATGAGCAGACGCCGGAGCAAATCAACATCTATTGCCCCACCCGGCGCTCGGCGCTGGTGGGCACGTCGGTGCAGGTGCGGTATCGCGCGGCGGGTGCTTCAGCATGGCGCCTGGCACATCCGCTCGTGCCGATCGTTCCGACAGACATCGAGAGCCAGACTTTCACCACGCTCGTGCCGGCCTTTGCCGGGACCATCTTCGACCTCGTGCCCGGGACGAATTACGAGGTCGAACTGACAGTCAACGAGCCCGGCGCTGCGCTGCAGGTGCTCACCGCAAATCGCGCGACGCGCGCGCTTCCTGGCGCGGCCGGTGCGGCAACGAAGACGGCTTCGCCAGGCGAAGACCTGCAGGCCAGGTTCAACTCGCTCGTGCCAGGCGACGTGTTGGTGCTTGCCAATGGCACGTACAACGTCAGCAACCTCTATATCAACGTGCAGGGCACGGCATCGAGGCCGATTTACATTCGTGGCGCATCGCGCAATGGCGTGATCATTCGCGACACAACCGATGCCGTGATCGAGACACGTAACGTCTCGCATCTGGTCATTGAAGATCTGACACTCGTGGGCTCCGGGGTGGACTCCGGCACCGCCGCCTCTTCGACCGGCATTCTTCAGTGGAATGGCGCGAGCGTCGTGCCCACTAATGTGACCGTGCGGCGCGTAACGATGAATGGGGTTGATCGGGGGGTGATCACGTACTCCTCGCTGACCGGTTGGCTCGTCTATCACTGCACGCTCAATGGCAACAACACCTGGGACAAGAGCTATACCGTGCCGGCGGGCGAGACATACACCCCGTTGACCTGGAATGACGATGGGATCCGAATCTCCGGCTTGGGTTGTTGCGCCTGGGAGAACACCTTGCGTGGCTTCGGTGACGCGTTCGCCACCGCCGTGTCGGCCACCTACCCCCTGTTGACGGCAGCGGTTCACTACTACCGCAACAAGATCCTGATGACCGGTGACGACGCCTGGGAGGCCGACTACGGCACCCGCAACATCTCCTTCTACGACAACTACATCGGCAACAGCGGCACCTTCTTCTCGGCAGACCCGATCTATGGCGGCCCGGCCTACTGCTTCCGAAACATCAGCATCAATTCCTGGCGCGGCCCGTTCAAGTGGAACTCGATGAACTCCGGCATCTTGGTCTACAACAACACCATCATCAAGACCGGCAACAAGTTCCTGGGCATCGGTGGTTGGCTCTGGAACCAGAACAACAACGGCGAGCAGCGCAACTGGAGTTTCCGCAACAACCTGATCTACAAGACCGGCAGCAGCGAGAACACCAACATCCTGTTCTTCGACGCGGGCGGCAGCGACAAGCTCGACCTGACGCACAACGGGTGGTTCCCCGACGGAGCCTTTGGCTGGCGCGACGCGGGAACCTACAACTCCTTGTCCGCCGTCCGCAGTTCGCTGCCGGCCCTCTCGACATTCATGGGCAACAGGCAGCGCCACGATCAGGACATGATCGTAGCCTCGAACGTCTTCGACCCAGCCATTTCACTCACCGTTCACACCACCGAGTACACGGCGCATGCGCTGCCCACACTTCGTGCTGGCACATCGGCGCGCAACAGTGGCGTGGCGATTCCCGGCATCACCGACAACTTCAGTGGCGCAGCACCCGATCGCGGCGCGTTGATCAGTGGACGGCCGGCTGGCCTCTACGGCGACCCCAATGGCTGATCTGAACCGCGGCACTGGCGCACTGCGCCACTGGGGGTGTCGGCCTGGAGCCCTCACCCGTAGAGGTAGTTGATGGCCTGCCGGTAGGCGTGGGAGCCGAACGCCCTCGGGTGGCTCGACAGGCGCATCGCTGCTGATCGCTGGACCTGTGGCCAGTTGGACTTGTTGAACCAGTTGCCGCTGAGATTGATGGAGGGCTGCAGTGTCTCCACGGTATGCCACCACATCGATGGGATGAAGATCACATCGCCGGGCTCGAGCGTTGCAAAGCCTGGTTCGTCATCGGGAAATGCCGAACGCAAATCGGTCTCGCCGTCGACCCTGTTCCAGCCGTTTCGTCCGTAGCCGACCAGTTCCTTGTCGCCCGGGTCCAGCGCCCCGCGTCCGGGCCGGGCGTTCGGCGACCACATCCAGTACCGCTTGCGGCCCGCGACTTGTGCAAGCCAGGCGTGAGTACCCAGAATGTCTTGGTGGATGAACGGGTAGCGAGCCCCGCCCCCGCCCACGAAGAACTCCATCCACCGAATCCAGCGCCTATCGCAGGCCATGCGGACCGGCCATCTTTCGAACCAGTTGTCGCGCACAAACGAGGGCACACGCACGTCGGCGGCGAGTTCCGGGAATTCATCCCGAAGCCAGATGTTCCGGACCAGGTAGGGAGGCGGCTCGACGCTCGCCTCGCCTGCCATGTGACGCAGAACATGGTCCAGGTGCGGTCCCAATTCGATCGGTTCCGATCTGCCTGGCACCTTGAGCGTCCGATGCCCGAAGCGGGCACACAGAGAGGAAATGCTCCAGGTCTTCGTGCACGGCCAATCGGCGGCTCCGCCACGAATGATCAATGGTGTCGAAGGACCTTCGAATTGCCTCTCAAACGTCTCTACGCTAAGGCGTGCGGCGTCAATTTCTTGTACGACCATGATTCCCGTGTGACTTGGCTGGCCCAACGATCCCAGCGCAAACTTGGCTGGAACCAGGCGTGGTTTTACCCCGGATCACGTCACGTGTTTCGTGGCCGATAAACCCAAACGCGATCGTCACCGTCTTCCGCTCTGGCCGCCTGCGGCATGTAGACGATGGCTCGAATCTTCTCGTCGTAGTGGAACTTCTTGTAGGTCACGCCGAAGTCGAGGCCAGGGTCGGCGAGCGGGAGTGTCTGTCCCGCTCCGAACGGCGCCCGGGTCACCGGCCATTGGGTGGCGGCATTCAACGTTGTCGGGATCTCGATCTCGTAGACCGCCCCGCTGTCGCCAGCCACTCCGGCGACGATGATGCGGTTGTTGTGGGAGCACCAGGTTGCGGCCGACCAGGGCAATGTCATTTGGAGGTTCTGGCTCAACGTGACCGACGAGCCCAAGGTGGGTTGCGAGTCCTGGGCTCGCACGCTCATCCACTGCACCTTCAGCCTGGCGTTGAGCAAGGGGTACACGCACACCAGGAGGTTGCGAGAAGGCACCCAGAAGATGTTGCCGCTATCGAAGCCCTCCATCTCTTCGATGCTGAACCCGGTGCCGGTACCGAGCACATACCGGTTGCTGTTGCGGTCGAACCAGCGCACCGGCCCAGGAAGTCCGGTGCCTTGCGTCAAGATGTAGACGCGTTGCTGCGCTCCTACAAACGCGCTGTAAAACGGCGAAGACCCGAACCAGCTGCCGCCGGTGTTGTTCGTCACCCGCCGCCACTTGCGGTTGGCGCCTGAGGTCGTGCGCAGGGTCAAGGTATCGAACCGGATCTCGTGCGCCGCGAAGGCGGCCTCCGTGTTGCGATGGTTGACGGCAGCAGCGGCCACCTGCAAGAGCGTCCCGTGCGTCGCGCCGCCGAACTCCGGGCCGACGATGTCGCCAGAGCAGTAGCTGTGTGGCGAACCGGGTTGGCCGTCTACGGTTGACTCCATGTAGTCGAAATTCAGGCTCGCATTGGCGTTGTCACGGCTGTTGCTGAAGCGTGTGCCTTCGTCGGTGGATGTGCCAAACCAGGGCGTCGGGTCAGAGACGCGCTTGAACGTGATGGCCGTTTGGCCATACTCCGCCACCGTGACCGTGTTGTCGTTCGTGCCACCGTGGCCGCCACCCCAGAACACCGTCGCGCCCCAAGTGCCCCAGTGCGGGTTCTTGAAAGCGCCGCTGTAGTCGTTGACCGTGTTGACGTAGTAGAACGGCAAGAAATACGGCGCGCATTGATCCTCGAACCGATTCGCCAGGCGGCCGTTCGTCTGCGTGAGCACTGCGACATCACCAGCACGCGGCACCCAGTCAGGCAGAGAGCCGGCGGGCGGGGCGGGTGTCGGCGGAGGCGTTGGCTCGGGGGGCGAGGTCGGCGTGGGCGGTGTTGTCGGCGAAGGTGGGGCCGGCGACGGTGGGGCCGGCGACGTTGGTGTTGGCGCCGGGGGCGTGCTGCCGCCAGAGGACTCGTTGCCGCCACAGGCGGCCAACAGCCGCGTAGCGCCCAGGCTGACCAGCGCTGTCTGGATAAGCCTTCGGCGCGCCGAGTTCAATTCGTCCTTGCTCACGTCCGGATCGCGCTTTCGTGGGCCCCGCATCGATGTCATCCTTCGTGTACTTGCCAGCGGATCTGCGAGCCGCTCATATGAAGATGCGACGCACTGACCTCGGTGCCAGCGAAGCACCGAGCGCAAAGCCAGCGTGCGCGCATGCACATGATAGCGATCGTGATTGCAGAAAACCTCCCTCGGAACGAGGGCCAATTCGGGTGCCACGTGCGGCGTGAGTCACGCGCGGCGAAGAAGGCAACCGAACCCACTGGGTTCGTGGCAGATGTCGCGCGCCGCCCGCGGATGGAAGTGCAGGCGCTGCCCGAGAATTCGCCACCCATCACAACCGATACAAATCCGAACATCATGCCCCACGGTGTGTACTTTCCCGGTTTCTCGAGCCTTGCGCGATTGCCGCTGCTGCGCGACTGGTTTGTGCGCCGGCGGCTGGCGCACTACCTATCCCCGCGAGGAGGTGGCTTGCATTTCGGCCGATTCCAAACCTTCGCTGAGGCTCAGGCCTGGTTGCCGAAGTCGAGTGGTTTTGACAACGAAGCCTTTTCCGACGAGTACGTTCAGGTTCGCACCCAACGTGTCTTTGCCTTCGACTACCCCGTGATGTTCTGGCTGCGCGAGGCCTTCGGCAGTGGCGCCCGTTCGGTGTTCGACATCGGCGGCTCGGTGGCGGTTCACTACTATGCCTACCAGAAGTTCATGACGTTCCCACCCGAGGTCACGTGGCGTGTGTGCGAGTTGCCTGTCACCTGCTGTTTGGGCCGCGAGTTGGCCGCTCGTGAAGGCGCGAGCGCGGTCGAGTTCACCGACTCGATGGACACCTCCATGGTGAGCGCCGATGTCTGGATGGCCGCGGGCGTGCTGGAGTTCCTCGAGCACACCCGGCTGGAAGACCTGCTGAAATGCGCCGCTCGGCCACCGCGGCACGTGCTGTTGAACAAGCTGCCTCTCTACCGGGGCGAGCAGTTCGTATCCACCCAGAATGCCGACGGCGACCACTTCGTGCCTCATTACGTGTTCAACCGTGAGCGTTACATCGCGGCCATCGAGGCCTGCGGTTACCGGCTGGTTGACAGCTGGGACGTTCCCGAGCGTGTCTATCAGGATCCGTCGCAGCCGGATCGCGACTTCGACGCCTACTCCGGGCTCTACTTCCGCCGGATCTGAAGCCGCGGGGGCGGCCCGCGTTCAAAGCAGGCCGCCGCAGCGTGCATCACTGGGTCACGGCCTCGCCCTCGTCAATCAGCCGGGCCATGTCGCGCAGTTCGTCGACCTCGAACAGTGCGTACAGTGGGGGTGCCGCGCGAAACTCCCTCTGCAAGCGGGCCGACATCCGCATCATCAACATCGAGTGCCCGCCCAGCATGATGAACGAGTCGTTGGCGCCGATGCGCTCCACGGCCAGCAACTCCGACCATATCGAGGCCAGGCGCTTCTCGGTTTGAGTCGTGGGTTCGAGCCAGGCTTCCTTGGCCAGTTCGGAGCCCAGCGTGGGCGCGGGCAAGGCGCGACGATCGACCTTGCCGTTGGGCAACAGCGGAATGGCCTCCAAGGCGACGTAGTGCTGAGGCAGCATGTATTCGGGCAGCGTCGTGCGCAGATGCTCGCGCAGGGTGTGCGCGTCCGGCGCGGCACCGCGCGTGACGAAGTAAGCCACCAGGCGCACGTCTCCGGGCTGGTCCTCGCGTGCGATGGCGACCGTATTCGCCACCTGTGGGTGGCGGGCCAGGGTGGCCTCGATCTCGCCCAGTTCGATGCGGTGGCCGCGCACCTTGACCTGGAAATCCAGCCGGCCGAGGTGTTCGAGCAGCCCGTCGTGACGCCAACGCCCGCGGTCGCCGGTGCGGTACAGCTTGGCACCGGGGTTGGCGAGGTCGTCGATGAAGCGCTCGGTCGTGAGTGCGGCGCGGTGCAGGTAGCCCAGGCTGAGGCCGTCGCCGCCGATGCAGATCTCCCCGGGCACACCGATGGGGCAGGGCCGCTGCTGCTCGTCCAGGATGGACACAGTGGTGTTGGCAATGGGCTTGCCGATGCTGATGCCCCGCTCGGGCTGCTGCACCTGCCAGCAGGTGGACCAGACGGTGGTTTCGGTGGGGCCGTACATGTTCCACAACTCGCCGCAGCGGGCCAGCAACTCGGTGGCCAGGTCCGCGGGCAGGGCCTCGCCACCGACGAGTGCCTTGAAGCCGGGCGAGCCCTGCCAGCCGGCCTCGATGAGCATGCGCCAGCTCGAGGGCGTGGCTTGCATGACGCTGGCCTGCGTGCTCTCCAGCAGCAAGCGCAACTCGCGCCCGTCCAGGGCCTGTTCGCGGCTGGCCAGGACGATGCGGGCGCCCACGGACAGGGGCAGCAGCAACTCCAGCACCGCGATATCGAAGCTGAGCGTGGTGACGGCCACCAACGTGTCGTCCTCCTGCAAGCCGGGCTGGCGCGCCATGCTGTGCAGGAAGTTGACAACGGCGCGGTGCGGGACGACGACGCCCTTGGGCTGACCGGTGGAGCCGGAGGTGTAGATGACGTAGGCGGGATCCTCGGCACCAGCGTCGAGCTGCGCGTTCGGCGTGAGTGCGGTGTCGGGTTGCGCGGCGATGAGCGCGGTGTCGGCATCCAGCAGCAGCGACTTTTCGCGCGGCCAGTTCAGCGTGGACATCAAGGCCGACTCGCTGATCAGCAACGCGAGCTCGGCGTCCTGGGCCATGAAGGAGAGTCGATCGGCGGGGTAGGCGGGGTCCAGCGGCACGTAGGCCGCGCCGCTGTAGAGCACGGCCAGCTGGGCGGCGAGCATCTGCGGCCCACGGGGCAGGCACAGGCCCACGAGGGCGCCGCGGCCGATGCCGCGCGACCGCAGCACGTGGGCCAGGCGGTGGGCGCGCGCGTGTAGCTCGCGGTAACTCAGCGTCTCGTTGCCGGCCACGAGCGCCGGGGCCTCGGGTGTGCGGGCGCATTGCGCGGCCAGCGCGCCGTGCACACACTCCTGGCGGCACGGGGTGTGCGTGGCGTTCCACTCCAACAGCAACCGGCCCTCGTCGGGGCCGAACATGTCGAAGCTCGACAGGCGTTGATCCGGATTCGTCACGATCTGACGAAGCAGCGCCTCCAGGCGCCGGCCGAAGAGGCCGACCGACGCCGTGTCCAGCACATCGGCGTTGAACGTGAAGACGAACTCGACGTGGTTGCGTGTCTCCACGCACCACAGGCTGAGGTCCTGCGCCGCCCCGAGCATCGGCGTGGGCATGCGTTGGTGGTCCACGTTGCCCCAGCGCGTGGCGCGCTCGCGCACGTCCTGATAGGAGAAGGACACTTGATGGACGGGCGGGCGGCTGCTGTCGCGTGGCGGGTTGAGCTCGATCACGAGGTGGTCGAAGGGCACATCCGGATAGGAGAAGGATTCGACCACCTGCGCGTGCAGCTGCACCAACCATTGCGACAACAGCGGATCACCCTCGAATCGCATGCGCAGGGGCAGCATGTTCACGAAGAAGCCCATGAGCGGCTCGAGCACCGGTTGCTCGCGGCCCCGCACCGGGGTGCCGATGACGAAGTCGGACTGCGACGTCGTGCGGAACAGGGCCACCGCATAGGCCGCCAGCAGCGTCACGTACAGCGTGCGGCCCTTCACCCTTGCCTGCTCGCGAAGCGCGTCAGTCACGTCCTTGGCCAGATTGAACTGGAACGAGCCGCCGCGGCCCGACATGTGGGGCGGCCGCGGGCGGTCGAGCGGAAACTCGAGCGGCATGGGCAGAGGCGTGAGCTTCTCGCGCCAGTGCGTGGTCTGACGCTTGAGCTCGGCACCGCTCATCCACTCGTTGTGCCAGGCCGCGAAGTCGCCGTAGCTCACGGTGATGGATGGCAGGCGTGGTGCGCGTTTCTCGAGACAGGCACTGTAGAGCTCGGGCAGGTCGGCATAGAGCAGGTCGAACGACCACGCGTCCCAGATCAGGTGGTGCGCCTGGAACAGCATGCCGTGTTCTTCGGGCGAGAGCTTGAACACGCGCGCCGTGAACAGCGGGCCGGTTTCCAGTTCGTAGGGCGTTTCCACCAGTTTGGCGATGATCTTGTTCATCGCCGGCTTGCGCTCGGCCTCGGGCAGATGCGACAGGTCGTCGACCGGCAGGATGCTGAAGGGCATGTCCTCGAGCACGCGCTGAACGTCGCCCGCGGGCGTGCGTGCAATCACCGTGCGCAGCACGCTCTGGCGCTTGACCAGGAGCTTCCAGGCCTGGTCGAAGGCCTCGAGGTCCAAGGGGCCGAGCAGCCGGTGACCGGTGGGGATGCCATGCACCACGGTCCCCGGCGTCAGGTTCTCGAGGAACCACACACGCTGCTGCATCTGCGATAGCGGCGCGGTCGATTGGTCCGGCCGCAGCGCAATCGTGTCGCTGACGGCGCCCGCCGCAGAGCTGCCCTGGGTCTTGCGCATGGCCTCGCGCAGCGTCGCTGCCAGACCCGCCGGTGTGGGCGACTCGAAGATCGCGCGCAGCCCGGGCCGGTGGCCCAGGGCTGCGAACAGGGCCGCCGACAACTTGGCCGCCATCAGCGAATGACCACCCAGCTCGAAAAAGTGCTGACCGGGCTGCAGCGGGCCCATGCCCAGCAACTGGCCCATGTGCGTGGCGATGGTGCTGACCAAGGAATCGACGGGCGCCGCCACATCGACCGCGCTGACGGAGGTCGAGGTTGCTGCATTCGGCATGGGCGACACAGTCGGCAGCGCTGGCAGCGCCGGCGCTGGCAATGCCTTGCGATCGACCTTGCCGTTGGGCAGTAGCGGCAGGCTTGCCAACACCAGCAACACACGCGGCAGCATGTAGTCAGGCAGGGTGCTGCGCAGGTCGTCGCGCAGGGCGCCGGTGTCGAGCGCGGCACCTGGCCGCGGCACGACGTAGCCCACCAGCGCCATGTCGCCCGGGGTGGCTTCGCGGGCTACCACCACGGCGCGCGCGACGCCGGCCGCCTGCTCGAGGCGCGCTTCGATTTCGCCGAGTTCGATACGGAAGCCGCGCAACTTCACCTGGAAATCGAGCCGGCCCAGATGCTCGACCGTGCCGTCCTCGCGCCAGCGCCCGAGGTCGCCGGTTCGGTAAGCCAGGCGCCCGGCGCGTGGGCCGAAGGGCAGCGTGACGAAACGCTCGGCGGTGAGTTCCGGACGGTTGAAGTAGCCCAACGCAACGCCGTCGCCGCCGATGACGATTTCGCCCTCGGCACCCACGGGCAGGGGCTGCAGTGCCTCATCGACGATCCACACCTGGGTGTTGTCGATCGGCCGACCGATGGTGATCTTGCTGCCCGGGTCTTCGATGCGAGCCAGCGTCGACCACACGGTCGTTTCCGTGGGGCCATACAGGTTCCACAGCGTCGCCCCGGCAACGCGCAACGCACCAGCCAGTGCCTGCGGCAGCGGTTCGCCGCCGCACAAGGCGCGGAATGCCTGCGCCGGGCGCCAGCCTGCATCCAGCAGCAGGTGCCAGGTTGTGGGCGTGGCCTGCATCACGTTGACGCGGTGCTGAGTCATGAGCGCGGCGAGCGCCTCGCCGTCCATCACATCGTCGCGGTGAGCCAGCACCACGGTGGTGCCGGTCACCAGCGGCAGCAGGAGTTCGAGCACCGCGATGTCGAAGCTGAGCGTGGTCACGGCCAGCAGCGTGTCGCCGGTCTGCAGGCCGGGCTCGCGCCGCATGCTGGCGAGGAAGTTGCACACCGCACGCTGCGGCACGGAGACGCCCTTGGGCTTGCCCGTTGAGCCGGAGGTGTAGATCACATACGCCGGCCCCTCGTTGCCTGCCACCGGCGGCAGAGGCTGATCGGGCGCGGCCGCGAGTAGCTGCGCATCGTCATCGACGCGCAACTGCCGCTCGCGCGGCAGGCCGGCGAGTTCGGCATGGGCCGCCTGGGTGATGACGAGCGGCAAGGCCGCATCCTCGGCCATCATGCGCAGCCGTTCGCGCGGGAAGCCCGGGTCGAGCGGCACGTAGGCGGCACCGGTCTGCAGCACACCCAGCAGCGCGGGCAGGAGTTCGCTGTTGCGGTCGAGGCACAGGCCGACCAGTGAACCTTCGCCAACGCCGCGCGCGCGCAACACCTGGGCGACGCGGTTCGCGCGCGACTGCAGCTGGGCATAACTCAACCGGATACCTCCGGCCACGACGGCCGGCGCGTGCGGCGTGGCGACGGCCTGCCGCTGCACCCATGCTTCGACGCGCGCACCGGGTTGCAGCGGGCGGTCGGTGGCATTCCATTGCAGCAGGCGGGGGTCGAGCGCCACCGGCGCAACGCCGGGCACCGCCGCGGCCGCCGGCCGCGCGGTGGGGGCGCAGTGGGCCAGCAGATCGCCGACGATTTGCTGAACGCGCGCGGGGCTGAAGAACTCCGTGCTGTGGTGCAGGTCCAGCGTGATGGCGTCGTTCTGTTCGTAGAAATTGAAGAACAGCTCGCCCAACAGGCCGCGCTTGCGGCCCTCGTGCATGGTGGCCGCCAGCGGCGCCCAGCCCGACAGATCGACCTTCGGATTGAGGTTGAAGTAGATGCCCGTCAGCGCAGGCCGGTTGCCCTCGGCGCGCATGCCGAGGGCGCGCGCGGCGGTGCCCTGCGTCATCTGTGGGTGGTCCATGGCATCCATGAGCGCGCTGCGCACACGGCTCAGCACGGTCTCGAAGGCCTCGCCCGCGTGGCAGCGCATGCGCAACGGCAGGTCGAGTACGCCGTCGGCCAGCAGGGGGCCGTGCCGGGCGAGGTTCTGCGCGGCGTACGGAATGCTGACCACGAAGTCGTCGCGGCCGCTGCGCTGCTGGAGCATCAACGTCACCGCGGTCAGCAGCCACTGGAACAGCGTGGCGCCCTGCGCGCGCGCGGCCGCGCGCAGCGTGACCAAGCGCTCGCCTTCGATGCGCGCGCGAACGGTGTCGCCCGCATACAGGCGCGGTGTGGGTGGGGTGCGGTCGCCCAGTTCGAGCAGCGCCGGTGGGTCGCGCAGCACGTTCTTCCAGTAGGCCACCGCCGCCTGGCCGTCAGGGCCGGCGAAGCGTTCGTTCTCGGCGCGTGCAAACGCAAGCGGCGACTCGGCTGGTTTGAACGAAGGCGTCTGTCCAGCGCAGCGCGCCTGGTAGGCGCTGGCCAGCTCGGCGTTGAATACGCTCGAAGCCCAGCCGTCGAAGATGAGATGGCTGGCCACCATGTGCACCACCACGCGTCCATCGGCCAGGTGCAGCAGGCTCACGATGGCCAGGGGCGCGCGATCCAGCGCAATCTCGCGCTCGCTGGCGTTGACGCAGAACTCATCCAGCGCGGCGTCGGCATCGGCCTGTCGGCGCAGGTCCACCTCGGCCACCGCCGTGCGTGCATCAAGGTCCACCGTCTGCATCGGCGTATCGAGGTCAAAGCGCAGGCGCAGCGCGTCGTGGCGCCCAAGTACATCCTGCAGCGCCTCCTCGAGCGCCGGCACGTCGACCCCGCCGCTCAGGCTGACGCAGAACGATTCGTTGAGGGCCGTGCGTGCGTTGCTGTCGAAACTGGCAGCGAGCCAGCGCTCGGTCTGGCCCGGCGCCAGTTCGCCGGTCGCGGAGCCTGGCAGGTCCGGCGTGCGCGCCGCGCCCGGCACCCCAGGGCGTGGGGTGATGAAGCCCAGCGTCATCAGCTCGTCGAGGGCCAGCGTGAAGACGTCGAAGATGCGTGCCGTCTCCGCTTCACCGAAAGCCTCGGTGACGAAGTGGCCGAACTGCTCGTACACGTGCAGACCGTGCAGGCGAACGAGGTAGTAGAAGAGGCTGACGTACTTCTGGTCCTCGTCCCACGACAGGCGCCACAGCGATGTGCAGTGAACCGCCTTGACCGGCGCGCTGCGCACGGCGAAGGCGG
>JANNRI010000010.1:0-10757 GCA_031401195.1 Burkholderiales bacterium
CTGGTGCCCCTGTGCGAGGCGGCGGCTCAACGCGGCAAGCTCTATTCGACGCATGTGCGCAACCGCGACCGGCACTACGACCTCGGCTTTGGCGAAGCGATCTCGGCCGCGCGGCAGTCTGGCGCGCGGCTTCAAATCTCGCACATCCAGACCAAGTTCGGCGCGCCGGCCTACGCAGGTGAGCACACGCTCGAACTGATTGCTGCCGCACGCCGGCATGGCATGGACATCGCCTTCGACGTGATCCCGCACGACTGGAACAACACCAGCGTGATCGCCATCTTGCCCAAATGGGTGCGAGAAGGCGGCACGCGGGCCACGCTGGAGCGTCTGAAAGACCCCGCCGTGCGGCAGAAGGTGAAGGACAACCCCGCGCCGATGCTGCTGATCGTCAAGGCCGCCAAGTGGAGCCAGGTGAAGCTCTTGAACGCGCGCGCCAGCCGGGCGCTGATCGGCATGGACTTTGCCGAGATCGGCCGCCAGCGCGGGGTCGACCCCTACGACGCGGTGATGGACATGCTGATCGAAGAAGGCGACGACGCCGCGCGCTTGATGTGGGCCACGCAGAGCTTCAGCGAAAGCGAGATCGAGATGTTCATGCGCGACAGCGCCTGCGCCGTCATCTCCGACACCGCCGCGCTGGCGCCGGACGGCGCGCTGGCCGACCAGCTGTTCTCGCTCAGCGGCTACGGCTGGGCCGCGCGCTTTTTGCAGCACTACGTGCGCGACCGCCAGGTGCTGTCGCTGGCCGAAGCCATCCGACGCATCACCTCACTGCCGGCTTCGCGCCTGGGGCTCAGGGATCGGGGCCGATTGAAGGTCGGCCATTGGGCCGACATCACGGTGTTCGACCCCGAGCAGATCGAGAGCCGCTTCACCGTGAGCCAGCCGCGTGCGTATCCCGGGGGCATCGTGCACGTGATGGTCAACGGCGAATTGGCCATGCACGACGGTGGCCGCACCGACCACCACGCTGGGCGCGTGCTGCGCGAATTCCAGGCCTGAGCCGCGCCCGTACCAGCCAAGCACTGGCAGGCTGGGGCGCGACAGCATGCGCGCGCTTTGGCTGGCGCGGCCCAAGGCGATGAAGCCCTTCTGGAGGGATCACGCGACTCATCTGAACCTGGGTGAATGACGCGCGCCCAGGGGCTCGACGAGGATGCGCTTCACCGCCGGATGTCCCGGCAAAGGAGCCCATCTTGGAAAACCTCGGCCGCCGGCAATTTCTCGGCCACGGCGCAGCGCTGCTGGCTCTGAGCACGCCGGCATTCGGTGGCAGCGGCGGCGAAGACCCGCCCTACGAGGGCATGGCCGTCGAGCGCAGTGTGCGCGTGCCTTTGCGTGACGGTGGTGTGCTCGCCGCCGATGTGTTCCGCCCGCTCGGCGCGGCGCGCTACCCGGTAATCCTCTCGGTCGGCCCCTATCCCAAGAGCATCCCTTTCAAGGACTGGTCGCCCGCCGACCATGGGCGCCAGGTACTGAAGAGCGGGCAAGGCGCCGCCGACCTGATGCACTGGGAAACCGCCCTGCCCGACTACTGGGTGCCGCAAGGTTATGTGCAGGTGCGCTGCGATCAGCGTGGCTCGGGTGAATCGCCGGGCAGACTCGACGTGTTGGGCCCGCAAGCGCAGCGCGACTTCGTCGACGCCATCGAATGGGCTGGCGTGCAGCCCTGGAGCAATGGCAACGTCGGGCTGCTCGGCGACTCGTATTTCGCTGCCGTGCAGTGGCTGGTCGCGCAACACCAGCCTCGGCACCTGAAAGCGATGATCGCGGTGCAGGGCTTCACCGACTTCTACCGCGATGCGTTGCGCCACGGCGGGATGCTGTCGTCACGCTTCCTGGATCTGTGGTTCGAAGGCCGCGTGCGCCAGATGCAGCACGGTGGTGCGCGATTCCCGACCAACCCGCCCTTGTCGGCGGCGCAGCTGGCGGCCAACACCGTGTTCGAGCGCGACTTCAGGCAGCTGCTGCGTGAACACACGCTGGCCAACAACCGCTTCGTCAGCGAACGCACGCCGGACCTGGCCAAGATCCAGGTGCCCGTGCTGGCCTACGCCAACGCAAGCGGCCTGGGCTTGCATGGAAGCGGCACGATCGAAGGTTATCGGGGAGCAGTCAACGCCTCGATGCGCAGGCTCAAGGTGGGCACCGGGCAGGACCCCGATGCGATGTACACGCCCGCGGAAGTCGAGCAGCAACGCCGCTTTTTCGACCACCACCTGAAGGGCAGGCGCAACGGCGTGGACAGCGAGCCGGCGGTCACGGTGATGGTGCGCCGGGGCGCCGAGCTGATCAAGCGTGAAGGCAGCGACTACCCCCTGCCGGGCACCCGGGTCGTGCGCTGGAGCCTGGACCTCCCGCGCAGGAGGATCGCTGCCGGCACCAGCGTCGAACCCGGCCGGCTGAGCTATGCCGCGTCGTATGGTTCGGCCAGCGGATTGGTTCGGCTCGAGTCGGAACCGCTGGCTGCCGATCTCGAACTCATCGGGCCGCTGCGTCTGCACCTTCGCCTGAGCAGTAGCGGCACCGACACCGACCTCTTTGTCGCGCTGCGCGAACTGCGGCCCGATGGCACCGAGGTCACCGCACAAGGCGCGCAAGACCCGAACCTGCCGGTGGCCATGGGCTGGCTGCGCGCGTCGTTGCGCAAAACCGACCCCGCACGCAGCAGTGAGTTTCGCGCCTGGCACCCTTATGACGAGGTGCAGGCGCTGAGCCCGGACGTGCCGGTGGACGTGGACATCAACTTGTGGCCCACAGCCTGGATGATTCAAAAGGGGAATCGACTGGCGCTGGACATTGGCGGCAGCGAACAGGCGGGCATGGTCACGTTCACGCATCCGCCGGCCGGGCCCTGGCGCCCCGATGGGGTCACAGCGATCCACAACGGCGCCAGCCCGCCGTGCACGGTGACCTTGATCAGCGAGCCGGGAGCACCGAACTATCTGGTGCTGCCGGTGCGCTGAACCCGTGCGGCACCCCGCGGCGTAGCATCTTGGGGATGAACGACGCACATCCCGTGGCCCAGTTCCTGCGCCGCCTGGCGCCGCTGCCGCAAGACGAGCTGGACCGTTTCATCGCCGCTGGCCGCGAGCGACGTCTGCACGCCGGCGAACCGTTCTGTACCCAAGGCCAGCAGCATCACGAGATTGCCTTCATCCGGCAAGGCATCGTGCGCTATCACGTGGCGCTGCCCAACGGCGAAGAAGCGACCAAGGACTTCAGCTTCGAGGGCGGCTTCACGGTGTCGTTCGGCAGTGCCACGCGGGGTGTGCCGGCCCAGGTGGCGATCAGCGCCGTCACGCCCGCCGAGCTCTTGGTGTGGCCTTGGCAGACCATGACCGCTCTCTACGAATCGAGTGCCCTGTGGCAACGGATCGGCCGCCTCGCCGCCGAGGCGCTGTACGTGCGCAAGGAACAACGCGAGCTGTCGTTCCTGCTGCAATCGGCATCGCAGCGTTACCGCGAGATGCACCTGCGCTTTGGCGCCCAACTCGACCAGATTGCCCAACACCAATTGGCGTCGTACCTGGGCATCCGGCCGCAGTCGCTATCGCGGCTCAAGCGGCGCATCGCCGATGAACCTGGGTGAATGACACCCGACCTTTGGGCACGGCGACCCCAGGCGGGCGTCGGGGTACGCAGCATGAACGTTGGCAACGGCGACAAAGGGAACGCTCGGCAGCGACGCACGAAGGTCCCTTGTGCGCAGGTCGCGATCGTCCACGTCGTCGCAACGCCTTGCATTGCAGAGTCAGGCATCCATGTGGCTCAGCGACGCGGCTTCAAACGGACAGGGGTGCAGTGCGCACCGACATGACTGGGGGCCGCGGTGCCATTGATCCTGAGACGTCGGCGCGCGAATTGCTGCAACGCATCGCGCCGGATCGAGTGGCGCGCCACCACGGGGCACGACGAAGGCCACGATCTCGAACTCGCCTCCGGCGTGGTCCAGGACGTGACGGCCGTTTCCGACACCTCCGGCAATTCGTACAGGACTCCCTCGATGGCACTGGGGTAGGTGTCCGGCATGTCCGTTCCCTGCGGATGACGAATGACGTCTTCGTCGCGCTACACGAGGTAAAAGAAGCCGTCGGCATCACGTCGCGCCAGGTCGCCCGCAAAAGTCTGGGCTCGCATTGCTGGCGAGCCCAGTGGGCACAATGCCCCCATGGCGGCGCCCTTGGACACCCTGCTCGCGGCCCCGGCGCATGCCAACGAGGTCGGCCACGCGCTCGAGCGCCAGCTGCGCCAGCACACGCGCGGCGAGGTGCTGTTCGATGCGGCTTCTCGCGGGCGCTACGCCACCGACGCCTCGATCTACCAGATCGTGCCGGCGGGCGTGTTCGTGCCGTGCGACGAAGGAGATGTGGCCGCGGCGTTGGACGTTGCCCGTGAATTGAAGGTGCCTGTGCTGCCGCGCGGCGCCGGCACCAGCCAGTGCGGGCAGACGGTGGGCGCGGCGCTGGTCATCGACTTCAGCAAGCACCTGAAGCGCGTGCTCGAAGTCGACGTGGCTGGGCTCCGTGCCGTGGTCGAGCCTGGCCTCGTGCTCGACCATCTCAACGCCGAGCTCAAGCCGCACGGCCTGTGGTTCCCGGTCGACGTGTCCACCAGCGCGCAAGCCACGCTCGGTGGCATGGCCGGCAACAACAGTTGCGGCAGCCGCAGCATCGCCTACGGCAACATGGTGCACAACGTGGCCGGCGCGAGTGCCTGGCTGGCCGATGGCACGGTGGCCGACTTCGGGCCCGTGGCCAAGCTCACGGGCCGCGCGAAGGCCGTCGCCGATTTCGTGCGCGGCCTGGCCGAGCAGCATGCTGCCGAGATCGACGCGCGCTGGCCCCAGGTGCTGCGCCGCGTGGGTGGCTACAACCTCGACATCTTCCGCAACCAGAGCGAGCGGCCCTATGTCCTTGACGCGGCCGATGGCCACGTCAACCTCGCGCACCTGCTGGTGGGCAGCGAGGGCACGCTCGCCATCACGAAGAGCTTGACGCTCGCGCTTGCCGAGCTGCCGCGCGGCAAGGTGCTCGGGGTCGTGAACTTCCCCACCTTCCACGCCGCCATGGACGCGGCGCAGCACATCGTGAAGCTCGGCCCCACCGCGGTGGAGCTGGTCGACCGCATCATGATCGAGCTGAGCCTCGCCAACCCGGCGTTCAAACCGGTGATCGAGACCGCGCTCATCGGCCGGCCGGCGGCGATCCTGCTGGTGGAGTTTGCGGGCGACGACAAGGCCGCGCTGGCGCGCAGGCTCGACGACCTCGCTGCGCTGATGGGCGACCTGCGCCTGCCCGGCAGCGTCGTGCGCCTGACCGACGAGGCGCCGCAGAAGGCCCTGTGGGAGGTGCGCAAGGCCGGCCTCAACATCATGATGAGCCTCAAGGGCGACGGCAAGCCGGTGAGCTTCATCGAGGACTGCGCGGTGCCGCTGCAGCACCTGGCCGAATACACCGCGGCGCTCACCGAAGTCTTCGCTCGACACGGCACGCATGGCACCTGGTATGCGCATGCCTCGGTGGGCACGCTGCACGTGCGACCCATCCTCGACATGCGCCTGGGTGGCCCGCAGGGTGGGGCAATACGCATGCGCGCCATCGCCGAAGAAGCCAGCGCCCTCGTGCGCAAGTTCAAGGGCGCCTACAGCGGCGAGCATGGCGACGGCCTGTGCCGCGGCGAGTGGATCGAGTGGCAGTTCGGGCCGAAGCTCAACGACGCCTTCCGCGCCATCAAGCACGAGTTCGACCCCGCCAACCTCTTCAACCCCGGCAAGATCATCGATCCGCCGAAGATGGACGAGGGGGCGCTGTTCCGCTTCCCGCCGCCCACGGCGCCCAGGCCGTATCGGCGTATCGATCTCAAGCCCGCGCTCGACTGGTCCGCGTGGAATGTTCAGAACGACCCCGTCACCGAGCAGACCACCGCACCCGGCACCGGTGGCGACCGCACCGGCGGCCTGGCCATGGCCGTGGAGATGTGCAACAACAACGGCCACTGCCGCAAGTTCGACGCCGGCACCATGTGCCCGAGCTTTCGCGTCACGCGCGACGAGGTGCACCTCACGCGTGGGCGTGCGAACACGCTGCGCCTCGCGCTGTCGGGCCAGCTCGGGCCTGATGCGCTCACGGGTAGTGAGGTGCAGGAGGCGCTCGACCTGTGCGTGGGCTGCAAGGGCTGCAAGCGCGATTGCCCCACCGGCGTGGACATGGCGCGCATGAAGATCGAGGTGGCGGCGCAGCGCCGGGCCAGGCACGGCAGTACGCTGAAGGAGCGGCTCATCGCCTCGCTGCCGGCCTGGGGGCACCGCGCGAGCCGCCTGCCCTGGCTTGCCAACCTGCGCGACACCCTGCCCGGGGCGGCCGCCCTCTCTGAGCGCTGGCTGGGGCTTTCGGCGCGGCGCAAGCTGCCGACATGGCGGCGCGACACGTTCTGGCATGTATGCGACGCCAGCGTTGGCACCGCAGCCAAGGCAGCCACGAGCGCCGAGAAATCCTCGGTCACGTTCGCCAGCGTCGAAGCCACGCTGGCCGCAGCGCGCGCACCCGGCGGCAAGGCCGCGGTGCTCTTCGTCGATACCTTCAATGGCCTCTTCGAAAGTGAAAACGCGCTCGCCGCGGCCGCGGTGCTGCACGCCGCGGGCTACACGCTGCACACGGTGCGCTTGGCGGGCGGCCACCATTGCTGCGGCCGTACCTGGCTGGCCGCTGGCATGGTCGACGAGGCGCGCGCACGCGCTGGCGCCCTGATCCAGGCACTGCACCCGCTGGCGGCGGCCGGCATCGCCATCGTCGGGCTGGAGCCCTCGTGCCTGTTCACGCTGCGCGACGAGGCGCTGGTGATGGGCCTGGGCGGGCGCGCGCAGACCGTGGCCGACCAGGCCCTGATGTTCGAGGAGTTCGTCGCCCGAGAAGTGAGGGTCGGGCGCTTTGCGTTGCCGCAGCTGCAGCCGCTGCACCCACCCGGGCGGGCGCTGCTCGTGCACGGGCACTGCCACCAGAAGGCCTTCGGGGCCATGAATCCGGTGCTGGAGGTGTTGCGCCTGATCCCCGGCGCGCGGCCCGAGCTCATCGAGAGCTCGTGCTGCGGCATGGCCGGCAGCTTCGGATACGAGGCGCAACACCATGCGGTGTCGCTGCAGATGGCCGAACTCACGCTGTTGCCGGCGGTGCGCAAGGCGCCCGACGCCGTCGTGGTGGCCGACGGCACGAGCTGCCGGCACCAGATTGCCGATGGCGCGCAGCGCCAGGCACTGCACGTGGCGCGGTTGTTGGCCAACCAACTCAGCGGGTAGGCCGACCGGGCAAGCCCTCGTACGCAGTGGCGCGTCGCTCCCGTATCCTGCGCAGCAGCCCGGCCGGCCACGTGCCGGGCCTCGATGGAGACAGGATGCATTCGAACTTTCGACTCTCGGCGCACTGGTGGCTTGTGACCATCGTGGCGCCCTTGCTCGCCGCGCTTTCACTGACGGCGCAAGCCCAGGTCTATCCCAGCAAGCCGTTGCGCCTGGTGGTCACCTTCCCGCCCGGCGGCGCGCCCGACATCCTGTCGCGCCTGTTTGCCGACAAGGCCCAGCTCGGCCAGCCGGTGGTGGTGGAGAACAAGCCCGGTGCCGGCGGCAACATCGGTGCCGATGCCGTGGCCAAGTCGCCGCCCGACGGCCACACGCTCGTGATGGGCACCGTGGGCACGCACTCGATCAACGGCGCGCTTTATTCGAAGATGCCCTACGAGATGGTGAAGGACTTCACCCCGGTGGCGCATGTCGCCTCGGCGCCCAACCTGCTCGTCGTCAACAACGACCTGCCGGTGAAGAGCGTGGCCGAACTCATCACCTACATGAAGGCCAACCCCGACAAGTTGAGCTTCGGCTCGCCGGGCGTGGGCACGTCGGTGCATATCTCGGGCGAGCTCTTCAAGTCGCTCACGGGCACGAAGATGCAGCATGTGCCCTACAAGGGCCGGCAGTTCGCCATCCCCGACCTCGTGGGCGGGCAGATCCAGGTCATGTTCGACAACATGCCCTCGGCGCTGCCGATGGCCAAGGAAGGCAGGATCCGTGCGCTCGCGCAGACCACGGCCAAGCGCAGCGCGGCCGCACCCGACGTGCCCACGGTGGCCGAGACCGTGCCCGGTTTCGAGGCCACGACCTGGTTCGCGGTGTTCGCGCCGGCAGGCACGCCGCGCGAGGTGGTGGCGCGCGTGAATGCGGAGATGCAGCGCGTCTTCGCGCTGCCCGATGTGGTGGACAAGCTCAAGGCGCTCGGCCTGGAGCCGTGGATCTCGACGCCCGAGGAACTGGCGCGCTTCCAGGCCGCCGAGATCACCAAGTGGGCCAAGGTGGTGAAGGAGTCCGGCGCGAAGGCCGACTGACTCCCCCCCCGCAGCGGCCTGCGACGGCCGCTGCGCCGGCCGGCCCAGGCTGATACCCAGCGAAAAAAGGAACCCCATGCATCCCAACCGTCGACACATCGTCATCGGCGCCGCCGCCAGCATCGCCATGCCGCGGCTGACCTTTGCGCAAGCCTTCCCGTCGCAGCCCATCAAATACATCTGCCCCTGGCCCGCCGGCGGCAGCACCGATGCGGTGATGCGCGCCATCGCCGACAGCGCCGGCAAGTCGCTGGGCCAGAAGGTCATCGTCGAGAACAAGCCGGGAGCAAGTGGCGTGCTCGGCGCCGTTGAACTCGTCAACGCCAAGCCCGATGGCTACACGCTCGCGCAATTGCCGCACGCCGTTTTCCGCGTGCCGCATATGCAGAAGGTTCAGTTCGACACGCTGAAGGACTTCACCTGGATCGCCTGCCTCACCGGCTACACCTTCGGCTTTGTGGTGCCCACCGACTCGCCCATCAAGAGCATCAAGGACCTGGTGGATTACGCCAAGGCCAACCCGGGCAAGTTCAGCTACGGCCACACCGGGAATGGCACCAGCCCGCATCTCGCCGTCGAGGAGTTCGCGCAGCGCGCAGGCATCCAGCTCAACGCCGTGCCCTTCAAGGGCAATGCCGACAGCATGCAGGCGCTGCTCGGCGGTCACACGATGGGGGCGAGCGATGCCACCGGCTGGGGCGTGCATGTGGAGGCCGGCAAGCTGCGGCTGCTCGCCACCTACGGCAGCAAGCGCACCAAGCGCTGGCCCAACGTGCCTACGCTGGACGAGCTGGGTTTCAAGACGGTGAGCGATTCGCCCTTCGGCGTCGCCGGCCCCAAGGGCATGGACCCGGCCCTCGTGCGCACGCTGCACGACGCGTTCAAGAAGACGCTCGAAGACCCCTCCGTGCTCGCCACTTTCGACAAGTTCGACCAGACGGTGATCTACATGGACACCGACACCTACACGAAGTGGGCGCGCGAGACCTTCGCGGGCGAGCGGGCCACGATCGAGCGGCTCGGCATGCTGAAGACGGGCTGAGCCCCCGCACCCAGCGACGTTGATGCGCCCGCACTGGAGACCTGCCATGCTGCTGAGACCCCTGTACGCCGCCACTCTGCTGGGCCTGGCCTGCCTGGCCCACGCCCAGCCCTGCCCCGACAAGAACCTCATGTACTGGCAGGCCTTCCCGCCCGGCGGCGAGAGCGACATCTCGGCGCGCCACCAGCAGGTGGTGCTGAAGAAGAAGTGCCCGGCCGTCGACACCATCATCCAGTACAAGGCCGGGGCCGGCGGCGCGCTGCTGTGGAGCCAGATGAACACGTTGCCCGGCGACGGCGCCAACGTGGGCGGCATCAACCTGCCGCACATCGTGCTGCAGCCGATGGAGGGCAACGTTTCGTACAAGACGGACGATCTCGTGCCCGTCTTTTGGTACCACTACACGCCCGATGCGCTGGTGGTGCCCGAGCAGAGCGCGCTGAAGAGCTTCGCCGATTTCGTGAAGGCCGCCAGGGCCGACCCGGGCAAGCTCAACCTCGGCGGCTCGGGACTCAATTCAGCCAACCACGCGGCGCACGAGCGCATGAACACGGCGTTCAAGTTCAAGACCACGTATGTGCCCTTCAAGGGCACGGGCGACATGACGATGGCCGTGCTCGGCGCCCATGTGGACGGCGCGATGAGCTACACCGCGTTCGCCATCAACAACAAGAGCAAGGTGCGCGCGCTGGCGGTGGCGATGGAGCAGCGCCATCCGCTGTTGCCCGACGTGCCCACCTTCAAGGAGCTGGGCGTGGACTGGGTCGACGGCGCCTTCCGCGGCGTGGGTGTGCCCAGGAGCACGCCGCCGGAACAGCGCCGGCGCCTGGCCGATCTGTTCGCGATGCTCAATGCCGAACCCGAGATGAAGGAGCTGGCGGCCAAGAGCGGCTTCGAACTCGTGAACATCGGCCCCGATCGCATGGAGGCCTTCATGCGCGAGCGCACTCGCGTGTACCAGGAGGTGGGGCGGCAAATGGGGCTGGGCAAATAGCCCACTGCGGTGCCGGCGGGGCTCAGCTGCGACCTCTCGGCTGAGAAACAACTCCCGTTCCGAGGTGGTGGCGGGATCAGGCCGGTGGGGCGCACTGCTGCGCTCGTGTCCCCCGACCTCGCCCTCCGGGCCCCTGGGGGCCCTGCGGCCTCGGTCTCCTCCTTTACCTCGCTCCGCAGTTCGCCCCACCGCCCTGATCCGGCACCGCGGTGGGCGCTCGCAGGAACGCCTGCGACGGTGGTTGCGGCCGAGGGTGGCGGGTGGGCGGTGGAGCGGAATAAAGGGGGGGACCGAGGGCGTTGGGCCCCCCCGGGCCCGGGGGGGGAGGTGGGGGGACATTAGCGG
>JANNRI010000011.1:0-36219 GCA_031401195.1 Burkholderiales bacterium
GCGGTACAGGCCGCCGTCGTTGCCGAAGTACACCATCGGGTTTCCCGGGGAGTAGCCCGGCACCGAGACGATGGCATGGTGGTCGGCGTGCGGAGACACCGGCGAGCGGCGCCAATCGCTTATCTTGCTGAAGTTCAGGCCGCCGTCCCGGGACTGGTAGATGTCGAGGCCTGCAGCCAACACGTGGTTGGCGTCGGTCGGGTCGACCCAGAGGGCGTTGTCGTAGTGGCCTTGTTCGTTGAGGTGCTCGGGCGTGGCCAGCAGTTCCCAGGTGGCGCCGGCATCGAGCGAGCGCCATACCTGGCCCTTGAGATTGTCCAGCGAGGCGTACACCGTGCCGGGACGCGAGCGTGCAAAGGCGATCTCGGCGCGCGCGGTATTGCCGCGGCCGGTAAACGTGGTCGTGAGCGGCGCGCTCTTCAGCCAGCTGGCGCCGGCATCCCGCGAGTAGGCGATGCTGCCGTCATCGAGGCCGGCCACCGCATTGTTCGGATTCGTGGGCTCGAAGGCAATGTCGAGCGCGTTGAGCGGCGCCCGGCGCGCCCAGCTGGCGCCGCCGTCGAGCGAGCGGAAGATGGCGCCGGTGGTCGCGTTGTTGCCGTTGGTCGTGCCCGCCAGCAGCACGCCCGATTGCGTCGGGTGCGCGGAAAGTCGATTGACGAAGCGCCAGTCGGGATCGAGGTCGGGGTTGGTGGTCACAAGGTATTGCCAGGTGAGGCCGTCGTCCACGCTCTTGTAGACGCCGACGCCGACGAGTCCCGCGCTCGCCTCACCCGTGCCGGCATACATCACCGACGCGTTGTTGGCATCGAAGACCAGCGAGGTGATGGAAAGGTTGGGAAGGAAGTCGTTGATCTGCGCCCAACTGGTACCGCCGTTCACCGACAGCCAGATGCCGCCGCTCGCAGCACCCACGAAGATGCGACTGGCGTTGCGCGGGTCGATGGCGATCGCACGCAGCCGCCCGCCGATGTTGCCGGGCCCCAGCCAGGTCCATTTGCTGCTGTCGATGCCGGCGCGCTTTTCCTCCGATGCCAGGACCAGTGCGCGGCGTTGCTCCGATGCACGGAGGATTTGCGCTGCGCGCGGCGGGCCGTATTCGTCGGCTTCGTCGGCGAGGAAGAAATCCGCGGCAGGGGCACGGCGGCGCGCCTTGCTGCCTTCGCGCAATTTGCTTTCGGCAAAGAAGGTGGTCGCAGCGGCGTGTGCTTCCGGGTCGTGCGGCACCGGGGCAAACGTTGTGGCGCAACCTCCCATGACCAGTACCAGGGCAAACAGGGCGATGGCGAGGCCGGGCCGGATCATGTCATGAAGTCGCTTGTGGGACGGACGATGATTGTCCGCGAATTGCCGCATGAGAGGCAAGGCGGCGGACGAGTGGCGCGCCGGGACTGACGACCGGCTTACAGCAGCACTCGTTCGATCCCGCCCCGGTTGGCCCTGGCGACGAACTCCGCCATCCAGTTCTCGCCCAGCAGGTGTTTCGCCATCTCGACCACGATGTAGTCGGCGCTGGTGCCGGCATCCTTGTCGAAGCGCGACAAGCCCTGCAGGCACGACGGGCATGAAGTCAGGATCTTCACGTCGCCCTTGAAGCCGTCGGCGCGCAGCTTGCCCGCGCCCTTGGCCATCTCTTCTTCCTTGCGGAAACGCACCTGCGTCGAGACGTCGGCGCGCGTGATCGCCAGCGTGCCGGACTCCCCGCAGCAGCGCTCGTTCGCCTCCACCGCGACGCCCATCAATTCGTTGACCACTTTCATCGGCTGGTAGGTCTTCATCGGCGAGTGGCAGGGGTCGTGGTACATGTAGCGCACGCCCTCCACGCCTTCGAGCTTCAACTTCTTCTCCAGCAAATATTCGTGGATGTCGAGCAACCTGCAGCCGGGGAAGATCTTGTCGAATTCGTAGCTCTGCAACTGGTCCATGCAGGTGCCGCAGGACACCACCACCGTCTTGATGTCGAGGTAGTTGAGCGTGTTGGCGACCCGGTGGAAGAGCACGCGGTTGCGCGTCGTCGTCTCTTCTCCCTTCGCGGCCTCGCCCACGGCGCGTTGCGGATAGCCGCAGCACAGGTATCCCGGCGGCAGCACGCACTGGCTGCCGACGTGATAGAGCAGCGCCTGTGTGGCGAGTCCTACTTGCCCGAACAGGCGCTCCGAGCCGCAGCCGGGAAAATAGAACACCGCTTCCGAATCCTCGGTGAGGCGCGCCGGGTCGCGGATGATCGGCACGATGGTCGCGTCCTCGATGTCGAGCAGCGCGCGCGCGGTCTTCTTTGGCAGGTTGCCCGGCATGGGCTTGTTGATGAAGTGGATCACCTGGGCGGTGAGCGGGGGCTTGCCGACAGTGGCAGGCGGCGCGCGCAATTGCGCGCGCAGCAAACCGAAACGCCGCGCCAGGCCGTGGGCCACGCGCTGCGCCATGTATCCCCAGTCGATCATCAGCGCCTTCAGGAGCCTTACCGTGCGCGGGTCGGTGGCGTTGAGATACAGCATCGCGGCGCGCGTACCGGGATTGAAACGGCGCTTCTTCGATTTCGCCAGCAGCGTGCGCATCGCCATCGAGACATCGCCGAAGTCGATGTCCACCGGGCAGGGCGCTTCGCACTTGTGGCACACCGTGCAGTGGTCGGCGACGTCGCCGAACTCATCGAAGTGGCGGATCGACACGCCGCGCCGCGTTTGCTCTTCGTAGAGGAAGGCCTCGGTCAGGAGCGACACGCCGAGGATCTTGTTCCTCGGGCTGTAGAGCAGGTTGGCGCGCGGCACGTGGGTCGCGCACACCGGCTTGCACTTGCCGCAGCGCAGGCAGTCCTTCACCGAGGCGGCGATCGCGCCGATGTCGCTTTGCTCGAGGATCAGGCTCTCGTGGCCGATCAGCGCAAAGGACGGCGTGTACGCGTTGCGAAGATCCGCGCCCGGCAAGAGCTTGCCCTTGTTGAAGCGGCCCTCGGGATCGACCCTGGCCTTGTAGGCGGCGAAGGCGTTGATCTCGGAAGCGTCGAGGAACTCCAGCTTGGTGAGGCCGATGCCGTGCTCGCCGGAAATCACACCGCCGAGTGAGCGGGCGAAGGCCATGATGCGCGCCACCGCCTTGTTGGCCGACTGCAGCATCTCGTAGTCGTCGGAGTTCACCGGCAGGTTGGTGTGCACGTTGCCGTCGCCGGCGTGCATGTGCAGCGCCACGAATACGCGACCGCGCAGGACCTCCTTGTGAATCGCCTCGGCACGCGCGATCACCGGCTCGAAGGCGCGGCCGCCGAACACTTGCCGCAAGGGTTCAAGCAACTCGCGCTTCCAGGACACCCTGAGCGTGTGGTCCTGCACCAGTGAAAACAGCGTCACGGCATCGGCGTGGCCGGCGACAAGATGCGCAAGCCCGATGCCACCCAGGTCCGGCCTGACCTCCCCGAGAGCGCGATCGAGATTGCCCAGCAGGCAGGTCCAGCGGTCGCGGGTGAGGCGCAGGAGTTCGCGTGCCTGTTCCGCGCGGTCGCCGAACAGTTCGCCCTTGGCCACGGTGACTTCGTCCTGCAGTACCGGCAGGTCGCCGGAGAAATAATCCTCGAGTGCGTCGAGCAGCTTCAGCTTGTTGGCGATCGAGAGCTCGATGTTGATGCGCTCGATGCCGTCGGAATAGTCGCCCAGGCGCGGCAGCGGGATGACCACATCCTCGTTGATCTTGAAGGCATTGGTGTGGCGCGCGATTGCCGCGGTGCGGGCGCGGTCGAGCCAGAAGCGCTTGCGTGCCTCCGCGCTCACCGCGACGAAGCCCTCACCGCCGCGTGCGTTGGCGAGCTTCACCACCAGGGACGCCGCCTCCATCACGGCGCGCTCGTCGTCGCTGACGAGGTCGCCGACCAGCACCATGCGCGGGCGGCCGTGGCTCCTGGCCTTGGTCGCGTAGCCCACCGCCTTCAAGTAGCGCTCGTCGAGATGCTCGAGACCGGCGAGCAGGACGTGCGAATTGCGGTCGATGGCATCCTTGATCTCGACGATGGCCGGCACCGCGCGCTTCACGTCGCCGAAGAATTCCAGGCACACCGTGCGCACATGCGCGGGCATGCGGTGCAGGATGAAAGTGGCGGACGTGATGATGCCGTCGCAGCCCTCCTTCTGGATGCCGGGCAGCCCGGCGAGGAACTTGTCGGTGACGTCCTTGCCGAGGCCTGCCTTGCGGAAGCGCTGGCCGGGAACTTCAAGCATCTCCTCGGAGATGAGCGTCTTGCCGTCGGCCTTGAAGCGCTTGAGGCTGAAGCGCGCGAGCCCGGCGTCGTGGATCTTGCCGCGGTTGTGGTCGACACGCTCGACTTCCAGCCATTCGGCGTCCGGCGTCACCATCCGCCACGAGGCCAGGTTGTCCAGCGCCGTTCCCCACAGCACCGCCTTCTTTCCGCCCGCGTTCATCGCGACGTTGCCGCCGATGCAGGACGCGTCCGCGGAAGTCGGGTCGACCGCAAACACCAGACCCGCCATTTCGGCGGATTCCATCACGCGGCGCGTCACCACGCCTGCTCCGCAGCGGATCACCGGCACGCTTTCGCCGACACCCGGCAGCACCTTCAACTCCACCGGGCCAAGCGTATCGAGCTTCTCGGTATTCATTACCGCAGACAAGCGCTCGAGCGGAATCGCGCCGCCGGTGTAGCCGGTGCCGCCGCCGCGCGGGATGATGGTGAGGCCGAGCTCGATCAAGGCTTTTACCAGCCCCGCGCACTCATCCTCGGTGTCGGGATTCACCACCACGAAGGGATACTCGACCCGCCAGTCGGTGGCGTCGGTCACGTGCGAGACGCGCGCGAGGCCGTCGAAGCAGATGTTGTCCTTGCGCGTAACCTTCGACAACCGCGACAGGACCTTTCGGCGCAGTTGCCCGGTCTCCGCGAACTCGCGCTCGAATGCGCCGACCGCGCCAACGGCGGCTTCAAGCAGCTTCGCTACATTGGCGCTGCGCGCAAGGTCGCCGTCGTCGTCATTGCGACGTGACTCGATGTCCGCCAGCCGGTGGCGCATCGCCTCCACCAGCGAACGCAGCCGGCGCGGGCTGTCGAGCAGGTCGTCCTGCAAATAGGGATTGCGCTTGACCACCCAGATGTCGCCGAGAACTTCGTAGAGCATGCGTGCCGAACGCCCGGTCTTCCTTTGCGCGCGCAACTCGTCCAGCGTCTCCCACGCCGCGCGCCCAAGCAGGCGGATGACGATCTCCCGGTCGGAAAACGAGGTGTAGTTGTAGGGGATTTCGCGAAGGCGGGCGGTCATGTGGTGCGGGGATCCAGGGCGGGCGCCAGGGTGAACCGGGAAGTCTACCGCATTGCAGCATTTACCCGGCTCACCACCAGAGTAGCGCGCCCGCGATGACGAGGTAACGCGCGAGTTTCCCGGCGAGGAGCCAGAGCGCGGCGGGGACGACCGGCAGCCGCAGCCAGCCCGCTGCAGCGCACAAGGCATCGCCCGCGATCGGAACCCAGGACAGCACCAGCAGGGGCGCGCCGTGGCGCTTCAGCCACGCCACTGCCCTGGCGCCTGTCTTGCGCTCGGGAACGAGGCGGCCCATCGCATAGGTGACCAACCCGCCCGCGGTGTTGCCAAGGGTCGCAACCACGATGGCGGCAAGCGCCGCGTCGCGCCAATTCAGGAGGAACCACGCCAGCACGGCCTCGGAAGTGCCGGGCAGCAAGGTGGCGGAGGTGAAACTGGAAACGAACAACGCGGCAAGCGCGCCCAGTGGCGTATCGGGGAGGGTTTCCATGGCTTTTCCGGGGCTTGGGGCGTCAAACGCGCGTGATAAACTCGACTGCCCTTTCCCCTCTCGTCTTTAGATACTTTCCACGTGGTTCCCGACCTGATCCGCATCGCCACCCGCGAGAGCGCGCTGGCGATGTGCCAGTCCGGGATGATTGCCGCGCGCCTGCGCGAATTGTATCCGGCGCTCAAGGTCGAACTCGTGGGCATCACCACCAGGGGCGACCAGATCCTCGACCGGCCGCTCGCGCAGGTGGGCGGCAAGGGGCTGTTCGTGAAGGAGCTCGAGAACGCGCTTGCCGAAGACCGCGCCGATCTCGCCGTGCACTCGTTGAAGGATGTGCCGATGCTCCTGCCCCCGGGTTTTGCACTGGCTTTCGTCGCCGGCCGGGAAGATCCGCACGATGCCTTCGTCTCCACGCGTTTCGCTTCGCTTGCAGTGCTTCCCGCAGGAGCGCGAGTGGGAACCTCGAGCCTGCGCCGCGAGTGCCAGTTGCGGCGCGCGGCGCCGCAACTCACTTTCCATGCACTGCGCGGCAACGTGAATTCGCGGCTGGCGAAACTCGACCGCGGCGAATACGACGCGATCATCCTTGCCGCGGCAGGATTGCGCCGGCTTGGCCTTGCCGGGCGCATTCGCGCGACATTGCCGATGGCGCTTGCCTTGCCCGCGATCGGACAAGGCATCCTCGGCCTCGAATACCTTGCCGCGCGGCCCGGGCTCGCAGAACTGCTGTCGCCTTTCACCGACGCCGCGACCACCGCGATGGCCACTGCGGAGCGCGCGGTCGGCGTGGTCGTCGAAGGCAGCTGCGAGGTGCCGATCGGCGCGCACGCCACCGTCCACGGCGATCAACTTCGCATCGATGCGTTTGTCGGCATGCCCGACGGGTCGCGCGTGATCCGGGTCGAGGATCGAGGTGCGCTTGCTGATGCCGCCGGGGTCGGCACACGCGCCGGGCAGCGCCTGCTCGACTGCGGCGGACGCGAAGTGCTCGCGGCGCTGCCGCCGGCGGCGAGATGAATGCCGGCCGCTTTCTCGAGGGCATGGGCATCGTGCTGACGCGCCCGATCGGGCAGAGCCGCGCCACCGCCGCGCGCCTCGAGCCGCTGGGCGTCACCGTATTCGTGTTTCCCTCACTTGCCATCGTCGATCCCCTCGACCTGTCGGCGCTGGACGACACGATTTCCCGGCTCGACAATTTCACGCTGGGGATTTTTGTCAGCGCCAACGCGGTCGAACGCGGGCTGGGGGCGGTGCGCAGTCGTCGCGCGTGGCCGCCGGGACTGCGCGTGGCCGCGGTCGGCGGCGCCACTGCGCAGGCCTTGCGCGAGGGCGGCCACGCCGAGGTCATCGTGCCGACAACCGGCGCGGACAGCGAGGCCCTGCTGGCCTTGCCGCAACTGCAATCGGTGGAAGGGGAAAACATCATCGTGTTCCGGGGCGAAGGCGGGCGGGAATTGATCGCGGAAGTGCTTGCCGGGCGTGGCGCACGCGTGACCTGCCTCACCTGCTACCGGCGCGTGAAGCCCGGCGGCGACCCGGCAGGGCTGCTCGCCGCGTGGCGGGACGGCAAGGTCGATGCGGTGAGTGCGATGAGCGCGGAATCGCTGGCCAATTTTCTCGAAATGGTCGGCGCGGAAGGGCGCACACTGATGCAATCCACGCCGCTGCTGGTGCCGCATCCCCGCATCGCCGAACGCGCGCACCGGCTCGGCCTCGACCAGGTTGCCGTGACCGACGCCGCGGCTGAAGGGCTGGCCGATGCGCTATTCGACCTGGCGCAAGGCAGGAAACGATGACACCGAACAACGAATTGCCGATTTCGCGTTCCTCGCAAGCCGCCTCGCGCAGCGAAGGATCGGCGCGCCTCGCCATCGGGCTTGCGCTGGTCGCGCTCGCCTTCACCGGGTGGCAGTGGTGGGAGTCGCGAAGCGAGGTCGGCTCGCTGCAGCAGGTCGCCGGCCAGAAGATCGCGGGGCTGGCCGCCGAGATGGAGCAGTCGAAGGCAACGCTCGCGCAGGCCGCCGCTGCGCACAAGGAAATGCAGTCGCAGGTGCGCGAACTTGAAGCACGGCTTGCCGATACGCAGGAGCAACGCGTGGCCCTGGAAGAGATGTACCGGGAGCTTTCGCGCAGCGCCGATGACCGCATGCTTGCCGAGGTCGAACAGTTGCTGATCATTTCCAGCCAGCAGCTGCTGCTCGCCAGCAACGTGAAGGGCGCGCTGATCGCGTTGCAGGCCGCCGACCAGCGGCTTGCGCGCGCCGACAAGCTTCAGGTGGCGCAGCTGCGCCGCACGCTCGGCCAGGACATGGAACGCCTGAAGGCGCTGCCGCAAATCGACACCGTCGGATTCGCCGTGAGGCTCGACAACCTCGTGATGCAGGCCGACGCCTTGCCCCTGTTGGTGTCGGATGCATTGCCCGCGGCGCGCTCGCCGGCGCGCGCCAGGCCGATCGATGAACCTGGATGGTCGCGCGTCGCGCGCGACTTCTGGGGCGAGATGAAGTCGCTGGTGCGCATTCGCGACCTGGAATCCGGCGACGCGGCGCTGCTGACACCGGCGCAAGCCTACTTCCTGCGCGAAAACCTGAAGCTGCGCCTGCTCTCGGCGCGCGTGGCGCTGCTCGCACGCGACGAGCAAAGCTACCGCGACGACCTGAAGGCGGCGCAAGGCTGGCTGCAGAAGTACTTCGACACCAAGGCCAGGGTGAATGCCAATGCACTGGAAACCCTGAAGCTGCTCTCCGGCAGCCCGATCTCGATCAGCGTGCCGGACATCAACACCAGCCTCGCCGCAGTGCGTGCCGCTCGTGCGGCACGCGAGAAAGTGAAATAGCCGTGCGGGCCGCCCTCTGGCTGGTCGTGCTCGCGGCCATCGCGGTCGCCGTTGCCTTGCTCGGCCGCCACTCCAATGGCTACGTCATCGTCGTGCTGGCGCCATGGCGGATCGAGCTTTCGCTGAACCTGCTGGTGCTGATGGTCTTCGGCGGCTACTTCGCGTTCTACTTCCTCACTCGCCTGGTCACCACGACGCTGGCGATTCCGGCGCGCGTGAAAGCCTATCGCGAGACACGCGCGAAAGACCGTTCGCGCCAGTCGCTCAACGACGCGCTGGTGGCGTTTTTCCAGGGGCGCTACGCCACCGCGGAACGCGCCGCGAGCCAGGCGCTTGCCATGGACGAGTCCAAGGGCGTGGCGGCAATCATCGCCGCGAGGAGCGCCCACGAACTCGGGCGCTTCACCGAACGCGAGGCTTTCCTCGAGAAAGCCAACACCGGTCGCCCGGAGATGGACCAGCTTCGCCTCACCACGCTCGCCGACCTGCTGCTCGGCCAGTCGAAGCATGAGGAGGCGCTTGCGGTACTGAAGGAGCTCACGCAGAAGGACGCGAAGAACGTGCGCCTGCTGCGCATGCGGCTGCAGGCCGAGCAGGCGCTGCGCCATTGGGACGAGGTGCTGGCAACGCTTGTCGCGCTGGGACGGCAGGATGCGATCGGCGAAGCCGAGCGCGCTCAGCTGGCACGCGCCGCGCACCTCGGAAACCTCAATCGCAAGGCGCTCGACGCGCCCGCGCTGGCGGCCTACTGGAAGCAATTGCCCGCTGAGCTGCGCCTCGACGCGGCGCTGGCCGCGCCGGCGGCGCGCTACTTCCTCGCCGCCGGTGGCAGCGAGGAGGCGCAGGCCATCCTCGAATTGGCGCTCGAGAACGACTGGAGCCCGGCGCTGGTGGCGATCTACGGCGACGCGCACGGCACCACCGCGCTGCCGCAGATCGAGCGCGCGGAACGGTGGCTCCGCGACCATCCGCGCGACCCGGCGCTGCTGCTCACGCTCGGGAAGCTGTGCATGAAGCAGGGCCTGTGGGGCAAGGCGCAAAGCTATATCGAGGCGAGCCTCGCGATGGAACCCACGCAGGATGGGCACATGACGCTTGCCGCGCTGATGGAAAAGATCGGCAAGCCCAACGAGGCCGTGCGGCACTTCCGCCGCAGCGCAGAGCTGGCCGGCTGACCAACCCTTGTCCCGGAGGTGTCGACATGATCCGCGATTCCTACTCTCCGCTTTCCACTTCCCCCTTGAAAGCGGGCGCTCGGCTCGCGCAGCCCGTGCCGAGCGCGCGCCGCGTGAAACTTGATGCGCGCGCCACCGAGGTGATGACCGATCTCGACGTCGTGCCGGCCGCTACCATCGGCCCCGAGCGCCCGATCGACGAGGCCAACGCCGCCATGGTCCAGCGCGGCGTGCGGCTCCTGTTCGTGATCGACGGCGAGCAGCAGATCGTGGGGCTGCTCACCGCCTCCGACCTGCTCGGTGAGCAGCCGATGCGCTTCGTCACCGAGCGCGGCGTGAAGCGAAGCGAGGTACGCGTTGCGGACATCATGACGCCGGCCTCGCAGATCGAGGCGCTCTCCATGCAGGAGGTCACCCACGCGCAAGTCGGCCACATCGTGGCGAGCCTGAAGGAGTCGGGCCGCCAGCACGCACTGGTCGCCGAACCCGGCGGGCGCCGCGTGCGCGGCATCTTTTCCGCCACCCAGATCGCGCGCCAGCTGGGCGTGCAGTTGCAGACGGCCGAAGTCGCCAGGACCTTTGCGGAAATCGAGGCGGCGCTGTTGCACTGAGGCTCGCGATGCCCGATCGCTACGACGAGTTGTATCGGGCGTTTCGCTGGGATGTCCCGGCGCGCTTCAACATCGCGGAATCGATCTGCGGCCGCTGGGCCGGCGACCCCGCGCGCATGGCGCTTCTCTGGGAAGACGAGTCGGGCGCGACCAGCCGCCATACCTACCGGGAACTCGATCTCGCCGCCAACCGGCTGTGCAACGCCCTCGCCGCGCTCGGTATTGCTCGCGGCGACCGCGTCGCCATCATCCTGCCGCAACGCCCCGAGACCGTGGTTGCGCACATCGCCTGCTACCGCATGGGGGCGATCGCCGTGCCGCTGTCCTTTCTCTTCGGGCCCGAGGCGCTCGAGTACCGCATCGCCGACAGTGGCGCCAAGGTCGCGATCGTCGATCCGGCGTCGCTGGAAAACCTCGCGCCCGTGCAGGGCAGGCTCGCGGCGCTGGGCGCCATCATCGGCGTGGCCGGCGCCGGTGGTGGGGCGTTGCTCGACTGGAGCGCCGTGCTCGCGAAGTCCTCCGATCAGTTCGCCAGCGTCGATACTGCAGCCACCGACCCCGCGCTGATCATCTACACCAGCGGCACCACCGGGCCGCCCAAGGGCGCGCTGATGCCGCACTCGGCGTTGCTCGGGAACCTTCCCGGCTTCGGCCATTCGCACGATGGTTTTCCGCTCGAAGGCGACCTGTTCTGGTCGCCGGCCGATTGGGCGTGGACGGGCGGGCTGTGGGACGCGTTGCTGCCGACGCTGCACCATGGCATGACCATCGTCGGCTACCGCGGCCGCTTCGATGCAGAGCGTGCGTTCCGCCTGATGGAGAAGTACGCAGTCAGGAATGCCTTCGTCTTTCCCACCGCGCTGAAGATGATGATGAAGGCGTTCCCGAAGCCGCGCGCGCAGTTCAAGCTGGACCTGCGCTCGATGATGAGCGGCGGCGAACCGGTCGGCCCTGCGGTGTTCGAATGGGCGTTGCACGAACTCGGCGTCACCATCAACGAGATCTTCGGCCAGACCGAGATCAACTACATCGTCGGCAATTCGCACGCGCTCTGGCCGGTGAAGCCCGGCTCGATGGGACGACCCTATCCCGGGCACCGCATCGCCGTGATGGACGACGCGGGAAATGAAGTGCCACAGGGCGCCGTCGGCGATGTGGCCGTGCACCGCCAGTGGTTCGACGGCACGCCCGACCCGGTGTTCTTCCTCGGTTACTGGGGCAACCCGGAGGCCACGCGGCAAAAATACACCGGCGACTGGTGCCGTACCGGCGATGAGGCGTTCGTCGATGGCGACGGCTACTTCTGGTACCAGGGGAGGGCCGACGACATGTTCAAGAGCGCGGGCTACCGCATCGGGCCCAGCGAGATCGAGAACTGTCTCGTCAAACACCCGGCGGTGGCCAACGCCGCTGTGGTGCCCAAACCCGATGCCGAGCGCGGTGCGCTGATCAAGGCCTATGTGGTGCTGGCGGCAGGCCGCCAGGGCGACGCCGCGCTCGTCGACGAACTGCAGCAGCACGTGCGTGGGCGGCTCGCGCCCTACGAGTATCCCAAGGAGATCGAGTTCATCGAGAGCCTGCCGATGACCACCACCGGCAAGGTGCAGCGGCGCGTGCTGAGGCTGCAGGAGGAGGCGCGGGCGGCACGGTCGAAGGGTGACCTTCCTGCCGGGTGATTCGGCGTGTGATTCGGCGTGTGATGCGGCGTGTGATGCGGCGTGGCCCGGCGGGTGACAATCCGCCATCCGCTATCCGCCATCCGCGCCCAGCAAACAGCCCCGCGCCCTGACCAGCCCGCGCCATGTCCAACCTTATCGTCCACGGCGGCAAGCCGCTCACCGGTCGCATCGTGCCTTCGGCCAACAAGAACGCCGTGCTGCCGATTTTGTGCGCCACGTTGCTCACGCGCGAGCCGGTGCGCCTGGTCGGCATCCCCGAGATCACCGACGTGCGCAAGATCCTCGAGATCTTCCGCACGCTGGGCAGCGAGGTCACGGTGGACTACACGCAAGGCGTGCTCGAGGTACAGCACCGCGCCACCACCTTCGACCCCGATCGACACCACCTGCCCGAGGAGATGCGCAGCTCCATCCTGCTGGTGCCTGGGCTGCTGGCGCGCTTCGGCGTGGCCCGCATCGAGAACGACGTGCAGGGCTGCACCCTCGGTGTGCGCGAGATCGACCCGCACGTGGAGGTGATGGAGCGTTTCGGCGCCGAGGTTCAGCGCCGGCGCGAAGCGCTGGTGATGCGCGTCGAGGGCGGGCTGAAGGCCAACCACCATTGGCTGGACTACGCGAGCGTCACGACTACCGAGAACTTCGTGCTTTGCGCCGCCCTGGCCGATGGCACGAGCACGCTCATGAATGCGGCCAGTGAACCCCATGTGCAGGAGTTCTGCGGCTTCATGGCGAAGTTGGGCGCGCAGATCGAAGGCGTCGGCACCTCCAGGCTCACGGTGCACGGCGTGCGAAAGCTGGGTGGTGCCGAGTTCAAGTTCGCGGAGGACTTCCACGAAGCCGTCACCTTCATGGCGTTGGGCGCGATCACGGGTGGCGACATTTCGGTGAAGAACTCGGCGCCCGAGCAGTTCCCGCTCATCGACCGCACCTTCGCCAAGTTCGGTGTGTTGGTCGTGCACGAGGGTGGCTGGTCGCACACCGTGGTCGATGGGCCGCTGCGCGTGAAGCAGCCCTTCACGCAGAACATCCTGCAGAAGATCGAGGCTGCGCCCTGGCCCTATCTGCCGGTGGACCTGCTGCCCATCTTCGTTGCCCTGGGCGTGCGCGCTGAGGGCAGCGCGATGTTCTGGAACAAGGTCTACGAAGGCGCCATGGGCTGGACCTCGGAGCTGTCGAAGTTCGGCGCGCATGCCTTCATGGCCGACCCGCACCGCATCATCACCTTCGGCGGCAAGCCACTCACGCCGGCCGAGGTGGAGAGCCCCTACATCATCCGCGTGGCCATCGCGTTGCTGATGCTGGCGGCGAGCATCCCCGGCAAGTCGGTGATCAAGAACGCGGCGCCGATCCGGCGCGCGCACCCACGATTCGCCGAGAACATCCGTGCGCTCGGGGCGCAGATCGAGTGGGTGGAAGGCGACTGAGCCGGGACACCGCCCGCATGAAGCCTACTCGGCGAAGACACGTCAGCGAGACGCCGGCCACCGCCTGGCTGCGTGGCCAAGGCGTTGAATTCAGCGAACATCCCTATGACCATGTCGAGCACGGCGGCACCGCCGAAAGCGCACGCCAGCTGGGTGTGGACGAACATGCGGTGGTCAAGACGCTCGTGATGCAGGACGACAAGGGCGAGCCTCTTGTCGTGCTGATGCATGGCGACCGCCAGGTCAGCACGAAGAGCCTGGCCCGTGCCATCGGCGCCAAAGGCGTGGAGCCTTGCAAACCGGAGGTGGCGCAGCGGCACAGCGGCTACCTCCTGGGCGGCACGTCGCCCTTCGGGCTGCGCAAGGCGATGCCGGTGTACGTGGAGGCGTCCGTGCTGGCGCTGCCACGCATACACATCAATGGCGGCAGGCGTGGTTACCTTGTGGGGCTCGCGCCGGCGCTGCTGATCGATTTGCTCGGTGCTCGGCCCGTGAGCTGCGCTTTGTGACCCACCGCGTTCCGCTCAGAGCCTTGCCCACGCGCGCAGCTAGGGTCGTATGCTTGTCGATGTGGGTGGCCGCGCTGCTCGCCCCACTGGTCGCATCGGCCCAGGTCGACGAGGCTGTCGCGGAGCGCCTGATGCGCAGTTCGGGCCTGTGGGACCAGCTTGGCAGCACCGCCGCCGGGACGCGAGCCGGCATCGAGGCGGCGGCGCGCAACCAGCTCACCGCGCTGAGCGCCGACGAAGTGCAGCGGCTGCTGCAGGCCACCGATGCCGCGTTCGCCGCCGACACGTTGCGCGCCACCGTGCGCACCGCGCTGGCCGCGCGCGTGCAGGCCTCGCAGGTGCCAGCGCTCGAGGGCTGGCTGGATGGCGAACTCGGCCGGCGCATCACCGCGCTGGAGATCGCTGCCTCGCGCCCGGACCGCGACTCCGAGCGTGTCTTGCGCTCGGGCATCCAGCGGCTGGCCGAAGCGCCCGAGCGGCGCAAGCGCCTGGTCGAGAACCTGGTCGAATCCACGCGTGCGGCCGAGTCCATCACCAACATGACCATCAACGTGGCCGTGGCCGTGCAACGCGGCATGGCCAACATGCGGCCCGAGTTGCCCATGCCACCTGTGGCCACGTTGCGCGAGGCCTTTGCGGCGCAGCGTGTGCAGATGCTTCAGGCTTACCGCGGCATGTCGCAGGCGCTGTTTGCCGACATGTACCACGTGCTGCCTGACGCTGAACTGGCCGCCTACCTCGAGTTCCTGCGCGGCGCGGCCGGGCGGGATTTTCTCGAAGCGACGATGCTGGCGATGGACCAGGCCCTCGTGCAGGCGGCCGAGCGGCTGGGTGCGCGGCTGCCCGGCGTGCGGTCAGGTTCCAACACCTGAGCGCCGGCTGCTGGTCGCGCCGCTTGCTGTGGCCCGGTCCGGGCCAGCCCTGATGGGGCGTGCCTGCGCCTGCGCCTACACTGACCGCCGCATGACAAGCGCCGAGATTCCCTTTGCTCTGGCGGCAGCGCTGGCCATCGTGGCAGCCTACCTGGTCGGCTCGCTTTCGTTCGCGGTCATCGTGAGCCGGGTCATGGGTCTGGCCGACCCGCGCAGCTATGGCTCCGGCAATCCCGGGGCCACCAACGTGCTGCGATCGGGCAGCAAGGCGGCAGCGATCCTCACGCTGGTGTTGGATGCCCTCAAGGGCTACCTGCCGGTGTTGCTGGCCCTCGTCTACGGGCCGCGCGTTGGGCTTGGCGAAGGCACGGCGGCGTTTGTCGGCCTGGCCGCATTCGCGGGCCACCTGTGGCCGGTCTTCTTCAAGTTCCAGGGTGGCAAGGGCGTCGCCACTGCAGCGGGTGTGTTGCTGGGGCTGAACCCCTGGCTGGGCGCGGCGACGCTGCTCACTTGGGTGATCATCGCCTTCTTCTTCCGCTACTCGTCGCTCGCTTCGCTGGTCTCGGCCGCGTTTGCCCCGTTCTACCAGGCGCTCATCTGGGGCGTGGAGCCCGCGCTGCTGGCGATTGCCGTGATGAGCCTGCTGCTGGTGTGGCGGCACGAGGGCAACATCCGCAAGCTGCTGGCGGGCACGGAGTCCAGGCTGGGGCACAAAGCCGCCACGGCCCACGCGGCGCATCCGCCGGTCACGCACAAGCACGATTCCAAGGCTCGCGCTCACAAGCCCCATCCTGGGCACAAGAAGGGACACTGAACATGGTTCAACGCTTCGACGTCGGCGCACGCATGTCCGAGATGGCCGTGCACAACGGCACCGTCTGGCTTGCCGGCCAGGTGGCCGAAGACGGCACGCAAGACATTGCTGGCCAGACGCGGCAGGTGCTGGCCGCCGTGGACGCGCGGCTGGCCCGCGCCGGCACCGACAAGACCAAGATCGTGATGTGTCAGATCTACCTGGCTGATATCGCGGACTTCCCGGGCATGAACGCGGTGTGGGATGCGTGGGTCGCCAAGGGCCACACGCCACCCCGCGCCACGGTGCAGGCCCCGCTGGCCAAGTCGCAGTGGAAGATCGAGGTGGTGGTGACCGCGGCGCAGTAGTTGCATCACCAAGCCGAGAGGGGCCAAGGCCCCGGCGCCTTCGCGGCGCCTCGCCTGCCGCGCCGCGATCTCACATCTGCCGAAAGACGTGCAGCCAGCTGCGGCTCACGGGCAATACCTCGCTGCGCGCCCGCAGGTGCACCTCGGCGGTCTCGTTGCCGTTGCGCACCACGTGGCTCACGTGCGGCAGCGCCACGATCACCGAGCGATGGATCTGCACGAAGCGTTGTGGGTCCAGTTCGTCGGCGAGCTCGCGTATGGTCTTGCGGATCAGCGCCTCGCCGCCGGCCCAGGCCACCAGCGTGTACTTCTCGTCGGAGCGCAGGAAGGCCACTTCGTCCACCGGGATCAGCCTCAGGCTCGGGCCCACCGAGGCCTTGATCCACTGCAGATGCTTGCGTGGTGCGGCCTGGCCGCGCAGGTGTTCGGCAAGTTGCTCGAGCAGCGGTGTGAGCACCGCCTCGGCGCCCGCCGTCTCGCCTTCGCCCACCGAGCGGGCAGCGGCCGAAGCGAGGCGTTCATCCAGGCGCTGCCGCAGGCGTTGCACCGTCGAGGCCAGGCGCGCCTCGTCAAAGGGTTTGACCAGGTAGTCGAGTGCGCCACGCTCGAAGGCCGTCACCGCGTACTCCTCGTACGCGGTGACGAAGACGACCAGCGCCCGGGGCCCGATGGCCCTCGCCGCTTCGAGGCCGTTGAGCCCCGGCATGTGGATGTCCAGGAAGACGACGTCGCAGCCGGTCTCGTCGAACAGTTCCACCACTTCGCGGCCGTTGCGGGCCTGGGCCACCACCTGCAACTCGGGCCAGACACGCTGCAGGTGCTCGATGAGTCGTGCCCGCAACAGGGGCTCGTCGTCGGCGACGAGGGCGGTGGGAGCTTTCTGGCCATGCGGGTTCATGACGGACGCACCACGATCTCGGCGCGCAGCCCGCGCGGCACGACTTCGGTGAGATGCAACTGCGCACGGGTGCCGAACTGTCCGAGCAGCCGCTCGCGCAGGTTGGTCAAGCCGGTGCCGGGTGATGCGTGTTCAGCCATGCCGGCACCGGTATCGGCCACCCAGAGGTGCAAGGCGCCGGTGGCAACGTCGCGCCTGCCACCCACCTCGATGTCGGCACCGTACTCCGACGGGTCGGCGCCGTGGCGTACGGCGTTCTCCACCAGGGTCAGCAGCGCCAGCGCCGGAAAGGGTTCGGCATCGAGGACGGCGTCACTGCGCAGCGAGTACCGCAGGCGGTCGGGCATGCGCATCGCCATCAGCTCGAGATAGGCCCGCACCAGGGCCAGCTCGCGTCCTAACGTGGGTTCGCTGTCATGCAGGCGTGGCATGGCGGCGCGCAGGTAGGCGATGAGGCTTTGCAGCACCGGCGCAGCGCGCGCGGAGCCGCTCTCCACCAACGCCTGCACGTTGGCCAGGGTGTTGAACAGGAAGTGCGGCTCGATCTGCGCGGTGAGAAGAGCGAGGCGGGCGTCCAGCGCCTGGCGCTCGAGCCGGCTGCGCTCGAGCTCGAACTCGAGCGCTTGCGAGCGCGCCCGCGCCTCGCGTTCGCGCACCTGTGCCGTGAGGGTGGTGATGAGTCCGAGCACCAGCGCCGTGAGAGCGATGATGATGAAGCCTCGGACGCGTGGCTCGCTCGTGAGCAAGGCCTGCAGGTCGCCCCCCACCGAGACGATGTAGACGACGAAGGTGCCCACGGGAGCGGCCAGGCCGACGGCCAGCAGCGTGAACAACCAGCGCGGCAGCCAACGCGGCAACCACCGATCGGGCAGGTGTTGTGCTCCGACGAAGGCCAGCAACAGCAGCATCGCCAGGACCAGCGTGCGCCCCAGCAGCACCGGAAACGGGGTCACAAAGATCGGCGAGGCGAGCGCAGCGGCGGCCACGCCGAAACCGGTGGCCACTCCCAGGCTGCCGGCATTGAGCGAGGCGGGCAGGCGGCGGACCGGGCCGACCGCCGGGTCCGCCAACGGGGCGCTGGACGGGCCGGATGACGAGCCGGATGACGTGGCGGTGGGCGAGCGTGAGGCAGGAACCATCGCGGCACGATAGCGACCGCGCGCGCTCTCACCAAGTGGCATGCGACAGGCGCCCAGGAACGCTGCGCCAAACACGGCTTGCGGCCGCTGCGAGCGCTTCACGTGGCCGTCGCGCGGTGGGCGCACGACGCCGCGCCACGCGGTCAGCGCCGCAACGAAGCGTTCAGAGCCCCAGGCGCGGGAACGGCGCGGCCAGCGCGCGTCGCAGTGTCTCGGCGCTATCGGCCAGGTGAGCCCGCGTGTCGGTGTCGAGGTCACGGCGTTTGGCCGCTGCATCCAGGCGCGGCAGCAACGCGCGTGCCTGGTCGCGCAGGATGCCACGTGCATCCACGCGGCTGGCCGGGCGCAGCGCCATGAAGGCAAGGCGGTTGAGGTGCTCGCGCTGCAGTTCGCGCCGCGCCGGTGTGATCGGGGTCCCGGCCTTGAGTTCGCTCCAGACATCCTGCGCGAGCCGGTCGTACAGCTCGCGCAGCTGGAATGCCTCGGCCGGGTTGTCGAACTTGCCCACGCTGTCGAGCACGCGATGGGCAATCCACTCGCTCATGAGATAGCCGAGTACGCCGCGCTGCAACTCCAGCAGGCGCCCAGACAGCGAGTAGTCGGTGGACACCCCCATCTCGGCGCGTTCCAGGAAGTCGGGCGCGAGCCGCCGTTGCAAGGGCGCCGAGAGCTTCAGGCCGTCGGTCGCCAGCACCGTGCTCGATATCGCATCGAGGGCCGAGCGTTGCACCGGGGCCGGCACTGGCTGCAGCGGATCGCGGCCGCTGCCCGGGTAGTCGCGCAGCGTGCGCACGCCGCCGATCTGGCGCACCAGCACACCCAGCGCACGTGCTGCGTCGCCCAGCGCATAGTTGAGCGAGCGTCGCAGCACCGCGTAGTCGCGCTGCGGCGAGAGTTCACGCGTCTCCTGACGGCTGAAGAGGTCGCGGGCGATCTCCACCCGCTTGGCGGCGAAGGCGACCGGGTCGCTGCCAAGGTCCATCTGGATCGTCTCGGGGTCGATGCCGAACCAGGCGTCTTCGTCGGTGCCGTAGGCCAAAAGCGGCTCGCTGCTGCGCGCGGCGATGGCCTGCAGCATCTCGCGCTCCTGTGCCTCGGACGCGCCTGGCGCCGCGGGCCTGTATGCGTACTCCACGGCCCAGAAGTCGTAGGGGCCGAGTGTGTTCATGAACGGCGTGCCGCCCTTTTCGCCCAGGCGCGGCAGGTTCACGGCGTTGTACTCCATGACGCTGCCCGTGGTGCCATTGGCGCGCGTGAACTCCAGGTCGGACAGTTGCGCCTCGGTGTACACGCGTGAGGCGCGGAAGTTGTGGCGCAGGCCCAGTGCGTGACCCACCTCGTGCATGAGGGCATCCTTGACGTAGTCGAGTACGAACTGGTGGGCCTGCGGGCTGTCGGGCGCCATGTCGCCGCGGGCCTCCATCACGTCCAGGGCGTAACCCAGTTGTTCGGCCGCCAGCGCGCCATGCTGGCACAGGCGATGGTCATGGGGCGCCCCATCGGGCGCGCCGAAGCCGGGCGCACCAGGCGGCGCCGCGAAAGGTATCGAGAACGGCGTGGCGAACGAGCCCGGCAAAGCCGCATCGGCACGAGGCGATCCGGAGGGGTCCGGCGGCATCAACGCCGCCATCGATGCACCCCCGGCGGTGGTGGCCAGCGCGCCAAGCACCTGCGTGCGCAGGCCGCGCACCGAACGTGCCGAGAGCCCCTCGAACGCGATGTCGGCATCGAGGATCTCGCCGCTGCGCGGATCGGCATGGCTGGGGCCGATGGCGCCAAAGGCCGGGTCGGCATTCATCATCCAGCGCACGGAGGCGACGCCGAAGTCCAGGGTGTCGAAAGTGGCATCGTCGTCCTGCTGCTTGACGACGAGGGCATCACGGAAGCCGATCCGCTCGAAGGCCTTGTTCCACTCCAGGATGGCCTCGCGCACCGTGTTGCGGTAGCCATGCGGTACGTTGCGGTCGATCCAGAACGTGATGGGCTTGACCGGCTCGGACGTCTCGGCGGCGGCGTCCTTCTTCTCGAGGCGCCAGCGGTTGACCAGCCGCTGGCGCGGCGACAACGCGAAGTCGTTGCCGAAGTCCAGCCGCGTGGTGCTGAACAGGCCCAGGCGAGGGTCGGCGCGCCGCGGCGCCATCGGCGTTTCGGGAAGCGGCGCGAGCGAAAAATGCAGGCCGATGAGCATGCTGCGCGCATCGGGCAGGAAACGCGGCACCTGCGGCACCGCTGCGCCTGGCGGTGCGCTGAAGCCGAGCGCGGCAATGCCGCCGGTGTAATAGTGATTGCTCGTCTCGAGGATCACCGCCTCGTTGGAGCTGCGCGCGGCGGTGATGATGCTGTTGCTGCGGTCCAGGCTGTAGCCCTGGCGGAAGGCGCGCTGCAGCATCATGCCCACGCCCAGCAGGTCATTGAGGAAGTAGCTGTTGGCCTCGACCAGCACCGACTTGCGCTCGGGGTGCGGCTGGCTCGCGACGGCAGACACGCCGAGCAGGCTGTGCGAGTAGCTGTCAGCGACCGCGCGCGCCTCGGGCGTGCCGGGCGTGGTGATGATGTCTGTGTTGCGTGCCTGCAGCCGTACCGAGTTGTGCACGCGCACGAACTCGACCAGCTGTGCGCCACCGGCGCCGTTGATGGGGTAGGCCATCAGACCACCCAGCACCCAGGCCTCGCCGATGCCGCTCTTTATCTTGGGGCTGAGCAGAAATGGCTTGCCGAACTGCTGCGGCGTCAGCTCGAACCAGACCTTGTCGTCCTTTTGCCACATGACGATCGGGCCTTCTATGCGCTTGGCATCGCGCACGACGAAGGCGAAGGCCGGCGGCCCGCTGGGCGCAGAGGGCGGCGAGGTGGACGCACCTGCGTTCAGGTTGCCAGGCGCTGCGGGGCCCGAAGCGGCGGCGCGGGGAGCGCTGGCCGACGAGCCGAACGCCGACGTTGCCGCCGCCGCACTGGCCGCCCCCGCCGATGGCGTGGGCGGCGTTGGCCGGGCGTCGGCAATGCGCGCCTCGATTTGGGGCGGCGGCTCTCGCGTTGGATTGGGCGTGGCGCAGCCGCACAGGAGTACCAACGCGGACAGCACGCTGGAGCCCAGGGCAGGGCGGGGCAAGGAAGTTGGGCGCATGGGCGGGCAGTCTCGCCGGGAGGGCGGTCACTGCCATTGTTGACCAACGCCCAATTCGTTGTCGCCCGAGGGGCGGCAAGTTCGCACGGCGCTCTCTCCCACCGCCGCGCGCCTGTGCCGATGGAGGGCTGAAGGCTCCGAGATCTGGGCCGCAGACCGCGGAGTTCTTGGCCGCGTTAGCGGATCGGCTTGAAGCGCATGCGCTTGGGCCGCGCGCCTTCCTCGCCCAGGCGTCGCACCTTGTCGGCCTCGTACTCTTGGTAGTTGCCTGGAAAGAAGAGCCACTGGCTGTCGCCTTCGGCAGCGAGGATGTGGGTGCAGATGCGGTCGAGGAACCAGCGGTCGTGGCTGATGACCATGGCGCTGCCGGCGAACTCGAGCAGCGCTTCTTCGAGTGCGCGCAGCGTCTCCACGTCGAGGTCGTTGGAGGGCTCGTCCAGCATCAGCACGTTGCCGCCCAGGGCCAGCGTCTTGGCCAGGTGCAGGCGGCCACGCTCACCCCCGGAGAGGTTGCCCACCATCTTTTGCTGGTCGTTGCCCTTGAAGTTGAAGCGGCCGAGGTAGGCGCGGCTGGGCATCACGAATGGGCCGACGGTGATGCTGTCCAGACCACCCGAGACGTCTTCCCACACCGTCTTCTTGTCGTCCAGGCTCTGGCGGCTCTGATCGACAAAGGCAAGCTTGGCGGTCTTGCCGATGATCACCTCACCACTGTCGGGCTTCTCCACGCCTTGAAGCATGCGGAAGAGCGTGGACTTGCCCGCGCCGTTGGGGCCGATGATGCCGACGATGGCGCCGGCGGGCACCTTGAAGCTCAGGTTGTCGATGAGCAGGCGGTCGCCGAAGCTCTTGGAAACGCCCTTGAACTCGATGACCTCATTGCCCAGGCGCTCGGCCACGGGGATGAAGATCTCGTTGGTTTCGTTGCGGCGCTGGTATTCGACGTCGGAGAGCTCCTCGAAGCGGGCCAGGCGGGCCTTGCTCTTGGTCTGGCGCGCCTTGGCGTTGCTGCGCACCCACTTGAGCTCCTCCTTCATCGCCTTCATGCGGGCGTCTTCCTTCTTCTGCTCGACCTCCAGGCGCTTTTCCTTCTGGTCGAGCCAGTCGGTGTAGTTGCCTTTCCACGGGATGCCCTGCCCGCGGTCGAGTTCGAGGATCCACTCCGCGGCGTTGTCGAGGAAGTAGCGGTCGTGGGTGATGGCCACCACGGTGCCCGGGAAGCGTTGCAGGAAATGCTCGAGCCATTCCACGCTTTCGGCATCCAGGTGGTTCGTGGGCTCGTCGAGCAGCAGCATGTCGGGTTTGCTGAGCAGCAGGCGGCACAGGGCCACACGTCGTTTTTCGCCGCCGGAGAGTTGGCCGATCTTGGCGTCCCAGGGCGGCAGGCGCAGCGCATCGGCGGCGAGCTCGAGCTGCAGGTCGGTGTTCTCGCTGCCGGCGGCGGCGATCACGGCCTCGAGCTCGGCCTGCTCTGCGGCGAGCTTGTCGAAATCGGCCTCGGGCTCGGCGTACTCTGCATACACCTCGTCGAGGCGCTTCTTGGCCGCGAGCACGCCGCCTATGCCTTGCTCCACCGCCTCGCGCACGCTCTGCTCGGGGTCGAGCTGAGGTTCCTGTGGCAGGTGGCCGATTTTCAGGCCCGGCATCGGCACGGCCTCGCCTTCGATCTCCTTGTCGAGGCCGGCCATGATCTTGAGCAGCGAGCTCTTGCCGCTGCCGTTGACGCCTAGCACGCCGATCTTGGCGCCGGGGAAGAACGACAGGTTGATGTTCTTCAGGATCTGCCGCTTCGGCGGCACGATCTTGCCGACGCGGTTCATGGTGAAGACGTACTGGGCCATTGCGTGGTTCTCGTGTGTGGTGGCTTGCCGCGGGCCCGCTCTGGTGCGCCGGTGGCACTGCTGCGCCAGGCAAACCGGCAATTATCGGCCAGCGGCAGCGCCGTGCCGACGCGGTGTTATGGTTTGCCGAAACCAGGGCCCCGATGCACCCGCTGCTCTACCTCTTTTGCGCCGTCAACTTCGTGATCGGCACCGGCGCGTTCGTGCTGCCGGGCATCATCGGCATGGTCGCCGCGGGCCTGGGTGCCAGCGTTGCCGCCACGGGGCAGGCGATGACGGTCTACGCCGTGTCCACTGCAGTGGTGGTGCCGTTGCTGCTGCTGGCCACAGGCGCATGGAGTCGGCGCAATGTGATCCTGCTGGCGCTGTCGCTGTTCTGCGCCGGCAGCATCGTGTGCGCTTTGGCGCCCAACCTTGCAGGGCTGATGCTCGGCCGTGTGCTCATGGGCGTGGGGGCGGCCTTCACGCCCGTGGCGGCAGGCGTGGCGCTGGTGCTGACCGAGCCCGCCCGCCGTGGTCAGGCGTTGGCGCTGGTATTCATGGGCATCAGCCTGAGCTATGTGGTGGGGCTGCCGGTGGGCACATGGATCGGCGCCGAATGGGGCTGGCGGGCCTCGCTCGGTGCCGCCTCGGCCTTGTCGGTGCTGACGCTGGCCCTGCTGTGGTGGCGCTTGCCGCGCCAATTGCATGCGCCGGGCGCCAGCTTCAACGGCATCCAGGCGTTGCTGCGGCGGCCCGAAGTGCTTGCCGTGCTGCTGCTGACGCTGCTGTACTTCACATCGATATTCGTCGTCTTCTCGTACATCGCACCGGTGCTTCAGGCGCTGGCACCGATGCCGGCTTCGCAGCTTTCATGGACGCTGGCGTTTTTCGGTGTTGCCGGCGTCGTGGGCACCCTGAGCGGGGGCGCTGCCAACGACCGCTTCGGCGCGCGCCGGACAATCTCGCTACAACTCTCGGTGATGGTGCTGACGATGCTGGTGTTGCCGCTCACCCAAGGGAGTTGGCCGGCGATGCTCGCGGTGATGCTGGTGTGGGGCGTGGCCGGCTTTGGCATCATGGCGCCGCAGCAGTCGCGGCTGGCGGCGATGGCACCCAAGGAGGCGCCGCTGCTGTTGTCACTCAACTCCTCGATGCTCTACCTGGGCACCGCGCTCGGCGCTGCGGCGGGAGGTGCGGCCTCGGCTTCGGTGGGGTTCGCGCGCCTGTCCTGGGTGGGGGCGGTGGCGGCGGGCCTGGGCCTGCTCGTCCTGTGGTTCGGCCCGCAGCCATGGCCACCAAGCCCCCGCGCCCTTGCAACCGCGGTCGCCGCCCCCAAGTCGTGATCCGCCCCGGCGTGGGGCGGACAGCCGTCATTCCAACCCGGAGGACTCGATGAACACCCCCACCATGACCGTCGAAGCACCTGCATCGCTGGTGAAGGTCTCGCACCTCATCTACGCCTTGCACGCGCTGGGCCTGGGCATCGGCGCCTTCGGTGCGGCCAGCGTGCTCGGCTCGTTCCTGTTCGGTTGGCCTTCGATCATTGCCGTCATCATCGGCTACGCCAAACGCGGCGAGGCGCGCGGCACCTGGCTCGAGTCGCACTTCAACTGGCAGATCCGCACGTTCTGGTTCGCACTCGCCTGGGCGGTGCTGGTGGGCCTGGTGTCGCTGCCTTTGACGCTGGTGATCATCGGCTTCGGCACCTGGGTGCTGGGGCTCATCTTGCTCGGCATCTGGGCCGTCTACCGCATCGCGCGCGGCTGGATGCGTTTGAATGGCCACCAATCCATGCCTGTTTGAGGTGATCGGTCGCGGGAGCGATTCAGGGTAAACTCTTGTTCGCACCGCAGCACTCCAGTCGCTGCGGCGCAGTCGATTCCGACCTTTCGTACGAACGTCGTACTCCCTTCGCGCCTTCGAGACTGGTTCACCTGCAACGGGTGACCGCAGGCAGCGAATCTGGCCCGCCTCTTCAACAAATTGAGCGGGCCTCATGGCTCCCAATGAACTTCACTGACCTCGGCTTGGCCGAGCCGCTCCTGCGCGCCATCAGCGAGCAGGGCTACGAAACCCCCACGCCCATCCAGGCCCAGGCGATCCCCGCCGTGCTCAAGGGCGGCGACCTGATGGGCGGCGCACAAACCGGCACCGGCAAGACTGCCGGCTTCACGCTGCCCATGCTGCAGCGCCTGGCGCATGAACCCGCCGCCCGCGACCCGCGCACCAACCGCATCAAGATCCGCGCCCTCATCGTCACTCCCACCCGCGAACTCGCTGCGCAGGTGGAAGAGAGCGTGCGCACCTACGGCAAGTACCTCACGCTGAAGAGCATGGTCATCTTCGGCGGCGTGGGCATGCAGCCGCAGGTGGACAAGCTGCGCCGCGGGGTCGACATCCTCGTGGCCACGCCCGGCCGCCTGCTCGACCACCAGCAGCAGGGCACGCTCGACCTCAGCGCCGTGCAGATCTTCGTGCTCGACGAGGCCGACCGCATGCTCGACATGGGCTTCCTGCCCGACATCAAGAGGGTGATGGCGCTGCTGCCCGCCAGGCGCCAGAACCTGCTCTTCTCGGCCACCTTCAGCGACGAGATCAAGGATCTGGCCGATCGGCTGCTTAACCAGCCCGCGCTCATCGAAGTGGCGCGCCGCAATTCCACCGTCGAGGTGGTTTCCCAGGTGGCACACCCGGTGGGCCGCGACCGCAAGAAAGATCTGCTCAAGGAGCTCATTCAGCGCGGCGACTGGCACCAGGTGCTCGTGTTCACGCGCACCAAGCACGGCGCCAACAAGCTCACCGACTGGCTCAACGACCATGGCGTCACGGCCATGGCCATCCACGGCAACAAGAGCCAGAGTGCGCGCACCAAGGCGCTCGCCGACTTCAAGTCCGGCGACATGCGCGTGCTGGTGGCCACCGATATCGCCGCGCGCGGCATCGATATCGACCAGTTGCCGCACGTGGTGAACTACGAGTTGCCCAACGTGCCCGAGGACTACATCCACCGCATCGGCCGCACTGGCCGTGCGGGCGCCACGGGCGAGGCGATCTCGCTCGTGTGTCTGGACGAGGAAGGCTTCCTGCGCGAGATCGAGAAGCTCACCAAGCGGCCGATCCAGCGCGTCACCATCCCCGGCTTCGAGCCGCCGGTGGGCGAGCGTGCCGAGCCCATCGTTCTCGGCCACCGCATGACCATCGGCGCCGGTTCACGCGGAGGTGGTGGTGGCGGCCGCGGCCGCAGCACAGGCCATGGTGGCTACGGGGGCTCGGCCGGTCACGGCCAGCGCCGCGATGCGCCGCGCGACTTCCGCGACGCGCGTCCGGGGCGTGGGCCAGCGCCGCAGCGTCAGATGACGCCAGACACGCAGCGAGACCCGCGCGGCATCAACTTTGCTGGGCAGCCCGGGCGCGATGCAAGCTCTGAGCGTCGCCCGAGTGCGCATGTCGACCTGCCGCTGGACCTGCCGGCGCAACCGCGTCGCGACGGTGGCCGCCAGGCAGGCCCGCAAGGCGCGCCGCGCTCTAGCCAGCCGGCGCGGCCACAAGGCCCAGGCGGCCCGGGTCGCCGCGGCCCAGCCGGGCCACGACCGGCTCGCCAGCGCTGAGGTCCACCACCGTGGTCGGCTCGGCCGGGCAGGCCCCGGCGTCCACCACGGCTTGAAGTGCCTTCTGAAAGCGCTCGCGGATTTCGTGGGCGTCGTTCATCGGGTGCTCTGCGCCCGGTGGGATGAGCGTGGTCGCGAGCAACGGTGCGCCGAATATGGCCAGCAACTCCTGCGTCACGCGGTGTGCCGGCACGCGCAACCCGATGGTGCGCCTTGAAGGGTGCGACAAACGCCGCGGCACCTCCTTCGTCGCCTCCAAGATGAAGGTGAACGGGCCGGGCGTGCCCAACTTCAGGATGCGGTACTGCCGGTTGTCCACCCGCGCGTAACTTGCGAGCTCACTCAAGTCGCGGCACAAGAGCGTGAGGTGGTGCTTGTCGTCCACCTGCCGGATGTGCCTCAACTGCTCGGCGGCCGCCTTGTCGTCGAGGTGGCAGACGAGTGCATAGCTCGAGTCCGTCGGGATGGCGGCGATGCCGCCCACATGCAGGATCTGCGCGGCCTGCTTCAAAAGGCGCGGCTGCGGGTTTTCGGGGTGGACTTCGAAGAGCTGAGACACGGCGGGTGATTGTCGCTACCGCAGCGGGTTGTCCGTGAGTCTGGCTCGCGGGCGGCACCCCGTTCGGGGGAAACCCGCGGTGCGATCGATGGCGTGGCTTCGTTTGAAGCGGGTGGATGCGGTGAAGAGGTGCTTCTATTCGGCGGTGCCGCACGCCGCCGGGTTTACCTCGGCGCGCCAGGCTTCGATGTCGTCCAGGCCGACCGGCTCGCGCTCGTCGGCACCGGTCCGCAGGGCCGGCCACCAGCCGCGGCGGGTGTGCAGGCCCGGGCCGGCGGCCAGTGCACCTTCGATCGGTGATTGCTCGAAGTACGCGCTGCGCGTGACGATGACCGGGATGCCGGCGGCGCGGGCGCCCGCCGCGCCGGGCGGTGAGTCTTCGATCGCCACCGCCTCCAGCGGGCCGATGCCGAGCCGTTGCAAAGTCTGTACGTAGGCCGCCGGATCGGGCTTCTTGCGCTCAACGTCCTCGCCACAGACGATCACCGAGAACTGCTGCGCCCAAGACGCGCCGAGGTGCCAGCGCATCAGGGCATCGACGTTCGACCGGCTCGTTGTCGTCGCGATGCCCATGCGCACGCCGCGCGCGTGGCACTGCACCATCAGCTTCGACACACCGCCGCGCAGCGGGATGAGCCCGGTGCCCACCAGGTCGGCATAGAGGGCGTTCTTCTTCGCGTGCACGGTTCTGGCCAGCGCATCGCGGGCGGTGGGCAACACCGGGGCGTCGGGGCGGGTCTGCATGTCGTGCAACAGGCGCTCGCAGCCACCCGTGATGTGAAGCAGATCGCCGTAGAGTGCCTCGTCCCAACGCCAGGGCAAACCGCAGGCTTCGAAGGCCCGGTTGAACGCGACGCGGTGGCCGTCGCGCTCGGTCTCCGCGATGGTGCCATCGACGTCCCACAGCACGGCCTTGCGCGCGCCCATCTCAGCGATCAGCTTGCTGCATGCGACGTTTCGCCCAGCACATGGTTGGCGACGGCCAGCAGCGTCTGAAAGATGCGATCTGGCCTGGCATCTGCAATCGGCCGGCCAGCGTTGTAGCCATACGGCACCGCCCAGGCCGTGACGCCGGCATTGCGGGCAGCCTGCACGTCGATGGCGGAGTCCCCGACATGGGCCATGCGCGCGGTGCTGACGCCGAACGCAGTTGCCACGTGCTGCAATACGCTGGCGTGCGGTTTCTTGTCGGGCAGCGAATCGCCGCCGATGGTCAGTTCGAAGTAGGTGTCGAGCCGGGTTGCCTTCAACACGGCGCGTGTGTGGTGCAGCTCCTTGTTGGTGACGCAGGCCAGTCGAATGCCCGCTGCCTTCAACTTCGACAACGCCTCGAGGCAGCCCGGGTAGGGCGCTGCCGATGTGCCGGTGGTGACGGCATAGTGCGCGTCGAAGGTGGCCATTACCTGTTCCGGCGCCACGGTGCCCGCCAGTGCGGGCTGTGCCTCGGCGCAGCGGGCCAGCAGGTTGTGCATCAACTGGCGCGTGCCGCCGCCGATCAGCAAGGTGATGTCCGCAACCGGCTGCGGCGCGATGCCGTGTGTGCGCAACGTCCGGTTGGCCGCCTCGGCGATTTCGCAGGCGGTATCGACCAGGGTGCCGTCGAGGTCGAAGGTGATGAGGGTGTAGTCCACGGGGGGCTCAGCTTGAGTGGCCGGAGCGTATGAGACGCCGGTCTTCGCCGCACTCGGTCTGTACCAGATCGGCCAGCCGCAAGGCCGTCAACCCGAAGTGCCCGAAGACATCGGGTGCCGGGGCATCGAGGTTGGGAATCAGCCGCAGGCTGGCGGCGTGCTCCACCGGCTGGTGGGTCGGGCCGTCTTCGCCCAGGCCGATGCTGTCGTGGGTGAAGACGTGGATCACGCGTAGCTTCATCAACGCCGCCATGCGGATGGCATTGCGGCTGTAGTCGCTGAAGGTGAGAAATGTGCCACCGTAGGGGATGAAACCACCGTGCAGCGCCACACCGTTCATCACCGCCGCGATACCGAATTCGCGCACGCCGTAGTTGATGTAGCGACCGCCTTTCTCGCCACCGCGCACGGCGCCGCAGCCGGGGAAGTCGGTCAGGTTCGAGCTCGTCAGGTCGGCACTGCCGCCCAGCATTTCAGGCAGTTTCGGCGCCAGCAGTGCCAGCGCTTGTTGCGAGGCCTTGCGGCTTGCCACGGTGTCGCCCGATGCCGCGAACCCGGCTACGGTGGCCTGTCGCAGCGTCTCGAAGTCGCTGGGCAAATCACCAGCCATACGGCGCTCGTCACGTACAGGCGGTGGCGCTGGCGCCGGCCGAAACCGCGGCCGGCTGAAGCCCGAGGCTCCATCTCCGGCGCCGTTGCGCACGGTGCCACTGGGCGACACTGCCGCCCCCGCCGCGGAGGTCACCTGCCCGAAGGCGTGCTCGCGGCGCCGCCGTAGATCACCACCGCCTCCACCCACTCGAGATCGCCGCGCGACTTCAAGCGGTTGAACAGCGCGAGGAACTCCTTCGGCGAAGAAGCGAGGACCACGTAGATGTTCGGGTTCGTGATCTTCGCGAGTCCCGGGTAGCTGGCCGCATCGAAGCCGGCCGGCAGGCCATCGCCTTTCGGCTTGAACGTGATTTCGCCCGTCAGGTAACCGCGCACCTGCAGCGCGTGGTTGAGGACGACGCCGAGGTTTCGCGGGCCGATCGGTGCGCTCTCGTTGGCGCTCGAGAGCCGATGCTCGACGCCCGGGGTGCCCGGCTTCACGGCCGGGGTGGCACGCAGCGTCGGATAGATCTCCAGCTGCTGGCCCCGGTCCTCGAAGACCATGGCCGAGTCGCCGACCGCTGCCGGCTTGGCCCGGGCCATGGGAACGATCTGGGCATCAATGGGCAAGGTGCAACCCAGCAAGGCAATCGTGACGATGAGGAATGCGATTCGCATGATGGTTCCTTTCAGCGGCCGATGAACAGGAAACTCTGCGGCTGTGTCGCCGAGAGCCGCGTCTGGCCGGTACAGAAATTGAAGTAGGTGAACTTCCAGGTTCCATTGATAGGCTCACCGTAGAAGGCGTTCGAAAGAATCCTCGTGCCGGCCACCGAGGTCTGGGCAAATCCGTTGGCGGCGTGCAGCAGGATCGACTTGGTGCCTGAAGGAGAGACCACTTCGATCTGGTTGCACGAGAGGATAGGCGTCGCCTCGAGGTTGGGGAATACGATGACCTGCTCGACCGTCGTGAATGGTTCGTTGACCATCGCCGGAATCACCAAGCCGCCGGCGGACTGCGCCGGAACGGTCACGCCCGCGCGCGGCGTGGTCGAATAGAAATCCGAGGTTTTCATTGCCGGCAGGTAGCTCGCATAGCTTTTCGCCATGGCGACCGCCGCCGATGCATCAACGGCGCCGAAGCCGTACCAGTTGGAAAACCAGTTGCCGGCGCCGTTCCTGACCCAGCCCTGTTCGAGCGTGACCGTCGCACCGGGGGCGAGGTCCGTCGAGGTCACGCTCGCCAATCCCGGATCGATCCGCTTGGCGGTCTTCGCAAGGATGAACTTGACGTCGCGCGCGGTGAGCCTCGGGTTGGCCTCGAGCATCATGGCGATAGTCGCCGAGGTGTTCGGCGCGGCCGAGCTCGTGCCGTTCATCTGCGCCGTGTATTGACAATCGAGCGCCAGGCGGTGGTTGCCGGTCACCAACGCGTTGCCGAAGCCAGGCGCGTTGTCCCGATTCAAGCAGCCGGACCGGGCCGTCGTCACGATCGCCGGCTTGACCGCGCTGGTCGGGAATTTCGACGTGTCGTAGTAGGTCGAGTCGAATCCGTACTCGCCGCCCGGCGCCGACACCCACAGCGACGAGCCTGTCGTCGAATAGCTGGAGCGCTTGCCATCGGCATTGATGGCGCCCACGATGATCGGCGTGACGCCGCCGAGTCGCGTGTCCTGGGCCGGATCGCCGCAGCTGACGCCGTGGCGATTCGCGAAGGAACAACGCTGCGCATCGTCGGCCTCGCCGAAGCCCACGAAGGCGTTGCCCGCAGCGTTGACGAGAATCGCGCCGAGGCCGCCCCGCAACGTGTTGAGGTTGGCGTTGGCGCTGACGATCGCTTGGTCGAACGGCGACAGGGCCGGCGCGGGGTTTCCGAAGCTGGCATTGAAGACGGCGTTGTCGGCGGAAGTCGCCACGCCGCCCATCGAAGCCGCGTAGTTCGTCACCGAGAAGTTCTCGAGCAGGTTGTAGCCGCGCAGCCGCGCGTTGTAGGCGACCCCGCGCCCACCCTTGCCGTTGAACGCCACCGAGCCAATGATTCCGGCCACCTGCGTGCCGTGGTCGTGGCCGACCACGCTCACCGCAGGCGTCGGGTCGCTGCCGTTGGTCAGGAAGTTGAACGAGTTCGCGCCGTCGACATTCGCAGCAAGATCCTCGTGCGCAATCTCGAGGCCTGTATCGACGACAGCCACTTTGATTCCCTTGCCGCTGAACCCTGCGGCCCAGGCGCCGGCCACATTCATGTCGTTGCCGGGCGCTGGCAGCACCGTCGAGAACGCCGAGGCGCCGGCGTTGCGGATGTGCCATTGATTGACGAGCAGTGGATCGGTTTTCAGTTGAACGGTGACGCTCGCGGTGGCCGCCGCTTTGCCATTGGAGACCGCCACGGTGAACGAGTCCTGGCTGCTGGCCGTGCTGCCGCTGACCGAGTAGGTGAAGTCGCCACTCCTCGTGTCGACCGAGACCGTGCCGGCGCTCGGCGCGGTGGCGACTGCGAACGTCAGCGCCAGACCTTGCGGGTCCGACGCGACAACCTTGCCGGCCACCGACGACGGCGCGACCTCCTGCACATTGAGCGAAACCGCACTGGCTTGCACGGTCGGAGGCTTGGTGACAGCCGGCGGTTCGGTGCTGCCGCCCCCGCCTCCGCCGCCGCAACCCGACAACATGAAGCCGCTCGCGACGAGCGCCAGGATGCCAGCCTGAGCGACGCCGCGGTAGTTGGCAGCCGCCGGCAGCGGCGGTGCCGCGTTGCCATCGTGCGATTTCATCACCATCTCTCCTGTTTCGGCGGCCCGGACGGGCCGCCATGAAACGAAGAGTGCGCGCACACCATTAGGCAAACGTTAGCGACACGCTAGCAAAACCGCCTCTACCAGAAGAAAAGTCGTTGGGGTAGCGGAGGGCGGGCTTCGACCCAGTCTATGGAGCGAACCGTGGCCGGATGCGACCGAGGCGGGCGGGGTCCTGCATGGACCAGGCCACGCCGTCAGGCAGTCAGGCTTGCCGAGTTATCGCTGTTTCTGCTCGCGGTGATGCACGCAAGTGCGGCCTGCGTCAATTCGACGGCGCTGATGCGCTGTCAAACAAGGCCAGAGCCACGGCCTGCAGTCCCGCTGCGGCAGGGGCGGCGGGCAATGTCATGGTGTCGGTGTCATCCCGGCCAAGGAGATCGCGTTTGAACCGCGCATGCACGTCAACTTTTAATCGGCGCGGACACCAGGAACTTACTCTGCCTTCAACTTCATCGTTTCCACGACTTTCCGATAAACCGCAAGTTCGGAACGGATCTGTTCCTTGAACTCGACGGGACCTCTCACATTGACGAGTGAGCCGGTTTCCTCGATCCGCTTGCGCACCAAAGGGTCCTGAAATGCCTTGACGACAGCCTCATGCACTCTCTTCACGACCTCTTCGGGCAGACCCTTGGGGCCGTAGAGGCCGTAATAGGCCATGCGATTGACCTGCTCCAACCCCAATTCCTTGAACGTCGGAACGTCAGGCAGCTCCTTCAGTCGGCCAGGCGCTGCGACGGCAATGGCGACCAGCTTCCCCGCGCGAATAAAGGGCAGCGAAGTCGGGACCTGATCGAGGATCATCGACACCTGGCCGGAAACGGTGTCGGTCAACGCAGGGCCCGACCCCCGGTAAGGCACGTGGACAATAAACGTCCCCGTGCTCATTTTGAAGAGCTCCATCTGCAAGTTGCTGTTCGCACCAATGCCTGACGATGCATAGGTGAACTTGCCGGGGTTTTTCCGAACCGCCTCGATGAAGCCCTTGTAGTCTTTTGCGGGAAAACTCGCGGTCACCGCCAGTATGTTGGGTGACGACGCCAAACTGACAATCGGCGTGAAGTCAGTGAGAGGGTCGTAAGGCGGTTTCGGGTTGATGGCAGGGTTGGCAGCAGTGGTCGACGTATTGGCCAGCCCAAGCGCATAGCCGTCGGGTGTGGCACGCACCGTCTCCAGCGCGCCGATCGAACCACCGCCACCGGACTTGTTTTCGATCACCACAGGCTGACCCAGTACCGGTGCAAGTGCATCAGCCGTGATGCGCGCCACCACGTCGGTCGTGCCGCCGGGCGCAAAAGGGACGATCAATCGAACAGGCTTGGTGGGATACCCTTGTGCAAGTGCGTTGCAAGAGGCGACGGCCGTGAGTGTGGTCACCGCCAGCCAAAGACGTGGTTTCATATGATGCTTCCAGCCTAAAGAGGCGTTATGTGGATGGAACCTGCAAGTTGCGGAGCTCGAACACCGCATCAACCTCGACCGCCGAGTTGGATGGCAGCACGGCAACGCCAACGGCGGTGCGCACATGCGCCCCAGCGTCACCAAACGCAGCCAACATCACGTCTGAGGCGCCGTTCAGCACTTCCGCTTGTTGGTAGAAATCCGGGGCGCTGCAAACGAAGCCGCCGAGTCGAACGCAACGTGCGACGCGACTGAAATCGTTGCCGCATGCAGCTTTCAACTGTGAGAGCACGTTGATGGCGCATATTCGAGCCGCAAGTCGCCCTTCTTCGAGCGACAGATCGCGCCCCACCATGCCGGCGTAGGCAATCTTTCCGTCCACCCGCGCTGTCTGTCCAGAGATGTAGACGAAGCCGCGCGAAATCACATAGGGAAGGTACTTGCCCGCTGGCCTGGGTGCAGCAGGGATCACCAGCGCCGCAGCGGGCTGGAATGCCACTGTCTTTGTGGCAGCGCCACCCGGGTTCTCAAGGTCTTGAGGCGTCATGGCGGCTCTTCAATCAGTGGGGCGTTGCATCACCGGGTATTCGTCGCAATTCTGACGACGGTGTCGATGTCCGCAGTGTTGTTGTAAGCATGCATCCCGAATCGGATGGCGCCCAGGCGACGCGAGAAGACGATGCGTTCTGCGCGCAGATTCCGGTCGAGGTCTTCAAGGCGACGCTCGCCATCGGCCCCGGCATAGAGGGTCACGATATGAGACTGCAAATCGCTGCGGCTGCGGTTTGAACCCGGCACCGTGAACCCTGCTTCCCTGATGCCCATGGCCAAACGCAAAGCCAGAGCCAGCGTGTGATGCTGAATGTCGGCAGCTGAATATTGCTGCAACTGGCGCATGGAGGCGGCCACCGCCATCAAGCCGGTCCAGTTGGCATTGCCGACCTCGAACCTTCGGGCTCCCGGGTAGAGCTTGTAGTCTGCGGGCCCCATTTCTGTCTCTGGCAACTCCCCAGCGTCGATTCCAAAGCGGCTGAGATAGGCGGGCTTCAAGCGTGCAGCCCATTCCTCGCTGCAATAAGTGAAGCCCACGCCGTAAGTGCCGAGCAGCCCCTTGTTTGCAGAGGCACACCAGCCATCGATGTGGTTCGCGTGCACATCCACATCCAGCACACCGGTCGATTGCGCGCCATCCACCAGAAAAAACACGCCGTTTCGCCGACAGTGGGCTCCAACATCGCCGAGTTCGGCCCGAATGCCAGTGAGGAAATTCACGGACGACAAGGTCACGAGCCGAGTTTTACCGTCCACCGCCTGCTTGATGCCAGGCACGTCCAGCGCTCCACATGCCAGCAATGGCACAGGGCGCAACTCCGCCCCCAGCCTTTCGAAATTCAGCCAGGTGAAGGTCGCATTGGGATGATCAAAGTCAGGGCAGAAAACCAGGTTGTCTCCGCGCTGCCAAGGCAGCGCGGTTGCGATGGCGTTCAAGCCATCCGAAACGTTCTTCATGCACGCGATTTCGGTTTCACGTGCATGCAGAAGGCGTGCAAAGAGCTGCCGCGCGTCATCGGCCGCGGCCTTCCAACTCGACTTGCGCACGCGCCCCATCATCTGGTCATCGAGGCCGCCATCCAGGGCCGCTCGCGTGGTGCGCGACAGCAGCCCCCGACCGGCAAGATTGAGGTAGATGCAGTCTTTGAACGCGGGGAAATCCTCGCGAAGTTCGAGAATCGGGTTCGTCACAAGCTGCTTTGCTTCATCCACGAGTCATGAAGAAGGTGGCACTGTCGGCGTCGAACCGGGTGTCGGTGCGGACCCCGCCCTGTCTTCGTTGTCGTGGCTCCACTGCCGGCCAGGCACCGCCGCCAGCAGCGCCTGGGTGTAGGCGTGGGCCGGGCGGGCATACACATCGGCCACCAGCCCACTCTCGACCACACGGCCTCGGTGCATGACAACGATGCTGTCGCAGACTTGGGCAGCCACGCGCAGGTCGTGGGTGATGAACAGCACCGTCAGCCCCAAGCGGTTGCGGATGTCGGCCAGCAGGCGCAGCACCTGGTCTTGCACCGACACATCCAGCGCCGACACCGGCTCGTCGGCCACCAGGATGGCAGGCTCGAGCGCCAGCGCGCGCGCCAGTCCGATGCGCTGGCGCTGCCCACCTGAAAACTCATGCGGGTAGCGCGCAGCGGCCCGCCGCTCCAGCCCCACCAGGTCCAGCAGCTCGAGTGCGCGGGCGTGGGCCGCAGCCGCGCCAACGCCATGCACGATGGGCCCTTCGGCGATCAGCTGCCCGACCGTGCGCCGCGGGTTGAGCGAGCCGAAAGGGTCCTGGAACACCATCTGCATGCGCCGCCGCACCGGCCGCAGCGCGCGTGCGCTCAGCGGGGCGATGTCGGCGCCTTCGACCATGATCTGGCCGCTGTCGGCGTCGATCAGCCGCGCGATGCAGCGCGCCGCCGTGGACTTGCCCGAGCCCGACTCGCCAACGATACCCACCGTCTCGCCACGCCGCACGCTGAAGCTGACTGCCGCCAGCGCATCCACGCTTCGTCCCGGCCCACCAAACAGGCCGCCGCCGCTGCGGTAGCTCTTGCTCAGGTCGTTCACGCTCAGCACCACCGGTTGCGCGCTG
>JANNRI010000012.1:0-59826 GCA_031401195.1 Burkholderiales bacterium
CAAGGAGATGGTGATGCCTGGGGACAACGTGAGCATCACGGTCAAGCTGATCAACCCGATTGCGATGGAAGAGGGCTTGCGCTTTGCGATCCGCGAGGGCGGGCGCACCGTGGGCGCCGGCGTCGTGGCCAAGATCATCGAATAAGGATCCGAAATGGCCACCAAACAGAAAATCCGCATCCGCCTCAAAGCGTTTGACTACAAGCTCATTGATCAGAGCGCGCTCGAGATTGTCGAAACCGCCAAGCGCACCGGCGCCATCGTCAAAGGGCCGGTGCCGTTGCCTACGCGCATGCAGCGCTTCGACATCTTGCGTTCGCCGCACGTCAACAAAACCAGCCGCGATCAATTCGAGATCCGCACCCACCAGCGCCTGATGGACATCATCGACCCGACCGACAAGACCGTGGACGCGCTGATGAAGCTCGACCTCCCGGCCGGCGTGGATGTGGAGATCAAGCTGCAATAGCAAGAGGCACCTGCCGCGGGCGGTGATACACTCTGCAGCTTTTCCGGACCGGGGCGGCCTCAAAGACCGCCTGGAGCCGAACCACCCCCGACCAATCGATGTCGGGATCGTGAACAACAGGCCTCAGATCCTTCACTGGTGCGGGGCCGGAGCAAGACCATGAGTCTGAGCGAACAGCTCGGCCTGCTCGGTCGGAAGGTGGGCATGATGCGCATCTTCACGGACGATGGCGACACCATCCCCGTGACGGTGCTCGACGTGTCCAACAACCGCGTCACGCAGGTCAAGACCAGTGCCACCGACGGCTACGACGCCCTCCAGGTGGCCTACGGCAAGCGCAAGGCCAGCCGCGTCAACAAGCCCGAAGCCGGGCACTTGGCCAAGGCGGGTGTCGAGGCCTGCGAGGTCCTGAGGGAATTCCGGGTCACGGCAGAGATCGCCGGACAGCACAAACCTGGGTCCGTTCTTCCGGTGACCATGTTCAGTGCGGGCCAGAAGGTCGACGTGCAGGGCACCTCCATCGGCAAGGGTTTCGCCGGCACGATCAAGCGCCACAATTTCAGATCGCAGCGTGCCTCGCACGGCAACAGCCGGTCGCACAACGTGCCGGGCTCGATCTCGATGGCCCAGGACCCGGGTCGCGTGTTCCCGGGCAAGAAGATGACAGGCCACATGGGCGACGAAACCGTCACCACCCAGAACCTGGACATCGTTCGTGTCGACGAAGTTCGCTCGCTGTTGCTCGTGAAGGGTGCGGTTCCGGGTTCTAAAAACGGCCACGTGGTCGTGCGCGCTGCCATCAAGGCGCGTCCCAAGAAGGCCACCCTGGCCGAAGCCAAGAAGGGAGCCGCGTGATGCAACTCGAGCTCCTCAACGACCAGGGTCAGGCCACGAGCAAGTTCGACGCGCCCGATACCGTGTTCGCGCGCGACTACAACGCCGCTCTCGTACACCAGATAGTCGTCGCATTCCAGGCCAACGCACGCCAGGGCACACGAGCCCAGCTCACGCGTGCCGAGGTCCGGCATTCGACGAAGAAGCCGTTCCGCCAGAAGGGCACCGGCCGCGCTCGCGCCGGCATGACCAGCTCGCCCTTGTGGCGCGGCGGCGGTCGAATCTTTCCGAACAAGCCTGACGAGAACTTCTCGCAGAAGGTCAACAAGAAGATGTACCGAGCCGGCATGGCCAGCATCCTCTCGCAACTCGCGCGCGACGGCCGGCTGGCGGTGGTCGACTCGATTGGCGTGGAAGCGCCCAAGACGAAGCTGCTGGCGGCCAAATTCAAGGCCATGGGGCTGGATTCGGTGATGGTCATCGCCGACCACGTCGACGACAACCTGGCACTGGCTTCTCGCAACTTGGTCAATGTGCTGGTCGTGGAGCCGCGATACGCCGATCCGCTCTCGCTCGTGCACTACAAGAAGGTGCTGGTCACCAAGGCCGCGATCGAGCAGCTCAAGGAGATGTTCGCATGAGCGGTGCCAAAAAGAAGTTCGACGAAAGTCGGCTCGCGCAAGTGCTCGTCGCACCCATCATTTCCGAGAAGGCCACCCAGGTCGGCGAGAAACGCAACCAGGTGCTCTTCAAGGTGCTGCGTGACGCCACCAAGCCGGAGATCAAGGCCGCTGTCGAGTTGATGTTCAAGGTCGAGGTGGCCGAGGTCAACACGCTCAACCAGAAAGGCAAGGTCAAGCGCTTCGGCCGCACCGTCGGCCGCCGCGACCATGTCAAGAAGGCTTACGTGTCGCTGAAGCCGGGCCAGGAGCTCAACTTCTCTGGGGAGGCCGCTTAAATGGCCGTCGTCAAAGTCAAGCCCACTTCGCCCGGCCGCCGAGCCGTGACGAAGGTGGTGCACAAGCACCTGCACAAGGGCGCGCCCGAGGCCTCGTTGTTGGAGCCGCAGTTCCAGCACGCCGGCCGCAACAACAACGGCCACATCACGATGCGCCACAAGGGTGGGGGCCACAAGCACCACTACCGCGTCGTCGACTTCCGTCGCAACAAAGATGGCGTGCCGGCGAAGGTCGAGCGCATCGAATACGACCCGAATCGCACCGCCCACATCGCGTTGTTGTGCTATGCCGACGGCGAGCGCCGCTACATCATCGCCCCGCGCGGGGTGGAGGCGGGGGCCACGCTGGTGAGCGGCGCGGAGGCGCCCATCAAGGCGGGCAACACGCTGCCCATTCGCAACATTCCTGTCGGCTCAACGATTCACTGCATCGAAATGCTGCCTGGCAAGGGCGCCCAGATCGCCCGTTCGGCGGGTTCCTCGGTGACGCTCATGGCGCGCGAAGGCACCTACGCACAGTTGCGACTGCGCTCCGGTGAGGTACGCAAGATTCACATCGACTGCCGCGCCACGATTGGCGAGGTCAGCAACGAGGAACACAGCCTGCGCCAATACGGCAAGGCTGGTGCGCGGCGCTGGAAGGGCATCCGACCCACGGTGCGGGGTGTGGCGATGAACCCCGTCGATCACCCGCACGGTGGCGGCGAGGGCCGTACCGGCGAGGCGCAGCCTCAGGTGTCGCCGTGGAACACCCTCACCAAGGGCTACCGCACTCGCAACAACAAGCGTACGCAGGCGATGATCGTCTCGCGGCGCAAGAAGTGATGAGGGCCTGAAGGGAACATCACCATGGCACGTTCACTGAAAAAGGGTCCCTTCGTGGACCACCACCTGATGGCCAAGGTCGAGAAGGCCTCTGCCATCAAGGACAAGAAGCCGATCAAGACCTGGTCGCGCCGCAGCACCATCCTGCCCGAGTTCATCGGCCTGACGGTGGCCGTGCACAACGGCAAGCAGCATGTGCCGGTGTACGTGACCGACCAGATGGTCGGCCACAAGCTCGGCGAGTTCGCGATGACCCGCTTGTTCAAGGGTCACCCCGCGGACAAGAAAGCCTCCAAGAAATAAGGAGCCGACCACATGGCAACCGAAACCAAAGCCAGTGTTCGCGGTGTGCGACTGTCGGCCGACAAGGGCCGGCTGGTGGCCGACCTCATCCGCGGCAAGAAGGTCGAGCAGGCGCGCAACATCCTGAAGTTCACGCCCAAGAAGGCGGCCGGCATCGTGCTGAAGGCACTGGACAGCGCCATCGCGAACGCGGAGCACAACGACGGCGCCGATGTCGACGAACTGAAAGTCAAAACGATCTACGTCGAACAAGGCGCCACGCTGAAGCGCTTCGCCGCGCGGGCCAAGGGCCGCGGTGCGCGCATCAGCAAGGGCACGTGCCACATCTACGTGACGGTCGGGAACTGAGGAAGCAGCATTCATGGGACAGAAGATCCATCCGACCGGCTTCCGCCTTGCGGTCACGCGCGCCTGGCAGAGCCGCTGGTTTGCGAACAACCGCAATTTCGCCGGCATGCTGGCCGAAGACCTGAAGGTCCGTGAGTACCTGAAGGCCAAGTTGAAGAACGCCGCGGTTTCGCGCATCCTCATCGAACGTCCGGCCAAGAACGCGCGCATCACCATCTACTCGGCGCGGCCGGGCGTCGTGATCGGCAAGAAGGGCGAGGACATCGAGAACCTCAAGGCCGAACTCGCCAGGCGCCTGGGCGTGCCGGTGGCAGTGAATATCGAGGAGATCCGCAAGCCGGAGGTCGATGCCCAGTTGATCGCCGACAGCATCACGCAGCAGCTCGAGAAGCGCATCATGTTCCGCCGCGCCATGAAGCGCGCAATGCAGAACGCCATGCGCCTGGGTGCTCTGGGCATCAAGATCATGAGTGCTGGGCGTCTGAACGGCATCGAGATCGCGCGCACGGAGTGGTACCGCGAAGGGCGCGTGCCACTGCACACCCTCAAGGCCGATATCGACTACGGTTTCAGCGAGGCCAAGACGACCTACGGCGTCATCGGCGTCAAGGTCTGGGTGTATCGCGGTGACCGCTTGGCCAATGGCGAGGCCCCGCAACTACCCAAGACCGAGCACGAAGGCGACGACCGCCGTCCGCGTCGCCCTGGCGGTGGCCGGCCTGGCGCCCCGGGTGCCGGCCGCGGCCGTCCGGGTGGACCCGGCGGCGATCGTCCGCGCGGCGACGTCCCTGTTGTTCGGGCTGCCGAAGCAGCGGCCGCCGCACCGGCGGCTGGCCCCAGCAGCGAGCCGCCGTCCAAGGGCCCCGGCCCTGCCGTGAAGCGGGTGCGCCGCATTGCCCCGCCCGCCGGTGGCGATAGCAAAGGAGAGTAACGATGCTGCAACCCAGTCGTCGCAAGTTCCGCAAGGAACAGAAGGGCCGCAACACCGGCATCGCCACCCGGGGTGCCGCAGTTTCGTTCGGGGAGTTCGGCCTGAAGGCCACCGAACGCGGCCGTATCACCGCGCGCCAGATCGAAGCGGCGCGTCGCGCCATCAGCCGTCACATCAAGCGTGGCGGCCGAATCTTCATCCGCATCTTCCCTGACAAGCCCATCTCGCAGAAGCCGGCCGAAGTTCGCATGGGCAATGGCAAGGGCAACCCCGAGTACTACGTGGCCGAAATCGTGCCCGGCAAGGTGCTGTACGAGATCAACGGCGTGCCCGAACAGCTCGCCCGCGAGGCGTTCACGCTCGCCGCTGCCAAGCTGCCGCTGCGCACGACCTTCGTCGCACGCCAGGTCGGCGCTTGACGACTCGATGCCCCTGAAGGACTGACATGAAAGCATCCGAACTGCGCACCAAGGACGTGGCGGCGCTGGAGAAAGAAGTCTCCGACCTGCTCAAGGCCCATTTCGGCCTTCGCATGCAGAAGGCCACGCAGCAGCTCACCAATCACTCGCAACTGGGCAATACGCGGCGCGACATCGCGCGCGTCAAGACCATCCTGGCCCAGAAGAAGAAGGCCGCCAAATGAGCGAATTGCAGCAATCCGCTGTCGTCGCGCCCGCGAGGGCGAAGAACACGCGCACCCTGGTCGGCCGCGTGGTCAGCGACAAGCGTAGCAAGACCGTGACCGTGCTCGTCGAACGCCGGGCGGCCCACGAGCTGTACGGCAAGATCGTGGCCAAGTCGCGCAAGTACCATGCTCATGACGAAAAGGGCGAGTACAAGATGGGCGACACGGTGGAGATCGCAGAGGGCCGCCCGATCAGCAAGACCAAGAGTTGGGTGGTAACCCGCTTGGTCGAGAAAGCCAAGCTGGTGTAGGCAAGACCCTACGCTGGCGGCGATCGGCCGTGTGACGGAAACTCCGGCGCGCGGCCGATCCGACTTTCGGCCTGCCGGTCGACGACTTGCTACAACGAACCACAAGGAGAACGCGCATGCTGAAGGTTGGGGACAAGTTGCCAGCAGGCAATCTGCAAGAGTTCATCGAGGTCGAGGGCAACGGCTGCTCCATCGGCCCCAACACGTTCGACGTCGCCAAGCTCACGGCCGGCAAGAAGGTCGCCGTCTTCGGGTTGCCCGGCGCCTACACCCCAACTTGCTCGGCCAAGCACGTGCCCGGGTATCTGGAGAAGGCTGCCGAGCTCAAGGCCGCTGGCGTGGACGAGATCTGGTGTGTCTCGGTCAACGACGCCTTCGTCATGGGCGCTTGGGGCCGCGACCAGAAGGCTGGTGGCAAGGTGCGCATGATGGCCGACGGAAGCGCTGACTTCTCGAAGGCAACCGGGCTGACTCTAGACCTGACCCCCCGCGGCATGGGCCTGCGCTCCAATCGATACTCGATGTTGGTGGTCGACGGCGTGGTGAAGACGCTCAATGTCGAGGCCCCAGGCAAGTTCGAAGTGAGCGATGCCGCCACGATGCTGAGCCAGGCGAAACAGCATTTGGCTTGATCGCCAGCACTTCATCCGCATGCTTGACGTGCAGCCGCAAACAACACGATAATCGAAAGCTTCGCCGATGAACGGGCCCTAGAAGGGCGGCTCAGCGGCACATTCCCAGGCACTTGCCAATACGGGCCCAAGACTGGCCGCCACCGCACCGGGACCTACTGGCGCAACGGCAGCGAAGTTGGGATGAGATCATGATCCAAATGCAAACGCGGCTCGATGTGGCCGACAACACGGGCGCGAAGTCCGTCATGTGCATCAAGGTGCTCGGCGGATCCAGGCGTCGCTATGCGGGCATCGGCGACGTAATCAAGGTTTCCATCAAGGAAGCCGCGCCGCGTGGTCGCGTCAAGAAGGGCGAGATCTACAGTGCCGTCGTTGTTCGCACCGCCAAAGGCGTGCGCCGCCAGGACGGCTCGCTCGTGAAGTTCGACGGCAACGCCGCGGTGCTGCTCAACGCCAAGCTTGAGCCGATCGGCACCCGCATCTTCGGCCCGGTGACGCGTGAGTTGCGCACCGAGCGCTTCATGAAGATCGTGTCCTTGGCGCCCGAGGTGCTTTGAGCGCATCCGGACTCGGCATCCCCCTCAAGGTTGTTTGAAATGAACAAGATTCGCAAAGGCGACCAGGTCATCGTGCTGACGGGCCGTGACAAGGGCAAGCGTGGCACCGTCTCCCTGCGTGTCGACGAGGAGCGCCTCGTCGTCGAGGGCGTGAATGTCGCCAAGAAGCACGTCAAGCCCAACCCCATGAAGGGCACCACCGGCGGCGTGGTCGACAAGACCATGCCGATCCACCAGTCGAACGTGGCGATCTACAACGCCGCCACTGGCAAGGCCGACCGCGTGGGTGTCAAGCTGCTCGAGGGCGGCAAGAAGGTCCGCGTCTACAAGAGCAGCGGCGAAGAGATCAAGGCCTGAGCGCCTGAGGCCCACGAGGATCGACTGCAATGGCAAAGTCAAACGAAAAGCCGAAGGCTGCTCCCAAGCAAGCTGCTGCCAAGGCACCAGACAAGAAGGCCGCCAAGGCCGAAAAGGCCGCTCGCGGTGGCAAGGCGCTGGCCGAAACCGGGACCAGTAGCAACGCCACGCGTTCGCGTCTGCAAGACGTCTTCAAGAGCCAGATCGTCCCCGATCTGATGAAGAAATTCGGCTACAAGACCGCGATGCAAGTGCCGCGCCTGACGAAGATCACGCTGAACATGGGCGTGAGCGAAGCGGTGGCTGACAAGAAGGTGATGGACGCCGCGGTTGGCGATCTCACCAAGATTGCGGGCCAGAGGCCGGTGGTCACCAAGACCCGCAAGGCAATCGCGAACTTCAAGATCCGCGAGAACGTGCCCATCGGCACCATGGTCACGCTGCGTGGCGTGCGCATGTACGAATTCCTTGACCGCTTCGTCACCATTGCGCTGCCGCGCGTTCGCGACTTCCGCGGCATCAGTGGCCGCAGCTTCGACGGCCGCGGCAACTACAACGTCGGCGTCAAGGAACAGATCATCTTCCCCGAGATCGAGTACGACAAGATTGACGCGATCCGGGGATTGAACATCTCCATCACGACGAGCGCGAAGAGCGACGACGAATGCAAGGCGCTGCTGCAGGCCTTCCGCTTCCCGTTCAAGAACTAAGGCGAGCCGAGAACACGCATGGCCAAGACGTCAGTCAAGCAACGCGAACTGAAGCGCGAGAAGCTCGTCGCAAAATTCGCAAAGAAGCGCGCCGAGCTTAGCGCGGTAGCCAACGATGCCAAGCGCAGCGACGAGGAGCGCTATGGCGCGCGCCTGGAGCTGCAGAAGCTTCCGCGCAACGCCAACCCGACGCGGCTGCGCAACCGCTGTGCCGTCACGGGCCGCCCACGCGGCACGTTCCGCATGTTCGGTCTGGGGCGCAACAAGATCCGCGAACTCGCCTTCAAGGGCGATATCCCGGGCGTGGTCAAGGCCAGTTGGTAAGCCACGCGCTGAAGGATCAGGAGAACACACATGAGCATGAGTGATCCCATCGCCGACATGCTGACGCGCATCCGCAATGCGCAAAGCGTGGAAAAGGCGGCCGTCAAGATGCCGTCGTCCAAGCTCAAGGTCGCCATCGCCCAGGTGCTGAAGGACGAGGGCTACATCGACGGCTACGCAATCAAAGCCGACAGCGGCAAGGCCGAACTCGAAATCGCGCTCAAGTACTACGCTGGGCGCCCGGTGATCGAGCGCATCGAGCGCGTCAGCCGCCCTGGCCTGCGCATTTACCGCGGGCGCGAAGCGCTACCCACGGTGATGAATGGCCTCGGAGTCGCCATCGTGACGACGCCCATGGGCGTGATGACAGACCGCAAGGCCCGCGCCACCGGCATCGGCGGCGAAGTCCTGTGCTACGTCGCCTGATGGCGCGGGAGAAGAACAGATGTCCCGCATAGGAAAGATGCCGCTCGCGCTGCCGCAAGGCGTTGATGTCGCGATCTCGGCCGAACAAATCACCGTCAAGGGCAGCAACGGTACATTGATGCGCAAGCTGAACCCGCTTGTCTCGGTCAAGAAGGAAGGCAACGTGATCAACGTCGTCCCTTTGCGCGAGACGCCGGAAGCCGACGCAATGAGCGGCACCATGCGTGCCCTGATCGCCAATATGGTGGATGGTGTGGGCAAGGGTTTCGAGAAGAAGCTGAACCTGGTCGGCGTGGGCTTTCGCGCCCAGGCCCAAGGCCAGAAGCTGAATCTGCAGATCGGGTTTTCGCACCCTGTCAGCAAGGACATGCCCGCCGGAATCAAGGTGGCCTGCCCGACGCAGACCGAAATCGTCATCAGTGGCGCCGACCGTCAGGTCGTGGGCCAGATCGCGGCCGAGGTGCGCGCGATTCGTCCGCCCGAACCCTACAAGGGCAAGGGCATCCGCTATGCGGACGAGCGCGTGGTGCTCAAGGAAACGAAGAAGAAGTAAGGAGCGGACGAGATGAGCCTGAACAAGAAGGACCAGCGTCTGCGCCGAGCGCGCCAGACCCGCGTGCGCATTACGACCAACATCGCCTCCAATGGCGCTGCGCGTCTGGCCGTGCACCGCACCAACTTCCACATCTACGCCAGCGTCATCTCCGCCGACGGCGGCAAGGTGCTGGCCAGTGCTTCCACGGCTGAGAAGGCCGTGCGTGCGGAACTGGTCGCGGGCAAGGGTGGCAATACCGCGGCCGCGACGTTGATCGGAAAGCGCATCGCCGAGAAGGCGAAGGCGGCCGGCATCGAGCGTGTGGCTTTCGACCGATCTGGTTTTGCGTTCCACGGCCGCGTCAAGGCGCTGGCCGATGCGGCCCGCGAAGCCGGCCTGCAGTTCTGAGCGCGCGACCGAAGAGAACAAGGATCCAAGCGAAATGGCAAAGTTCACCCCCCGCGCGCAGACCGAGGCCAACGAAGACGGCCTCAAGGAAAAGATGATCGCGGTCAACCGCGTCACCAAGGTCGTCAAGGGCGGCCGCACACTCAGCTTCGCCGCCCTCACCGTGGTGGGCGATGGCGATGGCCGCATCGGCATGGGCAAGGGCAAGGCCAAGGAAGTGCCGGTTTCAGTGCAGAAGGCGATGGACGCCGCGCGGCGCAACATGTTCAAGGTGGCGCTGAAGAACGGCTCCGTGCACCACAACGTGCGCGGCGAGCATGGTGCCGCCAAGGTGCTTCTGGCGCCCGCGCCAGCCGGCACCGGCATCATCGCCGGCGGCCCGATGCGCGCAGTGTTCGAGGTGATGGGTGTCACTGACATCGTTGCCAAGAGCCTGGGCTCGAGTAACCCTTACAACATGGTGCGCGCCACGCTCGACGCACTGAAGCGCTCGACCACCCCCGCCGAGGTGGCGGCCAAGCGCGGCAAGACCGTCGCTGAACTGTTCAGCTGAGCACTCTCGCGGAACCATCACCATGGCTGAGAAGAAAACCCTCACCGTCAAGCTCGTGAAGAGCGTGGCCGGCACGCGCGAAGATCATCGCGCCACGGTGCGCGGCCTTGGCCTGCGTAAGCTCAACAGCTCGCGCACGCTGGAAGACACGCCCGCTGTGCGCGGCATGATCAACAAGGTCGCGTACCTTGTGCTGGTCCTCTGATCACCCCAGGTGCTGACATGGAACTGAACACGCTGAAGCCCGCCGAGGGCAGCAAGAAGGCCCGCCGCCGCGTCGGCCGCGGCATCGGCTCGGGCCTGGGCAAGACCGCGGGCCGCGGCCACAAGGGCCAGAAGAGCCGCGCCGGTGGATATCACAAGGTGGGCTTCGAAGGCGGCCAGATGCCACTGCAGCGGCGCCTGCCAAAGCGTGGTTTCAAGAGCGCGCTCCTCAAGTACGCTGGCGAGATCACACTGGGCCAGCTGCAGCACCTCGCCGCTGACGAAGTGGATCTGCTCACGCTCAAGGCCGCAGGCCTCGTGCGCCAGCTGATCAAGCACGTCAAGGTGGTGAAGTCGGGCGAGCTCACACGCAAGGTCGTGTTGAAGGGCATCGGCGCCACCGCCGGGGCCAAGGCCGCCATTGAGGCCGCGGGCGGCAGCATCGCCGCCTGAACGAGCGACGGAACAGGCGAACGCGAAAGTGGCAACCTCCGCAACCCAGCTGGCCAAGAGCGGGAAGTTCGGTGACCTGCGTCGCCGCATCGTCTTCCTGCTCATGGCGCTGGTGGTCTACCGCATCGGGGCGCACATCCCCGTGCCCGGCATCGACCCGGTGCAGTTGCAGGAGCTCTTCAAGAGCCAGAGCGGCGGCATCCTGAACCTGTTCAACATGTTCAGCGGCGGTGCGCTCTCGCGCTTCACCGTCTTCGCTCTCGGCATCATGCCCTACATCAGCGCCAGCATCATCATGCAGCTGATGACCTACGTGGTGCCCTCGCTGGAGGCCATCAAGAAGGAGGGCGAGGCGGGCAGGCGCAAGATCACACAGTACACGCGATATGGAACCTTGTTCCTTGCCATCTTCCAGAGCCTGGGCATCGCGCTCGCCCTGGAAGGATCGCCTGGCCTGGTGCTGAGTCCGGGCTTCGGTTTTCGCATGACCGCGGTGGTGAGCCTGGTCGCCGGCACGATGTTCCTGATGTGGCTGGGCGAGCAGATCACCGAGCGAGGCCTGGGCAACGGCATCTCCATCCTTATCTTCGCCGGCATCGTGGCTGGATTGCCGAGCGCCATCGGTGGCCTCTTCGAACTCGTCCGCACCGGTGCGATGTCGATCATCGCGTGCCTGCTCATCATCGCCATCATCATCTTCGTGACGTTCGCCGTGGTGTTCGTCGAGCGAGGGCAGCGCAAGATCCTGGTCAACTACGCCAAGCGCCAGGTGGGCAACAAGGTCTATGCCGGGCAGAGCTCGCACCTGCCGCTCAAGCTCAACATGAGCGGCGTCATCCCGCCCATCTTCGCCAGCTCCATCATCTTGCTGCCCGCCACCATCGTCGGCTGGTTCGCCACCGGTGAGGGCATGCGCTGGCTGAAGGATCTCTCGGCCGCGCTGTCGCCTGGGCAACCGATCTACGTGCTGCTGTATGCAGCCATGATCGTCTTCTTCTGCTTCTTCTACACCGCGCTCGTATTCAACAGCCGAGAGACGGCCGACAACCTGAAGAAGAGTGGCGCGTTCATCCCCGGCATCCGTCCTGGCGACCAGACGGCCCGGCACATCGACAGGATCCTCTCGCGCCTCACGCTCGCCGGCGCGGTGTACATCACCGCCGTGTGTTTGCTGCCCGAGTTCCTTGTACTTCGCTACAACGTGCCGTTCTATTTCGGCGGCACCTCGCTGCTCATCATCGTGGTGGTGACGATGGACTTCTGGGCCCAGGTCCAGAGCTACGTCATGAGCCAGCAATACGAAAGCCTGCTCAAGAAGGCAAACTTCAAGATGAGTTGAGATGTCCAAGGACGACGTCATCCAGATGCAGGGGGAGATCCTGGAGAACCTCCCCAATGCCACCTTCCGCGTGAAGCTGGAGAATAGCCACGTGGTCCTCGGTCACATTTCCGGAAAGATGCGCATGCACTACATCCGCATCCTGCCCGGTGACAAAGTGACCGTGGAGTTGACGCCCTACGACCTGACACGGGCACGCATCGTGTTCCGCGCCAGGTGAATCGAATCGACAGAACCGGGTTACCCAGGAGAAGACCATGAAGGTCGCCGCATCGGTCAAGAAAATGTGCCGCAACTGCAAGATCATCCGCCGCAAGGGTGTCGTGCGGGTGATCTGCACCGACCCGCGCCACAAGCAGCGTCAAGGCTGATTCAGAGGTATTGAGATATGGCACGCATCGCAGGCATCAACATTCCGCCGCACAAACACGCCGAGATCGGCCTCACGGCCATTTACGGTATCGGACGCCCGACCGCGCAGAAGATCTGCGAGGTGATCGGCATCCCGCACACGAAGAAGATCAAAGACCTCGACGACCGCGAGCTCGAAAAGATCCGCGAGGAGATCGGCAAGATCACCATCGAGGGGGACCTGCGCCGGGAGCTGTCCATCAACATCAAGCGGCTGATGGATCTGGGCTGCTACCGCGGCATCCGCCACCGCCGCGGCTTGCCCGTGCGCGGGCAGCGCACGCGCACCAACGCCCGCACGCGCAAGGGGCCGAAGAAGTCGGCCATGTCGCTCAAGAAGTGATGCGCCGTTTCACGCAACTGTCCACAAAGACACCGCCAAAGGCGCTCTGAGAGAGCAAACACACCATGGCCAAGCCTCCCGTCAATACCGCCGCCCGGCGCGTGAGCAAGAAGGTCCGCAAGAACGTTGCGGACGGCGTCGCGCACGTGCATGCCTCATTCAACAACACCATCATCACCATCACCGATCGCCAGGGCAGCTCGCTCGCCTGGGCGTCCAGTGGCGGCCAGGGCTTCAAGGGCTCGCGCAAGAGCACGCCCTTCGCGGCCCAGGTCGCGGCAGAGACGGCTGGCCGTGCGGCGCAAGAGCAGGGCATCAAGAACGTCGACGTGCGCATCAAGGGTCCGGGCCCAGGGCGCGAGTCGAGCGTGCGCGCGCTGGCTTCGCTGGGCATTCGCATCAATTCGATCAGCGACGTGACGCCCATTCCGCACAACGGCTGCCGTCCGCAGAAGCGGCGCCGCATCTGAGTTCGCCGACAACGGCGAGTTTGCTTTCGTAAGCCCACCGTCCGCGCGCCACGCAAGATTGCCGCCGGACTCGCGCGGGGGGGCTCGTCACTTCGGTGGCCGAGCCCTCTGCCGCGTCAGAGAAATACCTAGACGAGGATTGAACCGTGGCACGACTCCTGGGCCCCAAGGCCAAACTTTCCCGCCGTGAAGGCACCGACCTCTTCCTGAAGAGCGCTCGTCGGGCGATCGCCGACAAGTCGAAGTTCGAGAGCAAGCCGGGCCAGCACGGCCGCACCAGCGGCAGCCGCACCAGCGACTTCGGCGTGCAGTTGCGCGAGAAGCAAAAGGTCAAGCGCATGTACGGCGTGCTCGAGCGCCAGTTCCGCCGCTACTTCGCCGAGGCCGAGCGGCGCAAGGGCAACACCGGCGCCAACCTGCTGATGCTGCTCGAGTCGCGGCTGGACAACGTCGTTTACCGCATGGGCTTCGGCAGCACACGCGCCGAGGCACGCCAACTCGTGGGCCACAAGTCACTCACCGTGAACGGCAAGGTGGTCAACATCGCGTCGTACTGGGTGAAGGCTGGCGACGTGATCGCCATGCGCGAGAAGAGCAAGAACCAGCTTCGTGTGACCGACGCGCTCAAGCTTGCGCAAGGCAACGGCCTGCCCGATTGGGTGAGCGTGGACGCCACGAAGATGGAAGGTACCTTCAAGAAGGCGCCCGACCGCGACCAGTATGGCGCGGAGATCAAGGAAGCCCTCATCGTCGAGTTGTACTCGCGCTGACGACGAAGGCGCCCCGCCCGTCCAACGCACCGTCATCTTCGGTGTGCCAAGACGGGGTGGGGTGGAGGCATGTGCCATGTCCCGCCGGGCATGTGGCGCAGTGGAACAAAGCAACGCCCGGCGTGGTCCCGCAGCCTTATCGGTGTAACGAGCCGAGGGTATCGACAGGAACTGAAGCACCCCATGCAAACCAATCTATTGAAGCCCAAGGCGATCCAGGTCGAACCGCTCGGCGGCCACCGAGCCAAAGCCACTCTCGAGCCCTTCGAGCGCGGCTACGGCCACACGCTGGGCAACGCGCTGCGCCGCGTGCTGCTCGGCTCGATGGTGGGCTACGCGCCCACGGAGGTCACGATCGCCGGCGTGCTGCACGAGTACTCGGCCATCGATGGCGTGCAGGAAGACGTCGTGCACATCATGCTCAACCTCAAGGGCGTGGTATTCCGTCTGCACAACCGCGACGAGGTCACTCTCGTGCTGCGCAAGGAAGGCGAGGGCCCGGTCACCGCGGGTGACATCCAGACCCCGCACGATGTGGAGATCATCAACCCGGAGCACGTGGTGGCGCACCTGGCCCACGGCGGCAAGCTCGACATGCAGATCAAGGTCGAGAAGGGCCGCGGGTACGTGCCCGGCAATATGCGCCGCTTCGGCGACGAGCCGACCAAGAGCATCGGCCGCATCGTGTTGGACGCCAGCTTCTCGCCTGTGCGCCGCGTGAGCTATGCGGTGGAGAACGCGCGCGTCGAACAGCGCACCGATCTCGACAAGCTCGTGATGGAAATCGAGACCAACGGTGCCCTGGCGCCCGAGGAAGCCATCCGCCAGAGCGCACGCATCCTCGTCGAGCAACTCGCCTTCTTCGCGCAGATCGACGTGCAGGGCAGTGACATCGCGATGCCGGTGGCGCCGCGCCGCGATACCTTCGACCCGATCCTGCTGCGCCCGGTCGACGAGCTCGAGCTCACGGTGCGCTCGGCAAACTGCCTGAAAGCCGAGAACATCTACTACATCGGCGACCTCATCCAGCGCACCGAGACCGAGTTGCTGAAGACGCCCAACCTGGGCCGCAAGAGCCTCAACGAGATCAAGGAAGTGCTGGCTTCGCGCGGGCTCACGCTCGGGGCCCGGCTCGAAAACTGGCCCCCGCAGGGCCTCGACAAGCGCTAACGCAAAGACCAGGAAGGCAGCGACAAGCGCGCTGCCCCAGTGGAAGGCCCTTGCGCAAACAAGGGCCGATGTGCAACCCCCGGTACCTGACACGGCCGGGGTTCAATAAAGACAGGAACGCACCATGCGCCACCGCAACGGCCCCCGCAAGCTCAATCGCACCTCCTCGCACCGCCTGGCGATGCTGAGGAACATGTGCAATTCGTTGATCACGCACGAGGCCATCAAGACCACCCTGCCCAAGGCCAAGGAACTTCGCTCAGCGGTCGAGCCGCTCATCACGTTGGGCAAGGAGGCCACGCTCGCCAACCGACGCCTGGCGTTCAACCGTACGCGTGACCGCAGCGTGGTCACCAAGCTGTTCGAGGTGCTCGGCCCGCGGTACAAGGCGCGCCCGGGAGGCTATACACGCATCCTGAAGATGGGGTTCCGCTTGGGTGACAACGCGCCCATGGCTTTCGTGGAACTGGTCGATCGGCCCGAGCCGGTGGCCACCGAAGATGCGGAGAAAGCCGGCGAGGCGGGCTGACGCGACCTTTACCTCGACCTCGACCAGCCCTGGACCAGCAGCCTGCCAGGGCCATCAAGATCCTCGTGGCGCTCGGTATCGAGTGGCAGCGACGCCTAGGCACCAGCGCCCAGCCAGTGGCTGGCGCGACCCCTCAGAGCGGCACGGTGTCCTCGAACGGGGCAGCCGCCACGTCATCTGGGCTGCCCACCCACACGGCCACCGCGGTGTAGTTGTCTTGCCGCGGAGCGGCGCGGGCAGCGATGTGCACGCGCATGTTTTCGAGCCAAGCCGCCGGCGTATCGGTGCGATGCAGTGCGGCAGCGATATCGGCAGGTTCGACGCCGTCCCACCAACCGTCGCTGCACAACAAGAAGGCGTCGCCATCCTTCAATTCGGCCGGCTGCGCCACGGTGTGCGGCGTGATCTCGCCTTCGATGCCCAGCGCAGCGAGCAGGTGGTTCTTTTGCGGGTGAGCGCGGCCTTGCTCCTCGCTCAGCATGCCCGAACGCACCATGTGCTGAACGACACTGTCGTCCTGGGTGAGCAACTCGGCTTGGCCGCGACGCACGCGGTACAGGCGCGAATCGCCCACGTGGCTCCACAGCACTTGAGTCAGCGCGGGGTGAACCCATAGCACCACCACCGTGGTGTGCATGCGCTGCTCGGGCCGGCGCGACCCCTGCTGCGCTTGCAGTAGTTCGGAGTGCGCGAGGCGCACGACTTGCGTCAGGTTGTCCGGCGAGAACGTGACGCCCTCCTCGCACAGAACGCGAGCGATGCATTCCACCGTCCGATACGACGCTTCCTCGCCGCGCGAATGGCCTCCGGCGCCATCGGCCAGCACCGCATAGGGGCCGTTGACGCTCGGGCCGTGGCGCGAGTCGTCCTCGTTACCGCCGCGTGCGCCAGGGTCAGTGCACACGGCGAAGCGCAGGCGGGTCATGGGTGCAGGAAGGTGCGGCCAACAGTGCTCGACACAGATGGTATGCGAGCCGCGCGCGAACGACAAAAGCTCTCGCACGCCCGATCACCTCCCAATGGGGGCCTCTCCATCGACATTCGGGTGGAGCGATTGACGGCAGGCTCCGGTATCGAGCGGATGCCCCCTGGCCCGCCACGTGGCACCGTACCCATCGGAATCCACGATGCCGGCCTGCCAACTGCCCGACAACCCTACCCCCGCACTTCGCAAGCGGCCTGCCGTCGAGCGCGCGCAGGGTGGCGCTGCGGCTTGCAAGCGATGGTTCTTCCTTGCGGCTGCACTTGTCGCCTGCTTGGCCTTGCCCGTTGGGCCAGGGTGGGCGGCCACTGCGACTGCCCGGCCGCCGACCCTCGTCGTCGATCCGGGCTTTCACGCGGCGCCGGTTCGCCGGATCGCGCTTAGCGCTGACGAGCGCCTCGTTGCCACCGCGTCCGACGACAAGACGGTGGCGCTCTGGCGTGCCGATACCGGTGAACGCCTACATGTGCTGCGCGGCACGCCGGGGTCGGGCGCTCAGGGGCGCATGTACGGTGTGGCCTTTCGTCCGCAGCAAAACCTCGTCGCCATCGGCAGCAGTGGGGCAGACAAGACCGATGGGGCCTACGCCACGATCCACATGCATGCTGCCGACTCCGGCGAGTTCGTGCGCGCCATCGATGCCGGCCGCGGCGAGATCAAGCGCCTTGCGTGGAGCCACGACGGCCGCTGGCTGCTCGCCACTTTCGCCGCGCCAGGCGCGGTGAAGGTGTTCTCGCTCGACGGCCGCATCGCCTCCGAAGTGCCGCTGCGTGGCGACGGATACGGCATGGCCGTGCATGCAGGTCGGCGCGTGGCCGTGACCGATACCGCCGGCGGATTGAGCCTCTACACGCTCGGCGACGACGGCGGCCTCACGCTCCAGGCGCGCGCCGAGCTGGGCGGCACGCCCGTGGCGGTGGCGTTTGCGCCGGCGGGCGATCGGCTGGCGGTGGTGCACTTCGATCCCGCCCGACAGGGCACCGTCACCGTTCTGGACGCTCGTGGCGCTACCGTGGTGGGTACGTGGCGCGCGCCGCGCCTGGCGCGCGGCCGGCTGCAGGCGGTGGCCTGGTCGAGCAACGGTCAAGGCCTTGCCGTCGGCGGTGTGCACAGCAACGAAGGCGCCTCGGGCCGGGCGGCCATCGACGCGCTGCGAGGCGTGGTGCAGGAGTTCGATGCCCGCACCGGAACCGCGACGACGCTGCACGAGGTGGCAACGGATGCGGTGACCGATTTACAGGCCCGCGGCGACGGCCGCTATGCATATGCGAGTTTCGACGGACGTTGGGGCATCGCTGGCCAGCCGGCGTCGCCGCTCTTGCCGCACCGCGGCGCGGTGCGCCGCCCAGACCGGCTGTGGCTCTCGCCGGGTCCGGTGGTGCAGTGGCAAGGGGGTACTGCCGAGACGCCCCAGCACTTTAACCTGGCCGAGCGGGTCGTGCGCGCTGGCGCAGTGGCCCAGGCGCGGCCGCCTACCGAGCCCGGCAGATTCAGCGGAACGCGCGATTGGGACAGTGTGGCCAACGCTGTGCCCACCATCCTTGGCGGCGCGATGTCGCTGGAGGTGGGTGAGATCTCGCGCGCCGTGGCGCAAATTCCCGGCTCCGACGATGTGGTCTGGGGCACGGGCCACCGCCTGGCACGCGTGGCGCCAGGTGGCAAGATCGCGTGGAGCCAGAAGCCGGGCACGGAGACACGGGCCGTGCACGCCACCGAAGACGGCCGCCTCATCGTGGCCGCGATGTCCGACGGCACCTTGCGCTGGGTGCGCGCGCGTGACGGAGCGCTGCTGCTGTCGCTCTACGTGCTGGACCACCAGCAGTGGGTGCTGTGGTCGCCTTCGGGCTACTACGACGCCAGTGCCGGCGCCGAGCCGATGCTCGGCTGGCTGCTCGCCGCCGATGCCGTGCGTGCGGGGGCGACCGGTGAAGGCGACCGCTATGTCTCGATCGCGCGCTTTCGGCAGCGCTTCCTGCGCCCCGATGTCATCGACCGCGTGCTGATGGAACTTGATGAGCATGCGGCGCTCGAGCACGCCGACCGCACGCGCGCCGAAGCCTTGCGCGCGGAGTCGGGCGGGAGCGCAGGCCCGGGCATGGTCGCGGCCGACACGCGGCCCGGTACGGCCGTTCCGCCTGGAGCGGTGCACGCGACCGTGGACCTGCGCGCCACCTTGCCGCCGGTGCTCGTCTACAAGCAGGCCCCGACCGTCTCGACGCTGAGCGCCCAGGTCACGCTCGACTTCGGCATTCGCTTGCAGGCGAACGAAGCGCTGGCCACGCTCGTGGTGCGTCGCGACGGTGTGTTGCAGGAAGACGCGGGCGTGTTTCTGCCACCCACGCTGGACGGCTCCGCTCCCGTGCGCGTGACTGTGGCCGTGCCGGAGGGCGAATCGATCGTGCATGTGAGCGCCGCCAACGTGCACGGGTTTTCGGATGCGCTGTCGTTCAAGGTGCACCGCCTGGTGCCTGTGCCACCACCGCCAATCGCGCCAACACCCTCTGTCGTACCCGCACCCGCACCCGCACCCGCACCCGCACCCTTGCCTGAAGCGGTCGCCGTGCCCGCGCCAGCACCCCTGCCCTCGCCGCGGCCATCCACGCCGGCCCCATCCACTGTGGGGCCAGGCGCGGCGGAGCGCGCGGCCGATACCGCGCCTGCCAAACCGCGCCTTTTCGCGCTCCTGGTGGGTGTGGGTCGCTATGCCGATACGGGCATCAACGGCCTGGACATGCCGGCCAAGGACGCTGAGGACATGGCCCGCGTCCTCACCAGCCAGCACGGGCGCGCCTACCAATCGGTGCAGACGCGCGTGCTCACCGACCAGCAGGCCACGCGCGCCGCCATCGTCGCTGGCCTCGAGTGGCTCTCGCGTTCGGTCGGACCGCGCGACTTCGGTGTGCTCTTCATCGCCGGCCACGCGCTCAATCACGCCAACGGCTCCTACTACTTTCTCGGTCACGACACCGTGGCCGACCGCCTCGCGGCCACCGCAGTGACGCAGGCCCAGATTCGCACGACGCTGGCGCGATTGAAGGGCCGCGCGGTCTTGTTCGTGGACACCTGCCATGCGGGCAATGTCTTCGGCGCCGGCCGGCCGCACTCGCGCGACCTCGCGCGCCTGGCCAACGAACTGGCCTCACCAGAGAACGGGGTCATCGTGTTCGCGTCCAGCACCGGCAGACAACTCTCGCTCGAAAGCCGCGAATGGGGCAACGGCGCCTTCACGCGCGCCATCGTGGCCGGGCTGAACGGTGGCGCCGATTTCATGGGGCGCGGGCGCGTTACCTTCCAGGGGCTCGGGTACTACGTCTCCGCCGAGGTGGAGAAGTTGACCGGTGGTCGGCAGACGCCCGTGGTCATCGCGCCGCCTCCCGGCTTGCCCGATTTCACGCTGGCGCTTTTACGCACCGAACGCATCGGCGCGCGCCAGGGCGGGCTGTTCGCCGCGCAACGGGCCCCGCTTCACGCCGTGAGCGCCCGCATCGCCGTGCCCATCACGCTGACCGAGGCCGCGCCAGCGCTGCGTGGCGGCAGCCTTTGAAACCTTCGACCCGAATGATCTGGAGATGACGACCATGTCACACCCCCCGTGCTCGGATTCCATGGCGCACAGGCGCGGCCACGGCGGCGCCGCGGCGCGGCGACTCGCGCTCGCATTGCTGGTTGGTTTGACTGCGCTCGTGGTCGCCTGCGGTGGTGGCGGCAGCGGTGACCCACCGCCAGCCGTACAGCAGGATCCGGCTCCCATGCTCGTCTCCGACTCAGGACCGCAGAGGGCCCTGGCCGGCGGCAGCGTCACTTTCAGCGTCGGCGCAAGCGGCGCCACGGGCTACCAATGGCAGAGGCTCGAGGCCGGGCAATGGCTGGACATCCCGAGCGCGGTGGACGCCACGCTCACCTTGAGCAACGTGACCGGCTCGATGAATGGAACGCAGTTCCGTGTCATTGCCAGAAACGCGGCCGGCTCCGTCACGAGCCCGGGCTTCACTCTTACCGTGGAGACGCCGATCGCGGCGCCTGTTGTCACCGCACACCCGGCCAATGCCATCGTCGTCGAAGGTGCGGGCGCCACGCTCGTTGTCGGCGCCAGCGGCGACACGCTCAGTTTCGCCTGGGAGATCAGCAGCGACGGCGGCGCGACCTGGTTGCCGGTGGCCGGTGCAGGCGGCTCGACCCTCGTGTTGCCCAACTTGGCTTTGACCGACAACGGCAAGCGCTACCGCGCACAGGTGAGCAACCGGGCCGGATCTGCCGCGAGCAACGCCGCGCTGCTCACGGTGACGAGCGCGCCGGTGGCACCCAGCATCGCCACGCAGCCTGCGAACCAGCACAGCAACCCGGGCCAGAGCGTGAGCTTCAGCGTCAGCGCGGTCGGCACGAGCCTGGCCTACCAGTGGCAAGTGAGCAGCGACGGTGGCGTCACCTGGGCCGCCCTGCCGGCAGGCACGTCGGCCACCCTCACGCTCGACAACGTCGCGCTCACCGACAACGGCAAGCGCTACCGCGTGCTCGTCAGCAACAGCGTGAACACGGCCACCAGCGCCGCGGCGACGCTGTCGGTGACGGCGATGGTGCTGCCCATCGCCATCACGGCGCAGCCTGCGAACCAGACCGTGAACGAAGGGCAGACGGCCACCTTCACCGTGGCGGCCACCGGCACCACGCCGAGCTATCAATGGCAGGTGAGCAGCGACACGGGCACAAGTTGGTCCGCCGTGGTCGGCGGTATCGCCGCCTATGCCCCGACACTGAGCGTGCCCGGCGTCAAGCCGCTGGATTCGGGCAAGCTCTTCCGCGCCATCGTCAGTAACGCCGCCGGCCCGGTGACGAGCCAGCCAGCCGCCCTGACCGTGAAGCCCAACGTCACCGCGCCAGTCATTACCGCGCAGCCCACCGGGGCCGCCAAGATCGTCGGCCAGTCGGCCAGCTTCAATGTCACCGCCACGGCCAGTGGCGCCACGCTCAGCTACCAGTGGGAGAAGAGCCCCGGCGCCAGCGGACCCTGGTCGCCGATCAGCGGCGCCACGGGTACGAGCCACACCATCGCGGCCGTCGCCATCGCCGATGACGCGACACACCTGCGCGCCAAGGTGGCCACTTCGGCGGGCACGGTGATCACCTCAGCGGCAGCGTTGCAGGTGAGCTGGGGCAGCGTCGAGACGAGCGCCGACACGACCCAGCTCGAGAGCACCGGTGGCGGTGACGATGGCGGCTCGCCAGGCGGTGGCGACGGCGCCGGCAGCGATGGCGGCGGAGGCTTGGGCAAGACCGTGAACGCCCTGCTGACGGTGACGCGGCTCGCTGACGGCGCGCTCGTCGGCCAGGCCACCACGCACCCGACCACGGGGCTCGTGAAGATCAAGGCCGGCCCGGGCACGGCACCCCTGCTGCTGACCCTGAGCGGCAACGACAAGGCCCGCTACTACGACGAGGGCCAGGTCGCCCTGGGCGTGAGCCCGATGCAGGCCATGCAGCCGTTCGGCGCCAGCCAGGCGTTGCACGCACTCGTCGACCGGCTCGACGAAAACGTGGGCGTCACGCCGCTCACCGAAGCAGCCTACCGCTACGCCATCAACCACTTCATCGTCGACCCGAAACGGGTGGTCGAGGGCACGGAGCCGCTGCGCCGCACGGCGACGCTGCAGGAGTTGCGGCAGCTCACGCCGGTGCAGATCCGCGCGGCGCACGCGCGCATCCTCAACGAGATCAACAGCCGCGTGCCCGAGGCCTATCGGCTCGAGTCACTGAAGGCGCTGCCGACGCCGGTGGATGGCAGCTCCCCGAGCGATGCTTTGAAGATCAGCCGCTACGGCCGCCAGCAGGCCATCACCGGTGGCCTGGTGGCTGCCGCGGGCCTGTACAAGAGGACCGACGATCGAGCGCCCGCGCTGACGCTGACGGAACAACTCGCGCGCGACCTTACCGACGGAACGCTCGACGGCTATGCACTGGACGGTAGCCTGGCCGCCGACAAGGACTCGCCGGTGTACGACGCGAATCGCCTGTCGGTGGACCTTTCGATGGGGGCCAACCAGCAGGCCGGGCGCTTTGGCGTACCGACGCTGTATCCGCTGGTGCCCGACGTCAGCGAGGTTGGCGAGCAGTGGTCCACCTACGACAACGAGTGCCCGCTTTGGCGCGACCAGGTGAGCCTGCTCAAAGACGGGAGCGTGCGTACCGTGCGCACCGAGTACGACGCACCGAAGGGTGCGCCGCCCCGGTGCCAGCAGACGAGCAAGACGACTGTGCTGCCGGGCCCAACGACGGGCGTGCGCCAATTGCAGAGCAACGGCTACCAGGGCTTCATACTGCAGAACAGCGGCACCGTGCTGGGCTGGGGCAATGCCACCTGCGGCATGCTGGGCAACGGCCTCTTGAGGGGAGTGGTCGAAAAACCGGCCGTCATTCCGGCCCTGACCAAGCTGACCTCGATCGCCATCGGCACCTATGCCGTGGCCGCGCGCGACGCCAGTGGCCGTGTCTACACTTTCGGCTCCGACGCCGAAGGAGCACTGGGCCTCGGGCCGCGCCCGCCCGGCAGCGTCGACTGCCTGCCGCCGGGGCAGACGAAGCCGCTGCAGACCCTGCTCACGCCACAGGCGGTGACGGTGCTGCAGGACACCGTCTCGCTGCACGTTGCGCGCGGCCGGTCCTTCTATGCCGTGCGGCCCGATGGGCGGCTTTGGGGCTGGGGCAGTGGTGCCACCAGGGCTTTCGGCGGCGACTCCACCGCTCCTCGCGATGCGCCTGCCCCGGTGAACGGCGTGACGGCGGTGCGCAGCGTCGGCGGCACGCAGGACGCCACCTTCGCGCTGCTGAACAAGGGCGTGGTGGTGGGCTGGGGCAGCAATGCTGACGGTGGCTTCGGCGACGGCTCGGTCACGCTGAAGCTGGCGCCGACCGCGGTGCCGCTGGGCAATGTGATCGTGCAAGACCTGGTGACCGACGGCCTCGGCCAGGCGATCGCGCTTCTCGACGACGGCAAGGTCGTCGGCTGGGGCCCGGCCTACGACGTCATTGATCCGGTGACCGGCAAGCCCGTCCGCCAGCAGGCGCGCAGGCCGACCCTCATCGACGGACTGGGCAGCACCAGGATCCGACACTTGCAACTCGGCAACGGCCCCGATGCCGTGATCTACCTGCTGGCGCAGGATGGCAAGGTCTTCAAGCTCGACGGGATGCGCCAGCCTTTCGTGCCCGTGGATGTGACCCAGAACTTCCGGTAGGCCGGTGATGCGGCGGCCTGACTCGATTTCATCATCGGCTATACTCTGCCGCTTCAGCCGCGGGGTGGAGCAGCCTGGTAGCTCGTTGGGCTCATAACCCAAAGGTCGCAAGTTCAAATCTTGCCCCCGCAACCAAATTTCTCGAACAACAACAATAACTTCGGAATAGTCGAACGCCGGCCTCAGGGTCGGCGTTCTGCTTTGTGGGCCGACGCTCGGGCAACCCGGCGGTGCGGTCTTGCCGAGGATCGACGGGTACGGTTAGCCTCGTGCACTCGATGACGCAAACGCCCAGCGACCGCTTCCAGGACATCCGCGATGCCGTGCGCGCCCTGTGTGCCGGATTCCCGGACGAGTACCACCGCGGCATCGACCGTGAGCGCGCCTACCCGGAAGCCTTTGTCGACGCGCTCACGAAGGCCGGCTGGCTGGCCGCGCTGATTCCGCAGGAGTACGGCGGATCGGGGCTGGGACTGGCCGAGGCCTCGGTGGTGATGGAGGAGATCAACCGCTCGGGCGGCAACGCGGGGGCCTGCCACGGCCAGATGTACAACATGGGTACGTTGTTGCGCCATGGCTCGCAGGCACAGAAGCGCCACTACCTGCCGCGCATCGCCAGCGGTGAATGGCGCTTGCAGTCCATGGGCGTCACCGAGCCCACTGCCGGCACCGACACCACGGCACTCAAGACGACGGCGGTGAAGAAGGGCGACCGCTACGTGATCAACGGGCAGAAGGTGTGGATCAGCCGGGTGCAGCACAGCGAATGGATGATCCTGCTGGCCCGCACGACGCCGTTGGCGGAAGTGAACAAGAAGTCCGAAGGCCTGTCGATCTTCATGGTGGATCTGCGTGCTGCCGAGAAGTCCGGCATGACGGTGCGGCCCATCGCCAACATGGTCAATCACGAGACCAATGAACTCTTCTTTGAGAACCTGGAGATACCGGTCGAGAACTTGATCGGCGAAGAAGGCAAGGGCTTCAGGTACATCCTGGACGGCCTCAACGCCGAGCGCACGCTGATCGCCGCCGAATGCATCGGCGATGGCCGCTGGTTCATCGACCGGGTCACGGCCTACGTCAATGACCGTGTGGTCTTCGGGCGCCCGATCGGCCAGAACCAGGGCGTGCAGTTCCCGATCGCCGACGCATACATCGAAGTCGAGGCCGCCGACCTCATGCGCTGGAAGGCTTGTGAGTTGTTCGACGCACACCAGCCCTGCGGCGCGCAGGCCAACATGGCCAAGTACCTGGCGGCCAAGGCCTCATGGGAAGCAGCCAACGTGTGCCTGCAGTTCCACGGTGGCTTTGGCTTCGCGCACGAATACGACATCGAACGAAAGTTCCGCGAGACGCGGCTGTATCAGGTGGCGCCGATCTCCACCAACCTCATCTACTCCTACGTGGCCGAGCACTTGCTGGGGCTGCCGCGGTCGTTCTGAGAGCCGCCATGAGCGCACACCCCGAGCAGACGCTGGCGCGGTTCGCCGCCGGGCTGGAGCTGGCCGATGTGCCCGCTGCGGTGCAGCGGCGCGCCGAAGACCTGTTTCTCGACTGGTTCGGCTCGGCGCTGGCCGGCAAGGGTGCGCGGCCGGTGGAAGCCCTCACGCGCTTCGCGCGGGCAATGGGACCGGCTGTTGGCCCGTGCGAAGTGCTGACCCATCGTGCGCGCACGAGCCCGCTGATGGCTGCCATGGCAAATGCCGCCGCGTCGCACTTCGCCGAGCAGGACGATGTGCACAACGGGTCCGTCTTTCACCCGGCAGCGGTGGTGATGCCGCCGGCGCTGGCGGTGGCGCAAGCCCTGGGGCGCAGCGGCGCGGAAATGCTCGCTGCCGTGGTGGCAGGCTATGAAGTGGGCATCCGCGTGGGCGAGTTTCTCGGCCGCAGCCACTACAAGATCTTCCACACCACGGGCACCGCAGGAGCGGTGGCGGCTGCAGTGGCCACCGGCCGGCTGCTGCGGCTCTCCCCCGCTCAGATGCTGCACGCCATCGGCTCGGCCGGCACCCAAGCCGCCGGGTTGTGGGAGTTCCTGCGTGACGCGGCCGACTCCAAGCAGCTGCACACCGCCCATGCGGCGGGTTCGGGCCTGACGGCGGCCTATCTGGCGCAAGACGGTTTCACCGGTGCGCAGCACATCCTCACCGGCGCGCAGGGCCTGGCCGCCGGCATGTCGCGCGACGCCGATGTGACGCGGCTCACCGATCGGCTGGGCACACGCTGGGCGCTGGCCGAGACCTCGTTCAAGTTTCACGCGAGCTGCCGCCACACGCACCCGGCGGCCGACGCGCTGCTGCAGGTGCTTCAGCGCGAGCGCCTGGGCGCGGCAGACGTCAAGTCCGTGATGGCGCAGACACACCAGGGGGCCATCGACGTGCTGGGCCCGGTGACGAATCCGCAGACCGTGCACCAGTCCAAGTTCTCGATGGGCACCGTGCTCGGCCTGATCGCCGTGCATGGCCACGCCGGACTCGCGGAGTTCGAGCATCACTACCAGGATGCCGCCGTGAAGGCTTTCAGCGACAGGGTGAGCATGAAGCTCGATGCGGAAGTGGATGCCGCCTATCCGGCACGCTGGCTCGGGCGTGTGACCGTCGAAACTCACGACGGCCGCCACTTCCTCGGCCTTGTCGACGAACCCAAAGGCGACCCGGGCAACACGCTTGGCCGCGCGGAACTGGAGGACAAGGCCATCCGCCTGGCGCGGTTCGGTCGTGCGGCCACGGCAGCGGAGATGCGAATCGTCATCGCCACCGTCTGGCGACTGTCGCAGTTGCAAGCCGTGCCGGTGTTTCTGCCGCCGCTGTAGCTGGTTACCGTCGGTGGCCCTCAGGGCCTGTCCGCCACAAGCCGCGTGTGGAACACGATGTGGGTGTGACAAGGCCTCAACGTGCAGCACGCGGAGACCCGAGCCGCGCTGAGCGGTCGTCTGCCGAACAGGCGGTTACGCTCTAGAAAAGCATCGCGCAGAAAGGGTGAGTTCGGCGCCTCCATACTGGTGCGGTGTCGAACATCACGTCCGCCTGGGACCTCACCGCGCTGGCCAACGCCGCCGATGCACGCGCCAGTGCTCCGGAGCAGCACCTCTGGCTGGCCAGGTTGCTGGAGTGGCTGCGCCATGTGCCGCGCGGCCCGCGTGAGCGTGCGCCAGGCAGGCAAGGCGCCGAGGAGGATTCGTCTGCGCAGGCCACGCCCTGGCCCGTGCGGCGGTTGCGCCATCTGATCAACCAGATGGATCAGCACCCCACGATGCGCGAGCGCATCCAAGGCCTGCTGGCCTCGACCCTGTGCCGCGCCGACCTGGCCGCGTTGTTCGCCGATTTCGGCTTTGCCGATCGCCCCACGCTCGGCGGCGAACTGCTCGCGCGGCTGCAGGCGCGCTGGTTGCCGGCCACGCCCGATACCAACGACGGCGCCACGCTGTTCGCGATGTGGCTGCGACCCGAGGATGCAGCTTGGGTGCAGGCGCTGGACGACGAGACGCTGGCGCGCCTGGCGGCTCTGTGGCCGGCCGTGCACGTGCGTGCGGCGCTGCTGGATGCCGTCACCACGCTGTCGAGCCATATCCACTCCGCCGGCCACTCTGCGGGGCTGCGGCGGCGCTTGGACCCGGCGTTCCAGGGCGAGAGCAACCCCTTCCGCGCGCTGCCGCGCGACATCGACGATCTGCGCGAGGCGCTGGAGACGTCAGCAGGCGAGATGGCCACCACCTTGCAGGCCGCGAACCGCCTGCGCGCCCGCCTCGAGGCTTGCCGCCAGGCGGCCGAGAGCGTGACGGCGCATCTCGAGAGCCATGGTGTCTCGGTGGCCATCGTGCATGCGCAAGAACTCGTGCGCCTGCGCTGTGCGCGCATCGAGTTGCTGCTCGACGTGTTACTCGCCCCCGGCCGGGCGGGCGAATGGCGCCGCGTCATCGTGGCGCTGCTGGGCGTGCTCGAAGAGCGTCGCGGATTGCGCCCGTTGCTCGCTCAGCACTACGCGTTGCTTGCGCGCCAGGTGGCCGACCGCAATGCGGAAACCGGCGAGCACTACATCACCCGCGACCGTGCCGAGTACCGTGTGATGCTGCGGCGTGCCGCCGGCGGCGGCATCGTCATCGCCGCAGCGACGCTGGGCAAGTTCGCCATCGCAGCGATCGGCCTCAGCGCGTTCTGGACCGGCTTCTGGTCGGGGGCCAACTACGCCGCGAGCTTTCTGCTCGTGATGCTGATGCACTGGACAGTGGCCACCAAACAACCGGCGATGACCGCGCCGGCGCTGGCCGCTTCACTGCCCCGTGCGCGGGTGCCGGGCATGGCAGCCGCCACGACCGGTGCCGCGGCGAGCGTTTGTGCGCCCGGCCAAGACACGCAAGACGCCCAAGACGCTCAAGACGCTCAAGACGGGCAGCCGGCGCAGGCCGAGACCGAAGCCTTCGTGGACCGGGTCGCGCAGCTCATCCGTTCGCAAGCGGCCGGCGTGATCGGCAACGTGGGCACCTGCGTGCCCCTGGTGCTGCTGCTGCAGTGGCTCGGCCAGACCTATGCCGCCACGCCGGTGGGCGTGCAAGAGGCGCACGCGGTGCTGAACAGCCTCGACCTGCTCGGCCCCACGGCGCTGTTCGCGGCCTTCACCGGCGTGATCCTGTTCGCCAGCAGCCTCATCGCGGGGTGGGTCGAAAACTGGTTCGTGCTGCACCGGCTGGACAGTGCGCTGGCGCTGAACCCGCGTGTCGTGGCGGCGCTGGGCAGCGAGCGGGCACGGCGCTGGGCGGCGTGGTGGCGCGCCAACGTCTCTGGCGTCGCGGCCAATGTGTCTCTTGGAATGATGTTGGGCCTGGTGCCGGCGGTGCTTGGCTTTCTGGGCTTGCCGCTGGACGTGCGGCACGTGACGCTGGCCTCGGGGCAGCTCGCGGCGGCCGCAGCGGCCCTCGGTCTGGAGGTGCTTGGGCAACCCGTCTTCTGGTGGTGCGTGGCCGGCATCGTGGCCACGGGGCTGTTGAACGTGGGCGTGAGCTTCTGGCTCGCGTTTCGCGTGGCGCTGCGATCCCGTGGCGTGCGCCTCAAGGAGCGCGCGGGTCTCAACGCAGCCATCCGGCGCAGACTGCGCTCGCGGCCCCTCGAATTCCTGTTGCCGCCGCGCCCACAGCCTGAGTCGACTGGACCGCATCAGTCGAAAGAGCCCAAGGAGCCCCGCTGAGCCCCGCTGAGCGCCGCAGTGGTCGCACCGCCCATCCAGCGCGTGCGCAAAGACCATGTTTGGGCGGCAGGTGGCGGCATCAGGCACAGTCTGCCGCCAAAGCGCTGGCTGCGGGTTCTGGTGTACTCACTGTCCACGAACCCACCCGACCCGTACGTTCTGCCACCCCGGCCGCAACCGCATGCCTCACTTCGCCTTCGACAACACCTACGCCCGCGAACTGCCCGGCCTCTACGTGGCCAGCAAGCCCGCGAAGGCGCCTGCTCCGCGGCTGCTGTTCCTGAACCGGCCACTCGCCTGCGAGCTGGGCATGGATGCGGCCGCACTGGCGGGTGAGGAAGGTGCGGCGCTCTTCGCCGGCAACACGTTGCCAGAGGGCGCTGAGCCACTTGCCCAGGCCTACGCAGGCCATCAGTTCGGTGGCTTCTCCCCCCAACTGGGCGACGGCCGCGCGCTGCTGCTGGGCGAGGTGGTCGCTGGCCAAGGACAGCGCCGCGACATCGCCTTCAAGGGCTCGGGCCGCACACCGTTCTCACGTGGTGGCGACGGCAAGGCCGCGGTCGGGCCCATGCTGCGCGAGGTGCTCATCGGCGAAGCCATGCACGCGCTGGGCATCCCCACCACGCGGGCGCTGGCCGTCGCGGCCACCGGCGAGCAGGTCTACCGCGAGGCGGCCTTCCCCGGTGCGGTGCTCACCCGCGTGGCCGCCAGCCATCTGCGCGTGGGCACCTTCCAGTACTTCGCCGCGCGCGGCGAAGTGGACAAGCTGCACCAGTTGGCCGAGTACGCGATCGCGCGCCACGACCCGGCCCTTGCCGGCGCGCCCGGGCGCCATGTGGCGCTTTTGCGCGCCGTGGCCACGCGGCAGGCGCGCCTCATCGCGATGTGGATGAATGTGGGCTTCATCCACGGCGTGATGAACACCGACAACATGACGATCTCGGGCGAGACCATCGACTACGGCCCCTGCGCATTCATGGAAGCGTACGACCCGGCCACGGTGTTCAGCAGCATCGATCACGGCGGGCGCTACGCCTACGGCAACCAGCCGCTCATCGCGCGCTGGAACTTGGCGCGGCTGGCCGAGGCGCTGCTGCCGCTGATGGCCACGGGCGACGATGAAGCCGAGGTGCAGCGGTCGGTGGCGCAAGTCACCGAGGTGATCGACGAGTTTCCGGCTCTCTATGCCACGGCGCTGATGAACGGCCAACGCGCCAAACTGGGCCTGCAACAGGCCGGTGACGAAGCCGGTGACGAAGCCGGTGATGCGGCACTCGCCAGCGACTGGCTCGCGCTGCTGCAGCAGCACCGTGTGGACTTCACGCTGGCGTGGCGTCGTTTGAGTGGTGCGGCTGAAGGTGACACCAATCCCTTGCGCGCGCTGTTCGCCGAATCCACCGCCGTCAATCCATGGCTCGAGCGTTGGCGCGCCCGCTGCGCGCGGGCAGACGTTTCAGCTGACGGCGCCGGCGCGGCCCGCGCGGCGCGCATGAGCGCGGTGAACCCCTGGGTGATTCCGCGCAACCACCGGGTCGAAGAGGCGCTGGCCGCTGCGTCGGAGCACGATGACCTGACGCTCTTCAATCGGCTGCTGTCCGCGCTGCGGCGGCCGTATACCCAAGACGCCGAAACGGCGCCCTATGCCGAGCCCGCGCCGGCGCAGATCACGGCGACGTACCAGACCTTCTGCGGGACCTGACGGGTTCTCTGACTTCGCTACGCGGCGCACCCTGCGGACCTGCTGTTCCGTGGATGTTGACGGCCAGAGACCGAACGCTGCGATTCGCTGGTGCCGAGGCCGCCCACGTCATCGGCAACGCGCGCTCGGCCTCACTCCACCGTCACACTCTTGGCCAGGTTGCGCGGTTTGTCCACGTCGGTGCCGCGCGCGCACGCCGTGTGATAGGCCAACAGCTGCAGCGGTACCACATGCAGGATGGGGCTCAGCGCCCCGTAGTGCTCGGGCATGCGGATCACATGCACGCCTGGTGCATTCTCGATCTGCGTGTCACTGTCGGCGAAGACGTAGAGCTCGCCGCCGCGTGCGCGCACTTCCTGCATGTTGCTCTTGAGCTTCTCGAGCAGCGCATCGTTTGGCGCCACGGTCACCACCGGCATTTCTTCGGTGACGAGCGCCAGCGGCCCGTGCTTCAGCTCGCCGGCCGGGTAGGCCTCGGCGTGGATGTAGCTGATCTCCTTGAGCTTGAGCGCGCCCTCCAGGGCGATCGGGTAGTGCAGGCCGCGGCCCAGGAAAAGGGCGTTGTGCTTGCGAGCAAAGTCCTCGCTCCAGCTGATGACCTGCGGCTCCAGCGCAAGCACGGCCTGCAGCGCCACGGGCAGGTGGCGCAGCGCCTTCAGCTCCTCGGTTTCCTGCGCGGCGGACAGGCGCCCGCGCACTTTCGCCAAGGCCAGCGTCAGCAGATACAGGCCCGCGAGCTGCGTCGTGAAGGCCTTGGTACTGGCCACGCCGATCTCGACGCCGGCTCGGGTGATGTAGGCGAGCTTGCACTCGCGCACCATCGCGCTCGTGGCCACGTTGCAGATGGTGAGCGTGTGCTCCATGCCGAGGCCGCGCGCGTGTTTGAGTGCGGCGATGGTGTCGGCCGTCTCGCCGCTCTGGCTGATCGTGACGACCAGCGTCTTCGGGTCGGGAACACTGTCGCGGTAGCGGTACTCGCTGGCGATCTCCACGGTGGTGGGGATGCCGGCAATGCTCTCCAGCCAGTAGCGCGCCGTGCTGCCGCTGTAGTAGCTGGTGCCGCAGGCGAGGATGAGCACACGGTCCACCAGCTTGAAGATGCGCTGCGCACCGTCGCCGAAGAGCTCAGGGCTGATGCCTTCAACACCTTCGAGCGTGTCGGCCAGCGCGCGCGGCTGCTCGAAGATCTCCTTTTGCATGTAGTGCCGGTAGGGGCCGAGCTCGGCGGCGCCGCTGTGGGCGTTGACTGTCCTCACGGGGCGGTCGGCTGGCACATAACGCACTGCCGTTGGCACCGCCGCCTTGTGGCCCGCACCGCGGGCGGCGCCGTGGCCGTTGGCTTGGGCGCCCGATGCGCTTGCAGCGACTTCGGGCCGTGTCACCCACACCTTGCCCAACTGCAGGTCGACGACGTCGCCTTCCTCGAGATAGATGATCTGGTTGGTCACGCCGGCCAGGGCCATCGCATCGCTGGCCAGGAAGTTCTCACGGGCTCCCTTCCCATCGGGGCTCACGCCCACGCCCACCACCAGTGGCGAGCCCATGCGCGCGCCCACCACGCGGTGCGGCTCGTCGCGGCAGAACACGGCGATGGCGTAGGCCCCGCGCAGGCGCGGCATGGCGGCCTGCACGGCCTCCAGCAAGTCGCCCTCGTACTGGCTGTGCACGAGGTGTGCGATGACCTCGGTGTCGGTCTGGCTGGTGAACACGTAGCCGCGCTTCTTCAGCTCGGCGCGCAGCTCGTCGTGGTTCTCGATGATGCCGTTGTGCACGAGCGCGATGCGACCCGTGGGCGTGACGGCGCCGTCGTCGTCGAGCGCGCCAAAGCCGGTGCTGGCCGAGTCGATGCCCGGCCCGGCGCTGAAGTGCGGGTGCGCGTTGTGCACCGCTGGCGCGCCGTGAGTGGCCCAGCGCGTGTGCGCGATGCCGGTGCCGGCAGCCACGCCTTCGCGCTGTACGTTGAGCTCGAGCTCGGCCACGCGCGAGGTGCTGCGAGCGCGCCGCAGTTCTCCGCGTTGGTGCACCGCCACGCCGCAGCTGTCGTAGCCGCGGTACTCGAGGCGCTTCAGCCCCTCGATGAGGATGGGGACGATGTTGCGGGTGCTGACGGCGCCGACGATTCCACACATGGTGTTTTGGCCTCTGGGTTACGAGCGGGCGGATAGTAGGAGGGGTTGTATAAAATGTTCGATCAAAATTTTGACACGGATAAAACGTTTCGTCCGCATGTGATAAGTGACAGAATAAATGGCCTACTTCTGAGGTTAATATGGCTGATTCTTTCTCGCTTGAGCTCGATAGGACAGATCTGCGCTTGCTCGACCTCTTGCAGAACGACGCTTCCCTTTCGAACCAGGATCTCGCCGCCGCCGCGCACACCTCACCGGCCACGGCCTTGCGGCGCGTACGCAGGCTTGTCGACACCGGTGTCATCGACCGCCGGGTGGCCCTTCTGAACCCCGAGCGCATTGGGCACGGCCTCTCTGCCGTCGTCGAGATCACACTCGACCGCCAAGGCGCCGAGCACCTCGATGCCTTCGAGCAGCGCCTGATGCCAGACGCCGAAGTACAGCAGTTGTGGCGCGTGTCGCCGGGGCCCGACTTCGTGCTCGTCGTTCACACCGCCGACATGCCCGGCTATCACGCGCTCGTGCAGCGCCTCTTCACTCAGGACGCCAACGTGCGCAATGTGAAGGCCTACTTCAGCATAAAGCGGGCCAAGTTCGACCCACGCGTGATGCTGCGGCACCAGCCGGCGGCCTGAGGTCAGCTGGCCGGGCTCAGCCGGCCTTCAACACCGCCAGCCCCTTGAGGTACTCGCCCTCCGGGAACACGAGCGTCGTGGGGTGATCCGGCGCGCTCTCCAGCCGCTGCAGGATGGCGCCGTCCACCTCGGCGTCCATCGCCGCGCCAGCGACGATCTTGTGGAACAGGTCGGCGCCGATGCCCCCGCTGCAGCTGAAGGTGAGCAGCAGACCGCCCGGCGCCAGCAGCTTGAGCGCAAGGCGGTTGATGTCCTTGTAGGCGCGCGAAGCGCGCTCGGCATGCGCGGCCGTGGGCGCAAACTTGGGTGGGTCGAGCACGATGGCGTCGAATGCTAGGCCGGCCCCCAGGCTCTCGCGAAGGAACTGGTTGACGTCGGCATCGGCGACCTCGCTGCGGGAGGCGTCGAAGCCATTCAGCGCCACGTGCGACTGCACGCGCGCCAGCGCCGGCGCCGATGAGTCGACGCTGACTACGCGCTCGGCGCCACCTGCCAGCGCCGCCACGGTGAAGCCACCGGTGTAGCAGTAGCAGTTCAACACGCTCTTCAGGCCGAAGTGCCGCACCCAGCGCGTGAAGGCGGCACGGTTGTCGCGCTGGTCGAGATAGAAGCCGGTCTTGTGGCCGCTGGCCACATCGAGCGTCAGGCGCCAGGTGTGCTCGGTGATGGTGACCTCGGTGCTCCCGGTGCTCCCGGTGCTCCCGGTGCTCACGGTGCTCACGGTGCGTGCGGCCGGGCCGCCGCGCAACCAACCCGCCACGGGCGGCAGCCCTTCGAGGCCGCGCACGTTGGCGTCGCTGCGTTCGTACAGGTGCACGAGGCCGGTGGCACCGAGCAGCGCGTCGGCGATCGCGTCTTTCCAGCGCTCGGTGCCTGCCGAGAGAAACTGCGCACTCAGCAACTCACCGTAGCGGTCAACGATGAGCCCGGGCAAACCATCGGCCTCGCCATGCACCAGCCGCACGCCATCGCTGGCGATCGGCAGCCGCGCGCGCAACGCCAGCGCGCGCGCGATACGGCGCTTGAAGAAGGCCTGATCGATGCGCTCTGCCTCTTCGAAACTCCAGGCCCGCACACGAATCATGGAGGTGCCGCTGTAGGCGCCCCAGGCGAGGAAGCTGCCGTCGTGCGCCTCGATGCGCACCGTCTCGCCCGCATCGGCCTTGCCGCGCGCTACGCTGCCCTGGAACACCCAGGGGTGGCGACGCAGCAGCGAACGTTCCTTGCCTTCGAAAAGGCGGATCGACTTCATGCGCAGATTGTCGTCGCCCCCACCGTGCACAGCAGGTGAGGTGGGCGACCACGCCCAGGCCTCAGGGCTGCACCGAGGGCGCGACACCCGCCCGCGCCATCTGCTCGCGCCATTGCATGGCGTTGAAGATGCGCGTGCGCGTGCTTGGGTGCGTGTAGAAGATGATCTCCTCCAGCGCGCCCGGCTCGGGCTTGCGGTACTCGGTGAGCTTCAACAGCACTTCGGCCTCGCCATGCGGCTCGCGCGCGAGGTTCAGGCCCCACAGGTCGGCCTCGACCTCATGCGCGCGGCTGATGGTGTTCATGACCGGGGTGGCGAAGAAGAAGTAGGTGCCCAACACCACGGCCAGCAGCGGCAGGCTGGCGACATCTGCCACGCCCTGCAGTCGCCAGCGTGCGCCGTAGCGCGCCAGCAGCTGGCGCATCGCCCACTGGCTGAAGAGGAAGCCGGCCATCGCCACCAGGCCCAGTTGCACCAGGGTCTTGGGCATGTGGTTCATCGCATAGTGGCCGATCTCGTGCGCCATCACGGCGCGCACTTCGGCTTCGCTGCTGCGCTCCAGCAGGTTGTCGTTGAGCCGCACGGCGGCGGTGCCAAACAGGCCCGAGACGTTGGCGCTCACGCGCGTGGTCTGGCGCGAGGCATCGAAGACGTAGACGTTGTCCACCGGCACGCCGTTGGCACGCGCCATCGTGAGCACAGCCGATTTGAGCGGGCCTTCCGGCACCGGCCGGTAGGTGTTGAAGAGGGGCTCGATGAACACAGGCGCGATCGCGATGCCGAGCGTCATGAACGCCATCGTCACCGCCGTGCCCCACAGCCACCATTGCGCGCCCACGCGGCGCAGGACGGCGTACAGCAGCGACACGACGAGCGCGCCGATCACCACCGCCACCCCCAGCTCGATCAGTTGCTCGCCAAACCAGGCACCGAATCCCTGCGTGGCCATGCTGTAGGCATGCTCGCGCACAAAGCCTTGGTACACGGTGAGCGGCAAGGTCAAGACCCAGCCAACGGCCATGTAGACCGCGCCATAAAGGCCATCGCGCGCAGGCGTCCAACGCAGCTTCTGCGCGGCCCAATCTCGCAGTGCACTCGATGGCCGCGTGCCGAGCAGCAGCAGCGCCACCGCCAGGCTCGCCAGCCAGTTCCACAGCCGCAGCCAGTAGCCGCCTTCGTAGTAGGCGTTCGAGCGCGCCACCGCTTGCGGGCTCAACCGGTCGAGATAAGCCTGGGTGGCGACGTTGGCGTCGAGTGGCAATGCGGCGCGCCAGGCGTCGTCCACGGGGCGGATGCTGGGCGGCAGCCTGACATTGGCGGGCGTGCCTGTCGATGCGGGCCCTGCGGCGGCGGACGCGGGCGCCTGCGCATAGGCAGGCGCCGCCCAGGCGGACATGGCGGTCCCCATGGCCAGCATGACCAGGGCGAAACCGATGCGCCGGGCCGCCCGGCCCCACGAAAGCGTGATCATGGTGAGGTCTTTCGTGGACCCTGTCTCTTGGCCCGCGGATGCGCGGCGTCGTAGACCCGGGCCAGATGCTGGTGGTCGAGTTTGGTGTAGATCTGTGTCGTGCCAATGCTGGCGTGGCCGAGCAGCTCCTGCACCGCGCGCAGATCACCGCTGCTTTGCAGCAGGTGGCTGGCGAAGCTGTGGCGCAGCATGTGCGGGTGCACCGGCATCGCCAGGCCGCTTTGCAGTGACTGCGCCTTCAACCGAAGCCGCAGCTGCCCGGCACTGAGCCGAGTGCCGCGCCGGCTGACGAACAGCGCGGGCTCGTCGCCGTGCGCGAGTTGCACGCGCACCGCCATCCACTCGCGCAGCGCGGCCAAGGCAGCCTGCCCCACTGGCACGCTGCGCCGCTTGCTGCCTTTGCCGAGCACGTGGGCGGTGGCGTCGGGTAGATCGATCCAACCGCGCGCCTGTGCGCTGGCCTGCCGGTCCAGCCCCAGGATCTCGGCGACGCGCAAGCCGCTGCCGTAGAGCAGCTCGACGATGGCGTGGTCGCGCAGCGCCAGCAGCGGGTCGGCCTTGGCTTGGGGGTTTCCGGCGCTTTCGGCGCTTTCGGCACTTCCGGCGCTTCCGGCGGCGCACTCCGCGGCGTGCTCGGCGAACTGCATGGCCTGCTCCACCGAGAGGGCCTTGGGCAACGGTTTGCCGGCCTTGGGCGCGCGCAGCCCAGCCACCGGGTTGTGCGGCACCAGGCCCCGGCGACCCCAGTGTCGATACAAGCCGCGCCATGCCGCGAGCACGAGTGCGATGCTGCGAGGCCCAAGGCCGCTGCCCCGCAACTGCGCGGCCCAACCGCGCAGGTGGTGTTGGGCGGCATCTCGCAGCGGCACGGCCTCGCGCGCCGCCGCCACCTGCAAGCGGTGCAAGGCTACGCCATACAGCACCAGTGTTCTTGCCGCCAGGCGTCGTTCCACCGCGAGGTGCTGGAGGTACTCCAGCAGTTCAGGGGTGAGCGCGTCGTGCGTTGCCACCGCAAGCCTCGGGTGTGTCGTGCCCGAGCCCCTCAGCCGGGCGCTCTCAGTCGCCACAGTGCTGCGCTGGCCAGCTCGCCGATGCGCACGAGAAACTCCGTGCCCATCTCGGCCGCATAACGCGTGGGGTCGGGCGAGCCAAGCACGAGCAGGCCGAACACGGCATCGCCATGACGCAGCGGAATCATCGCCAGGCTCGCCACGGTCTCGGCGTCGTCGAGCCAACCGACGGCCTCGAAACCGGCGTTTACGCCGCAATAGGGCAGATTGAGGCTGCCGGCAAACGTCTTGACGTCTTCGCTCGTGCTCTTGGCGAAGTCGCTCGCCGCGTAGCCCGGAGCCAGCGACCACAGCCGGATCGCCGCCTGCGGAATCAGGAACTCGTGTTTGAGCGTCGTCACGATGGCCGCGGGCAACGCCGCGGGCTCACCGGTGCGCATCAGTGTGCGCGTGAAGCGGTGCAGCCGCTCGACCAGCGCCATGTTCTCCTGGCCGGCGCGGATCATCTCCACGATCTTGAGTTCGAGGCCCTTGATGCGCTCGCGCAGCATTTCCATCTGCCGTTCCGAGAGCGTGACGGCGCGCTGCCCGTGGGGGCTGGTCAGGCGCAACCCGGCCAGCATCTCGGCATGGCGCTCGAAGAACGCTGGCGTGGCCGCGAGGTAGCTGACGATGTCGGCTTCGCTCGGGGTGGCGGCGGAGCCCTTCGGGTTTGCGGTGCCACCTGCGCTGCCTGCGGTGCCGCCCTGTGGGTTGCCTGCCGCACTGCCCACACCACCACCTGGCGCGCCGCCTGTCGAATCGTTGTGGCTCAAAGCTCGATCTCCCCTTCGAATACAAACTCGGCCGGCCCTGTCATCAGCACCGTGGCGTCGTCGGCAGGCCACTCGACGGTGAGGTCGCCGCCGCGTGTATGCACGAGCACGCGCCGGTCGAACCAGCCCAGCCGGATGCCGGCCACCACCGCGGCGCAGGCCCCGGTGCCGCAGGCGAGCGTCTCGCCGGCCCCGCGCTCGTAGACGCGCAGGTGCACCTCGCCGCGCCCGAGCACCTGCATGAACGCGGCGTTCACGTGGTGCGGAAAGCGCGCATGCGCCTCCACGGCCGGCCCGAGAGAGGCTACGGGTGCGGCGACGATGTCCACCACGCGCATCACGGCGTGCGGATTGCCCATCGACAGCGTCGCCACTTCGCCGAGCTGGCGGCCGCCCGCTTCCGTCAGCGGCCACAGCTCGAAGCCGGCCGCAGGCCCTACACGGCGCGGCACCAGGCCCTCGGCCTCGAAGGGGATGCGTGAGTGCTCGAACACAGGCCGGTTCATGTCCACCGTGACCTGACCATCGTCTTGCAGGTGCAGTTCGAGCAGGTTGTTGACGGTCTCCACTTTGATGCTGCGCGCCGTGGTGAGGCCGCGGGCGTGCACGTAGCGCACGAAACAGCGCGCGCCGTTGCCACAATGTTCCACTTCCTCGCCGTTGGCGTTGTAGATGCGATAGCGGAAGTCCACGCCCGGCGTGCGGCTGCTCTCCACCACCAGGATCTGGTCGGCGCCAATGCCGAAGCGGCGGTCGGCCAGGTGCCGCGCCTGGGCCGGGGTGAGATCTACCGGCGATCGCGTGCCGTCGAGCACGACGAAGTCGTTGCCCGCGCCATGCATCTTGGTGAACTTCAATCGCTTGCTCGTCATGGGGAGCCGATTGTCGTGTACGGGCAGCCCTTGCTGCCGCAGTACCTCAGTACAAGGGCGCCGCCCCGGCCGGCCGGGTCTTGAAGCGCTTGTGCACCCACAGGTACTGCGCCGGGCAGCGACGAATCTCGCGTTCGATCCAGCGATTCATGCGCGCCGCGTCGGCCTCAGGGTCATCGGTGGGCCAGTCGCTCCAGGGTTCGAGGAAACGAATGCGCCAGCCCTGGCCGCCGGGCAGCAGCTCGCCCACAACGGGCTGCACAAGCATGTCCAGCGAGCGGGCCAGCCGCGAGGGTGCGAGCAACGTGGCCGCTGGGTGGCCGAAGAAGGGTATGAAGGCCGCGTCACGCAACCCGAAGTCCATGTCGCTCGGGTTGAAGAAGGGTTGGCCACGCTTGATGGCGCGCACCATGGGGCGCGCGCTGTCCTGGCGCGGGAACATGTCGGCCAGACCGAAGCGTCCGCGGCCGCGTTTGAGCGCCGCATCGAGCACGGCGTTGCTCTGCGGCGTGTAGATGTTGCACACACGCTGTCCCTGGAAGAGCTGCGTCGCCGTGCCCGCAACGTCCACGGCGAGGAAGTGCGGCACCAGCCACATCACAGGCCGTTGATTGCGCTGCGCCAGGCCGATATCGCCTTCGACGTGGATGAGGCGCTGCAGCCGCGCGCGCGGCGCGTACCACAGCAGCGCCCGCTCGACGAGACTGCGGCCGAGCCATTCGAAATGCTCGCGAACGAGCGCGTCCCGCGCCTCGGCGCCGAGCTCGGGCAGGCACAGCGCAATGTTGATCTCCGCCACGTGGCGCCTGCTGCGGCCCAGCCGGTGCAGGGTGCGGCCGAGCAGGCGGCCTATCGTCGCCAGCGCCGAGAGCGGCAGCCATTGCAGCAGCCAGAACAGCGCCAGCAAGATGCGCGCACCAAGGTTCACCAGGCTTTGCGCGACGCCGCCCAGGGCAGTTCGGATCATGCGGGCCCGACGGGTTGGGCCGCAGGTGCCGCGGGCGCCTGCCGCGGCTGTTTGTAGCGGTGATAGCCCCAGAGATACTGTGAGGGCCTGGCACGGATCACCGCTTCCATGCTGCGGTTGATGGCGATGGCATCGGCCCGTGCTGCCGCCTCGGCGTTGGCCGGCAATGTGGCCGCCGGGGCCAGCGGCACAGCCAGCAGCAGCGGGCGCACCACATAGCCCGCGCCCCGCGGCAGCCGCTCGGCCCAAAGGGCCACCATGTCGGCACCGCTTTGCCGGGCGAGTTTGGCCGCCAGCGTCATGGTGTAGGCCTCGCGGCCGAAGAAGGGCGCCCACACCCCCATGCCCTCGGGCGGCACCTGGTCGGGCAGCAGGCCCACCGCTTCACCGCGCTTGAGCGCACGCAAGAGCTGGCGCACGCCGCTCAGCGTGGCCGGGGCGGTGGAGAGGTAGGGCCTGTCCCGCGCGGTCTGCTGAAGGCGGCGAAACAGCGCCTGGCGCGCCGGCCGGTACAGGGCCAGGAGCGGTTGGCGCGCGCCGAAGCGCTCGGCGTAGGCTTGGCCTGCCACCTCGAAGCTGCCCATGTGAGGCGCAAGGATCAGGAGGCCGCGACCACTCCCCATGAGGCCCTCGAGCAGCTCGGCGCCCACCCACCGCACGGGGTCTGCAATGGGCGCATCACGCGCGCGCAGCCACAGCCTTGGTGTCTCCATTGACATGTGGCCGGCCGCGGCGATGCATTCGCGCCGCTCGAGGTCGGTCAGGCCCGCCAAGGCGGCATTGGCGTTCAGCCGCTGCCGGTAGCTTGGCGAAAGTGCATAGGCGGCCCAGCCGAGCACGCCGCCAACGGCGTGCAAAAGGCGCAGCGGGCAGCGGGCCAGCCCGCGCAAGAGCCAGAGGAACAGCGGCATGGTTCGTATAAAATTTCCCCCGGCCGCCGAGTTAACAGGACAACTTGCGGGGCGGCCGGCGGGTGCGAAGCATACCGAGCCGGTTCGCCGGCCCCGAAGTGCAGGCGCACCGCGCGGAGTGCTGACTCCACCCATCCGCTAAAGCGTTCGCCGCGGCTCCAGAGACACTGAGCGACGACGACGCAAAGCCAGTGCAACCTCTAGATTGGAGCCCCTCTGTGGCGAACGACTTCCTCTTCACCAGCGAATCGGTTTCCGAAGGTCACCCCGACAAGGTGGCCGATCAGATCTCCGACGCCATCCTCGACGCGATCTTCAAGCAGGACCCACGCAGCCGCGTGGCCGCCGAGACGCTCACCAACACCGGCCTCGTGGTGCTGGCCGGCGAGATCACGACCAACGCGCATGTCGACTACATCCAGGTCGCGCGCGACACCATCAAGCGCATCGGCTACGACAACACCGAGTACGGCATCGACTACAAGGGCTGCGCGGTGATGGTCTGCTACGACAAGCAGAGCAACGACATCGCCCAGGGCGTCGACCATGCGTCAGACGACCACCTCAACACCGGCGCCGGTGACCAGGGCCTGATGTTCGGCTATGCCTGCGACGAGACGCCGGTGCTGATGCCCGCACCCATCTACTACGCGCACCGCCTCGTCGAGCGCCAGGCCATGCTGAGGAAGGACGGCCGCCTGCCCTTCCTGCGCCCCGATGCGAAGAGCCAGGTGACGATGCGCTATGTCGACGGCAAGCCGCACAGCATCGACACCGTGGTGCTTTCGACCCAGCATGCGCCCGAGTACAGCCTCGGCCACTAGATGACCGACGCCTTCTACGAGGCCGTGCGCGAAGAGATCATCAAGCCCGTGCTGCCCAAGAGCTGGCTCACCAAGGACACCAAGTACCTCATCAACCCCACTGGCCGCTTCGTCGTCGGCGGCCCGCAGGGTGATTGCGGCCTGACCGGCCGCAAGATCATCGTCGACACCTATGGCGGTGCCTGTCCGCACGGTGGCGGCGCCTTCAGCGGCAAGGACCCGAGCAAGGTCGACCGCTCGGCCGCCTACGCGGCGCGGTATGTGGCGAAGAACGTCGTCGCCGCCGGCATCGCACGTCAGTGCCAGGTGCAGGTGGCCTACGCGATCGGTGTGGCGCGGCCGATGAACGTGACGGTCTACACCGAAGGCACCGGCAAGCTGCCCGACGACAAGATCGCCGCGCTCGTCAACGAGCATTTCGACCTGCGGCCCAAGGGCATCATCCAGATGCTCGACCTGCTGCGGCCGATCTACGAGAAGACAGCGGCGTATGGGCATTTCGGGCGCGAAGAGCCCGAGTTCTCTTGGGAGAGGACCGACAAGGCTGCAGCGCTGAAGGCCGCAGCGGGCGTCTAGAAGCATCGAATCGGGCGCCCTGTGGCGCGCAGCTGCTGCGGCGCCCGACTTCGCGTATCAGCGCCCGTGGCTGTATCCCGCCGCCGCACCGCGGCTCATCCGCCCAAAGTCTCGGGGTGTACCCAACCGGCCAGCGCCTGTTGGCCAGCGGGCGTCCAGTGCAGCGCCCGCTCACCAGGCTGCCTGCGCAGCCAGCCGCATTCGACAAACCGCGCGAGCAGCGCTACCGCGAGCGGGCCGGCCAGGTGGTCGCGGCGCTCTGACCAGTCGATGCAGCCGTAGGCCAAGCGTGCGGCGCCGGCACCGCCGTGCGAGCGACGCAGCCAGGCCGCGCCGTCCAATCCGAGCAGCGTCAACGCATTTGCGCCGACCTCGGTGACGGCATATCCCCCTTCGTCGCGTGCCTCAAGCCAGCCCTGCTGTAGCAGGCCGGACAACACGGCGACGCCGAGCCGTCCAGCGAGATGCCCATAGCAGCAGCGCGCAAAACGTAGTCGTGTGCGCGACGGGCTGGCCCAGTTGCGTGTGTGGCTCGAGCGCTCGGCCACCATCGCCAGCGCTTCGAGCGCATGTGCCACATCGGCATCGGCCAGCCGGTAGTAGCGGTGGCGCCCGCGCGGCTCGCACACAAGCAGGCCGGCGTCCAGCAGACGCGCCAGGTGGGCGCTGGCGGTCGCCGCGCTGACGCCGGCAGCTTGTGCGAGTTCGCTGGCGCTGGCGAACTCGCCGCCGAGCAGGTAGCTCAGCATGCGCGAGCGGCTGGCATCGGCCACCAAGCTCGCCACACGTGCCAGGCGCGGCTCGTGCGGCTCGTGCGGGGTCGATCGGGCGGTGGCCATGGATGGTGTGGTCTGACGGCGCGCTTCAGGCCGCCTGCAGCGCCGAGGGCCGCTGGAAGGCCGCCTGCACGACCTCGGTGAAGCGGCGCTCCTCGCGCAGGATGAATCGTTCGCGCTGGGCGAACGCGAAGTTGGCTTGCGCTTCGCTGTCGGCCTTCAGTCGGTGGCGATAGGCCTCGTACTCGGCGAGCGTGGCAAAGGCAATCAAACCCCAGGCCTCGAAGTTGCTGCCTTCGTGCGGCAGAAAGTAGCCGAGCAGATGCCCGCCGCAGCGCGGAATGATGCGGCCCCAGGCCTCGGCGTAGGCGCGGAAGGCCTCACGTTGGAAAGGATCGATCTCGTAGCGGATGAAGCAGGTGATGTTCATGGGGTCGATGGCTGGGGTCGCTGGGGAGGTGGGGTTGTCGCATTCGGCGGCCCTCAGTGTCACCGAGGCTGTGCGCGCGTTGCTTCGTTCGCGGCCGAAGTGTTGCGCCGGGCTTGCCGCGAACGGTCAGTTTCTGCCCGCGAACAACTCCGCCGCCAGCTGGCGCTCACGCGCGCCGATGGTCTGCAGAAAGTCACCCGCTCCGCGCATCGCGCCAAAGGCGTCGAAGCCGGCTTCGAGAAAACTCTGCAAGTCCGCCAAGCCCGCGGCGCGCGCAGGCGCACGCATCATGTGCAGGCTCGCGCGCAACATGCGGCTGCGCGTGTGGCGGTCGAGCGCGCCGCCTACTTCCAGCAGCAGGGCGATCTGGCGTTCGCGCTGGGCGGGCTGGCCCACGGCGCGCCAGGTGCTTGCATAGATCTCGCGCGTGATCGTCTCCGTGGCGGCAGCCGAGCCCATCTCGGTATCGAAGCGCTCCGACAAGGCGTGCAGCTCCGACAAGGCCTGCATCGTCTTCACCACTTCGCTTGGGAATAGCCGCACCAGCGCCGGCACCACCCGCGCGAACTGCGCATCGCGCGATGCAAAGTCGCCAGGGCCGTAGAGCTCCTCCATGAAAAACGTGGTGGCGGCGCGGTAACGCTCGCTCGCCTGCAGGTCCGCATAGGTGCTGCGCAGCCGCACTTGCTGCCAGAGCTTGATGGCGGCCACGCACGCGCTGAGCGCCGCATCGCCGGCGCGGCGTGCGCGTTCTTGCTCTACCTCTTGAAGGTACGCAAGGATCGTGTTCGCGGTGTCGCTCATCGGTCGGTCATCGATCGGTCATCGGTCGCTCGTCGATCGCTCATCGATCGACTACCCACTCGCCTTCAATGGCCAACGCGCCGCTGGCGACGAGTTCCCGCACGAAGCCTTCGAGCCACGCTTCGACGGCGTTGGCGGCCTGGTTGGCACCCGCCCGTGTGCTGGTCGGCCCGGGGCCAACGCGCTCCCACACACGCGCGATCAGCGGCGCAGCAGCGGCCCAGCGCAGCAGTTCGGTCAGTGGCAACCGGCGCAGCTCCATCAGGTGGTACTTCAGAAGCACCTTGGCCGCATGGCGCGCATGCCGCTCGGGCGCGGCTTGAAAGCCGGCCAGACGCGAGCGAGCGCGCGCCAGCGCTGCGGGCACGTCGGTGAACGGTGCGCCATGCCCCGGCACCACGCAGCGCACGGGCAGGCGTTCGATCATGGCCAGCGTAACGCCGACCTCGTCGAAGCCGCCCTCGCCAAAGAGCTCGGGGAAGACGACGCCAAAGCCGTTTTCCCACAGCGCGTCGGCCGAGAGCAGCAGCCCGGCGGCGGCATCGAACAGCACCAACGAATGTGGGTCGTGCCCGGGCGCAGCGAGCGCCTCCCAACGCCGGCCACCGGCCAAAAAGAAATCGCCTGCGGCCAGCGTGCCCTCGATGAAAAAGCGCTCGCGCTGGCCGAAGTCATCGTGCCCCAGGCGTGCGAGGTTCCAGTCGCGCACCGCGTCGGCGAGCCCCGGAGGAATGGTGATGGGCGCGCCGAAGGCCCGCTGCAGCACCGCGTTGCCGCCGCAATGGTCGGAGTGCAGGTGGGTGTTGACGATGTGCGCCAGGCGCGAGGAGTGCGGTGCCACGGTCAGCGCGTGGCGCACCAGCGCCAGTGTTTGCTCGCGGTGCACGACATGGCCGGTATCGACGAGCACTGCACCCGCCTCGCCAGCCGCCGCGTGAATGAGGATGTTGTTGGAGGACAGCCAGCCGCGCTCGAGCACGGTGATGCCGGCGAGCGCGGGGAGCGTGTGGGCAGCAGCGGTGGACATGGGTCGCGATTCTCGCCGCGCCGCGCCGCGCCCCACGCTGCGGGCCCGTGTATGACGCTGCGGCATCATTGGCCACCATGTCCTTGGCCCTGCACGACCTGCGCTGCCATGCCGTGGCGCGCAGCCTCTTCACACCCACCACGCTGCCGCTCGCCATAGCCAGGCTCGGCTTCGTGCAGGCCGACCCCATCCGTGCGCCTGCGCGCGCGCAAGATCTGACACTGCGCCACCGCGTCGAAGGCTATCGGGCCGGGGATCTCGAGCGCCGCTATGCGCGCCTGGCGGTCGAGGAAGACTTCTTCGTCAACTACGGCTTCCTGCCGCGCGCCACACACCACCTCATGCACCCGCGCCGGCCGCACACGCGCTGGAGTGCCAAGCGGCGCGCACAGGCCGATGCCGTGCTCGACTTCGTGCGCGCACACGGCACCGTGCACCCGCGCGACGTGGACGCCTATTTCCAGCACGGCAAGGCGCGCAACTGGTTCGGTGGCTCCAGCAACGCCAGCACGCAGTTGCTGGACGCCATGCACTACCGCGGCCTGCTGCGCGTGGCTGGCCGTGTAGGGGGTGTGCGGCTTTTCGCCGCGCGCGAGCCGCTTACACCGGCCACCGACGCGGCGGCCGCGCTCGATGCCCTGGTCGATGTCATCGTCAACAAATATTCGCCGCTGCCCGGGCCGTCTCTCAGCGCACTCGTGATGCACCTGCGCGGCGGCGTGCCGCAGTGGGCGGGTGAGCGCCGTGGCGCACTCGCGCGCGTCAAGGCGCGCTTGCCGAGCGCCAAGGTGGAGGGCACCACCTGGTACTGGCCGGCGGGCGAGTCGCCCACGCATCGCCGCCACGAGCACGCTGCCGCAGGCGCGGAACGGGTCTGCCTGCTCGCCCCCTTCGACCCCGTGGTGTGGGACCGCCGCCGCTTCGAGCTCCTCTGGGGCTGGGCCTATCGTTTCGAGGCCTACACACCGGCGCACAAGCGCCAACGCGGCTACTACGCGCTGCCCCTGCTCTGGCGCGAGCGCATCATCGGCTGGGGCAATGTGTCGATGAACGAGAGCGGGCTCGTGGCCGACCTCGGTTATGTGGCCGGGCGGCCCCCGCGCAGTGCCGCCTACCGCCGCGCGCTGGATGCAGAACTGGCCCGCATGCAGGCCTTTCTGACGCCGCGCTGAGCGCTGCCGCAACATGGCCACTTTCGAGCCCCTCCCGCACGCTGCGCGCTGCCCCTGAATCCGCGCTCGCCGCCACCTCGAGCGCGATACCCTTGCCCCCAAAAACCATGCCCGCGACCTTGCCGCTCTGGCCCCTCGCGCTGCTCGCCGGCTTGCTGCCGCTCGTGGCTGCGCTCACGGCCTGGGCGCTTTCGACCGCGCTCGGGCTGATCCCGTCTTGCAACCCGTTCATCGACGGCTGCGTATCGGTCAGCCGCGCTGCGAGGCACGACCTACCCAACCACCTCTTCCGCGCGCTGATGCTGCCAGCGGCGGTGCTGCAGGGCCTCTGCTGGCTGCTCGCGGCGCGCTGGCTCGCGGGCCTGTTGCCGCCCTACCGGCTGCTGCGCTGGCTCGCGCCGCTGGGCCTGGCGGCGGCAGTGGCGCTCGTGCTCTACGGCGCCTTCCTCGGCACCGAGGGCGCCACCTACCGCTGGCTGCGCCAGTACGGCACCGTGATCTATTTCGGCAGCACCTGCATCTGCCTGCTCATCGCCGGCGGCGGCGTGCAGCGCGCCGTGCGTGCGGGCCGGTTGGCGCTGGCACGCTGGGTCGAGTACGCGCTGGTGGCGCTGGCGCTGGCGCTGGTGACGCTGGGGCTGCTCAACGCGTTGGTGGCGGCGCTGCTCGGCGACGAGATCAAAGGCCGCATCGAGAACGTCACCGAGTGGTGGGGCGCGCTGATCTTCGTGCTCGGCTTCTTCGCACTCACCCTGATCTGGCGGCGCGTCGGGCTGGTCGTGCGGCTGGGCAGCGGGCCGCGAAGCGAGTGACGCACGCCGATCGCCGCAATCCCGGCCGGCGGGGCGCCCGACTAGGCCCGGTCGCTGCGTGCGGGCCGCCTGGCGGCGATTCTCTGGCCGGCTGTGTGGTTGATGGCACGTGTGCGCCAGCACGTTCGGGCCGCCTCTGCCTATAATTTGGTTGTCCGAGGAGCGTTGCAACCCCACCCACAAGGGGCCAGGCTCGGAACCACACAGCAACCGCGCTCACCTGCACGACCGGGCTGTCGTGGGGTGAGTTGAAGATCTCCCCGCTGGCGCTTTTGTGTGCAGGTCCTTCAACCGTTGGAGCCTGTCGATGAACGCTGTCCTCAAACCCCTGCACATCGAGCAATACGCCGTTGCAGACCTGTCCTTGGCCGCCTGGGGCCGCAAGGAAATCAAGATCGCCGAGAGCGAGATGCCCGCGCTGATGGCCATCCGCCAGGAGTTCGCGAAAGCGCAGCCGTTGAAGGGTGCGCGTGTCACCGGCAGCCTGCACATGACCATCCAGACCGCGGTGTTGGTGGAAACGCTGCAGGCGCTGGGCGCCGAGGTGCGCTGGGCGAGTTGCAACATCTTCAGCACGCAGGACCACGCGGCAGCCGCGTTGGTGGCGCAGGGCACACCGGTGTTTGCCTACAAGGGCGAGAGCCTCAAGGATTACTGGGACTACACGCACCGCATCTTCGAATTCGGCGTAGGCAAGTCAGGAAGCGCCGCTGGCGCTTCGGGTTCGAAGGGCGAAGGCCCGAACATGATCCTCGACGACGGCGGCGACGCCACGCTGCTCATGCACCTGGGCAAGCGCGCCGAGAAGGATGCGTCGCTGATCGCCAACCCCGGCAGCGAGGAAGAGCGTGAACTCTTCGCCGCGATCAAGGCCAAGCTGGCCCAAGACGGCACTTGGTACAGCAGGAAGGGCGCCGAGATCATCGGCGTCACCGAAGAAACCACCACCGGCGTGCACCGCCTGAAGGAAATGAGCGCCAAGGGCACGCTCATGTTCCGCGCCATCAACGTCAACGACAGCGTCACCAAGAGCAAGTTCGACAACCTCTACGGCTGCCGCGAGAGCCTGGTCGACGCCATCAAGCGCGCCACCGACGTGATGATCGCCGGCAAGATCGCGGTCGTCGCGGGCTACGGCGACGTGGGCAAAGGCAGCGCGCAGGCGCTGCGCGCGCTCTCGGCGCAGGTGTGGGTGACCGAGGTCGACCCCATCAATGCGCTGCAGGCGGCGATGGAGGGCTACCGTGTCGTGACCATGGACTGGGCCGCCGACAAGGCCGACATCTTCGTCGCCGCCACCGGCAACAAGGACGTCATCACCTACAAGCAGATGGCGGCGATGAAAAACAACGCCATCGTGTGCAACATCGGCCACTTCGACAACGAGATCCAGGTCGCGCAGCTCGAGGCTTGCAAGTGGGAGGAGATCAAGCCGCAGGTCGACCACGTCATCTTCCCCGACGGCAAGCGCATCATCATGCTGGCCAAGGGTCGGCTGGTGAACCTGGGTTGCGGCACCGGGCACCCGAGCTATGTGATGAGCAGTTCGTTCGCCAACCAGACGATCGCGCAGATCGAGCTCTTCAGCCACATGGACGCCTACGACATCGGCAAGGTCTACGTGCTGCCCAAGCACCTGGACGAGAAGGTGGCGCGGCTGCAGTTGAAGACACTGAATGCCGTGCTGACCGAACTCAGCGAAGAGCAGGCGGCGTACATCGGTGTGCCCAAGCAAGGGCCGTACAAGCCCGATTCGTACCGATACTGAGCCGAGGCGCGCCTTGTCATGAATACCCTGGAGCATCGCAACAGGGTCCCGATCAGCTTCGAGTTCTTCCCACCGAACACGCCGGTGGGCAGCGAGAAGCTGAAGGCCGTGGTGCGGGAGCTCGCCACGGTCGGACCCGAGTTCTTCAGCGTCACCTACGGCGCCGGTGGAAGCACGCGCGAGAAGACGCTCTCCACCGTGCGCGATATCGCGCTCGCCGGCCACGAGGCCGCACCGCACCTGAGCTGCATCGGCAGCACGCGAGAAGGTATCGCGGAAATCCTCGCCACCTACCGCGCGCAGGGCATCCGGCGGCTGGTTGCGTTGCGCGGCGATTTGCCCAGCGGCACTGCGAGCGCCGGCGAGTTCCGCTATGCCAACGAACTCATCACCTTCATCCGCGAAACACAGGGCAAAGACTGGATCATCGAAGTTGCGGCCTATCCGGAATACCACCCGCAGCAGCGCTACTCCATGCGCGACCTCGAGCATTTCGCAGCCAAGGTCAAGGCGGGGGCCGATGCGGCGATCACGCAGTTCTTCTTCAACCCCGACGCCTACTTCCACTTCGTGGACGAGGTGCGCGAGCTCGGCGTCACGGTGCCCATCGTCGCCGGCATCATGCCTTTCCACAACTACGCCAAGGTGGCGCAGTTCGCGGCGCGCGACGGCATCGAAATCCCGCGCTGGGTGGCCTTGAAGATGGAAGGCTACATGGACGACGTGGCCTCGGTGCGCGCCTTCGGGCTGGAGGTGGTGACGCGGCTTTGCGAGCGCTTGATCGCGGGCGGCGTGCCCGGCATCCACTTCTATACGCTCAACCAGAGCGCGCTGTCGCTGGAGATTTGCCGACGGTTGGCTGACAAGTCGGCTTGAGGCGCGGGCGGGACCCGGAGGGCCCGAATCCAGGCACTTGCCCCCACTTGTGTGACATGCGACCGCCGTCGTGCCGCCGCCTTCACTTCAGAACCGAATGGTTGGGCCGATATGCCGAGCAGCGCAAGGGCAGCGCTGTGCGCAGCACTCACCCGCCCCGAGCGCATCGCCGCCTCAGCCACCCGCCCGCCTGCTCGGAGACAAGCTGTATGACAGCCCGCCACACCGCGTTCACCCGTCCCCTCGCCATGTGGGTGGCCCTCGTGCTGGCCGCCCTTGCCTCGGTGTCCGCCGCGGCGCAGGTGCACCGGTGGGTCGACGAGCGTGGCGTCGTGCAGTATGGCGACCGGCCGCCGGCGAGCGGTGCCACGACCTTGCGCACGCCGGCAGCGGCGCCCCCGCCCGCGCCGGCTTTCGCACCAAACCTGCCGGTCTCAGCAGCGCCCATCAAGCCCGCCAGCCCGCCCAAGGAAGGCGCTGCCGCCCCCGCGCGCGCCGCGCCGGCCAAGCCTGCGATCACCGAGCGCCTGCTGGCACAGCAACGTGCCGACAACGTAGCAGCGCTGAGCGCCCAATCACCCGGCATGCATCAGCTCATCGCGAACTGCAAAGCCAACCGTGGTGTCGATTGCGACACGCCCCAAGGCATGCGCAACCTGCAGCGCGAGAGTACGCCCATCACGAGCGAGGAGCAGTCACGCATCGCCGGCCTGCGCGCCCGCCGAGCGAACTGCGCAAGAACGCCCAGCTCCCTCGGGTGCTGACAGCCGCGCGGGCCCGGGGCCGCACCAGGCCACCACGCGCTTCTCCAATCGGGCCCTGCCGCGGCCCGTTGCCGCGGTGGCCTCAGCTCACCACTTCACGGTGCCGCTGCCAACATCCATCACCATGCGCGTGGCCAGATAGAGCCGCGGCGCGATCGAGGGGATGAGGATGTATTCGTTGTCGTTGGAATGCGCACCAAAGCCGCGCAGGCCAAAACTTTCCAGCACGCCGCCCTTGGGGCGCAGGCCGGCGAAGGCGGCATCGGTGCCGCCGCCGGTGGCGCGCTCGCGGATCTCGAGCTTGCCACCCACCTCCTGGTAGATCGCCTGGGCGTGCCGCGCCAGCGTCACCGAGACGGCAGTGGCTTCGAACGCCGGGCGGCTCCGATAGAAGCTGAATTCGATGGTGGTATCCGGGATGAGCCGGTCCTTGATCGACTCGTTCAGCGCCGCCTCCATCAGGTCCAGGTCCTTGTTGGTGAGGCTGCGCACATCGGCTATCGCCGTGGCACTGGCGGGGATGACGTTGCGGGTTTCGCCGCCGCTGGCGATCGTCCAATTGATGCGCAGGCCCTTGGCTGGGTCGCCGAAGTTGCGGCTCTTCAACATCTGGTGCGCGAGTTCGTAGATCGCATTGCGGCCGCGCTCGGGGGCGGAGCCGGCGTGACTGGCCTTGCCCGTGACCTTCATCTCCACGATGGCGATGCTGCTGGTGGCCAGGCGCACATAGTCTTCAGTGAAGCCGCCGCCCTCGAAGGACATCACGGCGTCGTACTCGCTGCCCAGTTGCGTGATGAACGCGCCCGCGCCCGGCGAGCCGATCTCCTCGTCGCCGTTGATCAGCACACCGAGCTGCGCATAGTCCTTGAAGCCCATCTGCTCGAGCAGCTTCACGGCGTGCAGGATGAGCGCGACACCGCCTTTGTCGTCACTGATGCCCAGGCCATAGGCACGATCGCCCTCGATGCGAAAGGGCTGCTTGGCGCCCATGCCACGCGGGTAAACGGTGTCCATGTGGGCGATCATCAACACCTTGCGCTGGCCGGTGCCGGTCTTGGTGCCGTAGACCATGCTGCCCAGCGTGGCGCCCTTCAGCTGCGGGTGGAAGTCTGGCGCCTTCGTGGGCAGCACCTGCACTGTCATGCCGCTGGCTTCGAGCCGCTTGGCGATGAGCTCCGCAACGCGCGCCAGGCCTTCGAGGTCGCGGCTGCCGGATTCGATGCCGACCAGGTCCTTGAGCGTATCCAGCACCGGCGTCACCTCGGCGGTGACGCGGGCTTGCACCGCCTGCGGCGTGTGGGCGGCCACCGGTTGCGCCGAGGCTGGGCCGCAGAGGCTTGGGCCCAGGGCCAGGGCAATCGTGGCAGTGGCAAGGCCCAGCCGTGGCAAACAGCTCATCATGGTGGCGGCAGTGTGGGGGCCCATGCGGGCGGTGCCCACACTCTACGCGCTGCCCGGCTTCAAGTCCTCAAGCCGCCTCGCGGTACCCCAGGCGCTGCGAGAGTTCGGTCGCCGCTTGGCCGAGCGCCTTCGCGATGGGCCCCTCGCGCCGGCTGTCGAACATCGCCGTCGGCCCGATGGCTGTGAGCGCCAGCGTGATGGTGCCGCGCACATCCAGAACGGGTGTCGCGAGCGCGCTCACGCCGGGCAGCAGCAGATCCTTCACCACCGCCAAACGCTCGCGGCGTATGCGTTCGAGGCGCGCTGCCAGTTCTGGCTCGATGCGCGTGCCGTGTCGGGGGGCGCCGGCCGGGCCGGCTTCGGCCCGCAACACCGGCAGCACCTGCTCGCGCGGCAGGTGCGCTGCAAAAAGCAGGCCCGAGGCGGTGCCACGCAGACTCATCACCGTGCCGTGGCGCATGGAGACATAGACGGCCGTCGCCGGCCGCGCCACGCGCACGATGGTCGCGCCGCCACCGCCCCACACCGCCATTGCCACTGTGTGCCCGATGGTGGTGGCAAGCGCCTCGATCTTTTCAGTGGCCAGCGCCACCGGGTCCAACTGTTGCAAGCTGATGAGGCCCAACTGCATCGCCAGCGGCCCCAGCCCATATCGGCCGCTCAACGCATCCTGCTCGATGAGCCCGAGCTTGCCGAAGCTCACGAGATAGGGGTGGGCCTTCGCAGGCGCCATGCCGGCGAGTGCGGCCAGCTCCTTGAGCGGCAATGCGCGGCCATGGTGGGCGAGCGCCTTCAATAGCGCGCCGCCGACCTCGATGCTCTGGATGCCGCGCTGGTCGATTCGGGCAGCGGTGGGTGCGGGCAGCATGGCGGTAGTTTGACTAAAACGAATCGATTAGACAATGGCGAATCGACCTCTTATCATGCGCCCCTCGCCGCCGGCGCGCGTTGGCGTCATCATGGGCGGCACCTCAAGGCCGTGCCTCTCGATCGCGCCTATCGATCGCGCATCTAGCCACCGCCCGCCCAGGGCCGCCCCTGCCTGCGGCGCTGGCCCGCCGCACCCACACGAACGGAGACCCACCCACCATGTCCAGCGCCAAAGCCTTCGCGAGCCAAGCCGACCTCGAAGAGAAGAAGGTCACTTTCAGCAAGCTCAGCGAGCACGCCTACGCCTACACGGCCGAGGGCGACCCCAACACCGGCATCGTGGTCGGCGACGACGCGGTCATGGTCATCGACACGCAGGCCACGCCCGTGATGGCGGCCGACGTCATCCGCCGCATCCGCGAGGTCACCGACAAGCCCATCAAGTACGTGGTGCTCAGCCACTACCACGCCGTGCGCGTGCTCGGTGCCAGCGCCTACAAGCCCGAACACATCATCGCGAGCGAGGACACGCTGTCGATGATCAAGGAGCGTGGCGAGCAGGACAAGGCGAGCGAGATCGGCCGCTTCCCGCGGCTTTTTCGCAATGTCGATAGCGTGCCGCCCGGGCTCACCTGGCCCACGCTCACCTTCACCGGCAAGATGACGCTGTGGCTCGGCAAGCTCGAAGTGCAGCTGCTGCAGCTCGGCCGCGGCCACACCAAGGGCGATACGGTCGTGTGGCTGCCCGCCGAGCGCATCCTCTTCTCCGGCGACTTGGTCGAGTACGACGCCACGCCGTATGCGGGGGACGCCTACTTCAACGACTGGCCGAAGACCCTGGACAACCTTGCCGCGCTCAAGCCCGCCAAGCTCGTGCCCGGCCGCGGCTCAGCGCTGCAGAACGATGCCGAGGTGGCCGCGGGCTTGAAAGGTACGCGCGAGTTCATCAGCGACGTATTTGCCAGCGTCAAGGCCGGCACCGCAGCCGGCAAGGACTTGAAGAGCGTCTACCACGAGACGGTGGCGCAGGTGCGCCCGAAGTACGGCCACTGGGTCATCTTCGACCACTGCATGCCGTTCGACGTGAGCCGTGCCTACGACGAGGCCACGGTGCACCGCGATCCGCGCATCTGGACCGCCGAGCGCGACGTGGAGATGTGGAAGGCGCTCGAGACCTGAGCGAGGCGGGCGATGCTCAAGACCTACACCTACCCGCATTACGGGTACCGCAGGCCGCCCGAGCTCGACCAACCGGTCGTGCGTCGTGTGCCGCTCGTGGTCGTGGGTGCGGGGCCGGTGGGTCTGGCGGCGGCGCTCGACGGCGCGATACGCGGCCTGCCGGTGCTCGTGCTCGACGAGGACAACACCGTGAGCATCGGCTCGCGCGGTGTCTGCTACGCCAAGCGTGCGCTCGAGATCTTCGACCGCCTGGGCGGAGGGCTGGGCCAGCGCATCGTCGACAAGGGGGTCACCTGGAACGTCGGCCGCACCTTCCATGGCGAGCGCGAAGTCTTCAGCTTCGACCTGCTGCCAGAGAGCGGCCACCGCCGACCGGGCATGGTCAACCTGCAGCAATACTGGCTCGAGCAGTACTTGGTGGAGCGCACGCAGCAGCAAACGAACGTCGAACTGCGGTGGGCGAACAAGGTGGTCCGCGTGACACCCGAAGAGCAGGCGGGCGAGCGCTTCGTGTCGCTCCAGGTCGAGACCGTCGACGGCGCTTATGAGCTGCAATGCGAATGGCTCGTGGTGGCCGACGGAGCGCGCAGCCCCATCCGGCGCCAGCTCGGCCTGGACGTCGAGGGCAAGGTGTTCCAGGACCGCTTCCTCATCGCCGACATCGTGCTCGAGCGCGAACTCTTCCCGGCCGACCGCACCGAGCGGCGCTTCTGGTTCGAGCCCACCTTCTTCCATGGCCAGAGCGCGCTCATGCACCGCGAGGCCGACAACGTCTGGCGCATGGACTTCCAGCTTGGTTGGGACGTCGACCCTGAGGAGGAGAAGAAGCCCGAACGCGTGATTCCGCGCGTGCGCGCCGCTCTCGACGGGCAGGGCTTCAAGGACATCGGCTTCGAGCTCGAGTGGGCCAGCGTCTACGCCTTCCAGTGCCGGCGCATGAAGAACTTCCGCCACGGCCGCGTGCTCTTCGTGGGCGATGCCGCGCACCAGGTCAGCCCCTTTGGCGCTCGCGGTGCCAACAGCGGCGTGCAGGACGCCGACAACCTGATGTGGAAGCTCGCGCTGGTGACACAGGGCGACGCGCCTGAGACGCTGCTCGACAGCTACGACAGCGAGCGACTGGAGGCCGCTGACGAGAACATCCTCAACAGCACGCGCGCCACGGACTTCATGACGCCCAAGAGCCGTGTCTCGAAGGTATTTCGGCAAGCGGTGCTCAGCTTGGCGAACGAGCATCCCTGCGGGCGTGCACTCGTCAATTCGGGCCGTCTGTCGGTGCCGACACTGCACCACGGGTCACCGCTCTCCACGCCCGATACCGAATCTTTCGCGGGCTGGATGCTGCCCGGCGTACCTGCCGACGATGCACCTTGGCCGGCGGCCCTGGGCGGTGGCTGGTTGCTGCAGCGGCTGGGCGAGGGCTTCGTGCTGATGCTCTTTCGCGACGAGCCCACGGCCGCCGAGCGCGAGGCCATCGACGAGCTTGCCGCGCAAGCGCTGCCGGTGCGCACGTTGCTGGTCGCCCCACAAGGCGCGGCGGCCGAACGCTACGGCGCCCGGCCCGGCACCTGCTACCTGATGCGCCCCGACCAGATCGTGGCCGCGCGCTGGCACATGCTCGACAAGCATGCCGTCGACCGTGCCTTGGCACGCACCACCGGCCACGTGGCCACACCATGAAGCACCTGAACACCCAGCCGAATTTCGGCATTCCCGGTGAGCGCTACCGCCACGCCTACATGCCCGGCGACCGCTTCTACGAGATGCTCATCGAGGGCCACCGCGGCCTGAGCGACGAGCAAAGCGAGCTCACGAACGCGCGGCTCATCTTGCTGCTGGCCAACCACATTGGTGACCTGCGGGTGCTGCAAGAGGCTCTTGCCGCGGCACGTGTCGGCGCTGCGAATGAAGGTGCTGCGCCGGTCGAGACTGATCGTCCGCCATCCACGCCCCGGGAGTGAACCCATGCTGCAAACCACCACCTCCGAGACCCATCTGCTCAGCGGCTTTGGCAATCAGTTCCAGAGCGAGGCGGTGCCCGGTGCCTTGCCCGTGGGCCGCAACAGCCCACAACTCGCGCCGCTCGGCCTCTATGCCGAGGTCATCAGCGGCAGTGCCTTTACCGCGCCGCGTGCCGAGAACCGCCGCACCTGGATGTATCGCCGCCAGCCGAGCGTGGTGAGCGGCGCCTACGCGCCCTACGAACAGACACTTTGGAACAGCGGCGCCGCCGAGGGCGTGGCCATGCAGCCCGACCCGCTGCGCTGGGCGCCGGTGGCGATCCCGGACGTGGTGACCATGCCGCTGGACTTCGTCGATGGCGTGCGCACCGTGCTCGTCAACGGCGACCCCGAGGCGCAGACCGGCATGGCTGCGCACCTGGTGCTTTGCAACCGCTCGATGCAGCGCGCCTTCGTCAATGCCGATGGCGAAATGCTGCTTGTGCCGCAACAAGGCGCGCTCACACTCACCACCGAGCTCGGCATCCTCGCGGTCGAGCCGGGCGAAATCGCGGTGCTGCCGCGCGGCATGGCCTTCAAGGTGGGCGTGAACGGCCCGACGCGCCTCTACGCCTGCGAAAACTACGGCGCGCCTTTCCGCCTGCCCGAGCTCGGCCCCATTGGCAGCAATGGCCTGGCCAACCCGCGCGACTTCATCGCGCCGCACGCCGCGTTCGACGGCGATACGGGCCCGGTGGATCTCGTGCGCAAATTCGGTGGCCGCCTGTGGTGCACTCGCTCGGCAAGTACGCCGTTCAATGTCGTCGGCTGGCACGGCAACCTCGTGCCCTACAAGTACGACACGCGCCGCTTCATGACGCTGGGCACCGTGAGCTACGACCACCCCGACCCGTCCATCTTCACCGTGCTCACGAGCCCCAGCGACACACCGGGCACCGCGAACTGCGATTTCGTCATCTTCCCGCCGCGCTGGATGGTGGCCGAGAACACCTTCCGACCGCCCTGGTACCACCGCAACGTGATGAGCGAGTTCATGGGCCTCGTGTACGGGCAATACGACGCCAAGCCCGAGGGCTTCCGCCCCGGTGGCATGAGTCTGCACAACTGCATGGTGCCGCACGGCCCCGACGCCGAGGCCTTCGACAAGGCCAGCGCCGCCGCGCTCGCGCCGCACAAGCTCGACCACACGCTGGCTTTCATGTTCGAAAGCCGCTGGCGCTTCCTGCCCACGGCCTGGGCGATGCAGGGCTGCGGCGCGCTCGACCCCGGGTATGCTGGCTGCTGGGCCGCGTTGAAAGACCAGTTCGAGCCCTGAACCTGCGCATGGCCCCGCCAGAGGGCCGGCGCCGCACGATCGAAGCCGACGCCAAGAGATTCAAGGGGGCTCTCCGACATGCTGCTCACCGATGCCACGCACGACCCGACGCTGAAGAGCTGGGTCGAGAGCGCGAATGCGCCTGGTAACGACTTCCCGGTCCAGAACCTGCCCTACGCCCGGGTGCGCCGTGTGGGCAGCGGCGAGCCCTGGCGCGTGGGCGTGGCCATCGGCAACTGGGTGCTCGACCTCAAGCTCGCCAGCGAGCAATCGCCCTGGGGCGACGGGGTCAGTGCATTGCTCGTGCCGTTGGCCGCCGGCGAGCTGGGCGAGTTCATGGCGCAGGGCCCCTCGACGTGGAAGGTGATGCGTGAGGCGCTGTCGATGGCACTCGCGGCCGACAGCGACCAGGCCCCGTTCCTCGAGCTGTGTCTGCATGACCCGCAGGAGCTCGAGTACTCGCTGCCCTGCCGCATCGGCAACTACACCGACTTCTACACCGGCATCCACCACGCGCGCACAGTGGGTGCGCTGTTCCGGCCCGACAACCCGCTGCTGCCCAACTACACCTGGGTACCCATCGGCTATCACGGCCGCGCTTCTTCGGTGGTGGCCGAGGGCGGGCTCATCCGTCGCCCGCAAGGGCAGACCCTGGGCGAGGCCGGCCTGCCCTCGTTCGGCCCCTGCCGGCGGCTCGACTACGAACTCGAGCTGGGTCTGTGGATCGGTGCCGCCAACGAGCTGGGCGAGAGCGTCGAGATGGCCTCGGCGGAGGCGAGATTGTTCGGCATCACTGCGCTCAACGACTGGTCGGCGCGCGACATCCAGGCCTGGGAATACCAGCCGCTGGGGCCGTTTCTGGCCAAGAGCTTTGCCACCTCGATCTCGCCGTGGATCGTGACGCTGGACGCGCTGGCACCGTACCGCCGCCCGTTCACGCGGCCCGACGGCGACCCGCAGCCGCTGCCGTATCTCGACTCGCCGTTCAACCGCGAGGCCGGCGCCATCGACATGACGCTCGACGTGTGGCTGCAGACCGCCGCCATGCGCACCAGCGGCCAGGCGCCGGTGCGGCTGTCGTTATCCAACCTGACCGACGCCTACTGGACCTGGGCCCAGATGCTGACGCACCACGCCAGCAACGGCTGCAACCTGCAGCTGGGCGACCTGCTGGGCAGCGGCACGCTGTCGGGTGCCTTGCCGGGCAGTCAGGCCTCGTTGATGGAACTGTCGGCCGGCGGCAAGCAGCCGATCACGCTGCCTGGCGGCGAGCAGCGGACCTTTCTGCTCGACGGCGACTGCGTCACGCTGAAAGCCTACTGTGCCGCGCCAGGCACGGCGCGCATCGGGCTGGGCGAGGTCAGCGGCACGGTGGTTGACTGAACGCGCTCAGGGCTCCAGCCGCAGCGGCCCCGAGGCCGGAGCGACGATCGCACCGCGGCCCAGCAAGGTCAGGCTGCTTTCGGACCCGACCTGACAGACATCCCGGCCGAGCAGACCAAAGTCGATGCGGCCGGTGCTCAGCCCGACGAGCAGGCCCGACAGGCTGAGTTGCGGCAAGGTGACCGCCAGCGTGCCGCTCAGGCCGTCGGGTGCCGCGGCCTGGATCACGTTGAAGCCGGGCAGGCCGGTGCGAAAAGCCTCGACCCGGTTGCCGCCGATGATCACGTTGCTGCCGTTGGGCAGCAGCGTGCCGACGTCGATCGTGACATTGCCGCCACGGGCCCGCGGCGTACTGGTGTTGGCCTGCACGAACCCCGATTCGAGCAGCAGCGCACGGGCGGCGATGTCGATGTCACCGCCGTTGCCGTTGCTGCGGCCCTCGACCGAGGTGGTGATGCGCGAGTCGCGCAGGCGCACCAGGCCCGCCGCGTCAAGCCTGATCGGCCCCCCGTCACCTTCCAGCGCCGAGGTGCGCACGCTGCTGCGGTCGAACAGCATCGACCCGCCCGAGGCAAGCGTGATCCGGCCGGCGTTGGCATTGCCGGTAGCAGCGGCCGTGATCTCGCTGCCGCTGAGCTGGATCTGGCCGGCCTGAACGCTCAAGGTGGCGGGCACGATGGTGGTGGGATCGGCCACCTGAGCGGAATTTTCGATGCTCAGAGCCGCACCATCCAGCAACCGCAGGGTCTCGCGCACGTTCAACGTGACGCTGCCGGGCTGGCCTCCCGAATTGGCGCGTGCCCGACTGGCAACGATCGTCTTGAATCCCGACACCGCATCGACGCCGCTTGCACTGAACGAGCCGGCGCTGATGGTGACGCGGCCCGCCGCGCCGCTGCCGCCCGTGCTGGCCATGATCGTTGCGCCCTGATTCAAC
>JANNRI010000013.1:0-3122 GCA_031401195.1 Burkholderiales bacterium
GCGGCCGTCGTACTCGGTGCGCGTGACGCGGCGCGTGCCGTGCTCGCAGGCGAGCAGGCGGCCTGCGGTGTCGCGCGCGAGGCCGTTGGCATGGCTCGACGGCTTGCGGAATTCGCTCAGGTGGCCGTCCGTGTCGTCCCAACGCAGGATGCGGTTGTTGGGGATGTCGGAAAAGAGCAGGTAGCGGCCGTCGCCGAACCAGACCGGCCCTTCGGCCCAGTAGAAGCCGGTGGCAAGGCGCTCCACCGTGCCCGAGAGCAGGCGCAACGCAAGGAAGCGCTCGTCCAGCACCTCGATGCAGGGGTCGGGCAGGCGCGCGTTGGGTGTGTAGGGGGCATTCATGTCGGCGTGGGGCCCCATCAGCGCATCAGCCCGGGCAGCCACAGCGAGATCGCCGGGACATAGGTGACGAGCAGCAGCGCCATGCACATCGCGCCGTAGAACGGCCACAGCTCTTTCGACACCTGCTCCATCGTCACCTTGCCTATCGCACAGCCGACGAACAGCGTCGGCCCCACCGGTGGCGTGATGAGGCCGATGCCCAGGTTGAGGATCATGACCATGCCGAAGTGCACCGGGTCGATGCCCAGCTTCAGGATCACCGGCATGAAGATCGGCGTGCAGATGAGCAGCATCGGCGCCAGATCCATGAAGGTGCCCAACACCAGCAACAGCACGTTCACGAGCAGCAGGAAGACGTACTTGTTGTCCGAGATGCCGAGGAAGAACTGCGTCACCTTGGCCGGGATCTGCATGATCGCCATCATGTAGCCGAAGGCGACCGAGAAGCCAATGAGCATCATCACCATCGCCACCGTCTTCACCACGCGGTGCACCAGGTGCGGCAGCTCGCGCCACTGGTAGTCGCGATAGACGAGGAAGGTGACCAGGAAGGCGTAGACGCACGCCACCGCGGCCGACTCGGTGGGTGTGAATACGCCCGAGAGGATGCCGCCCATGATGATGACCACCGTCACCAGGCCCCACAGCGCATCGGCGACGATCTTCGGCACCTGCTTGAGAGGCACCGGCTCGCCCTTGGGGTAGCCGCGGCGGTGCGAGGTCCACAGCACGAGCCCGATCAGGCACAGGCCGAACAGCAGGCCGGGGAAGATGCCGGCCAGGAACAAATGCGCCACCGACACCGAGCCGCCGGCGGCCAGCGCATAGATGACGGCATTGTGCGAAGGCGGGATCAAGAGCGCCTGCACCGAGCCGCAGATCGTCACGTTGGTGGCGAAGACGCGCGGGTAGCCGGCCTTGATCATCTGCGGGATCATCACCGAGCCGATCGACGCGGTGTCGGCCACCGACGAGCCCGAGATGCAGCCGAACAGCGTGCTGGCGAGGATGTTCACGAGCGCCAGCCCGCCGCGGATCATGCCGACGAAAATCCGCGCGAGGTTGATCAGGCGCGCGGCCATGCCGCCCTCGGCCATGATGGCGCCGGCGAGCACGAAGAAGGGAATGGCCAGCAGCGCGAAGTCGTCGGTGCCGTCGGAGATCTTCAGGATCACCGCCTCCAGCGGAATGTCGATCCAGAACGCGGCGATCAGCGCCGCCAGCCCCAGCGCATAGGCCACCGGCACGCCCAGCGCGCACAGCAGCGCGAAGGAGCCGAGCAGGATGAGTGTGTCCATGTCTATTCCAGCTCAGCGGCCTGGTCGCTGTACATGGCGGAGCTCGGTGGCGGCGCGCCGACCCAGACCCGCTCGAACAGGAACAGCAGCGTGAGCAGGCCAGCGATCGGAATCGGCAGGTAGACGATGCCTTGCTTGAGGCCCGGGAACTCCGCCATCGTCTGGTACCAGGTGACCCGGCACAACTGCGCCCCGTAGCCGAGCATGAAGACCGCCGTCAGAGCCATGCACAGATCGACGCCCCAGAGCATCAGGCGGCGCACCTGCGGCTTGACGGCCTTGAGCAAGGCCTCGACGGCGATGTGCACGTTGGCCCGATACACCGCGGCGCCGCCGAGAAAGGAGAACATCACCATCATCATGATGGAGGCCGGCTCCGGCCACGACAGCGGGCTATTCAGCGCGTAGCGCATGAAGACGCCGAGCGGAATGATCAGCGTGATCACCACAAGCGCCGTGCCGGAAAGCACGATGCAGCCGATGTAGAGCCACTCCATCGCCTGCGCGTAGCGCTGTCTTGCATTCATCACCGGACTCCACCCTGCAAGGCCGCGCGGCGCGGCGACGGCGCGACTACTTCGTCTCTTCGATGCGCTTGAGCAGCGCGCCGTACTTGCTGCCGTACTTGTCGCGTATCGGCTGGGTCGCAGCGTAGAACGCCTGTTTGTCGGCTTCGACGAAGTTCACACCGGCGGCCTTGAGCTTGGCCGTGGCCTCGCCGACATAGGCGTCCCACAGCGCGCGCTGCTCGGTCTGCGCCTCACGCGAGAGCTTCTTCACCAGGGCCTGGTCTTCGGCGGACAGCGTGTCCCAGGTGCGCCTGGAGAAGACGAAGATCTCGGGAATGATCAAGTGCCCGGTCTGGCTGTACACCTTGCTTACGGTGTAGTGGTTCTGAGCCAGCAGCGTCGGCGGGTTGTTCTCGGCGCCGTCGACAACGCCGCTCTGCAGGGCGCTGTACAGCTCGTTGAACCCCATCGCCACGCCATTGCCGCCCATCGCGTTCATGGTCTCGACGAAGATGGGGTTGCCCATCATGCGGATCTTCATGCCCTTCAAGTCGGCAGGCTTGGTGACCGGCTTGTTCGAGTACACGTTGCGCGTGCCGGCATCCATCCAGCCCAGCACCACCAGGCGCGACTGCGGGCTGGCGGTGACACGCTCGAGCAGCTCCTGGCCGATCGGGCCGTCGATGACCTTGCGCATGTGCGCTTCATCGCGAAAGATGAACGGCAGGTTGAAGACGTTCAGGTCATCGACCACCGGGCCCATCGCGCCGACCGAGATGCGCGCGATCTGCAGCGCGCCGACCTGCGCCTGTTCGATCATTTCCTTCTCGCCGCCAAGCTGCATCAGCGGGTACATCTGGATCGTGATGCGCCCGTTGGTCTGCGCCTCGAGCTTCTTGCCCATGCGCACGATGGCCTCCACCGTGGGGTAGCCCAGCGGGTGCACATCGCTGGCCTTCCAGACGACGTTCTG
>JANNRI010000014.1:0-8033 GCA_031401195.1 Burkholderiales bacterium
TCGCAGGTCTATTCGAGCGACGACCCGTACCTCGACACCGACGTGCAGTTCGCGGTGACGCGCGCGCTGGTGGGGCTGTACGTGCGGCACGACGCGGCGAGCGAGCCCGCGCCGGCCGACGATGTGCAAGGGCCGTGGTACTCGCTCGAACATCACTTCGTGATCGAGCCCGGCGACGACCGGCTGCCGCCGGCGCCGATCAGTGCGAAGGCTGAAGGCGAGAGGCCGCAGCTGGTGGTGCTGGAGAGGCGGGTGGGCAGTCAGGGCCAGTGAGCGTTGATGCGTGAGCGTCCGCGTTGCAGCGGTTGCAGCCGGTCGCGGGCCGCTGCCCTACTCACGCTGACTGGCACCAAGCAGTCATTGGGTCGAAGGAGAGGCGCAGGCTCGAACGTCAGCCATACGAGGTACTGCGGTCGCAGGACCTCCACGAGACTGTTCACGCCGCGTCGGCCACCACTTCTCTAACGCTCGAACTCGCGGTCCCGACCCTGAGCGGACCATCAAGCGGTCGCCCGTGTGCGCCTTCTCCTGCAGCTAAGGGAGCTTTCGCCATGGCCCAGCTTTTCGCCCGGCCTAATCGACGGCGCCTGTGCGACGATGTTGAGTCTTGGATTGCTGGCCAAAACCGTTGGGTGGGAACGTCGCAATCCTTAAACCCGCCATTTCCAGAAAGCCCTATGTCGCCTCCACCCGCGGCCGCTCAAGCAGTTCGAGGAAACCCTTCAGGTGGAAGTGCCGCAGCAGGCGGAATGAACCTGCACGCTCGCGTTGCCACTGTTGCCGCGGTGCACTTGCTGGCGCGGCGACCACTTGGATGGCTGAAAGAACTTGAGCTCGACACGCCGACTGAAGTCTGGTGCGAAACCAACGGGCCGGGTGACGACCTTCGGCTTGTCTTGGTCAGCGGTTCAGTCGTCGAAGCACAAGCGAAAAAGGGACTATCGCGCGGCGAAGATCTGTGGACCGCGCTCACTGCGCTTGCGCATGGCATTCATCAGAAGACCATTGGCTATGGTGTTCTGGTCGTCGACGCCGACGCCAGCTCAACCATTCGTTCTGTTCTAGCACGTGGTGTTGTGCGCCTGGGCGAAGGCCGTACAGACTCTCTCGACAACATCACTAGCGAGTTCAAGCGCCGGCTAGAGGACGTCGGTCTTCCGGCGCAGCCAATCTGTGCAAAGCTGCGGATCGTCCTCATGCACTGCGCCGATCACGACGACGCTTCGGAAAAGGCGGCCAGGTCCGAACTCGCTCGACTATGCGCAACCGAACGAGACGCCATCGCCGCATGGCAGGCGCTCCAGCTTGCCGCACATGGCCTCATCGAGCGCCGCGGACGATGGACTGGTGAGGCATTGTCCGGGGTACTGAGAACAGCGGCCGTAGAGCTGAGTGCCACACCTGGCAACCTTCCACTGGCCTTGATCTCCGGTTGGGTGTGGGAGCATCTCGACGAAACCTCTCCGTGTCGAGGCTTCATCGAGAGCTTTCGGCAGCACTATCTCGTTTCGGAGCGGATGGCCCCGCAACCATTCGGCGGTCGAGACGCCGAGTTCGATCGCTTTGACTCTTGGCTGTACGACGCAGATGCGCCCAGCCGGATGCTGATCTCCGCCCCTACCGCTCGTGGCAAGAGCGCGTTACTGGTCAACTGGATCGAGCGCCTCGGCTCGGATGCCACGTGGGCCATCGTCTTCGTGCCCATTAGCCTTCGCTTCAACACCGATCGGCCGGCAGTCTTCTATGCATTGCTTGCGAGGCAGTTGGCGCGCGTGCTCCAGCGCAATCTGGTTCCACCGGTCGTAGACGTGGAGGCCCACTACCAGGGCATAGCGGCCGATCTATTTGACCAGGTGGCGAAGCAGGGTCAACACGTACTCATCGTCGTTGACGGTTTGGATGAGGCACAGAGCGCTGGGTTCAATCCGACAATCTTTCCGCCAGCGTTGCCACCGAACGTCAAGGTCCTTGTGAGCGCTCGGGAACAGGTGGGCGACTGCGGACCTGAGGGCTGGCTGAGGCGACTGGATTGGCAGCGTGGAGGGCAAGCAATCTCCAGAAGTTTGCCGGTCCTTGATCGTCTCGCTGTGGCGCAGATCCTTGAAAGCGTGGGGCTCGCCAAGGAAACGATGAGCGACGCATTGGTCGACCGGCTCACGACGCTGTCGGCAGGCGAGCCCTTGTTGCTTGCTCTGTACGCGGAAGACCTGAGAGCCCTAGCGAGAAGCAGGGCAAGCGTTGGCGTGGAAGCGCTGGAGGGCTTGTCGCCTGGTATCTCAGCTTATTTTTCGCGCGCGTTTGGTGCTCAGAACTCGGCTTTGGCGCCGGGAGAGCAAGACGCAATCGATTCGACCTTGACAGTTCTCGCAATGGCCTTGGGGCCTCTTGAAGGCGGGCACCTGACGGATCTGGTCTGCAAGCTATGTGGCACGTCCCGGCCTGCGGCGTCAGACCGATTCGTCAGGCCGCTGAAGCGGTTCATCGCAGGCGACGGCAGTATCGACCACGGCTACGTACTGAACCATCCGAAGCTCGGCGAGTACCTGCGGGAGGAGCGTTTCGATTCGACGACGCGCCAGTTTGTCGAGCAGGCGTACTTGGAGTGGGGGAGAGGTGTCGCCAAGGCCTTGGACGAAGACCCAGGCGCGCCCGCGCCGACCTACGTGTTGCGATACCACGTAAATCACATGAGTCGGTCGGCCTCCACCTCACTTGATGACATTGACCTTCTTCTCTGTGACGGCTGGAGGCAAGCCTGGCACCGGTTGGACAAGGACTTCGTCGGCTACGCGGACTCCCTGCTGGCCGCATCCGCAGCAATGCAAGCCTGTGTTGCCTATGGCAACGCGGCGAACCGGGCATTGCGCCTGAAGGTGAAGATGGCTCTTTCGATTGGCAGCGTGAAGTCACAAGGTGCCAACGTCCCTAGCGAACTGTTGACCATTGCATTGCAGGAGCAGCTGATCGCATTGCGCCAAGGGCTCAACATAGCCGAGCTCCAGGTGCCTGAGAACCAGCCAGACTACTTTCTAGCCCTCGCGCCACGCTTACCCGCCGCAGACTTGGAACGAGTTCTAGCGATCGTCCGCCAGACGGCAAACGCTGACAACCGTATCCACAGGCTGGCACGCGTGGCGGCATACCTTCGTGCGCCGCTGCAAGGAGAAGTCGTTGGCACTGTGCTGAGCTGGTTGCGTGACTCGAGAGGTGCGCTCGCGCGAATAGTCTGTATCGCCACGCTGACGCCAGCGCTTGACAACGAGCAGCTCGAGGCCGTGCTGACCGAGGCAATGTCGAGCACGCTGACGACGCAAGAGGCGCCTTCCGCAGTCATGGCTCTGACTCCAGCCATCGCGAACCTTCGTCAGCGGCAGATGGACGAACTCGCGGAACATGTCATTCACTGGTGTCTCCGCTTGATCGACGCCGCCGCCGACCCACTTTTAGCAGTGGAGGCCCTAGGCACGCTTGCCCCGCAAGTTTCCTGGAACAGCCTCGAGGCGCACCTCGGTCGCCTTGTACCCTTGGTCAAAGCCGCTCAGGTGCATCACGCGACGCTCAACAATGCGGCCGGTGATGTCGAATCAAGGGTGCATCGGGAGCGGCTAACAACCGCCTCGGTGACGCTCGACATCCTGGCGACTCACCGCCTGCCGTCTGACGCTTACAGGACAAACCTGCTGGCCGCCTTAGCGCCCTTGCTCGTTCCGGACTTACGGATGGTCGACTCGCTGGCGCGTGTGGCGCCCTTGATTCGAGCCGATCTGCAGCAGGAGATCGTGGCCCTTGGTCATCAACTCGCTCTGAAGCTGCCAACCGCGAACAACCGCACCCACGCTCTTGTGGCGCTGGCCAGGATAGCGCTTCCACCCCTTCGGCAATTGATCATTGGACAAGCGCTCATGGATGCGCGCCGCATAGAAGATGACTACTCCCGCTGCCTGGCACTAGTCTCGCTTTCCGCAACAGTGCCTGAAGCAGAAAGGGAGCAGGACATCGTCGCGCTGCTGGCCGAGATTCAGAAGGTCGACTATTTGCTGCATATTGGAGAACTATTGCTGCGGCTCTCGACTCACGCGCCGGCAGCCGCAGGACTCGCTGACTCAGGTCTTCACGCGATACAAAGGGTGGTGCAGCACAACGGCTTTGGCGTGAACATCGTGCTCAGGGAGATCGAGCGGTTTCCGCAGCACAAGCGCGAAGCCGTCTTTCGGCAATGCTGGAAGTGGATCCTTTCCCAAACGCACAAGCGTCATCGGTATGAATTGTTCATGGCCGCCAAACATGCCGCCGAGTATTGGACGGCCACCGAACTCGATATCGTGCGCGGCGAGTTGAGTCGCATGAGTCCGGATCAGTGCGTGTACGAGCTCGTCAACTTGCTCCCCGTCGTGATCCGACTCGGTGCGAATGACCTTATCGATGAGGCAGTCAATCAGATTTCAAAGCAAGAGAATCCGAACGATCGCTTGTCCCACGCGATTGAAGCCATCAAGTTCTTGCCGACAAGTGATCTAAGGGATCTGCTGCGCCGGAGTTGGCTCCTTGCGCTGAAATCGGACGCACCCCGAATCAGCTCGCTCATCGATGGCTTTGAGCTGCTGAACGCCGAGGACCAGGTAAACGTCTGGCCGAAGCTCACGGCTTGCGCCAAGGCATTTCCACAGGCCGGCTTATCGCTTGCAAGGTTGTCCCTGCTTGCGAAGAGTTCTCTTGAGCGCACAGAGTTGCTGGAGGCGGCGCTATCGGCGTGTGCAAACGAAAAGGCTGACCATCGTATTCCGGCGGCCGCGCAGATCGTCTTGGCATGCAAGGAACCGGCGGAGAAGCTGCGAGCTTTCGACCTCCTGACCTCGCATCCCGCTGTACCGCGACCAACAGTGCTGGCGGCCGTTGAACGCGCCGCTCCAGGATTTGCAGAGATCGGAGGTGCCACGTTGACACGGGCGCTCATGGACGACATCCGGCAGAGTGCTAGGTGGTGGCCATAGCGGGGTTCTCACGCAAGGACGCGGACACTGCGTTTTGGCGCGACCTGCATCGCCACAAACAACGGGGTGCCTCCGCAGCGATCGCCAAAGGCCCGCAACGGGTATCCAACGCCGCCCCTGCATCGCTGCTACCCTCCTGACCGATGCACCCGCATCAGACCATCCCGCCCCGCGCCCTCGTCCTGCTCGTCATCCTCACGCTGGTCTGGGGCACCAACTGGCCGCTGTTTCCGCTCGCCGTGCGCGAGGTCTCGGTGTGGACCTTTCGCGCCGTGTCGGTGGCCATCGCCGGCGTCGTGTTGCTGCTCGTGGCGCGGCTGCGCGGGCAGTCGCTGGTGATCGAGCGGCGGCACTGGCCGACCATCGCTGCGGCGACCTTCTTCTATCTCGTGATCTGGAACATCGCCAGCACGTACTCGGCGATCCTCATCCCGTCGGGGCAATCGGCGATGCTCGGCTTCACGATGCCGCTGTGGTCGGCGTTGATCGCCTGGGCCGTGCTCGGCCAGCGGCTCGGTGCGCGCATGCTGCTGGCGATTGCACTCGGTGCCGCGGCGGTGCTGATGCTGATGGCGCGCAGCATCGAAGCCTACGCGCAGGCGCCGCTGGGCTTCGCGCTCGGCCTGCTGGCCGGGCTGGGCTGGGCTGTGGGCACGCTGATCCTCAAGCACAAGCATGTCGACGTGCCGGCCACGGTGCTCACCGGCTGGCAGCTGCTGCTCACCGCCGTGCCCATCACGATCGGCGCGCTGATCCTCGGTGACGGCGAGTGGTTCGTGCCGTCGTGGAAATCGATCGCCGTCATCGGCTACATCGCGCTGGTGCCGATGGCCATCGGCAACGTCAGCTGGTTCGCGATCGTCGGCCTGTTGCCCACCAACGTGGCCGGGCTGTCGTCGATCATGGAGCCGGTGGTGGCGATGGTGTCGGGCGCCGTCGTTCATGGCGAACCGCTCGGGCCGCTGCAATGGATCGCGATGGCGTGTTGCGCGGCTGCGCTGTCGCTGGCGCTGATGAGTCCGGCGCAAAAAACTTCCTCGTCATGACCTCCTCATGAGCGAACAACGAGCCGCCACCGCTGCGGCGCTGTCGGGCACCGCCTTCGCCACGCTGCTGCTGATCGCCTTCATGATGGGCGCCAACCATGTGGCCGCACGCATGGCGTTCGACCATGGGCTCGACGTCGCCACGGCGGTGACCGTGCGCAGCGCTGTGACGGCACTGGTGGTGGGCCTGCTGGTGGCGGTGCAGCACGTGCCCGTGCAGTTGACGGCGCGCCATCGGCGTGCGCTGCCGCTCATCGGCTTGCTGATCGGCCTGCAGAGCCTGTGCCTGTATTCCGCGGTGGCGCGGCTGCCGGTGGCGCTGGCGCTGCTGGCCTTCAACACCTACCCGCTGTGGACGGCGCTGTGGGCGCGGGTCGCGTACGGCCACCGGCCGGAGCCGCGCGTGCTGCGTGCGATGCCGGTGCTGCTGCTCGGACTGGCGCTGGCGCTCGACGTTTTGGGCGCAGCGTCTGGCCTGGGTGCCACCGCGCAATGGGGCCGCATCGGCATCGGCGTGGCCTTTGCCATGGCGGCGGCGGCGCTGTTCGGTCTGGCGCTGGTGCTGACGCAACACGAAGCGGGTGATCTCGACGGCCGCCTGCGCACGGCCAGCACGATGGGCCTGGTGACGCTGCTGGGCCTGGCCGGCGTGGCCACGCAAGGCGGCTTCCATCTGCCGCAGGCGGCGCCCGGTTGGTGGGGGCTGGCCGCCCTCACCTTCCTCTACGGCACGGCGTTCACGATCATGTTCACGGTGCTGCCGCGGCTCGGCGTGGTCGCCAACTCGGCCATCATGAACGTGGAGCCGATCTTCGCCCTCGCGCTCGCCTGGGCCATCCTCGGCCAGGCCATCGCGCCTTCTCAGGTGGCCGGTGGCCTGCTGGTGGTGGCTACCGTCATTGCGCTCGGCGTGCGCCGGCGTTGAGGGGTGGGCGTGCAACGCTTGCTCGGCAAAGATTCTTGCGCGCCCTCATCGGCCGCTCAAGCCTCCGCAACTTCCTCCTCCTGCATGACCTCGGTGGCCGGCACCGGGCGACCGAACAGGTAGCCCTGAGCCAAGCCGCAGCCCAACTGCAGCAGCATCTGAGCGTCACGCTCAGTCTCGACGCCCTCGGCGACTGTCTGCACGCCCAGGCTGCGCGACAGGCCGATCACGGCATCGACGATCTTCGCGCTCTCCGGGCGTTCGTGAAGCGTGCGCACAAACGAACGGTCGATCTTGATCTTGTCGAAGCTCATCTCGGCCAGGTAGCAAAGACTCGAGTAGCCGGTCCCGAAGTCGTCCAGGGTCACTGTGATGCCGGCGTCCTTCATGGCCTGCAGGACTTGGCGCGCACGCGCCGTGTCGCTGACCAACGCGGTCTCGGTCAGCTCGACATCCAGTCGATGCGGCGGTACACCATGCTCGCGCAGCACACCCAGCAGTTGTGGCACGAGCGTCGCATCCAGGATCTGTTGCGGTGCGACGTTGATCGAGAGCCGCCAGTGCGCCGGGAAGCGCGGCAGATCGGCGCAGGCCTGTCGCAACAGTGACAGCATCATCGGCCCGATCAGGCCCGTTTCCTCGGCCAAGGCAATGAAGTGCGCCGGCGCCAACAGACCGCGCTGCGGGTGGTTCCAGCGACACAGCAGTTCCAGCGACCGTACGCTGCGGCTGGCCAGGTCGACTATGGGCTGGTAGTAGGGCACGAATTCGCCACGCGCAATGCCCTCACGCATCGCCTGTTCGAGCGCTGCGCACTCGGCCACTTGCTCGTCGAGGCTGTCTTCGTAGAAGCACACATCACCGCGGCTGCGGCTCTTGGCGCGGTAGAGCGCTGAGTCTGCCTTGCGCAGCAGTTCGTCTTCAGTTTGTGCGTCGTCGGGGTAGCGGGCGATGCCGACGCTTGCGCCTATGTTGACCGACAACTCGTTGATCGTCATGGGCTCGCCGAGCACTTCAACGATTCGCTTGGCCACTTTTTGTGCATCCGCGGTGTTGCTGCTTTCTTCGATC
>JANNRI010000015.1:0-65520 GCA_031401195.1 Burkholderiales bacterium
TGGGTTCAGCTTCTAGCCACGTGACCGCGCTCAAGGAACTCCCACTCGCCTCGTTGCAGTTCTATGCCACGGCGCCGTACCCGTGCAGCTATCTGCCGGCGCGCATGGCGCGCTCGCAAGTGGCCACGCCAAGCCACCTGATCAACGCCGATGCGTACTCGGGCCTCGTCGCCGCGGGCTTCCGCCGCAGCGGCATGTTCACCTACCGCCCGCACTGCGATGGCTGCCGCGCCTGCGTGCCGCTGCGGGTGCCAGTGAAAACCTTCGAGCCCTCTCGCAGCCAGCGTCGCGCCTGGAAAGCGCACCGGCACCTGCAGGCGCGCGTGCTGCGCCTGGGTTTCCTGCCCGAGCACTACCAGCTCTACCTGCGCTACCAGAGCGGCCGTCACGCTGGCGGCGGCATGGACCACGACAGCGTTGATCAGTACACGCAGTTCCTGCTGCAAAGCCGTGTCAACTCGCGCCTGGTCGAGTTTCGCGAACCGGCGGCGGACCCGCAGACACTCGGGGCGCTGAAGGCGGTCTCGATCCTCGACGTGCTCGAAGACGGCCTGTCGGCTGTGTACACCTTCTATGAGCCCGATGCCAATGCCAGTTACGGCACATTCAGCGTGCTCTGGCAAATCGAGCAGACGCGCGCGCTGAACCTGCCGCATGTGTACCTCGGCTACTGGATCGAGCAGAGCCCGAAGATGGCCTACAAGTCGCAGTTCGGGCCGAATGAAAAACTGATCGAGGGCGCGTGGGTGCCCGCCGCCGGCCGCTGACAAACCGCCGCAATCGGATGATGAACTAGGGGTCTCATCCCTTGAACAGCAGGCACTGCGCGTAGCGCCGGGCCCGACTTCCGACCTTTGGGGGATATCGCGCGCGGCTGGGCTTCGCATCATGCGCGGTATGAACCACGCCAGGCCCGACACCACGCGCATTGCCGCAACCGCGGAGCCCGCTGCCAGGCCTGCTCCCGACGGCTGGCCGCAGGCAGTGCTGTCCGGCATCGAGCGCGAACTGGCCCGCTTTGTCGGCCCGCTGGCCGCCACGCTGGTGCGGCGCGCCGCGCAGCAGCACAAGAGCGTCGACATGCTCGTTGCCGCGCTGCTGCCGTCGATCGAGAGTCAGCAGGACCGCGACGCCTTCACGCGCACCTGTGCCCGGCGCGCCGTGATGCGCCATGCACCCGCCGCGGCAGCGCCCGCGCCGACGCCAGCGGCGCCACCACTGCCAATGCTGGCCCGCACGCCTTCGCCGCAGGCTGCCGGTGCGCATGCCGGCAGCCTGCTGCTGCGCGCGGCCGAGACGCTGCTCGGCGCCTTGCCGCGCCTGCGCGACATCAACGGCCTGGCCGACCCGGCCGCGCTTCAGTCGCAACTGCGGCAACGACTGGCCGCCTTCGAGGCCGAGGCGATGGCCGGCGGCGTGTCGCCGATGCACATCGCCGCGGCGCGCTGCTGGCTGTGCAGCTTCATCGATGAAGTCATCAACGCCACGCCGTGGGGCACGCAGGGCCTTTGGACTGCCCATGCGTTGATGCCGACTGCACCGCCGGGCCATGACCCGTTCGACCTGCTGCAACAGGTGCTCGCCAACCCGGTGGCACACGCGCCGCTGCTGGAACTGTTCCACGTCTGCATCGCGCTCGGCTTCGAGGGCCGCTTGGGCCACACGCCGCAGGCGCGGGCGCAGCTCGACGCTCTGGCCGCTCGCCTGTACACGCTGCTGCCCACACGCCGCGGCAGCGCCAATGCACCACGCACCTTGTCGCCGCGCTGGCGCGGTCTGGCCACGCGGGGCCATCGTGACCTGGCCCGCGTTCCCCTGTGGGCAGTGGCTGCGTTCTGCGGCGCCCTCCTGCTGGCCCTGTGGCTCGCACTCAATGCGCAACTCGATGCGCGTGCCCGCCCGGTGTTCGCGCGCCTGGCCGCCGTGCCTGCCGCGTTGCAAGACACCCGCATCGCAGCCGCCGACCGGCCGCGGCTGGCCGCCGTGTTGCCTGCCGACGCGCAAGTCGACGTCCGCGACGAAGCGCAGCGTTCCCTGATCACATTGCCCGCCGACAGCCTGTTCCTGTCGGGCAGCGCGCGGCTCGACCCGCGTGCGGGCGAGTTGCTGGCGCGCGTGGCGCAGGCGCTGCGCAGCCAGATCGCCCTGGGGGGCGAGGTCTCGGTGATTGGCCACGGCGACGACGCGCCGCCGGCATCCCTGCAGTTTTCGACCGGCTGGCATCTGACGCGGGCGCGCGCGCAAGCCGTGGCCGATGCACTGGTGGCGCACCGCGTGGCCCCGGCCCGCGCCGAAGGCCGCGCCGAGTTCGAGCCGCGTGCACCCAACAACACACCGACCGGCCGTGCGCTGAACCGCCGCATCGAGATCGAACTGCGGCTGCCGCGGCCCGAGGAGGTTGCGCCATGAGACACGGCCTGAGGTTCACGTTGCAACGCACCGACTGGCGCGTGCTGGCCAGCGCGCTGGGCATTGCCGCGGCAGCAGTGCTGGCCTGGTTTCTGACGCCGCTGATCGACGTCGCCGGCCACGCGCCGTTGACGACGCCGCCCGCACGCCTGATGGCCGTCGCTGCCGTGCTCGGCCTGGCCGGCACGGTCCTGCTCGCACAGCGTGCGCTGGCGCTGCGCCGCAACCGCGCGTTTCTAGCCCAGCTCGCGCCCAGCGCATCGGGTCAGCGCGAAGTGGCCTTCCTCGGCAAGCGCTTTGCGCAAGCGCTGACGCAGCTGCGCAGCCTGCGCCTGGCCCGTGCCGGCAGCGTGCGCTGGCTCGGCGCCATCCTCGGCCGCCCACTCGTTCATGAGCTGCCGTGGTACGTGATCATCGGCGCGCCGGGTGCCGGCAAGACCACCGTACTGCTCAACTCGGGGCTGCACTTTCCGCTTGCAGATGCGACAGGCAACGAGTCCGGACGCGAATCCATTCGAGGTGTGGGTGGCACGCGCAATTGCGATTGGTGGTTCGCCTCCGAGGCGGTGCTGATCGACACCGCGGGCCGCTACACGACGCAAGACAGCGACCGCGACGCCGACCGCACCGCGTGGTTCGGCTTCCTCGATCTGCTGCGCCGCCACCGGCCGCAGCGGCCGATCAACGGTGTGCTGCTCACCCTCAGTGCCAGTGATCTGCTGCAGGCCACGCCTGAGCGCATGGCCGCGCACGCCGCCGAACTGCGGCAGCGGCTCGACGAGATCAGTCTGCGCCTGGCGATCGAGGTGCCGGTGTACGCGCTCGTCACCAAGACCGATCTGCTGCCGGGCTTCACCGAGTTCTTCGCCGACTTCGACCAGAACGTGCGCTCGCAGGTCTGGGGCGCGACCCTGCCGCGCGGCGCCGGCGGCGAACAGTGGCGTGGCGAGATGGACGCGCTCGAGGCCCGGCTGCACGAGCAGATGCTCGAACGCCTGGCCAGTGAACGTGGCAGCCCCCAAAGCGCTGCCATCCACGCTTTTCCCACACAGTGGCACGCGCTCAACCGATCGGCGCTGGGCCTTTTGCAGGCAGTGATCACCACAGGACGGGGCGCAGGGAATACCAGCCGGCCGATGTTGCGCGGCCTGTACTTCACCAGCGCCACACAGGAGACATCGCCAGGCCACCGCGCCGGCGCCACGACGTACTTCATCACACGATTGCTGCGCGACGTGGTCTTCGCCGAAAGTGGCCTGGCCGGCAGCACAGCGCGCGGCAGCCGGCATCGTCGGCTGATCGAGCGCGCCGTGCTGGCCGCGAGCGCCGCGGCAATGGTGTGGGCGCTCGGCATCACCTGGCGCGGCTACGAACGCCAAACGCGAGCCGTCGATGCGTTCGCCGCACAGTTGCCCTCGATCGACGACGCGCTGGCGCAAGCACAACGCGCCAGCGATCTGAGCGCTCTGTTGCCGGCGCTCGACGCGTTGGCCGGCAGCCGTCTCTTCGCGGCGGATGACGGCGCGAACTTCGGCGACGTGGCCGAGCGGCTGCTCGACCGCAACAGCATGCTCGCCGCAGCCGCCGACGACAGCTACCAGCGCCTGCTCAAGGACGCTTTCCTGCCGCGCATCGCAGCGCGCCTGGAAGATCGGCTGCGCAAGAGCGCCGGCGAGCCAGCCGCGCGCACCTACGAAACGCTGCGCGCCTACCTGATGCTGTTCGGCGGCAAACACTTCGATGCCGCAGCGCTGCGCGCCTACTTCGCCAACGACTGGAACCTCACCTTGCCCGACAGCGTGCCCGCCGCCGAACGCGCGGGTCTGCTGCGCCACCTCGACCAACTGCTGGCCGGTGGCGAGGTCGGCGCACCGTCGCGTGCCGATGCGCAGCTCATTGCAGAAACACGCGCCCGCGTGCAATCCGTGCCACTGGCCCAACGCGCAGCCACCCGCCTGCAACAGCAGGATGCCAACACGCCGCGCGTGGCACTCCATGCCGCGGGTGTGCTCGTGCGTGCCAGTGGCGGTGCGCTGGCCGACGTGCCCTCCGCACGAACAACGGTCGGCCTGCCCCGCGAGCGCACGCAGCAGGTGCTGACGCAACTCGCGCAAGAGCAGAGCTGGGTGCTCGGCGCCACACGCGCCGCACCCACCACGCCGGGGTTGGCCGATGAAGTCGAGCGCCTGTTCGCGCTCGACAACGCGCTGCACTGGCAGTCCGTGCTCGACGATCTGCGGCTGGCGCCGACGCAGCAGCTCGGTCAGAGTGCGCAGCTGGCGCGTGCGCTGGCGCAAGCCAACTCGCCTCTCCTGACGTTGCTGCGCACAGCCACACGCGAAACCACCAACGGCTCTCCGGCTGCTTGGTTCGCGGCGCTGCGCGCGCACGTCGATGGCGCGTCGCCGTCCGTGGCGAGGATGCAGGCGCTGTTGACGAAGCTGGCAGCGCATCTCGCTGCCGCCGACGAGGCCGCCCAACGCCACGCCCTGCCCCCTTCGAGCGGCGTCATGCGCGATCTGGCACAAGCGGCGCGCGAGGCGCCCGCACCGTTGAACGGCTTGCTGACGCAGTTGCACACCACGAGTTCGAACCAGCTGATGGGCGCTCTGCGTGAACCGATGTCGCGCGAGATCGCCCGTGAACTCACACCGGCCTGTGCGCGCGCGGTCTCGCAGCGTTATCCGTTCGTGCGCAACGCGCCGGAGGACATGACACGAGACGACTTCGTGCGCACCTTCGGCGCCGGTGGCCTCCTCGACAACTTCTACCAGCGCCATCTCGCGCCCCATGCCGATGCCGCGCGCAGCGACGGCGCGGCGCCGTTTCGCCGCGCGCAGACCATCCGCGAAACCTTCTTCCGCGACGGCGGCCGTGCACTCGGCACCCGGCTCGAATTCCGCCTGCTCGGACTCGATGCCGGCGCGTCCGAATTCACGCTCGACGTCGATGGCCAGGTGTTGCGCTGGAAACGTGGTGCGCCGCAGGCGCAAAGCATCGACTGGCTGACGCTTCGTGGCGCCGGTGGCCATTCAGGACGCGTGCATGTGCTGCTCGCACCGAGCGCCGGCAGCGGCTACACCTTCAACGGCCCGTGGGCGCTGCTGCGCCTCTTGGACCGGGCCCGCGTCGAGCGCGGTGCCGCGCCCGATCGTGCGCTGGTGACCTTCGACATCGAAGGCCGCAAGGCACGCTTCGAAGTGCGCAGCGCCAGCGCACACAACCCCCTGCTGCGCCAGGACCTGGAGTCCTTTGCATGCCCGAACAAGTTGTGAGCAACACGCCGGGCGCAGCCGCTGCGGCGGGTTGGTACGGCAAGCTGCCGGGCCTTGGTGACTTTGCCATGCGGCGCTTGCCGCCAGAGTTTGTCAGCCGCTGGGACGCGTGGCTGCAATCGGGACTGCAAACCATGAGCGACTCACCGGCGCATGACGGCAGTGCCCTGGCGCCGGTGTGCCGCTTCTGGCTCGCCCCCGGCGTCGTCGACACGCTGGCCTGGGGCGGCCTGCTGATGCCGAGCACCGACCGTGCGGGCCGCCGCTTTCCGCTGACGGTGGCGCAGCCCATCGCCACGCTGGCTGAGGCCATTGCAGCGCGCCGCTGGTTCTCGAGTGTCGTTGCGGCCATGCGCTTCACGCAGGGCAACGAACACACGCTGGACGACTTCGAAGAATGTCTGAACGCCCTGCCGCCCCCGCTGGCGCGCGCCGCGCCACGCGTCGACGTACTGCTCGCATCCGCGGTGCAAGACAACGCACCCGCGTGCAGCGTCTGGTGGCGCCACGGCGCCGCCAGCGCCGAAGACTTCCAGCGGTGGAGCGGACTGCCGATGCCGACGGCGCTGCCGTCGTTGCTGGGCGGCGCACGATGAGGCCTGTCGCGCTCCTTGTCGTGTTGTGGCTGGCCTGCGCCGTGGCCTCGGCCGGAGAGCAGCGCCTGGCGCTGGTCATCGGCAACGCCGGCTACCGCGTCGATCCGCTCGACAACCCGGTCAACGACGCGCGCCTCGTCGCTTCGTCGCTGAAGCAAGCCGGCTTCGACGTCGCGCTGGCAGAAAACCTCGACCGGCGCGGCCTGCTCGGCGCGCTGCGCGCCTTCGGCGAACGCTTGAACGACAACTCGGTGGCGGTGCTGTACTACGCCGGCCACGGCCTGCAACTGCGCGACCGCAACTACCTGATCCCGGTCGATGCCGAGATCCGCAGCGAAGACGAAATCGCATTGGCCGGCATCGATGTGGCCTTCATCCTCGGGCGCATGTCGGCGGCCAGAAGCCGCGTCAACATCGTCATCATCGACGCCTGCCGCAACAACCCTTTTGCGGGCAAGAGCATCCACACCGCGCAGGGTCTGGCGCAAATGGATGCGCCGGTGGGCACGCTGCTCGCGTACGCCACCGCGCCGGGCAAACTCGCCGCCGACGGGCTGGGCACTGTCAACGACAAGAATGGCTTGTACGCGCAGCAGCTCGCACGCCACGTGCTGACGCCCGGCTTGCCGGTGGAGCATGTCTTCAAGCGCGTGCGTGAAGCCGTGGTGCGCGCCTCGCGCGAAGCGCAGGTGCCGTGGGAGAGCTCGTCGCTGCAAGGCGAGTTCTCGTTCGTACCGGCTGTGGCCACCGCACGCGATGGCGCCGTCGATGCCGAAGCGGCGGCCGAACTCGCTTTCTGGAACAGCGTGCAAGGCGCGAGCCGCGCCGACGATCTGCGCACCTATCTGCGCCAGTATCCACGCGGGCGCTTCGTTGCACTGGCGCAATCACGCTTGGATGCGGCCGCTCCCGCAGCAGCGCCGACGCTGATCGCTGCCAAACACCATTTGCCACGCGTCGGCGACAGCTGGCGTTACCGCGTGCAGGACCAGTTCCGCCTCGGCGATCTGTTCGTCACTGCCAAGGTCGAGCAGGTCAGCGACACCAGCATCGCCGAAAGCCGAACGACGAGCACCGACGCCACACCGCGCAACAGCCGCGTCGCACTCGCCCCGGCCTTCAGCCCTCCGCACGACGCAACCGTGGCGCCCGCAGAGTTCGCGCCCTACCTGCAAGCCGCGGGGTTGATCGGCCCGGCGCTGCGCAGCGCCGAGTTGTCGCAGCAGGTCGAGCAGGCCACCGTGCCGCTGCACGTGAGTCTCGAAGGAGACGAAGACGTGCAGGTTGCCGCCGGCAAGTTCCGCGCGCAAAAGGTCGTGCTGCGCGGCCAGGCGCAGACGCGCGGCGCGGCGCGCTCGGGCGCGGTCATCACCGAGCACCGCCTCTGGTACGCCAGCGAGGCCAAGCGCGTGATCAAGCACGAGACCACGACGACGGTCGGCGGCGCCCTGCGGCAAGCGACCAGCGTAGAGTTGGTGGAGTTCAGCGTGCGTTGAGACGCGCGCGTGCGGGATCAGTCGCGCTCGGCCATCAGCGTAGCAATCGCGGCGCCCAGCGCCAGGTCGTCTTCGGCGCCGAACGTGTGACGGCGCAGATCGCCCCGCCGGTCGATCAGCACCAGGCTCGGAGTTCCCTGCATGCCGTAGGCCCACATCGTGGCGGGGATCGGGTCACGTGCGTCAGCCCTCGGCGCATCGACGCCCACCGGAAATGCAACCCGGTACTCGTGCAGAAAAGCCTGCAGCGACACAGGCGTCATGGCCGCATGATGTTCGAACACGGTGTGCAGGCCGATGACGGCCACATCCTGCGCGTCGAACGCGGCCTGGATGCGTTGCGCCTGCGGCAGCCCGTGATGCACACAGGCCGGGCACAGCATCTGAAACGCATGCAGCACCACCACCTTGCCGCGCAGATCGGCTAGCTGCAGGGGGCGGTCGCTGCTGTTGAACCAGCGGACGGTCGTCCACTCCGGCGCTGCTCGGCCAGCAGGTTCGAGGCCAAAGGAGCGCGTGCTCATCGGCGCCGAGAGATCAACTTGCGCATGGCCACTCCTACAATTTGCTGATGCACGGCCCGCATTGCAACACCCGGCCTCGCGCTTGAACAGCAGGCACAAAACGGTGACCGGTGCAGCAGGGTGCGCTTATCGACCGACCTTTGAGGACCCACGATGTCAACGCAGCCGAACGTATCGCGAATGGTCGAAGACATCGTCGGCTGCAAGTGGTCGTTGGCGGTGCTCGGCGCCGTGCGCGGCGGCGTCTGCCGACCCGGCGCGTTGGAACACTCGATCGAAGGTCTGTCGAAGAAGGTGCTCAACGAGCGCCTCGCCAAGCTGGTGCGTTTCGGCGTCCTCGACAAGCAGGCTTATCCCGAGTTGCCGCCGCGCGTCGAGTACCGGCTGACGCCTTTCGGCGCCAGGTTCTGCGGTGTGCTCGACGGCATCGAAGCGCTGCAGCGCGAGATCGATCGCTGACGAGGCCGCAGTCGGCCTCGAGTTCGCAAGTCAGCCACGTTGCGCCAGCTGCGCGCGCTGCGCGTCGTAAGCCGCGGCGAAGGCACCGGCGAAGATCACGTCGAAGTGTTCTTCGATCTCGCGCGCGATCGCCGCATGTTGCTCGCTGTAGCGCTCCCACAAGCGGGCCCGGCGATTGACCGGCAGCAGCGAATCCCACAACCCCTGGTCCTCCAGCCGCGCCTCGAGCGCCGCGGGATCGAAGCGGTCCAGCACGGCGGTCAAGGCGGCGCGCATGCCGGCCAGCAACGCCACCTCGTGCGCGCGCAGGTCATCGAAGGCGTCACGCACTGCGGCCAGCGGCGGCACGAACCCGCGCTGCGGCGGCGCGAGCAGCATCGCCAGCGCCGCGTCGGCATCGGGCGCGAACTTCAGCGGATTGTTCTCACGCAGCTGGATCTGGGTCGCGCTGGCGCCCAGCTCGCGCTTGGCAATGGCCCGCGCCGCGAGCAGGCCGAGCGCGCCAGTCACGCAGGCCCGCAGCAGCGCACCCACCAGCTCGGCCTGGGCAGCGGTCGGCCGCCCGGTCACGGCGGTGAAACCGAGGCCGGCCTGGATGGCAGCAATCAGCTCATCGGCACTCGCCGCGGTGGCGGCGAACGACGCGGCCGGTGGGCGCGCGCCGGCCCCGGTCGGATCGCCGACCAGCAGATCGACCTCCTGCACGCGAGGCGCCTGCGCCACGCCATGCAACAGATCGCGAAACACGCTCGGTCCGCTCGCCGGCGCCCTCAGCAGAGACATCGAGTCGTCGGCCGTGCTCCCCGCCGTGCTGTCGGGCGCGCCGACGGCCTCGACGGCCAGTCCGAACGGCCCGACGCGGATGTGTGCGCCCGGCTCGAGCAGACTCTCGGCGCCCGGCACCAGAGGCACGCCATTGAGTTCGACGACGAGGTTGGTGCTGATCAGACGCAGCCAGGTGCGTCCGTCGCGGCAAGCCACCTGGAGGTGCTTGCGCGAGATGCGACGCTCGGGGTCCGGCAGCACCAGCGTGCAGTCGGCGCTGCGCCCGATGTCGCCGCCCTTCTCACCGAACACCGCCTCCAGTTTCGCCACCGGCGCCTCACCGGCCAGCGACACGAGACGAATCGCGATCGTTTGCACCGCTGCGCACTCCTGGGCTCGCTAACCAGCCGCCGACCGATGGTACTGCTGCTGCCGCAGCCACCCCAAGCTTGTAGGCGGCGATCCCCCAAGAGTCACTGGTCGCTGCGGTTGTGCACTTCGTTGGCTCGGGTTATAGATCGGTGTGGGCCGTGGACCCGACTGCGAGGACTGCGAAAACATCATGAGAGCGTTGCTGCTGGTTGCCGCGTTGATTGCGCCCACCTGGGCGATCGGCGCCGAGGTTCTGGGCACTGTCACGATCCTCGAGGGGCAGGCGCTCATCCTGCGCGGCAACGGCCGAGTGCACGCGGCCGAAGGCGTGCGGCTGGAGCCGGGCGACATCGTCGAGACCGCGCCGGCCACCTTCGCCCAGATCGAACTCGCCGATCGCGCGGTGGCCCAGCTCGGCCCTGGGACACGCCTGCTGATCAATGCGACCACCGGGCGCGAGAAGGCGGAGCGCTGGCTGTACCTGCTGGACGGCTGGATCAAGCTGGCCAGCAGCAATCGCGACGGCGCGGCCGGGCCTGGCTTCGATCTGCGAGCGCCGACCTTCGAGCTGCCGGCTGCCGCTGCCGTGCTGGTGCTGCACAGCACGCCGGCGGAACTCAAACTTTTCGTTGAAGCCGGTGAGACGCGCATCGCCGAACGCCAGCAGGGCGCGCCGTTGGTGGTCAACCTGCGTCCGGGCGACTACTACCAGCGCAAGCCACCGGCGCGCGGCAGCGTGGCAACGAGCGTGCCACCGGCCTTCGTCGACGCCATGCCGCGCGGGTTTCGCGACCCGATCCCGTCGCGCCTGGAGCGTTTTCGCGCGCGCCAGGTCCAGCCGAAGGACGCACCCGCCTTCGCCTATGCCGACGTGCAGGCCTGGCTCCAGGCCGAGCCGGCGGTGCGGCGTCCGCTGATGCAACGCTGGCGCCGCAATGCTCGCGACCCGGCTTTCCGGGCCGCCCTGGTGGCCAACCTGGCGTCGCATCCCGAGTGGGATCCGATCCTGTTTCCAGAGAAGTACAAACCCAAGGACCCGCCGCCGCGCCCCGATCCGTCGGCCCGCGCGGCCAGTGCCGTCACGAGATAGCGCCGTGGTTGCCAGCGCAACCCAGGGCGCGCACCTGCCCCAACCGTCGATACGGAGGTCGTTATGAAACTGCTGCTCAAGTTCAACCTGGTATTCATCCTGGTCTTCGCCCTCGGGCTGGCGGCCACCGGCTACGTGTCGTGGCGGCTTCTCGAACGCAATGCGCGCGACGAGATTGCGCAGAGCGCGAGGCTGTTGATGGACACCGCGCTGGCCACGCGCAGCTACACCTTGACCCAGGTCAACCCCTTGCTGCAGACGCAGATGAAGTACACCTTCATGCCCCAGGCGATTTCCGCCTACGCCGCGGCAGAGGTCTTCAGCGACGTGCGCAAGAAGCACGCCGAATACGGCTACAAGGAGGCGGTGCTCAACCCGACCAATCCGCGCAACCGCGCGGTCGACTGGGAAACCGACATCGTCACGCGGTTCCGCAACGACGCGGAAAGCACCGAGGTGATCGGTGACCGGGACACGCCGAACGGGCGCTCCTTCTACGTGGCGCGCCCTTTGCGCATTACCAACCCGAATTGCCTGCAATGCCACAGCACCGTGGAAGCCGCGCCCAAGACCATGATCGACCGCTACGGAACCGCCAACGGCTTCGGCTGGCAGCTCAACGAGGTGGTCGGCGCGCAGATCATCTCGGTGCCCACCGAGATCCCGCTGAACCGCGCCAAGCAGGCCTTCACCGTGTTCATGACCTCGATTGCCGGCGTCTTCATCGCCATCGGCGTCGTCCTCAACCTGATGCTGTGGGCGCTGGTGATCCGGCCGATCGGCCGTCTGTCGCAGTTCGCCGACCGCGTCAGCCTGGGTGAACTCGAGATCCCGGAATACACGCGCACGTCGAGCGACGAGATCGGTGTGCTCTCGCGCTCCATCGCGCGCATGCGCACGAGCATGGTCCAGGCCATGAAGATGCTGGAGGGCTGATGGCGGCGATCCCCGAACGCCTCGGCAAATACCCGATCACGGGCATTGCCGGCCGTGGCGCCATGGGGGTCGTCTATCGTGGCTACGACCCGGTCATCAAGCGCCCGGTGGCCATCAAGACGATCCGCAAGGAACTGATCGACCACGAGGAGGGCACCGAGGCGATGTCGGGGCGCTTCCGGCGCGAGGCCCAGGCCGCCGGCGCGCTCAGCCACCCGGGCATCGTCTCGATCTACGAGTACGGCGAGGACGCGCAGCACGCTTTCATCGCGATGGAGTTCGTCGAAGGCAACAGCCTGCGCGACTACATGGCGCGCGGCGTCAGTTTCGACGAGCACGACAGCGTCAGCATCATGGCCCAACTGCTCGACGCGCTGCAGTTCGCGCATCAGCATGCGGTCTGGCACCGCGACATCAAGCCGGCCAACATCATGGTCATGAGCAATGGCCGCATCAAGCTCACCGACTTCGGCATCGCGCGCATCGAGTCGACCGACTTCACCAAGACCAACGTGATCATGGGCACGCCGGGCTTCATCGCGCCGGAGCTCTACCTGGGCAGCGACGTCGACCACCGCATAGATGTCTTCTCAGCCGGCGTGTTGTTCTACCACCTGCTCGCCGGGCGCCCGCCTTTCGGCGGCCGGCCCGAAGCGGTGATGCACGACATCTGCTACCACGACCCGCCGGCGCCGTCGACGATCGACGCCAAGCGGTGCTGGCCGCAGTACGACGCGGTGATCAAGCGCTCGCTCGAGAAGCAGCCGGCAGCGCGATTTCCGAGCGCAGCGGCCTTCCGCGCGGCGATCCTGACCGAGTACGCGCAGCCGCTGAACAGCACGCTGTCGGACGCGACCATCATTCCGGCGCCGCGGCGCGCGATGGCCCCCGAGGGCGGGCCGGGCTCGCAGCCGCGCAGCTCGGCGACGCCCGCTGCCGGTGCCACGCAGGCCGGTAGCCGCGCGACGGCCGGCACCAGCACGCCACCGCCCACCGGCTGGAGCGCGCCGGTGCTGTCGGGCATCGAGGTCGCGCTGGCCCGCTTCGTCGGCCCGGTGGCGCGCGTGCTGGTACGGCGTGAGGCCCGGACGAGCAAGGACATTCACGCGCTGACCCTGGCCCTGCTCGACGCGATCGAGCGGCCGCAGGACAAGGAGGCCTTCGCGCGGGCCGTCACCGGCGCCGGTCTCACGGCGCTGCGCGATCGCAGCGGCAGCGGCAGCGGCAGTGGCAGCAGCACACCCGCAACGCCGTGGCCCGCGACGGCCGCTGGCGGGCCGGCGCTCGCCGCCGCCGAACTCGATCACACCACACGCGTGCTTGCGAACTACATCGGCCCGCTCGCCCGTGTGGTGGTCAAGCGTGCGGCGGCTGCGTGCGCCAGCCGCAGCGACTTCCTCAACCAGGTGGCGCAAAGCCTGGACACCGACGCCAAGCGTGAAAGTTTCCTGCGCGAAGTGGCGGTTCGGGGCGGCTGAGGCCACACACCGCGCCGCAGGGACAGCCCATGCACCGCGACCCACGCAGCCTGATCCAGGATCCCGAGCCGACGATCCTGATGCCGGCTCCCGGCGGTCAAGCCACGGTCGTGACGAAGCGGCCGCCGCCGGCAGCCGCGCCGCTGGCCGGCCTCGAGCTGCAGCGCCTGGTGGCCGGCATCCACCCGCTGCCCGGCGCCGCGGCCACCCTGCTGGCGCTGGCCGAGCAGTTGCGGCACACGCCCGCACACGACAACCCGGCCGGGCTACGCCGCCAGTTGCTGGAGCAGGTCGCCGCATTCGAGGAGAGCGCGGCTGCCAGCGGCGTGCCGCGGCCCAAGGTAACGGCGGCGCGCTACCTGCTGTGCAGCTTCATCGACGAGGTGATCGGATCGACCCCCTGGGGTGCCGACCTCGGCGGACCGACGCTGCTGCAGGAGTTCCACGAGGAGCGCTCGGGCGCCGACAAGGCCTTCCAGCTGCTCGAGCGCCTGGGCCAGGAGCCTGAAGCCAACCCCGATCTGCTCGAGCTGTTTTACGTCTGCCTGCGCCTGGGCTTCGAGGGCCGCTACCGCGGCCAGCCCGACGGCCGCGCCCAGCTCGACGCGATCGCGACGCGCGTGCTCAGCGTGATCCGCCCCGCCGACCTGGGCACCCAGGCGCGCAGCCTGTCCGAGCCGAGCCAGACCGTCGTTCGCCAGGGCCACCGCGACGTGAAGCTGCTGCCGCTCGGCCTGCTGGCGGTGCTGACCGGCGGCGCGCTGCTGGCCTTGCTGCTGTTCGTCGGCATGCGCCTGGACGCGCAGGTGCAGCCGGTGTTCCGCGCTCTGCACGCGCTGCCGCAGGCGCTGCGCATCGAGCGCCACGACGCGGCCGCGCGGCCGCGTCTGGCGGCGCCGCTGCAAGCCGACGTGGCGAGCGCCGCGCTCACGGTGCGCGACGAGGCGCTGCGCTCGGTGGTCACGCTCAGCGCCGACACGCTGTTCGTGCCCGGCAGCGCGCGCCTCGCCGCCGGCCAGGACGGATTGCTCGCACGCGTGGCCGCAGCGCTGAAGGACTCACCGGGGCAGATCGCGGTGGTCGGCCACACCGACGACGCGCCGGTCGCGTCGCTGCAGTTCCCGTCGGGCTGGCACCTCTCGCTCGAACGGGCGCGCGCGGTGCAGGCCGCGCTGGTCGCGCAGGGCGTGCCGCTGACCCGCGTGCGTGCCGAGGGTCGGGCCGACGTCGAGCCGCTGGCGCCGAACCTGGACGCGGTTGCGCGCGCGCGCAACCGCCGCGTCGAGGTCGAGCTGCGCCTGCCGCGGCCCGAGGCCTGAGGCACACGATGAAACGCCCCACCCGCTCCGCGTCGCGCGCCGTGCTGGCGCTGATCGGCCTCGGTGCAGCCGCGGCGATCGTTTGGTACGTCGGACCGCTCGTGGTGGTGGCCGGCGTCGCGCCGCTGGCCGGCGAACCCGCGCGCTGGGCCGCGATCGCGGCGCTGGTCGTGCTGGCGCTGGGGCGCCGCATCGTGGGTGCGCTCGCGGCCGCACGGCGCAACCGGCGCCTGCTCGCCGGCCTGCTCGCGGGTGCCACCCCCACCAAGGCGGATGCACCCGGCGCAGCCGAGGTCGCGCTACTGTCGCAGCGCTTCGAGCAGGCGCTGGCCACGCTGCGCCGCACGCGGGCCGGAGGACGCCGGCGCGCCTGGCTCAGCGCGCTCTCGGGCCGGCCCTACGTCGACCAGTTGCCCTGGTACATCCTGATCGGCGCGCCAGGGGCCGGCAAGACGACGGCACTGGTCAACTCAGGCCTCGAGTTCCCGCTTGCCAAGACAGTCGGCGCGCCGGTGGTCCAGGGCGTCGGCGGCACGCGCAACTGCGACTGGTGGTTCACCAGCGAGGCGGTGCTGATCGACACCGCCGGGCGCTACACCACGCACGACAGCGACCGCGCCGCCGACCGCACCGCTTGGTTCGGCTTTCTGTCGCTGCTGCAGCGCTACCGACCGCAGCGCCCGATCAACGGCGTGCTGCTGACGCTGAGCGTCAGCGACCTGCTCGGCGGCAGCCCGGCGCGCCGCCGCGCCCACGCGATCGAGCTGCGCGCCCACGCGATCGAGCTGCGCGACCGCATCGAGGAGCTGCACGCCAAGCTCGGCATCAGCTTCCCGATCTACGTGCTGGTGACCAAGCTCGACCTGCTGGCCGGCTTCATGGACTTCTTCGCCGATTTCGACAAGGACGAGCGCGCGCAGGTCTGGGGCGTGACATTTCCCTATGAAGCCGACTCGACACGCAACGGCCCGCAGCTGCGCATGGCCAGCGATTTCGCGACGCTTGAAAAGCGCCTGAACGACTGCCTGATCGATCAGTTCCGCAGCGAAAGCGAGCGCGGGCGGCGCGCCGCGATCTACGGCTTTCCGCAGCAATGGCGCGTGCTGCGCCAGACGCTGTTCGAGTTCCTGCACACCCTGCTCAGCGGCATGCGCGCCGAGTTGCGGCCCTTCGTGCGCGGGGTCTATTTCACCAGCGCGACGCAGGAAGGCACGCCGATGGACCGTGCGCTGGGCGGCATGGTGCGCGCGCTGGGCCTGCCCGGCCGGGTGCTTCCCGCGGCGCGGCCGAGCGGCAAGGCCTTCTTCGTGACGCGACTGTTGCGCGACGTCGTGTTCGCCGAGTCGGGCCTCGCGGGAACGAACCTGCGCTGGCGGCGGCGCCGCGCCGGTCTCGAATGGGCCCTGCTCGGTTTCTGCGCCTGCATCGTGGCGGCTGCCGGGGCGCTGTCGTGGCGTGCCTATGCCGGCAATCGCGACCACATCGCTACGCTCGGCTCGCGCCTGCCGGGGCTCGCGCGCGACGTGGCGAGCGCCAAGGCCACATCCGCCAGCGACCTTGCCGCGCTGCTTCCCGCACTCGACGCGCTGCGCTCGTTCGGACTGCCCATCCACGCGCAGGGGCCGCTCGCGCGGGCGGCGCTGGCGCTGGGCCTGGACCGCAGCGAAATGCTCGGCGCCGCGGCGCACGATGCCTACCAGCGCGCGCTGCGCGAAGCCCTGCTGCCGCGCATCGCCAGCCGGCTCGAGGGGCGTCTGCGCGCCGGCGAACGCGACCACGTCGAGCTGATCTATGACGCGCTGAAGGCCTACCTGATGCTATTCGGCGGCAGGAACTTCGATCGCGACGCGCTGCGCGCCTATCTGATCGCCGACTGGGACGCGACGCTGCCCGCCAGCGTGGGCGCCGACCAGCGTGACGCCTTGCGCGGCCACCTCGAGCGCCTGCTGGCCGGCGGCGAAGTCGGCGCGCAGTCGAACGCCGACCCGACGCTGCTCGCCAATGCGCGCAGTCTCGTTGCCAGCGTCCCGCTCGCCCAGCGCGCCTACCAGCGGCTGAAGCAGCTGGACCTGGGCACCGCGGCCGTGCCATTCACGCTGGAATCGGCCGGCGCCAGTGCAGCGCGGCGCCTCATCGTGCGCGCCAGCGGCCAGTCGCTCGGCAGCGGCGTGCCGGCCTTGTACTCGCGCACTGTCTTCCAGCAGTCGGTGCGCGAACGCACGCAGGAGGTGTTGCGCCAGTTCGAACGCGAGCAGAGCTGGGTCCTCGCAACCGTTGCCGCCGGCGCGGCCGTGCCTGCCTCGCAGAGGACGCTGGTCGACGAGGTGCAGCGGCTGTACCTGGCCGACTATGCGGCCCACTGGGCCGGGTTCGTCAACGACCTTCGGCTGGCTCCGACAGCCACGCTCGCGGCGAGTGCCGAGCTTGCGAGCCAGCTGGCCCGGCCCGATTCCGCGCTGCTCATGCTGCTGCGGGCGGCGGTTCGCGAGGTGACGCTTGGCCCGGCACCGTCTTCGCCTGCCGACGCGCTCGAGGATCCGCTGGGTCCGCGGTTCGAGCCGCTGCGGCGCTTCCTGACCGGGCCGCCGGCTGGCGTCGATGACATGCAGGCCTTGCTGGCCAAACTGTCGGCGCACCTCGCGGCCGTCGATGACGCGGTCAAGCGCAAAACGCCGGCGCCGAGCAGCGATGTGACGCGCGAGTTGGCAGCGGCTGCGCAGCAGGCACCCGAGCCGCTGCGGGGCATGCTGTTGCAGCTGTCGGCGACCAGTGCGAGCCAGGTCTTCGCTGCCCTGCGCGACCCGCTGTCGCGGCAGATCGCGAGCGACGTCGCGCCGCAGTGCGCAAGCGCCGTCGCCGGGCGCTACCCGCTGGCGCGCGGCGGCGCCGAGGAGATCTCGCGCGCTGAGTTCACCAGGATCTTCGCCGCCGGTGGCGTGATGGACGGTTTTTTCCAGCGCCACCTTGCGCCGTATGTCGATGTGTCGGCCCAGCCTTGGGCCTTGCGCGGGGCGGACGCGGCGGCGAGCGCGCCGGCCTCCGAATCGTTGCCGCAGTTTCAGCGTGCCCAGGCGATTCGCGATGCCTTCTTTCGCGACGGCGGGCGCCGCCTGGGCATCAGACTCGAGTTCCGTCTGATCGAGCTCGATGCCGCCATCAGGGAGTTCACGCTCGACGTCGACGGACAGGTGCTGCGCTTTCGCCCCGGTGCCCAGGCACCGCAGAGCCTGCAGTGGCCCGGGCCGAATGACGGCGGACGGGTGCAGGTGCAGATCGCACAGGCGGCCGGCAGTGCCGGACCCGGCCATGTCTTCCAGGGCCCGTGGGCCTTGTTTCGCCTGCTCGACCGGGTGCGCACCGACCCCGGTTCAACGCCGGACCGCTCGCTGCTCGTGTTCGACGTCGAAGGCCACAAGGCCCGCTTCGAAGTCAGAAGCCCGGCCGCGCTGAACCCCATGGCCCGCCAGCAGCTGGAGCAGTTCCAATGTCCGAAGCGGCTGTGAGCCTGGCCGCCACTCCGGGCTGGTTCGGCAAGCTGCCGAGCCTTGGCGACTTCGCGTCGCGGCGTCTGCCCGACATCTTCGTCAGGCGCTGGGACCGCTGGTTGCAGCGCGGCCTGGTGACCGCGCGCAGCCAGCTCGGTGAAGCCTGGCAGGGCACCTATCTGGTCGCGCCGATCCTGCGTTTCTGGCTCGCTCCGGGCGTGCTCGGTGAGCATGGCTGGGCCGGCTTGATGATGCCCAGTGTTGACCGCGTCGGTCGTCACTTTCCGCTGACCATCGCACGACCGTTCGAGCCGCTGGCTGCGGCACTGGCGGCGCGCGTGTGGTTTCGCGCCCTCGACGCCGCTGCGCGACAGGTTCTCGACGTCGAATTCAGCGTCGACGACCTCGAACGCGCATTGGGCGCGGTGTCGGCAATCGAGCCGCAGGTGCCGGACGAGGCGGCCGAGCAGCTGGCCGAAGATACGCTGCAGCGCTGCAACGCGCCGGCGCCCTGCAGCCTGTGGTGGTGCGGCGACGCCGACGCCGCCGCCGAGATCCGCTGCTTTGCTGCGTTGCCGCCGGCGGCCGCATTCGCTTCGCTGATCGGGGCCCCGCGATGAGCCCCGCGCGGCGCTGCGCGGCGATCCTGGCGCTGGCTGTGCTGATCCAGGCACCGCTGGCCGGCGGCGCCGAGCGCATGCGCGGCGTGGCAGTCACCGAGGAGCGCATCGCCCTGGTGATCGGCAACGCGGCCTACCGCAACGACCCGCTCGACAACCCGGTCAACGATGCGCGCCTGGTTGCCCAGTCGTTGAAGCAGTCGGGCTTTGCCGTCGCCGTGCACGAGAACCTCGATCGCCGCGGGCTCATCAGTGCATTGGGTGATTTCAGTAGTCGTTTGGGTGAGAACACCATCGCGGTGCTGTATTACGCCGGGCATGGCCTTCAACTGCGTGACCGCAACTACCTGATCCCGGTCGATGCTGCGATCCGCAGTGAGGACGAAATACCGCTTGCCGGCGTCGACCTCGGCTTCCTGCTGGGCCGCATGGCAACCGCACGCAGCCGCATCAACATCGTGATCCTCGACGCCTGCCGCAACAACCCTTTCAGCGGCAAGAGCGGCCCGAGTGCTCAGGGGCTGGCGCAAATGGATGCCCCGGTCGGCACGCTCCTGGCTTATGCCACCGCGCCCGGCAAGCTGGCGGCCGACGGCAGTGGCGCCAACAGCCTGTATGCGACGCACCTGGCGCGCCACCTGCTCTCGCCGGGGCTGCCGGTCGAACATGTCTTCAAGCGCGTGCGCGAAGCGGTGGTGCGCGACACCCGGGAGCTGCAGGTGCCGTGGGAAAGTTCGTCGTTGCAAGGCGAGTTTGCCTTCATCCCCGGCGCGGCCGTGGCCCGCGAGGCGCCGGCCGATGTCGAAGCAGCGGGCGAGCTGGCGTTCTGGAGCAGCATCCAGGCTTCGAGCCGCGCCGACGAGTACCGGGCCTACCTGCGCCAATATCCGAGCGGCCGCTTCGCTGCGCTGGCGCAGACGCGCGTCGCCGCATTCACGCCACCGGCCGAGCCGCCCCAGGCCGCGCCTCAGGCCGGGCCCGCAGCCGTGCGCGCCGGGGCCCTGCCGCGTGCCGGCGACACCTGGCGCTACCGGGTGCAGGACCAGTTCCGCCTCGGTGACCTGTTTCTCACCGCGCGGGTCGACGCGGTCAGCGCCGAGGGCGTCGCCGAGACCTGGACCACAACGTCTGACGCCAAACTGCGCACGACGCTGGTGTCACTCGAGCCTGGCTTCAGCACATTGCCCAGCTGGACCCTGACACCGCCCGAGTTTTCGCCCTACCTGCTCGCTGCCGGCGCGTTGCGGCGCGGCATGCCGATCGCCGATCAGCGGCGGCAGGTCGAGCAGGCGCAGCTTTCGCTGCGGGTCAGTGTCGAAGGCGAGGAAGAAGTGGTCGTTGCGGCCGGACGCTTTCGCGCCGTCAAACTGGTCTTGCGCGGCCAGGCCCCGGCACCCACCCGCGGCGGCGCGAAGGCGGGGGCCGTGCTCGTTGAGCACGTTGTCTGGTACGCGCCGGCCGCCAAGCGGATGGTGAAGTACACGGTGTCGACGAGCGTTGGCAACTCGTTGCGCGAAGCAACGACGTTCGAGTTGACCGAGTTCAAGCTGAACTGAACTTGTGTTGGTGCGGCGCCCAGCTCGGAGCGCTCCCAGCTAGCAATCGACCTGTCTTGGAAAGAGGCGTTGCATCGCCTTCAATACACATCAGCGATGCGGACATTTCCACCGTGTCGCAGCACCTCAATCCATCGCAAGGAGTTCATCATGTTTCCTCAATCGATCACCGTCGGCAACAACCTCTATACCGGCGCCGGCAACGACAACGTCCACATCTCCAAGGCCAATGGGCTGGCAGGGCTGTTGGGCCTGTATGAAGTCAACGTCAACGGCCAGAAGCAGTACATGACCGAGCAGCAGCTCGCCAACACCCATTTCAACCTCGGTTCCGGCAACGACACCCTGGTGGTCGACAGCAATGTCAAGGTCGGCATCCATGCCGACGGCGGCAGCGGCAACGACGTGATGATCGGTGGCGGTGGCAACGACCACCTGCAAGGCGGTTGCGGCAACGACTTCATCGCCGGTCGCGGCGGCAACGACCATCTCGACGGCGGGCGCGGCAACGACGTTCTGCTTGGCGGCGATGGCAACGACCTCGTGCATGGCGGCAGCGGCAACGACTACATCAATGGCGGCAACGGCAACGACTGGCTTGACGGCGGCCGCGGCAACGACCACATCGACGGCGGGCGCGGCAACGACGTGCTGATCGGTGGCCCGGGATGGGACACACTGCACGGCGGCCCCGGCTTCGACGTGAAGATCTACTGATCGTGCCGGACCATCCGCCTGTCGGGTGGTTTTCCAGTCCCGGATTTGCCGCCACGGGCGCCACAAGCGCCGATGGCTGGCGATCCGGGATCCGGACCTTCAGCGCATCTCGCGAACGCGATCGATCTGCACACGCGGCTCGGTCGCGAGCGGGCCGCATGCATGTCGCCGGTCGAGGACATCGCCGACCCTGCGAAATTCATCCAGCCGCAGCATGGATGCTCGGGTTAGCGCTTGCCGAACAGCGAAGCCGATTCGTCGTACTCGAGCACGGCCCGGCCCGGCTGCGCGTCGTTGAACACTGCGCCGAGGTTCTTCTCGGTTTCGCCGATGTAGCGGCTGACCAGGCGCGACAGATCGACGCGATGAGTCTGGCAGTCCGGTTGCGGCAGGCGCCGCGCGGCGAGCGAGGCATCCAGGTCGACGGCTTGCCCGCGAGCATCCAATGCCAGGCCGGCTGCGACTTCGACATTTGGTGCTTCGCTTGCGTTGGGATCGGCGACCGCCAACCCCTGAGCAACACCCCATTGCGGTCGCGCACGCAGCTCGGGCACCAGCTTGTCGCGAAACAGCAGCGTCTCGGAGACAAACGCGAACAGCTGAACCAGCGTGACACCCGGATCGGTCGGGTTCGATTGCGTCCAGTCCGGCAGCGTCGAGACACCTTCAATCGGGTGAGGGCCGCACGGGAGTTCGGTGACGTAGACACCGGGATACAGGCGTTCGATCATGCTGCGGGCTCGGCGTCGTTGGTTGCGCTGTTGGCGCGTCAAGGCAAGGGCCAGATGGCCAGAAACTGCCCCGTGGTGCGGTAGTGCGGATCCGAGTTGAACTGGCGCACCCCGTCGTGCGCGCCGTAGTTGCCGCCATGGTCGTCGGACTTGATCCGGCTGCGGGCGGCGTCGCCACGGTCATACACCACGGGGTTGGATTTGTCGTCGAGCGGTTTCTGGCGCGCGATGTCGATGCGGATGTACGCGCCATTGAACACCTTGGCGATCTCCCCATCGCGACCGGCCTCGTTGCTGCCGCGCACGTAGATGACCTTGTCGACCTGCCTGCCGTTGTCTGTGCGGCCCCACTTGGCCACAGCGCCTTGCGAACCGTAGAGCGAATCGTGCAACTCGAGCCGATCGGCGCGCAGCCGGCTGCCCGACCGATCCAGCTCCATCAGGCGCTGGATGACCTCGCCGCCACGCGAGTGCACCGACACGGTCTCCTTTTCGACCCGGCTGATGCCGGCGGCCGTGAGCGCGTCGTCTGTGGTCTGGGCCTGGTTGCGCACATTGGACCAGTCGGCGTGGTAGCTGTTGTTGTGCGTGGGTGAATCCACCTTCGCTGTCGAGTTTCCGGCCTCGGGCAATATGAACACCGTCTGCGGGTCGCGCGTCACCGTCTCGCGGATGCGTGAGTTCTGGCCAGCCTTGGAGCCCACAGGGTCGGCCACCGTGGCGTTGTCGCCGTGGTAGTGGGTGTGGACGCGCGCCGGCACCTTGGGGTTGAAACCCGGCCCCATCAGCGTCATTACAGGCTGCCCGCCGTTGCCGGCGTTCAGGCTGACGACGATGCGCGCGCCCTTGGCCAGCAAGTCGCCGTAGGAGGCCTTGGCGTTTTCGATCGTGTGCCCCAGGCGGCGTTGCGCCGGGTCGCAACTGGCTTTGAGTGCATCGATGTCGGCTTGCGAAGTCTTGGTGACGTCGAAAGACCGGGTCGACGCGCCGGGCACCGAGCAGGCCGCCGCTGTCTTGCCGGCAGCGTGTGCCTGACTGGGCGACACAAAAGACAACTGTTGTACTAGCGGATGCAGCTCATGCAGCGCGCCGTAGCGCGCCAGCGGATCACCCGCGTGGGCGTCGGGAGCGACATCGCGCTCGTCGGGGGCCACGCCCACTGGGGTGGTGTCCAGGTGCGCCGCGGGATCGGGCCGCCACGCAGTCGCGCCGCCGGCGCCGACAAGAGGCAAGGTGGTCATCGTAGATCTCCAGCATGAAGGCAGCCGTGCACCGGCGACGCCCGCTGATGGCGGTTCAAACTGTTCTATTGGTTGCCGAACAGGACGGCGAAACGCAAATCATCTCTGGGTCTCTTTCGAAAACGGGAGGCACCCCGCGTTTCGAGCGGGTGCGACGCTTGCTGAGTGCGTCACGCACTGGCGGCGGTTCAATCTTTTTGGGGTCGGTCGATTCGCCGCGTTGCCGCTCAACGTGTCGCGAAGTTCAGTCGCTGCACCATCGTTGGAAGCGTCGTTGAACCGGTGGCGGAAAGCGCATACACGCGTCGAATGACGATTCGCCGCCCGCCAAGGGCGGCATCGTCATGAATCACTTGAGTGCCTGTCGGATGAGGTCGAGTACCGGCCGGGGCGGCGGCGGCAGGTGCCTGGGCCCCGTGCCGCACCAGTCGTCGTCGAGGGCCACACGGCCGACCTGGTGGAACAGGTTGCCGTCCGGCCCTGGCGGCAGCGGTTGCGGGTTCAGAGTCACCTGTTCGAAGCGGGAATGGTGCAGCGTCGCGCCGTCCGGCCCAGGCGGCAGGGGTTGTGGGTTCAGCATCACCTGCTCGAAGCGGCTGTTGCGCAAGGCGACTTCCAGCGCATGGGGGATGGGTGGGTGCGGAACCTTGGTGCCGCACCAATCGCCATCGATCGATGCGGTGAATTTCGATGCGCTGCCGGGCGCAGAAAACGCATCGAGGCCGCGGGGCGCCATGGCGCCGATTGCGAGGTTGAACAGAGACATGATGGAACTCCATGCAAGAGGTTGACGCGGCGCCGGCCGAGATGTCTGCGCTGCTGCCTTCATTGCATACGCATCTGGCCCTTCCGACCAGACGGGTCGTGTCGCAGTCGCGGGGACTGCTAGCTGGGGTTGCCCCCAGCTAGCGCACGTGCCGTCTTGGCGCGAGGCCGCCGAATCCGTCCAATCACGGCCTGCGATGCGCAACCCATCCAGCACATGGACGTGTCGCCAAATCCCCCCAACCCTGGTCGACGGAGTTCGAACATGACTATCTCTGCAATCACCATCGGCAACATCCTCCTTGCGCGCCGCGACGACGACGCGTTCACGAAGGACGAAGATGTCGCCGGCCACAGCGACGCACTGCTCGCAGTCGCCCATGGTCCCACCGACGGCTTCGGTGCCTTGGCGCGGATCTTCGGCGACCCGTTCATTCACAACAAGCTGGCTGACGCGTCCCGCCCCGGTCTGCCGAGTGGACTGGCGTCGGGGCAGAGCGCGCCGCGCAGTCAGACCGCCGAAGAGAAGGTCAAGAGCGCGTTCAAGGAAGAGTTCGCCGCGAAGGCCGCCAACAAGGAAGACTTCGACGCCTTCATGAAGCAGGTGTTCGGCGACAAGTACGACAAGAACCTCGCCGAGCAATACCGCCAGCAGGCGCTGCACGGTGACTTCTCTTTCCTGCCTGAGGTGAAGTTCGTTGACGCGGCGACCCTGCAAGGCGGAAAAGGTGCCTACAACGAAGCCGAAGGCGTCGTCTATATCAACCGCGACATCGCCGCAGCCGATCCGCAGCTGGCGGCGCAGGTCTTCGTCGAGGAAGCCGGCGCCCATCTCGACGCCAAGCTCAATACCGTCGACACCCAGGGCGACGAGGGCGAGATGTTCCGCCGCGTACTCAGCGGCGAGGCGCTCTCCGCGCAGACGATCGAGGCCATCCGCAACGACGACGACCACGGCACGATCACGGTCGATGGCAAGAAGGTCGAAGTCGAGTTCTGGTTCGGCGAAGACATCGTCAATGCCGTCGGCGGCGCCGTCAAGGACGTCGTCGGCGGCGTGGTCGACGGCTTCAAGGAGGTCGGCGCGGGCATTGTCGGCGCGGTCAAGGACGTCGGCAAGGGCCTGTGGGAGATGACCGGCGGCTTCGTCAGCAACCTGTTCACGGGCAACATCGGCGAGGCATTCAGCTCGGTGACGCGCGGCCTCGACCACGCCATCTTCCAATCCACCCAGCGCTTGTACTCGGGCGTGATCAAGGGCACGCAAAGCCTGGTCAACGGCGTCACCGATGCACTCGGCCCGATCGGCAAGCCGATTCGCTGGGTGACGGACCGCGCATTCGACATCAGCCAGACCGCGCTCGATACTGCGTTCGGTCTCGGCCGCGACGCGTTCCGCTTCATTCCGGACATTGCCATCGGCTTCGTCAGCGATGTCGAGCGGGCAATCAAGCTGGCCGCCGACGGCCGCTGGAGCGACGCCGCCAAGCAGTTCGGCATGGCCTTCGTGAACGTGCCGGTCAATGCGATCGGCCATGTGGTCGACGCCGGCGCACGGGTGCTGCAAGCCGCTGCCAGCATCGGCCAGACCGCGATCGGTCTCGAGCCGCCGGCGCGCGGGCTGAGTGCCGACGAGCGCAAGTACCTCGAGGCCATCTACGGCGACTCGATCGACTACGACATGATCCGGGTCAAGCCAGGTGGCCCATTGAACAACGCGATGGCGGCACACACGGTGGGCAATACGGTGTACATGCCTGCGAAGTACTTCGATGCCAACGGCAAGCTCACCGCGGATGGGCTCGATACGCTGGGCCATGAAGTCGGCCATGTGTGGCAGAACCAGAACGGCGGCGGCGACTACATCCACAACGCCTTGTTCGCGCAGCTGTGGGGCGGCATCACCGAGGGCAGCCGCGACGCCGCCTACAACTGGCGCAAGGCGCTGGGCAACGGCGAGTCGTTCGAATCGATGAACGATGAGGAGCGCGCGAAGGTCATGGAAGACATCGGTGCGGCGCTGAAGAACGACGGCAAGATCACGGCGTCGGACGGGAACTACACGCCGACGGAACTGGCTTTCCTGCTCGCCACCGCCGAAGAGATTCGCAGCGGTGAAGGCGCTGGCTGACGGCGGCCCGGGCCCGCTGCCAATAGGTCCGCTCCCAGCTGGAGCGGACCGCAGTTGGGAAACGTGCCGACTTATGCGTCAGACGTTAATCCGCTTCAATGCAAGCGTGGTTTCACAGCGACGCAAAGACATGGCGATCCATCATGAGCAACGGGAAACACATCGAACTTGCTGGCCAGCGGCCGATCGCCATCGCTGCGTTGCCGATCGGCGCCCACCTCGTCACGCCGCGCCTGGGCTACATGCATCACGGCATCCATGTCGGGGCGCTCAGGGTCGTGCATTACGCAGGATGGTCGCGGGCACTCCTTCGCGGGCCTCTGGAGGAAGTCTCGCTGGCCGAATTCGCCGGCGGTCGAGAGGTCATCGTCAAGTCGACGAATCGCGCGCAGTATTCCCCCGCGGAAGTCGTTGCACGGGCACGCTCGCGGCTGGGCGAGAACCGCTATCGACTGGGCACGAACAACTGCGAACACTTCTGCGAGTGGTGCCTGTCGGGCCAGAGTCGCAGCGAGCAGATCGAAAGGATCGTCGATTGGTTTCGCCTTCCCGTCCTTGCTCTCGTACGGTCGATTGCGTGACGCGGCTACCTGCGCAACAGCATTCGCTGTCCGTCGACATAGATCCAGTCCTTCTTCGCGCTGGAAAAGGCGAACGACTGACGCTGGACCTTGCCATCTTCGTAGCGAAGCTCAAGCACGTTGCCGGATAGACGATAGCGGCCCCGCGATCGCTGCTGTTCGCTGGCCGACATCCTGGCGCCCTCGTTGGCGTAATCGACACCGCCGCCGCGAGAGGTTTCGAACCGCCCATCGGGCCTGAACAGAATCCCGCGCCAGGCGTGCGCAAACGTCGTTGCGGCAGTGCCGCCGCTTTGTGCCGTGTTGACGCGGACAAAGTAGCCATTCAGGCGCTCGTCGCTTTGTGCCAGGACGAGGAAGCTGAGCGCCAGACTTTCGGTCTTTCCGTCACGCCACCTGATCTCGTGGACGCCTTGCGCGCCAGCTCTGGTGCGCGCATTGAACGTCCCCCACAGCTGCGGCTCAGCCTGCCGGGACGCGGCGACGTCGAAATCTTCCAGGGGCACGCCTTCGGGCCAGCCTCTGCGCACGCTGCCATCCTCGAGTAGCAGGAAATTGCGCACCACGTGTTTCGCACCGAACGTGCCGGACAGCGGATCCAACGTCATCCCCTCGTCGCGAACGTGCTGGGCGAGGCCGACGACCTGGGCGCGCTTCAAGCCTTGCTCGGGGGCGGTGACAAAGCGAGCTCGCGAATCGGCCCAGGCCGATGCGCTGCATGCAAGCGCGACACAAAGCGTCAGCACGCCGAGCACTCGATGCAGGCCGCAGGGAAGATCTGCGTTTGAAGTCATGCTCGCTCGATGACGTCGTCGACTCCGGATCATGGCGTCGAGCCAACTCCAGGCGGTCGAATCGAATCCGGCTGGAGACCTGACTCTCGCGCACTCATCGTAGTCGAGTGCATCCCTTGCGGATCCTCGCGACCGGTTTCAGGTGGTAAGTCCTGCTGGCCGCGCGTCAAGGCAAGCCATAAGCCGGCTCCGGCATCCGCGCGCCCAGGGGAGCCGAAGCGGCCGTCGGCAGCGCGCAGAGAAAGCGCGCGCTGGCGTCGAACGAGGCGACACCCGCAGCCCAGGCGGTCGCCAGCGCCCGCAGTGCGTGACGCGTCTGGCGCGTCAATGCCCCACTGATGGGGTCGTCCACGTCGGCGAGCAACTTCTCGCAGTACAGCGCACGCGCCTCGGGGCTGGTCGCAATGAGGTCCATCACCGCGTGGGCGGCGAGATGGAACTGCGCCGCCGTCATCGCGCGCGCTGGTTCGGCCTGCGCGTGCCAGGCGCACAGGTACTCGAGCGGCCCCAGGCTGCGCGTGCTGCCGAAGCTGATGGCAGACTGCGCGGTACCGCTGGCACCCCATGCGCTGCGTCGGCCGCTCGGCAGCCGACCGGTGCGCAAGGCATGCACCAATGCGCGGGCCACGGCAGCACAGGCCGCATGGTCAGCGTGCCGGCCGATCGTCCAGAGCACGCGCAGGAACGCGGGGTAGAGCTCGTCGCCCAGACCCTCGCACACGGCTGCAAGCAGAGCGACGCGGTCTTCGTCGCTGGGCAGGTCACTGCAGCCGTCGACGAGCGCCTGGGCGGCCTGCGCCCAGCGGGGTTCCGGCAACAGCGCGACCATCGCAACACTCCTGGCTCAGAGTGCTTGATTCGATTCGGCGCACAGGTGCGAGAGCACCCGCACCGCATGCTGGTCCACGCTCAGGCCGCGCGCTTCGCTGCACACGTCGCTCGAAATGCGGGCCGACGACATCGAGGCATCAAGCTCGAACAGAGACGTCGCTTCGCGCGTGTCGGCGCGCGGCGACGGCGCCAATGGGCGCGGCCAGGTGGAGATACTGGCAAGGTCTGATGGACGGATCATGATCGACTCCTGTGAACATCAAGCTTAGTGGTCGACTTCAGGACACGCCACTGCTGCGTGTCCCAGCTAGGGTCAGCCCTAGTCGCTCGCAGCGTGCCAGGTCGAAACGACCGACCTGTGTCGGCAACTCGATCGACGCGGCATGCGGGGTGTTGGTGGGTCGTCAGTCCGTCGGGGTCTGGGATGGGGCTGCCGGCGTAGCGGAAACGCACGACGGGTTCGTCGGGTCGCGCGGCAGCGCAGACTGCGCCCCGCTGGCCTGCAAACGGGTGGCCGCGTGTTGCTGTTCCTGCTGCTGCTCACGTTCGTGGCGCCGCGTGGCATCGCGGATTTCGCCGGCTTGATCGTCGAAGCCATGTTCCCAAGGGGCGTCCGGAAAGAGCGACCACTCGACGGACGAGCGCCATTCGTAGCCGATGAACACCAGGCGCTTGTCGGGCTCGGACACCGCGACGGCCGCGGTCTCGCCGGCATCGTTTGCGCACGCGTTGCGCTCGGCCGCCTGAACCGGGCCTGCATCGCTCGCTGGCGTGGGGGTCTCCTCCCAGCGCCAGATCGGAATCGCCAGCAGGGAAAAACCGAAGTTGGGCGGAACGGGCGGGATCATGGTGTGGCTCCTTCGTCTGCAACCGAATCGACGCGATCGAATGCTGCGCGGGCGGTCCCCGCATCTCGAACCCGGTGCAGGAGAACACGGGGCACCCGAAGGCGCCCCGTCGTCCTGCACATGGACCGCGCTGCGGCTTACTGAGCGCGTGCGATCGTGCTCAGCGACTGGCCGATGGAGTCGCCGATCGACTTGACAGTCTGGGACAGGACGTCCATCAGCTTGCCTTCGGCCTTGAACTCTTCCATCTTGTCGAACTGAGCCTGCTTCGAGCCCGCAGAGTCATCACCCGAGCCGAGAGCGTCGGAGACTTCCTTCTGCAGCTTCTGCAGCTTGTCGGCCTGCTTGTTCTGCAGGTCGCCGAGCGCCGTCATCAACGCGACGAACCAGCTCTTGCCGCCGCCCTTGCCGCCTTCGGCCTTGTCGGACTCGGCCTTGTGGCCCTTGAATGCGTCGACGATGTCGGACATCAGTTCCTTGCCGAACTTCTCGAACAGGCTGCCGGCCTTGTCCTTGACATGGTCGCTGCAGCCGCGGTCGCAGGGCTTCATCTGGCCCGGCAGCACCTGGTCGACGCAACCCTTGACGATATCGGCGATGAACTTCGGCATGCCGCATTCCTTGCTGATCGTGTCGACTGCGCCCTTGACGGCACCGCCGATGACACCGTTCAGCAGGTTGCTCGCCGCATTGGCGATCGCCAATGGCGGGAAGAACATGCTTCCGATGTTGAGCGCGGCGCCGAGGATGTTGCCGCCGCCCAGTACGCTGTTCAATGCTCCAGACATGATTCACTCCTTGTGTGGGCTTTGCGTTTAAGGTGTGCGCGGCCCGGGTTTCAATTGCACTTCGCAGCATTCCGGCGAGCCGGTCTGTTGCGTTCCTGTATGCCTACGACTTCTGGCACTCCTTAGTTGCACTCGCGTCGCGGACGTTTAAATTAAAGTCGACGCGAGCACTTCTGGACAGTCGGGACGTTCGGCAGCTAGGTGCGCTACTAGCATTGCCGACGACCCTAATCAACGGCTGACATCGCTCGCGCCGTATCGTCGACAGGCGATGGCGACGATGCAGGCCACTGCGCGAGGGTGCTGATGCCGCCTGCGGTGACGCCGAGCATCCAGCGCGCGCCGCGGTGCTCGATGATGACCACGCGCTCTTTCGCGCCCACCGGCAGCGCGCGCACGAAGCGCAGCGCATCGTCGGTGGCGCTGCCCTCCTTCACGCGAGGCTGCATGCGGTCGCGCAGCAGGCGCAGCGCAAACCAGGCCAGCGCGATCACGACGACCAGGGCCAGCAGCATGCTGGCGAAACTCAATGCGAACGACTCCATGGCGGCTCCGGATAGTGGGTCAGGTCTTCGCCGGGCGCAGCGATGCGCGGTGGCAGTGGCAGGGGCTTGTCGGGATCGGTATTGCGCTGGGCCTGGACCTGCTCGCGCGCCTCGCGCGCCCACACGATCACCTCGGCAATGATGTCGAACAGGTCGGACGGGATGACGTCGCCGACCTCGGCGCGCGCAAGCAGGTCGCGCGCCAGCGGGATGTTGCGCACGATCGGCACACCCGCCTCTTCGGCGGCCTGGCGCATCGCCCGCGCGACATGGCCCTCGCCCTTTGCGGCGATGGTCGGCACCGGCGTGGTCTCGCGGTCGTAGTCGATGGCGATCGCCACGTGCGTCGGGTTGACCACCAGCACGTTGGCATTGCGTGCGGCCTGCTGCGCGTTCTGCTGCGACCATTCCTGGTGGGCCTGGCGGCGATGCTGCTTGATGTGCGGATCGCCTTCGCTTTCCTTCATCTCCTGCTTGATGTCGCGCAGGCTCATGCGCATCTTCTTGGTGAACGAGTAGCGCTGGTAGGCGGCGTCGAGCAGCGCGACCAGCGCAAACAGGGCCAATGTGAAGCCGATGAGCTTGACCGTCAGGCCCCACAGCAACGCGCTGATCGCCTGCGCAGGCAGGTCGGGCGAGCGCGCCAGGCCGACGATCTGCGGCAATGCCGACTTCACGACCAGCCAGCCGAGCAGGAACAGCAGCGCCGTCTTGGCGATCGACTTCAGCAGCTCGATCAGGCTGTCGATCGTGAACATGCGCTTGACGCCTTCGACCGGGTTCATGTGGTCGAGCTTGGGTTTGACCTTGTCGAAGCTGAGCACGGGCCCGGCCTGCAGGAAGTCGATCAACAGGCCGACCGCGGCGATCGGCACCAACAGCATCGCCACCAGCACCAGCGCCAGCTCGGCCGCCTGAGCGCCGATCGCGCGGGCCGCACCCGCAAAGCCGGTGTGCAGCCAGCCCTGCCCGATGGTCGCGAACAAGGACTCAAACAGCCCCGCCAGGCGCGACGCGGCGTAACCCAGCACCAGTGCGCCCAGGCCGAGCCAGACCGCCAGGCCGACCGTGCTGGTGACCTCCTTGCTCTTCGCAACGTCACCTTTCTTGCGCGCGTCCTCGAGCCGTTTCGGGGTCGGCTTCTCGGTCTTGTCGCCGCCGTCGTTCTTGTCAGACATTTCAACCGCCCAACAACGCGCGCAACGATTGGATCGCCACGCCGCCGCGCGTGAGCAGGTCGTCCTGCAGGAACTGAACCAGCGTGGCGAGCTGGACCCAGATGATCCAGATCGAGGCCACCGCCTTCAGCGACATCGACAGCGAGAAGACGTTGAGCTGCTGGGCGAAGCGATTGACCAGGCCCAGCACGCCCTCGATCAGGTACAGCAGCACCAGCGCCGGCGCGGCGATCAGCAGCGTCAACAGCATGATGCGGCCGAATTCAGTCTCGAACAGGCGCATGCCGCCGGCCACGAGCGATCCAAAGGGTGCCCGCACCGGCCACAGCGAATAGCTCTCCAGCAGCGCGCCGATCATCACCATGAAGCCGCCGCCGGCCATGAAGACGAAGCTGGCCAGGCGCCCGAACAGCGCCCCGTTGAGCGACGTCTGGTGTCCCGACAGCGGGTCCATCACCTGGGCCTGTGTGGTGCCGACCTTGCTGTCGATGAGCTGGCCGGCAGCCTCGAAGGCCCACATCACGCCGGAGATCATGAAGCCGATCGCGCCGCCGATGAAGGCCTCCTTGGCGAACAGGCTGACCCACTGCCAGCTGCTGAGCTGGAGCGGCTCGGGTGCGGGCTGCAGCATCAGGCTGAGCAGCGCGATCGACAGGAACATCGCGTTGCGCACGAGTGCCGGAATCAGCTCGTTGGTGAACAGCGGCACCAGAAGGAAGGCCACCGCCACCCGCGTTGCCGACAGGCCGAGCAGCAGCGCGATATCGCTGAAGCGGTCGAAGAGCGCGAGCGATTCCATGTCTGCGGTCCGTACCGGCACGCTTCAGCGCCGCACCATGCCGGCGAACTCGCTGAACACGCGATCGCCGAACTGGTACAGGCCGCCGCCGAGGAGCGAGGCGGTGATGAAGATGGTGATCACGATGGCGAAGAACTTCGCCACGTACTGCAGCGTCTGCTCCTGCAGCTGGGTCGCGGCCTGCACGAAGGCGATCAGAAGTCCGACCACCGCGGCCACGATGATCGGCGGCGCCGACAGCAGCAGGACGTACCACAGCGCTTGCTGTGTCAACTGGACGATGTCTCCGTGCAGCATGGCCGCCTCCGCTCACAGGTAGGTGAGGATCAGCCCGTGGGTGAGCTTGACCCAACCGTCGATGAGCACGAACAGCAGCAGCTTGAACGGCATCGACACGGTGGTCGGCGACAGCATCATCATGCCCATCGCCATCAGGATGTTGGAGATCACCAGGTCGATGACCAGGAAGGGCAGGAAGATCAGGAAGCCGATCTCGAATGCGACCGAAAGCTCGCTGACCGTGAAGGCCGGCACCACGACCAGGAAGTCGCGCTCGGTCAGCGCCTGGGCTTGCTCGGGCTTGAGCGACTTCTGCGCTGTCTTCAGGAAGAACGCCCGCTCGACCGGCCGGCTGTGCTTGACGAGGAATTCGCGCAGCGGCTCCTTGGCCGCGTCGGCCGCCTTGAGCATGCTCTGGGTGCTGCCGCCGATGTCATGGATGCCCTGCAGCTTGGCGCCCATCTCGGTGCCCACCGGGTACATCACGTAGATGCTGAGGACGAGCGCGAGGCCGTTCAGGACCACGTTGGGCGGCACCTGCTGCAGCCCGAGGGCGTTGCGCAACAGGCTCAGCACGACCACCAGCTTGGTGAACGAGGTCACCATCACCGCAACGAAGGGCGCCAGCGCCAGCACCACCACGGTGAGTAGCGCCGACGACGGGGAGAATTGGGTCAAGTCCATGACCCGTTGAGTCGCAGCCCGCGCCGATGCGGTTCAAACTTTCGCTGCGCCGCCCTCGCGACCGGCGCCGCAGACCGCCTCCAGCGCCAGCGCCCAGCCGTCGGCCCAGGGCATCAATCGGCCGCTGGCCAGGTAGATCGCCGGCTCCTGAGCGGCCGGCCAGTGCCACAGGCTGGCATGCTGGCCGACCTCGATCGCCTCGTCGGCACGCCAGCCCGCCAGCTGGTCGGCCGCCAGCGCGCGGCGTGTCGACAGCCGCACTTCGCAGGCGACAGAAGCGCCTGCGTCAGCCAGCGGCGCGGCGGGCTCGCCGGCGTCAGCCAACGATGCCGCCCGCGCCAGCACGCGCGGCGTCCACGGCGTCGGCAGCGCCAGCGGCACGCCGGCCTCGCCGGGTTCGTCGAGCGCGCGCAGCACGCCCTGCCAGGATCGACTGAGCGACTCGGGCAGCAGCACCGCGCCGCCCGGCTCGAGCCAGCGCAGGTCTGCCGCGCCGACCTTCAGCCGGGAGATCACCAGCGCGGTCGGTACCGCCGGCCAGTGCAACTGCGGCTGCAGCGCGTCGGGTGGCGCCGGCAGCCGGCGCAGCAGTTCCCATGGCAGCTCGAGCCGCGCCGAGAGCGACGGGTCACCCGCGCCACGCGCGTCCCTTTCGAGCGGCGTCCAGTCGACCCAGATATGCGTGCCGGGGGGCAGTGCAAGCTCGGGCGGCTCGATCCAGCGCCAGTCGGCATCGAGCCCGCTCCAATCGTCGAAGGCATCGAGCAATGCCGCGCACTGCTGCAGCACAACGGCCGCCTCGGCGGCGTGGCCCGCGGCCGCTGCACCGTCGATCAGCAGACGCAGGCCACCGAAGGTCGACGGTGCCTCGAACCAGGTGCTCGCCGAAGCGGCGATAACGGCGTCTGCCCGTGTGTGGCGGGCGGCGGTGCAGTCGGTGGGCGTGCGCATCGTCATACCTGCCGCGTCACCATCATGCGCGTCAGTTCGGCCACCGAGCGCGCCTGCAGCTTGCCCATGCCGCGGGCGCGGTACAGCTCGACGGTCTTGATCGACAGGCCGATGCGGTCGGCGATGTTCTTGTTGTAGATGCCCTGGATCACGTAGCTCAGGACTTCGCGCTCACGCGGCGCGAGGCGGGCTTCACGGGCACTGAAGCGCGCCCGTGCCGCTTCGTCGACCACCGGCCCGACCGCAGCGGCCGGCGGCGCGACATCGAATTCGGCAAGCGCGGTGATCGGGTGCGAGGCGGCGCTGAACGCCGACTCGATCGCCGCTTCGAGCGCGCCTTCATCGAAGGGTTTTTCCAGCAGCGTGACCGCGCCCTTCTGCATCGCCTGCACCGCCAGCGGCACGTCGGCGTGGCCGCTCATGTAGATCACGGGCAGCTGCGCGCCGCGCTGCAGCAGCGCGTCGTGAACGTCCAGGCCGGAAAGCTCGGGCATGCGCACGTCGAGCATCAGGCAGGCGGCTTCGCTGCGGTCGCGTTGCGCCAGCGATTCGACCGCCTGACGCGGGTCGCTGCTGGTGTGCACCGCGAAGCCCGCCCCACTGAGCCAGAAGCGGGTCGACTCGAGGAACTCGACGTTGTCGTCGACGATGTAGATCGTGCGTGTGTTCATGCTGCGTTCTTCACATTCGGGGTTGACGGTTGCGCCGCCAGCAGCGGCAGGCTGACGTGGAAGGTGGCGCCGCGCACGGCGTTGTGGCTGAACCAGAGGCGCCCCTGGTGCAGCTCGACGAAGGAGCGGCAGATCGACAGGCCGATGCCCATGCCCGACGGCTTGCTCGAGGCAAAGGGCACGAACAGCTTGGCGGCCGCCTCGTCGCCGAGCCCGCAGCCGTTGTCGCAGACCTGGACTTCGATCTCGGCCGGCCGCAGCAGCAGGCGCAGCGCGACCTCGGGCTCCTCGGGCGGATCGGTGCGCAGTGCGTCGAGCGCGTTGCGCATCAGGTTGACCACCACCTGCTGCAGCATCACCTCGTCGCCGCGAACCGGCACCGCCTGTGCGGGAACCTCGAGCGTCAGGCGCGCCCCGCTGCGGCGCAGGTCCCAGTCGAGCAGCGAGGCACTCGAGCGCAACAGCGCCGCCAGATCCAGGCGCGCATGGCGCGGCTGGTGCGAGTGGGTGAACTCGCGGATGCGCGTGATGATGCGCGCCGCGAACATCACCTGCTCGATCGCGCGTTCGAGCGCGGCCGACTCTTCGCTGTCGAGCCCATCGCGACGACCCAGGCGCGTTCGCAGCCCGCGCAACAGGTTGGCCGTTGCACCGATCGGCTGGTTCAGTTCGTGGGCCAGTGTGGTCGCCATCTCGCCGACCGAGATCACGCGCGAGGTGAAGAGCAACTGTTCGCGATCGTCGAGCTGGCGCTGCAGCACGCGGCCCAGTTCGCGACGGTCGGTCAGTCGCAGCAGCAGGTGATCGTCGTCGAAAGCCGCCAGTTCGGCGTCCCATTGCCGTTCGTCGCCCAGGCGCACGCGCCGGGGCAAGGCAGCGTCGGCATCGTGCGCGGCCTGCAGGCCCGGCAGGGCCGCTTCCAGCGTCGACAACGCGGTGCCCGCGACGAAGCGCGGCTGCAGGGCACGCCAGCCGTCGCTGACCCATTGCAGCCGACGCTCGTGGCGGTGGATCAGGGCCAGCGCATCGCCGAATGCACCCAGCCTGGCGCAGGCCGCGTCGGGTCCCGTTTGCACCGATTCGACGCAGTTCAGCATGGCGAGGACTCCTTCGTCGGGGTACGGGAGCCGGCCAGCGGGCGGGCGCTGACCACGACATGCACGCTCCACTGCCGGCCCAGCGCGGCCCAGAAACGCTGTGCGGCCTGGATATGCACGCGCACTTCGCACCAGCGCAGCGAGCACGCCAGCACCGGTCCGAGCTGCACCGCGCAGGCCAGCGCCGCGGGTGGGGCCGTGGGGTCGAGATCGTTGTCGGGCGACACCAGCTGGCGGCCGCGGCGCGGGTGGTGCTCCTTGATCACCCGCGCGTGGCACCACGCTGTGGTGGGCGGCAGGGTGCGCCATTGCAGGCGCGCGGTGACGCGCAGTCCGAACAGCGACAGTGGATTCGGGGCCGCGTTGCCGTCGCCCGCCTGCTGCGGCGATGGGTTCGCGTGCGGCCGCGGCCAGAGGACGAAGGCCCAGGCCGGGCCTGCGGGATCGCTAGCCTGCGGACAGGCCAGCACCACGCAACGGCCACGCTGCCATTGTTCGGCCGCGGCCAGCAGCGCCTGCGGCACCATCCGCGCCGCAAGGGCTGCACGCAAGGCCTGCGTCAGGGCCTCGGACCATGCGCCGCTGTCGCACTCCGCCAGCGGGGGTTCTTGAGCTGCGCTGCGTCTGTCCGGCTCTTCGCGCGCGGGCGACGGCTCCTGCGGCTCTTCTTTTTGACGGTGACTGCGCTCGGCGTCCGCCTCGACGCGAACACGGCCGTCCCCGTGGGCGGCGCGCGGCCGCTCGGGCTCGCTGCGACGTGGCAGCGGCCAGCCCGTCGCACGTTCGACCTGCAGGCCGACCAGCATGGCCGGCACCAGCAACGCTGCGGGCAGCGCGAATTCGCTCTTCGCGTGAGGGGCAGACGGGGGCGCCCCGGCGACATCACGCGCCGCGTCGTTGGCCAGCGGCTGCGGCCGCGAGAACGTCTGCACGGTGGCCGATTCGTGGCCGGGGTCGGTGTCCATGCCCGGCAACGTGGGCTCCGACACCGGCCAAGCCGGGTTGGCTTCGCCGAGCACCCGCTCGACCAGGCTGGCGCCCGGCAAGGCAACCGGGCTGGTTGGCGCCGGTGCCAGCGATGCAACTGCCTCGACGGCGTCGGCGTCGACCGGCGCGAGGGCTTCGAGCGCGGCGGCCCAGGCCAACAACGCCTTGTCGACCGCGCGTGCGGGTTCGATCGGGCCGAGGTCCATGACGGTCATGCCGCCCGCGGCTCGGCCGCCTGCGGCGCGTCGCGTTCATCGTTCGCGTCGCCGAGCGTCAGACCGCTGGCACCCAGCCGTAGCTGATCGGCATTGAGCCCCAGCAGTTGCTGCAGATAGCCGCGCGCCGCGCGGCGCACGTTGGCGACAGCGGCCGGGCCCTGGTGCATGGCCTGGGCCGACGAGGCGCCGATCAAGACCGCGAGAATCGCCATCTGCTCGAAGTAGTTCTGCCGTTCGCGTGGCGGTGCCTCGTCCCAGGCTGCACTGCGCAGCGTCACGCCGCTCAGCTGGCGCTCGAGTTGCAGCAGCATGGCCGGCGTGGCCTTCACGCCGTGCAGGGCCTGCATGTTGGCGGCGACGAAGCAGGCCACGGCGGCGCCGACGTCGTCCAGCGACAGCGTGGCTTCGTGCGCGCGCACGACCTCGCGGTAATGGGTCAGGCAGCGTTCGTACAGCGCGCGCGCCTGTGCGTGCGCCTCGCTGCCACCGGGGTGCGCGCAGGCCAGGCGTGCGGGCGCCAGCGGGCTGGCGGCGCGCTCGACCAGCAGCGCAGCCGGGTCGGTCGCGCCCGGCGGGTTCAGGCGCGTCAACGCATCGGCCAATGCCGTGCGCACCCGGCGCGAAAGGTCCTTGACCAGTGCGGCCTGCGCCGGCCCGGCCGGTGGCGCTGTCGTGTGCGGCGGTTTCTTGCTCATGGCGCAAAGTCCTCAATCGGGGGCGGTCGCGGCGCGGTCAGGCCGCTGACGCAACGCGCGGCGAAGCCGGATTCCGCGCGGTGTGTTGCGCAATTCGCGCCAGGCGTTCAATCCGATTCGGTAGTGGCAGGCCATGCCGCCGTCGTAGGGCATGACACCCAAGGGCTCGAAGCCCATCGTGGCCAGCACCGCCTGAGCGCTGCGGTTGTCCGGGTGGCAGACACCCCATACCCGGGCCAGGCCGAGGTCGTCGAAGGCGTGATCGAGCATCAGCTCGGCGCCTTCGAGCGCCAGCCCACTGCCCCACGCCAGCGGCAGCAGGCGGCCGCCGATCTCGACCTCGCCAGTCCGCTCGGCCATCGGCATCAGATTGAACCAGCCGGCAAAGCGCGCTTGCGGCTCGTGCTGCGTGGCATGCCAAATACCCAGGCCCTCGTAGTGCCGGTAGATCAGCGCCATCCGTGCGAGGAACAAGCGCGCCACGGCGGGCTGGTGCAGCGGATAGTCGTCGACCAGGTGGGCCCGCAGCCGCGGATCGCGGTGCATCTCCAGCAGCGCCTGCAGGTCGTCCTCGGCGAATTCGCGCAGCGTCAGACGTCGCGTGCGGGCCCACGCCAGCGCACGCGGCGCCACGGCGCTGGCGCGTTCGGCGGCCGCGGCGCCCTCGACGCATTCAGAAGATTCGACGGCGGCATTCATGTGGGCTCCTCTTCGTCGGCCTGGATGCGTACATGGGTCGGGTTCAGCGCCCGCGCGCGCAAGCGCTCTCTCAGTCGCGGCAGGTGGTGCGCCAAGCCTGCGGCGTCGAGGGCTGACGATCGGATCGTCAGCGTCCACGTCGCCTGCGTTTCGGCGGTGCCAACGCTGCGGCTCGCACGCAGCTCGAGCGCGGTGCCCAGCGGCTGGTGCAGCGTCACGCTCCAGTTGCTGGCGGCGTCGGCGTTGCCGCCTGCGAGCGCCATCGGCGGTGGCAGGCCCTGCAGTCCGGCTTCGAGCGTGGCCCTGGCCGCGGTCGCGCTCGGCTCGCCAGGAACACCGCCTGCATGCGAGGCGGCCGGCGCCATCGGCGCCATGCAGCCCGCGCCCTTGGCCTGCGCTGGCGCGGCGAGCGGTGCAGGCTGGCCGGCGGCTGGGCCATCCAGGCTGGGTGCGGCGTCGCCGCCGCCGGGTCGCTCGGCTTCGTCGCCGGCTGTGGACTTGCGGCGCAGCAGGCGGTCGAATTCGTCGCCGCGCTGCGCGCCCAACGGGTCGTCGCGCCGGCGAGACGGGTCGGCGTCACCTTGCGACGCGCGCGGCGATGACAGGTTCGCGCGCGCGCCGGGCAGGTTCATGATGCGGCCGCCGCCTGGGCACGTACCCCACCGCGGCCCTGGTCATCGAGTTCGCGTTCGACCAAGCGGTCGCGCTCCAGCGCGTGGCTGTGCCGGACCTGCTCCACGAGGCCGCGCACCGCATCTTCGCGGGCCAGCGCGCGCGTCAACTCGGCGCGCGCTTGCTGCAGCCGCTCCTGGGCCTCTTCCAGCCGCCGCTCGTCGTCGTGCAACGCGTACTGGTGCCGTTCCAGCTGATCCTCCAGGCGCTCGCGTTGTGCCACGACCATCGCCGACCAGCGCGGCAGCCGTGGCGCCAGCGCGTGCACCACGTCGTGCGCGAGTTGTCCGATCGCCTGGCGGCGGCTCTCGATCTGCCGCTGGCGCTCACGCACCGCGTGCGCTGCCTGGGTCATCTCGGTCTGCCGGCTGGCGCAATGCTCGCGCGCACGTTGCACGCGCAGGCTGCGCAAGCGATGCAACTGCTGCGCCTCGTGCGGTTCGGGCAGGTCTGTCATGGCTGCGCCCGCCACGCCGCCCCAGGGGGGCAGCCAACGGTGTCGGCGCGGTGGTTCACGCCACCACCGCCTGCAGTTGCGCGATCGTGCCGGCGATGTCGGTGGCTTCCTCGGCGCGCTGCGTCAGCAGCGCACGCAGCGCCGGCATGCGCTCGATCGCGCGGTCGGCCAGCGGGTCGCTGCCGGCCTGGTATTCACCTACGCGCAGCAGGAACTCGACCTCCTTGTAGCGCGCCAGCAGTGCACGCAACTGTGCGGCGGCGTCGCGGTGCGCCGGCGCGGTCACCCGCGTGAAGACGCGGCTCGCACTGGCCAGCACGTCGATCGCCGGGTAATGCGCGGCCTGTGCCAACTGGCGCGACAGCACGATGTGGCCGTCGAGGATCGAGCGCACTTCCTCGGCCACCGGGTCGCTGTTGTCGTCGTCTTCGGCGAGCACGGTGTAGAAGGCGGTGATCGAGCCGTGGGCATCGTTGCCGGCACGCTCGAACAGGCGCGGCAGCTCGGCGAAGACCGACGGTGGATAGCCGCGCCGCACCGGCGGCTCCAGCGCCGACAAGCCAAGCTCGCGCAGGCCGCGGGCGAAGCGCGTCACCGAGTCGACCAGCAGCAGCACGCGCTTGCCTTCGCGGCGAAAGCCTTCGGCGATCGCCGTGGCAGCGTAGGCGGCGCGCACCCGCTCGAGCGCGGGGCGGTCGGAGGTCGAGACCACCACCACCGAGCGGGCCAGACCCTCGGCACCGAGGCTCTCGTCGATAAATTCGCGCACTTCGCGGCCGCGCTCGCCGACCAGGGCGATGACGTTGACATCGGCACGCGCCTGGCGGGCCAGCATGCCCAGCAGCGTCGACTTGCCGCCGCCGGCCATGGCGAAGATGCCCACGCGCTGGCCTTCGCCGACGGTCAGCGCGGCGTCGATGGCGCGCACGCCGGTGGCCAGCGGTTCGTCGACGCCGCGCCGCTGCAGCGGCGATGGCGCGGGGGCGTGAAGGGGTGTGAATTGCAGCCCGGCGCCGGCGTCGAGCGGGCGGCCGTCCATCGGCGCGCCGAAGGCGTCGATCACCCGACCGAGCAGCGACGGCCCGCACGGCACCTGGGCGTCCTCGGCCATCGCCTGCACCGCAGCGCCGACGGCCACGCCCTGCAACGGACCATAGGGTGCGAGGATGACCTCCGCGCCGGCGAAGCCGATGACCTCGGCCAGCAGCGCTTCGCCGCAGTCCGTCCCGAAGCCCGGCGCGCTGATCCGGCACTGCTGACCGATGCGCGCACGCAAGCCCGTCGCGCGCAGCACCGTGCCGCCGGCCTGGACCACGCGGCCCTGCTCGACCACGGTACGCGTCGCGTGCAGGGTGCGCAGCAGGCGCTGCGTCGGGTTCACGGCGGCGCTCATGCGGCCCGCCTCGGGGCGGTCGACAGCGGGGTTTCGGCCACGCCCCAGGCCGTGGCCAGGCGCGCGAGCTGCGCTTCGAGAGAGGCGTCGGCACTGCCGAGCTCGGTCTCGATGCGGCAATCGTCGGCCGCGCAACGCTCGTCGCCGCGGACCTCGAAGTTCGGCACCGACTCCGAAACCGCGCCCGCGGCGCGCTGCGCCAACGCGGCTCGCACCGCCTCGCAACGGTCCGGATGGACGACCAGCGTCAGCGATTGCGCCGGCAGCATCTCGCGTGCGGCCACCGCGGCCAGTGCGGCCAGGCGTGCATCGACGCTGCCCTGGCCCGTCAGTTTGCGCACCACCTGCAGCGCCAGCGCGGCCACGTCGTCGCGCAAGCGGTCGCGCTCGTGGGCCACGGTGTGGGTGATCGAGGTGATGGCGGCGGCCAGTTCGTCACGGGCGTCGCGGCGGCCCTGCTCGAGGCCTCTTGCGAGGCCCTCGGCGTGCGCGGCGGCGCAGGCCGCTTCGACACGCGCGGCCTGGTCGCGGCGCAGCGCGTCGAGTTCGTCGCGCAGTTGCTGGGCCTGCAGCAGTTGCGGCACCTCGTCGGCGCGCAGCACCAGCCGCGCCGACGCGATGGCGAGGTCGGAATCGCGTTGCCAGAGCAGAAAGCTCATGCCCGTACCCCTGGGATGGCGGGTTGCCCTTGCGGACGGAAGTGGTGCCGCCGCGTGACAGCGCGCGCGTTCATGCCGCCACCTCGGACGCTGCCGGTGCGCCAGCGTGGCGGACCGCGGCCGCTGGCTGGAGGGCAAGCCGCTGCGCCCGCGCCACCAGCGACTCGGCCAGTGCGCCCGCCATCGGCGACGCGGTGATCGGCGCCAACGTGCTCGAGACAGCGCGGCGCAACGGGCCCACGGGCAGGGCCGCCAGCATCACGGCGGCGCCCGCGGCGCGCAGCAGCGCTGCGACCTGCTCGGGGCAGTCGATGCGCGGGCAGTCGGCGAGGTCGCGCGGCAGCACCTGCTGGTCAGGCAACGCCAGCAAGGCCTGCAGGTATTCGGTGCCCACGACGCGCGCGGCGGCAGCCAACCGCGGGGCATCGATCCACAGACGGATCGTCGGCGCGCATATCGGCGCGCATATCAGCGCGCCGACCCGGCATTGCAGCGCAGTGGCCTGCGCCTCTGGCCAGGCCAGCCAGGCCGGCGCGGCATCCAGCGCGTCCCAGTCCAACTCGGCGGCCGCCGCGGGTGCGTGCGCCATCAGCCGCTCGGCCACGGCGGCGCGCAGGCAACGGCGCTGGCGCGCACACGCAGCGGCGCGCTGGCCCGGCGTCGCACCGGCGGCCTGCGGATCGCCGCTCATTTGCGACTCACGGCGCGGCGAAAGGCCGCTTGCAGGTCTTCGCGCTCGCGCTGACCGGGTGTCGGCGATGCCACCGCCGGCACGCTGTGGGTCAGCGTCGGCAGGCCCGCCGGCGGGCGGCGGCGGCGCCACCACAGCAGGCCACCACCGCCCAGGGCCAGAGCGCCGGCACCGCCGCCGGCCAGCAGCGGCGCGGTCAGCGCCGCCTGGCGTTGTTCGGACGAACTGGCAGGACTCTTGGCAGGCTCGGGACTCAGGCTGCCGGCCGGGAACAGCGCCACGGTCACGTTGTCGTAGGAAAGCCCTTCGATGCTGTTGACCACCAGGGCCTTGATCTGCGCGGTCTGTGCCGCCAGGTTCTTCTCCGGCCGGTGCTTGATGAATACCGAGGCAGCCGCCGGCTGCGGCTTGTCGATCAGCGGGTTGCGCTCGGGCATCACCAGGTGCACCCGCGCGGTAACCACACCGTCGATATTGGCAATCGTGTTGGAAATCTCCTGCGACATCGCGTGCACCAGGCGGGCGCGCTCTTCCAGCGGCGACGATACGAAGCCCTCGCGCTTGAAGACCTTGCCCATGCTGTCGAAGGTATCGCGCGGGTAGCCCTGCGCATTGAGCGTCTGCACCGCGCGCGAGAAGTCGTCGCGCGAGGTGGTCACCGAGAATTGACCCTCCTGCGACTTCTTCTCGGCCTCGATACCGGCGCTGCGCAGCACGGCCACCATCTCGTTGGCCTGGCGCTCGGACAACTTCGAATACAGCTCCTGCTCCGAACAGGCGGCCAGCAGCAGGCACAGGCTGCACAGCGCCGCGGCGGTGGTGCGCGAGAACATCGTCATTTCAAGTCTCCAAGGCGGCAGATGCCACCGTCGACGAAAGTTGCGGAACCTTTCCAAGCAACCGCCGCAGATCCGGCTCTGCCGGTCTGCTGGCGGTGCCCCCTCGAGGGGGAGCGCCGAAGGCGCTGCGGGGGTGGTTCACGATTGCTGGCGGAACAATTGCTGGATGCCGTCGGAAGTGCGGTTGGCGATGTTCGACATGAGCTGGCAATGGAACATGAATTCCTGGCTGCGCACCGTCAGCAGCACGACTTCGCCCGGACTCATGTCGGCACCGCTGCTCTGCGCCGTGCGGGCGTCCAGCGCCAGCTTTTCAGCCTCGCCGTTGAGGAATTCGAAGGGCTTCATCAACTGCTTGGCGGCCTCGGACGGCGCACTCACGGCCTGCGCCTCGAGCCGTGCACCGACCCCGGCCAGCGACTGCTCGAAGCCGCCGATGTCGGTCAGCGACACGCCGTAGCCGACCTGCGCCGGTGCCGCGGCCGAGCCGGCGACCGCGGGCGATTGAGCGAATGCCGCAATGGCGGAAACGTCGAAGGTCATCGCGATCCCCTGCCGGTCGTCACTGCTTGCGGGCCATCGTCTCGAGCGCCGACCCCACCGTCGAGATCGAGGTGTGCGAACTGTTCGAGAGATAGCTCATCTTCAACGACTCGGTGGTCAGCGCAGTCACCGCCCCCGGCGAGTCGTCGCCGTTGTTGATCGCGTCGGACTTCGCGATGATCGTCTCCGCCTGCTTGTCCAGCGCCTGCGCCCAGGCTTGCGCCAGCGCCTCGAACAGGCTGCCTTTGCCGCCATTGGCGCCCTTTTGCTGCGACATCGGCGCCGCGGCGACCAGGCTCAGGGGGTTTACGTAGTTGCTCATGGGAAATCTCCTTCATCGGTGGGTTGCGGGTGGGGAATCAAAAGTTCAAGCTCGATTGCTGGCCGTCGCGTTCGAGCGTCACGCTGGCCCTGGCGATCTGCGTGATGCGGTGCCCGCTGGGCAGCATCGCGCCGATGAAATAGCGCGCACCGTCGGCGGTGACCAGGTAGGCGGTCTCGCCGGGTACCAGCGAGGCAATGCGCTTGCCGGGATCGTCGGGTACGGGCGGCGCCGGCTTCGGCCGCGGGGCCACGGTATTGCGCACGTTCAGGCTCTCGACGCCGCGCACATCGCGGCGCACCACCTCTTCGGCGCGGGCCAGGCGATCGCGGTCCGGCTCGGCCGCTTCGGCGACGATGCGGCCCGGGCCGGCGGCCTGGGCCTTGACGGCCACGCCGTTGACGCGAAAGACCTCGGTCACGTCGTGCACGACGGCTTCGTCGACCAGCACGTCGATCGACGCGCTCTGCCGGCGCGCCGCAAGCCAGTCATCGAGCCGCTGGCGCTGGGCCTGCGTGGCCAGGCGCCCGCGCAACAGCAGGCCGCCGTCGGTACCGCGCGCCGCGGTCAGCGCGGCAAATTCGCTGGCCCGCAGCGCGGTTGCCAGCGCCGCGGTATCGACCATCGGTGCGGGTTGAGGCCGGGCTGCCGCATGGGCGATCCACAGCGCGCCGGCGCAGACCAGCAGCACAGCGGCCCCCATCGAGGCCAGCCAGACCTCGGCGCGTCGGCGCAACGGCGTGGCCGCAGGGGCAGCACGGGCTGCCGCGTCGGCGGCAGGCGCCGCCGCTGCATGGGCTTCCTTGCCGGGACTCCAATCGTCGACACAGGCCAGCCCGAAGGCGACCAGCGTGCTGCCGACGCGCAGCGGCGTCTGCGCGCCCCACAGCGTCTGCTCGCCGGTGGTCAGCGTGCGTTCGCCGAGTTGCACCTGGCCCTGCAGGACCTCGAGCATCGCGTTGGGCAGGTCCGCGGTCACGCGCACGCGAACCGGCTTTGCCGTCGGCTCGCGCAGCACGATGTCAGCAGCGTCGCCGCGGCCATCGGGCTCGACCGCGAGCACGCAGGCCGTGCCGCCGGGCAAGCTCGCGCGGGCACCGCGCTGCGGGCCTTCGAGCACGCGCAGTTCGAGCGCGCGGAGGGATTCCAGTTGGGGGGCAGCGCGGTCCATCTCAGGCCTCCTGCTGGGTCGCATCAGGGCCGCGCTGCATCCAGGCAGGCAGCGGCCGATGAAGTGAAAGGGCCGGTGTCATGTCATCGCCCCGGGGTCAGGTTCGTGGCCGCAACGCGGGTCGGCGGTTCGATGCGGCCGCTGGCGGGTGGGCGCGGCGCGGCGCTGGCCGGTGCAGCGCTCTGCGGCGTGGCAGGCTGCGGCGTGGCGAGTGGTCGCGGCAGCGCTGCGCCCGCGGGCAGCGCTGCGTTCAGGTCGAATTCGACCGATGCGCGGCGCGGCGCCGTGAACACAGCGGCGGCCGCAGCCGGCGCCGCGACCGGCACCGCCACGGGGGCCGCCACGGGGGCCGCCTGCGGCGCGACGGGCGCGGCCACCGCGGCTTGGATCGGGGCCGGGGCGACGGACGCTGCGGCCGGCGCTGGCGTCGCCGCGACGCGCTGCGAACTCGGCGTCGACTGCGGCGGTGCGGGCCGCGTGCCGGCCAGGCGCGGCGTGATCAGGAACATGCGCTCGACGCGGCTCGAAGCCTTGGTCTTGGTCTTGAACAGGTTGCCGAGCACCGGCACGTCGCCCAGGCCGGGCACCTTGTCTTCGTTGGCTGACGTGCTGTCGCGCACCATGCCGCCGATCAGCAGGCTCTCACCCTCGGCGATCAGCGCCTGGGTGTTGATGGTCGAGCGCTCGACGACCGGGATCTGATCGACCTGCTGGCCGGTGATGCTGCCGTCCTCGACATTCACCAGCAGCTTGATACGCGTGGCGCCGTGGTCGCGGAAGACATGCGGCGTCACGCGCAGCGAGGTGCCGACGCTGACGTTGAACAGATCGACCTGCTCTCGGCCGGCCACCCGCACATAGAAGGTCGAGCTGTTGTCGAACACCGCTTCGACGTCGGACAAGGTCACGACCTGCGGGCTCGAGACGACACGAGCCGAACCCTCGGACTGCATCGCGCGGATGCGGGCCAGGAACTGGCCGGCCGAGCCGAGCACCACCGAGGCGATGCCGCCCGGACCGACGGTGGGTACAGCGCCGCTGAACGAGGCGCCGCGGCCGTCGTTGTTCCAGCGCCAGTTGATGCCCAGCTCGCGCATCCGGTCGACGTTGACGTCGATAATCGTGGCCTCGATCTCGAGCGACTGTGGCTCGACGTCGAGCGCGGCGATCAGCTGTTCGTAGCGCGGCAGGCGCTCGGACAGATCGCGCACGATCACCGCGTTCAGGCGCTGGTCGGCCTCGATGCGGATCTGGTGGCCCTCCGGCGCGGTGGTCGGCACCGCCTGGGCGTCGCTCGGCTGCGCCGTGCGCTGCAACGCCGCCACCAGCAGGTCGACCGAAGCGTTGCGTGCGGTATCGTCTGCCGAACCCCGCGCCGACACGCCCTGCCCGGCCAGGCCCTGGCCTTTCAGCGACGGCAGGGTGGGTTTGAGCGCCACTTCACGGCCGAGCGGGACGCCGCCACGCACGCCGACCAGTGAGCGCAGGATCGACGCCACGCCGGGGAGCAGGACCTGGCGACCGCCGATCGTCGTCGTCACGTCGTGAGCCCAGGCATAGCGCAGGTAGAAGACCCGGAAGTCGGCGACGCCGGCAGACACCGCCGCGGCGGCAGTCGGCTGGACCTGGCCGGCGCGCATCACCTCATCGACCTGCTCGATGAAGCGGCGCGTGCCGACGGCCAGCAGGTTGCCGTCGGTGTTGCGGCGCAGCGTATTGCGCGAATCGGCGAGGTTCTGGTCGCTCGCCTCGCGCAGTGCGCGTTCGGCCACGGAGGACGTGGCGGCGAAGGTGCGGCGGGTCAATTCATTGGCCGGCACGACATGCATCACCGAGCCGTCGAAGTACGGCACCAGGTTGTAGACCCGCGCAACATCGCGCAGGACCTTCTCGGCAGGGCCGCTGAAGGTACCGTTGACGCTGCCGGCCAGGCCCGGGCTGATCGCCGAGGGCACGTCCACCGCGGCGAACAGGTCCTGCAGGAAGGCAGCGATCGGCTGCTCGCGGGCGGTGATCGAGACCTGCCGCGTTGGATTGGGCATCGGTGCTGCGCTGACCGAAGCGGCCATCGCGCACAGCGCGAAGGCGACGGCGAAGATCGCACAGCGCATCAGGCGCACGCGCCACGGGTTCATCGGCGTTTGCATTTATGCAGCCTCCAGCATGGGCGCGCCGGGAGCGGCAACGCGGTCTAGAACTTCGAGCTGCAAGGTTTGCATCAGCTCGTGGTAGGACAACACCGGCGTATCGAAGCACTCCGGCTCGATCAGCCGGCGCAGGTGCCAGCGCACGTCGATCGAGGTGATCACCGCGGCAGGGCGATGCTTGGCCACCGAGCCGGCGATCGCCTCGCAGATGCGGCGCGCAGTCTCGGGCTCGAGCGCCAGCTGCGATACGCCACCACTGACCCGCAGCGACTGGCGCAACAGCTCTTCGAGCTCCGGCTGCAGCATCACCGCGGCCAGCCGGCCCTCGGGCGCCACCTGGTGGCTGATCTGCCGGCGCAACGCGACGCGGCTGAATTCGGTCAGCGCATGGACTTCCTTCTCGCGCTGGCTGGCCTCCGCCAGCGCTTCGAGGATGTCGCGCAGGTTGCGGATCGACACCGACTCGCTAACCAGGCGGCGCAGCACTTCGGCCACGCGCTGCAGTGGCAGTGCGCGCAACACCTCCTTGACGACATCGGGCACATCGACCGCTGCACGTGTCAGCAGATTGGTCGTGTCCTGCGTGCCGAGGAACAGCGGCACATGGCGCTTGAGAGCCTGGCGAACCGCTTCGCCGAGCGCGCTCGGCATGTCGTCCTGCGGCATCGTGCCGTGGGCGATCGGCACTTCGTAGGCCAGCAGTTGCCACGCGGGCGAGGCCACGCCGGCCTCCACCGGCTGGCCATGCAGGTGGATGCGCGGCAGCGTGAGGCCCAGGCCGAGCTGGAAGTCGTCGAGCACCTCTTCCAGCCTGCGGGTCAGGCGGTGCGCATCCTCCGAGGCGAGCAATGGCGCTGGCACGCGCAGCAGCAGCGGCACGGACGGCCGCTGTTGCGGCAATGCGGTGGCCGTGACCTGCTGTGGGCTGTCCAGGCGCTTGACGAGCTGGCGCACCGCAGGGTGACGCAGATGGCGCAGGCGTTCGCGCCAGGCCGGCGTGAGGATGGCGCCGAAGCCCGCAAACACCCCTGCCAGCATCACGAACACCAGCGACGGGAAGCCCGGCACCAGAGCCATCAGCAGGCAGATGCCGCCGGCCACCACCAGTACGCGCGGCTTGGCGCTGATCTGCTTGCGGATCGAATCGCCCAGGTGCAGGTCGTCCTCGTCGCTGGTGCGGGTGACGATCAGGCCGGCGGCCATCGCACCCAGCAGTGCCGGGATCTGCGCCACCATGCCTTCGCCGATGGTCAGGATCGAGTATTTCGACATCGCCGAGGCGATATCCATGTCCAGCATCATGACGCCGATCGCCAGGCCACCCAGCAGGTTGATGACGATGATCACGATGCCGGCGATGGTGTCGCCCTTGACGAACTTCATCGCGCCGTCGAGGCTGCCGTGCAACTTGCTTTCCATCTCCAGATTGCGGCGGCGGCGCTTGGCTTCGTCCTTGTCGATCAGGCCCGAGCGCAGGTCGGAGTCGATCGACAGTTGCTTGCCCGGCATCGCATCGAGCGAGAAGCGCGCCGCGACTTCGGCCACGCGCTCGGCACCCTTGGCGATGACGATGAACTGGACCACCGTGATGATCAGGAAAACTACCATGCCGACCACCAGGTTGCCGCCGGCGACGACCTTGCCGAAGGTATCGATGATGTGGCCGGCATGCCCTTCGAGCAGGATCATCCGCGTGGTGGCGATCGACAGCGACAGGCGGAACAGCGTGGTCATCAGCAGCACGCTCGGAAAGACCGAGAACTCGAGCGGCGAGGCGATGTAGATGCCCAGCAGCAGCAGCACCAGGCCCGAGGCGATGTTCAAGGCCACCAGGACGTCGATCAGCCAGGACGGCAGCGGCAGCACCATCATCGCGACGATGGCGATGACGCCGACGACGAGTACCAGGTCGCTGTAGCGCGCGAAGACGCTCGCGCGCGGGGTGGCCGCGCTGCGGAAGTAAGCCGCCATCGTCATCACTGACCTCCCCGCGCGACCAGCGCGCCGGACTCGGACACCGCGAATTCGGCGCTCAGGCGCCGGTAGACGCCCAGCACCTTGCGCACGTAGGCCTGCGTTTCCGGGTAGGGCGGCACGTCGCGGCCGTATTTCTCGACCGCGCCTTCACCGGCGTTGTAGGCCGCCAGCACCAGGCGCAGGTCGTCGCCGTAGCGGTTGCGCAGTGTGCGCAGCAGGGCGGCGCTGGCGCGCACATTGGGTTCGGCCTCATGCAAGCTGCGTTCGGGGTCGGTGACGCCGAAGCGGCGCGCCGTGGCCGGCATCACCTGCATCGCGCCGCGCGCGCCGGCCGGTGAAATCGCCTGGGTGTTGTGGCGTGACTCGACATGCGCGATCGCGTGCAGCAGCAGCGGGTCGATCTGGTTCAGCCGCGCGGCCTCGGTCAACACCGGTGCCAGCGTCAGCACGCGTGCGGCGTCGCGCGACGGCGGCGGCATCGGGCCCGGCGCCGATGCGGCCGGGGCGCTGGCCGCAGCGGCTGCGGGCCGCGCTGCGGCATCGGCGGGCATCGACACGCCGACGCTGGCGCTGCCCTGGTAGAGGTCGAGCTGGGCGGCGCGCTGTATCTTGGCCGGCTCCGACAGCACCGTGCACTGCTGCGCGATGAGGCGGAATTTCTCCGGGCCCGGTGCGGCCGCCGCCGCGGACGGCGACGCCAAGGGCCCGCTGCAGGGCTGGGCCTGCGCCATCAGGCAGACCGTCGCCAGCGTCGCGCCGACGACCACAAGCCAGAAGGCGCGCACTTCATGCCGCGTCGGGGCGGTGTCGGCCATGGGGATGCTCCTGGTTGGGGGGACTACCAATGGGTTGCGCGAACCGCGGGCGCGGTTCAAGGTTTCGCTCGACGGCGGCTAGCGCGGCCGGATCTGGAACGAGTCCTGAGCCAGCGCGGTCGGGCTGGCCTTGGCGAACGCCAGCCTCAGCTGCTCGAGCGAGGTCACCGGCAACGGGTGGAAATCGCCGCCATTCAGGCCGGACGGCAGCTCGGGCAGGACGTCGCGCTCGGTGGCGAAGCAGGCCACCGTCTCGGCCACGCCGCGCGGGTTCATTACGATCTCGAAGCCCATCGCGCCGGGCAAGCGCAACGCTGCCGTCGGCTGCACCCGGGAATCGTGCTGGAAGCGGTTCGGAAAGAAGCGCGTGATCTGGCGCTTCTCATCCTGCAGGAAGCAGTAGACATGCGCGTCACGGCTCGGCCGGATCGACAGCTGCACCGCCTCGCCGCGGGCGAAGCGCTGGACGTCGTTGAGGCTGCTGACGCGCAGCGACAGCGGGGTTGCCGGAGGACTGCCCGCCGGCGCCGCCGCGGCCACCGCCGGGCGGATCCGCGGCGCCAACTGGCCGTGGTCCGCCGCCAGGTAGGCCTTGTAGAAGTCCAGCGTCAGGCGGGCTTCGCGCGACAGGCCAAGGGCCTCGCGGTAGCCCGCCACGGCATCCTTGAAATCGGCATTCACGCTGCCGTCGATCGGGCCGTCGTAGGCGCGCCGCTGGCGCAGCTGGCGCTGGAAGTAGCGCACCAAGTCGGCCGGGCGTGCGGCCATCGCGTCATACCAGTCCTGGATCTCGGCGCCGACGGCGGCATCGGCCTCGGTGACGCCGAGGCAGCTCCAGTACGGCACGCGGGCAAGCCGGCCGAACAGTTCGATCGTCGCCAGCTCGACCAGCGAACGCACCGCCGCGGCGGAAGGATCGCGATCGCTGCTGGCAAAAGTGAACTGCTGGCCGAACTTGCGCATCTCGGCCTGACCGTCCGCCGCGCCGGCGCGCTGGCGCAGCGTGAGCACGTTGTGGGTCGCGGTGCCGGGCACGATGCTCATGTCCTGCGTGTTCAACAGGCTCAGGTCGATACCGAGCGTGGCCACGCCGGCAGACGCGTCGAGTGTGCGGATCGATCCGCGCAGCGAATACTGGGGAGCCAGGGCATAGGCCTCGCGCTTCGGGGCCTGGGCCATCACGTTGAGCGTATGGCTCCAGTCCTGGCCCGAGGCGACCAGCCGGATCGCCTGGCTGCGCCGGGTCATGTCCGACACGGTGGAGATCAGCATGTCCTTCGAGCCGGCATTGCCGCGCTGGGTCTTGTCGGCCAGGTCTTCGACGATCACCGACAGATCGCGGGCGCCATGGTCGAGCAGCAGCGTGTCCATGCAGCGCAGTGCCCCGGAGAAGTAGCCAGCGGCCGGCGCCGTGGCCGCTGGCGCTGCGACATCGGCCCCCTTGGCGCGGGCCGCGCCGTCAGGCGCAACCAACCCGCCGTCGGTCGCACAGCCGGCCAGGGCCAGCACGGCCGCGCCGAGCCAGGGGCCCGGGCCGCGGCGCAGGGCGCGAATCGCAGCAATCGTCATCATGGTCCTTCCAAAGGCAGCAGCCGTCGCCGGCAGGCAGAGCCGATCTCATGACGGACCGTTCTCGCCACCGGTTCGGGAAGCCGACGTCCGGCGTCGGCATCTCTCCCTGAGCTACTGCCTCAGTTGCCGACGCGGCTGCGGCGGTTCAAAGCATTTCGCGATGGGGATGGCCGACAAAGGACTGAACCCGTCGCGCCGGCCGCGCAACCCAGTGCCACGGTGTGCACGGAACTGCGGCGCGCCGAATTGCCATCCCCCCCAACCAGGAGAACCCCATGTCCGTCCATTCCAAGCGTCCCGGTCCCGGCGCCTATGACCATCTGTGGTCACTTTTGCCGGTCTTCCTCGCCTTCCTGACCGTGATCGTCTTCGCGGCCGCCGCCGACGATCGCCCGACGCAAGCCGGCTATCCGATCAAGTTCGAGGCGCTGCCGATAGAGGCCGCCGAGCAGAGCCAGCCCGCCGCGGCCGATGGCTCCGTGCCAACGGCAGCTGACGCTGTAGCCCGACTGCCGGATGGCGTCGCCGAGGCCGTTGCCACATTCTGAGGTCGGGCCCGCGCAAACGCTTTGAACCGATTGACGCAGGCCTGCAACCCAATGAGCGGATGGCAGGCAAACCCGCAAGCCACCAAGCCCACCCACTTAGACCCTCGGAGCAAACCCCATGAAATCGTTCGTCAAGACCGCCCTCGTCGCTGCCATCACCGTGTCTTCGCTCGGCGCCTTCGCCGGCGAGATCCTCGACACGACCGTCACCGCCAACTACACGCAGAACCAGGCGACAGGCGTGAGCAGCCAGGCCTATCAGTTCGTCGGCATGGCCAGCGGCACCGGCGCCCGCATCCATTCCTCGACCATCAACGCCACCGGTGCCCGCAATCTGGCCACCGGCGCGAACAGCTACGCTCGCCAGCGCGTCGGCTACGCCGAAGGCAATGGCCACCTGCACGGCGTCACCGTCGACGCACGCAACACGCTGAACCAAGCCAACGGCAGCAACGCGCGGGCCTACCAAGGCATCGGCGTGGCGCTGGGCAACGGCGAAATCATCAACACCACGATCGACGCCCGCAGCGCGATGAACCTGGCCTGGGCTTCCAACACCGTCGCGGTGCAGGAAATCGGCAAGGCCACGGGCAACAGCCTGATCCGCAATTCGCATGTGAATGCGGTTGGCGCCTACAACCTGGCCAACGCCAACGGCGCACGTGCCGAGCAGAAGATCGGCGTCGCCAACTGAGATCGCTGACAGCCCTCTGGGATCGCCGCGGGGCCACAAGCTTCGCGGCGATTCTGTTTTCTTGAACCGCAGCGCGCGGCGCAGCAACTCATCAAGTGCAGGGGCGGACCCCGCCAACCCTTGCGGTCGAATCCTCAGGAGAACATCATGCGCAAGCCAGTAGCCATCAGCCTTTCCACGATCATCGTCTCGCTTGTGAGCTGTCTGGTCCTGGTACAGCACGCTCGAGCCGATGACAGCGAATTCGACATCGATCCGAAGTTTCGGGCCAAGATCGCCAAGGAAAAGGTCAAGCAAGCGGGCATGCAACGCAACGTGCTGAAAGACGGATCTGCCAACGACAGCCAGTGCGGCAGCCAGAGCATCGGCAACGTCAACACCGGGGGCCGCATCGGCGCTGCCCCCCGCGAAGTGTTCGTTTTCGCGCCCAACGCCATCAACCTGGTCAGCGGCCAGGGTTGCAAGTAACCTCACCTCCCCCCTCTGAAAGAGCCGCCATGCCCATCTCGATGCCATCGATCCTGCGCCGCGTGATCAGCCCGCTGGCCATGGCGGCAGCGCTTGGCGGCTGCGGCGCGACGCTCGAGGTCCACGACAAGACCGTCGAGCAGACCGCCGCCGTGCGCCAAGGCCCCGAGGCGCAGCCCTTTCGCGCCATTACCGGCTTCTCCTCGGCATTGCGCTGCATGGACAACCTGATGATCGACTACGGCGTACGCGACGTGTCGATGCTGGTCGAGGAGATCCTCGACTCGACCAAGAAGGTCAATGCCGGCACGCGCGACATGCTGATCACCGCCGTTTCAGACATGACGCGGCGCAGCCGCGCGATCCGGCTGGTGGCCTACGGCAAGGACGCCACCAACGTGATCAGCTTCCTGCAAGCGGCCCAGCGCCAGAGCGCGTACGAAGTGATCCCGCAGTTCGACATCAAGGGTTCGGTGTCGCAGTTCGACGAGAACGTGATCCGCAACCAGAAGGACCTCGGCATCGGCTTCCAGCCCTTCATCAACCTGGGCATCTCGCGCGACGCCGCTTCGTCTATCCTGGGACTGGACCTGAGCGTGCTGGCCACCGAGGACATGTCGATCCTGGCCGGCGTCACGTCGCGCAACTCGGTCGTGATCCTGAAGCAGGGCAAGGGCCTTGACGGCGACGCCGCCTATCACAAGTTCGGCATCAACTACAGCATGAACCTCAGCAAGTCCGAGGGCCAGGCGCAGGCGCTGCGCGGCCTGGTCGAGCTGGCGGTGATCGAGCTGATGGGCAAGCTGACCAAGACGCCCTACTGGACCTGCCTGGGCGCCAGCCCCACGACCAACGAAGAAATCAAGCTCGAGATCTCCGACTGGTACTACGCGATGGCTGCCAGCCGCGTCGAGCTGATCGGCTACTTCCAGAACCAGATGCGCCGCCGCGGCTTCTACATCGGCCCGGTGGACGGGGCCTTCAACAGCGCCATCGACGAGGCGATCGGCAACTACCGCGCCGCGCTGGGCTTGAGCAACCAGGCCCTGCTCGACGAGGCCTTCTTCAATGCCTACCTCGGCGCCGACCACTCCAAGATCCCGGTGCCGGCCAAGCCTGCGATATTTGTCGCCGTGCCGGCAACGGCCGCCGCGACGCCGGCCGCGGTGGCAGTGGCACCGGCGCTGGCACCGGCAGCAGCCGGCCCGCTCACCCTTGCGCTCTCGACGCCGAACAACCAGATCCGCTTCGCGCGCGGTGAGGCCTTCAGCCTTTCGGTGCGGCCCAACCGGGATGCGTATGTGTACTGCTACCTGCAGGACGAGACGTCCAAGATCACCCGCTTCTACCCCAACCGCTTCACCAAGGATTCCTTCATCTCGGCGGCCAAGCCACTGGCATTGCCCGGCTCGATGCGCTTCGCATTGGCGATGAATGCCAAAGGCATGCCCGAGACGATCATGTGCTTCGCAACCGCGCGGGACGTGCTCACGGAGTTGCCCAAGGCGGTCGTAGGCATCGACTTCGAGACCCTCGCGGTGGCCACCCTGGAGCAGGTTCGTGCCGCTTTCGTCGCCACCACCGGCAGCACGCTCGCGCAGGAGACCTTCCATGTCCAAGCCAAGTGAACCCATCGCCCGCCCCGGCCGTGCCTGGGCCGACCTCTGCGTCACGCGCCTCGCGGTGCTGGCCCTTGCGGCGCCCCTGTTTGCACTGGCGGGTGTGACAACCTCGGAACCCAAGGACGCTGCAAGACCGGTGGCCGCGACCGAAAAGACGGCCACGCCCGCAGGCGCGTACCAGATCCGCTGCTGGCAGTACGGGCACCTGTTGTTCGAGGAGAACCAGATCGCCCTGCCGGCCGACAACTCGCAATACAGCCTCAAGGTGTCGGGCACCGACCGCAAGGGCCAGCCGATCTATGTGGCCGAGACGAAAAACGCCACCTGCCTGATTCGCCACGCCAGCCACGAGCGCACTTGGCCCGCCAACCCGCGCTGAAGTCGGTGTGCGTACGCGCCGCCACCTGCTGGCACGTGCGGTGGCGATCAGCCTGTCGCTGCCGGCCTGGCGGCGTCTGAACGACTGTCGGCCACGATCGCCGGCAGCGGCGACGTGCTCTTCGTCGACCGGCCGCGCGTGGCCCAGGAGCTGGTCGGATTGGGCGAGATCCGGCGCCTCGGTGACCGGCTGGGCCCGCCACTGAAACCTTGAACCGATCCTGGTGGCGTCGCAACTCAATGTCGATCGCCCCAATCTGGAGAACGCCATGGCCCGCTACAAGCTGCTCGCCTCCCTGCTGTTGACCCTCGTCGCCGCAGCCGCCCACGCAGAGGACGTGCACCAGTACCGCGCCGGCGACACCGTCAATCCGCGCGACGTGGCCGCGATCCTCGGGCAGCCCGCGCTCAAGATGCGCTCGATCCGCCTGCTCGACGATGGCGCCGCGCAGCCGCAGCAACTGGCCGCCGGCACGCAGCCCGCAACGGCCGCCGAATACAGTGCCGCGCCGGCACGGCGCACCGCTGAACTCTCGCTGCCCGTGCAATTCGGCTTCGACTCCGCCGACATCCTGCCTTCGGCACGTCACCAGCTCGACGCGCTGGCCGAAGGCATCCGCCTGCTGCCCGACATGAAATCGGTGGTCATCCAGGGCCACACCGACGCCGTCGGCTCGGAGCAGTACAACGAACAACTCTCGCAGCGCCGCGCGTACGCCGTCAAGCGCTACCTGGTGGCTTCGCATGGCATCGACCCGGCCCGCCTGCGCGCCGTCGGCCTGGGTGAGTTCGCACCGCTGCCCGGCAGCGACCCCTTCGCCGCGGAAAACCGCCGCGTCCAGTTCCGCGGCGAGTGACCCCTCGATTCGCCCCCTACACCGGGAAACTGCTGTTCAGCTCCCTCTTCGGCCAATTACCATGATCGTCTCCCACTTCCGTGACGCCCGCCCAGGGCGCCAATCATGGACAACGACGAGGTGCTGCGCCTGCTCGATCGAATCGGGCAAGCCGACGAGGCGGCCTTTCGCGAGCTCTATCGCGCCTTCTCACGCCGGCTTTACGCCTACGTGCTGAGGCAGCTCGGCGACCCCGCACAGGCAGAAGAAATCGTGTCCGACACCCTCTACGAAGTCTGGAAGGCCCCGGCCAAGTTCCGCGGCGACGCCCAGTTCAGCACCTGGCTGATCGGCATTGCGCGCAACAAGGTGCTGATGGCGTTTCGCTCGCGCAAGCCCGACGCCAAACACGACGATCTCGACGATGTGGCTGAAACGATCGCCGCCGACGAGCCCGGCGCGTTTGAAATCCTGGCCCAGCAGCAGCGCCAGGTCGGGGTGCGCCACTGCATGAGCAAGCTCTCGGCCGAGCACCGTGAGTGCGTGCACCTGGTGTTCTTCGAGGGTATGGCGCTGGCCGAAGTGGCCGCGTTGCAGGCCTGCCCCGAGAACACGGTCAAGACACGCCTGTTCCACGCCCGCCAGAAACTCAAGAACTGCCTGACGCTGCTTTTGCAGCGCGAAGGAGGCGATGGCAACCTCGCCGGAGTCACACCATGAAAACCAGATTCGACGAACTGTTGCCCTTCTACGTCAACGGCACCCTGTCCGACAGCGACCGCACCTGGTTCGATGGCTATCTGCGCGAGCATCCGCAGGCTGCCCCCGAACTGAGCTGGTGCCAGGCGCTGCAGCAGCAGCTGCGCGAAGACCTGCCGCCGGTGTCCAGCGAAGTCGGCATGGAGCGCGCGCTGCGCCGCATCCGCAGCGAGGGCCCGGCGCCGCAGTTGGCCCGCCGTGCGGCGACGCCGTCGGCAATGGAAAAGCTGCGTGGCTGGTTCGCCTCACTGGTGCCGCAGCCGATGCTGCGCCCGGCCTTCATCGGCGCCATGGCCGTGGTGGCCCTGCAGACCGTGGTCATCGTCCAGATGGCCGGCAACAGCGACGACGACGCCAGCCAGATGCGCGCCATTCCCGGCAAGAGCATCGTCGAGCAGGGGCCTTACCTGAAGGTCAATTTCAAGGGCGAGGCCCGCGAAGCCGACATCCGCATGCTGCTCGTCGAAGTGCACGGCAGCCTGGCCGCCGGGCCTGGCCAGCTGGGTGACTATTACGTGCGCATTGCGGCGCCCGAGCTGGCTGCGGTCAGCGACAAGTTCAAGGCCAGCGCCATCGTCGATGCGGTGACGGTGGTCGACGCGCTGCCGCCACGGCCTTGACACACAGGACCATGGACGCCAACCGCCGACGCCTGTGCGCCGCTGCCTTGCTGGCCTGCGCCGGCGCCCGCGGCCGTGCCGCGACCTTGCCCGCTGCGCCGGCAGCGTCTGGCGCGGCCGACGAGCGCCAGGTTGCACTGGTGATCGGCAACGCCGCCTACCGCGTCGGGGCGCTGAAGAACCCGGTCAACGATGCGCAGGCCGTGGCCGGCGCGCTCAAGGGCCTGGGCTTCGAGGTCGTGCTGCGCGAGAACACCTCGCTGCGCGACATGATCGAGGCCTTTCGCCAGTTCTCGCTGTCGGCCCGCAGCGCCCGCGTGCGCGTGGTGTTCTTTGCCGGGCACGGTGTGCAGGTGAAGGGGCGCAACTACCTGCTGCCGGTGGACACCGAAATCCGCGCCGAAGACGAAGTGGCGGCCAAGAGCGCCGACCTCAATGAACTGCTCGAGCGCCTGGGCGCGATGCAAAGCGGCATCAACATCGTGATCCTCGACGCCTGCCGCAACAACCCGTTCTCGGGCGCCGTGGTGGTCGGCCCCGACGGCCGGCGCCTGAAGTTCCGTGGCGCCACGCCGGCGGGCCTGGCGCCGGTCGAGGCGCCGCTCGGCTCGATGGTCCAGTTTTCGACCGCACCCGGTGGCGTGGCGCTGGACAGCCCGGGCGAAAAGAACAGCATCTACACCAAGCACCTGCTCGGTTTCATGCAGTCACCCGGCCTGCCGGTGGAGTTGCTGTTCAAGCAGGTCCGCAACAGCGTTGCCCGCGAAACCGGCCGCGTGCAGGTGCCCTGGGAGAGTTCGAGCCTGATCGGCGACTACTGTTTCCGGCTCGGGCCGCAAGGCACCTGCAGCGCGGGCCGCTGACAGGCCGGCAACCTGCGTGGGCGTGTCCCGCGCCCGACATCGGAATCCTGTTTGAACCGCCGCGGCTGCCGCTGCAACTCAAGGGTGTCATCAATCCACCCTTGCGGAGCACACCATGAACGCCAGCCCCATGACCACCGAGCAATCCGCCGGCTTCGAGCTGCGCTTTCGCTCGCTGTTCGACACAGGTCGCGGCCTGTCCTTCCCCTGCGATGCGGCCGGCCGGGTGAACATCGACTCGCTGAGCGAGCGCGCCTGCCTCAACTACTTCTTTGCCCGTACGGTCATCGGGCGTGACTACGCGATGCCCGCCGTGGTGCCCGGCGCCACCCTGCACTGAGCCGCAGCGCCGGCCACCCGGTGGCGGCGTACCATCGAAGCGCGAATCGTGAAAACAAATCGAAGCCACCTCATGATCACGCTGCGAAACCTGCTGCCTGTGTTTGTGCTCACGCTGGCGGCTTGTGTTGCGGCACCAACGGCCCAACCGCCGAGCGTGCCGGCAACGCCCACGACGGCAGCCACCGACGACGCGCGAATGCGCAGTTTCCGGGGCGACGCGACCTGCCCGCCGGAGTTCTCCGGTACCTGTTACCCGGTGTGGTTCGGTACCAACCGCAAGCCGCTCGATGCCACCGACCCAGGCAAGGGCTTCGGAGCCGAGACCGATGACCGCATTCACTTCGGCAAACGCATCGTGCGCATCCCGTCGAGCCATCGCGCCGGCGAGCTGGGCTCCCCGTTGTGGAAGCGCCTGCTGCTGCAGGTCGACGACCGCATCACCGTCGACCCGGCCACGGCCCTGTCCAGCGACGCCTTCTCGCGCGACGTGCGCAAGTTCATCGCCGGTCTCGACCCGGCGGACCGCAACGTGCTGGTCTATATCCACGGGTTCAACACGACCTTCGACGATGCCGCGCGCCGCGCGGCGCAACTGGGCTTCGACCTGAAAGTGCCGGGCATCACGGTGCTGTACAGCTGGCCCTCGCGCGGCAGCGTCAGCGCCTACCTTGCCGATCTGTCGGCCATCGAAGCCAGCGAGGCCCAGATCGCCGAGTTTCTCGTCGGCGTGGCAGCGCTGGCCGATCGCGGCAAGGTGCACATCATTGCCCACAGCATGGGCAATCGCGGCTTGCTGCGCGCAATGCACCGGGCGACGACGCAGGCGGCGCTTCGAACTGGTACGCGTTTCGGGCAGATCTTCCTCTCGGCACCGGACGTCAACGTGGATTTGTTTCGACAGCTGGCGAGCGTCTATCCGCAGGTCGCCGAGCGCACCACGCTGTATGTCGCCGATCAAGACAAGGCGCTCGCCGCGCTCGAGTGGGTGACGGAAGGCAGCCGGGTGGGTGGCGCACCGCCCGTGGTGGTGCTGCCGGGCATCGATACCGTGCGCGTGCGCGGATCCAGCTTGTTCCGGCTCGGCCACAGCTACTTCGCGGAGGAGCCCGATGTCTTGCGCGACATTCGTGCCCAGCTCTACTGGCACGAGTCGCCCGAGCGCCGACGCCTGCGTTTTGGCTGGCCGGTGCCCGACGACGCACGTAACGCGATCGGCGCCTGGGTGATCGGCAAGTAGGTCGATCGGTCCCAGCGTCGCCGACGCAGCGATCGGAGCGCGCCGATCAGCGCCACCTCGCGCAGCTTCATGTCCCCGGCCATGTGGTGGCCAACGCGCCCTCAGGGTCACTGGGCGGGCGCAGCACGGCGGGCTCGGCGATCTAGTTTGAACCTGCCGCCCAAAGCCAGCAACCCATGTGTGGGCTGGCCAATCGGGCCCGCCCGAACCTTCGGAGGCAAACATGGGCAAGACACGCATCGAGCAGGCGATCGACGAGATCGAGACCGCCGGCGACGAATTCGAACCGACCTGCGACGACATTCGCCTGGCCTGGCTCACCGACGAGTTGAGCACCGGCAACGACTTCGACGCTCTTTGGACCGACCGCTGAATTTCATGGCCCGGGTTGTGTGCCCAGCCACCGCGAGCACTGCCATGGACACTTGCCATCGCCACGTCCTCCGCCACCCGGACACAGACTTCGGCCGAGGCCTTGCCACCGCAGTCTTCACGCTTGCCTGTCTGAGCTTGGGCTCAGCGCGCGCGCAATCCTCGAGCCTCGGCGATGCGACAGCGGGCACGGTCGTGGCCCAAGTGCCGCAGCCGTCAGTTGCCGATCAAGACAGCCCGCTCGCTGCAACGCGCTCGAGCCTTGCGTGGCGCTGGGAAGCGTTGCCCAAAGCCAGAGCACAGGTGATGCCGATCGATGCGGCCCATGCCGGGCGGGGTGCAGCCTCAGCGATCGACTATCGCCTATGGTTCGGCGATCAGCGCACTGAAGTCGGGCTCGGTTTCGCGCCCCAGCAGCTCGGCCGCACCGCAACCAGCGCACCGATGGACTTCGCGTTGCGCGAAGCGCCCGGCGTGGTGCTGGCGTTTCGGCACCAGGTTTCAGCGCAATCGCAGCTGACCTTCGACACCCGATGGAGCGCCAGCGGCGACGCCCAGACAAGCCCGACGCGCAAGATGGCGTTTGACCTCGGACTCGAATCGTCGCCCCTGCACGGCTTGGCCAAGGGCACCCTGTTGCGTGCGCAATTGAACGCCCATTCCAACCTCGCGCTGCGCCTGCGTGGCGGCCGCCTCGGGCTCTACCTGGGTGTGCGGATTACGGGCGCCGAGTAGCTCGTTCGAGCGACCGAAGCCACAGTGCCGTCAGTCGACGCGCGGATTGCGGTCTTTGTGGCCGGCGGTGGCCCGCTACGTCAGGCGCGACAACTGGCCCAACATCTCGGCGACGAAACGCGCCGGTGGCATGTCGGCCGTGCGGTAGGCCAGCCGCGCCTGACGATCGAAGAGATAGACCTGCGCGGTGTGTCGATCCGGCCCACGCGCGCGGCCGCGCAACAGGTCGAGCAAGCGGTCGACATCATCGACTCTGGGCGTTGCGGCGCGCCATTGCGTCGTTGCGCCAAAACGGGCGAGCCAGGTTTTCAGGGCCTGCGGACTGTCGGCCAAGGGGTCGATGCTGATCGACAGCAACTGCGTCTCGGGTTGGTTGGAGATCAGTGGCAACACTGCACCGAACAGCGCGCCCTGAATGGGGCAGGTGGCGCTGCAGCCGGTGAACATCAGTTGCAGCGCGGTGGTGCGGCCGTGCAGGTGGCGGGCCAGATCGGTGCGCCTGCCATCGTCGCCGACCAGCGGCAGGGGCGGCAGCGACTGCGGCGGCCGCACTGGGCCGAAGCTGTCGTGCGCTGGCGCCGCCGGCTGCGCGGCGGCGCCGCTCACAGAGAGGGTTGCGATCCAGGCCAGCGCCTCGCGCCGTCGCGGTGAGTGGTTCATGGGCGCGCCTGGGGTTCGCTGAGGTGGCGCCACAACGAACCGCAATCGGCATCGCTGATGTCGTAGCGAGGCATGGTGCGTTGGATGATGACATGCGCCGGGTCGACCCCGCTGCGCAGCAATTTGCACAACGCGGCGCTGTCGTAGCGCGACGGCGGGCCGCCACGGCGCCGCACCAACTGGGTCAGCAGTGCGGACGTCAAGGCCGGCCCGACGCTTTGCTGATCGGCCAACGCCGGCGAGGTTGCGCCGCTCGTTGACGGCGAGTGGCAGTTGGCGCAGCGGCTGGCCATGGCGGGCAGCGCGAAGTCCTGGCCGGCGATGCGCGCGACCAGTGCCAACTCGCCCCGATAGAGCAGGCGCCCCCGCTCGGCGCTGCCCTGCTCCGCGCCCTGGGCCGCGGCCGCCGCGCAGAGCGCCAGGACGAAGGCGTGGATTCTCATGCGCTCATGGTGGCGACGCGTACAGGGCCGACCCGGGAATCGCGACATGGGTCGAAGTGCCGGGCGTGAGCCAGCGCAGCCGCATCACCGCGCCGCCACCGCGTTCGTAGTACTCCAGGCGCACGGCGTAGCGCTGGCCGGCGACGAGCCGGACCGTGCCCGACGTGTTGGTCGTCGGCGCATGGTCGGTCCAGTTGTCGATCACCAGCACGTTGTTGATCCACAACCGCACGCCGTCATCGCTGACGGTGCGGAAGCGGTAGTTGCCGGTCGTCGTGGCCTGTACGCTGCCGCTCCAGCGCGCCGAGAAGTTGTCGGCCGCCACTGCAGTGCCCGGCGAGCCGGTGCCCCAGTCGAAGTCGACGGCCTCGGTGCGCACCAGTGCGGCAGTACCGCTCATCGCGATGTTGTTGAAGTAGCTGCCCAACAGGCCGCCGCTGGCGGTCGATGGCACCGCCGGCTCCTCGCTGCCGATCTGGGCGACGAACGCAGCCACCTGTGCAAGCTGCGTGGCGGTCAGCGAGACGTTGTTGTGGGCCGCGATCGCGTCGGCGATCGTCGCCGCCGAGCCGTCGTGCAGGTAGGGCGCGCTCTGCCAGGCATCGCGCAGCGTCGGCGGGTCGATGCCGGTCAGCGTCGCGCCCAGTCGCTTGCCGCTCGAGGCCTTGATCGTTCCGATGTTCTGCAACACACCGAGCGTGCTGCTCGTGAAGGCGCTGCCCGCATGACAGCCAGCGCATTGGCTGGCGAACACGCTGCGGCCGGCGACGGCCTCGGTGGTCAGCGTGCCGTCGCTATTGCGGCGCGGACTCGGCTCGAAAGTGCTGAGTGAGCTCACGTAGGCCGCGAGCGCGTCGAGGTCGGCGCTGATGCCGCTCTTGCGATCGCCGAGCGGCTGACTGCGCGTGCCGGTGGTGAACTGGGCATTGCTCATCAGCCCGCTGCCTTCAGCAAGGTTGCGGATCTGGCCCTCGAAGTCCTGCACCTCGTCGAAGTTGCCGCTCCAATGCAGCGGGCCTTGTGCGCCCGCGCGTCCGCGCAGGTTGATCGTGTTGCGCAGGCCCTCGCCCATGCCGGTCAGATCCCAGACGCGGCCGTCGCTGCCACCGTCGCGGTGGCATCCAGCGCAACTCATGTAGCTGTCGCGCGCCAGGCGCGGGTCGCGCGCGTCGTAGAACAGGCGCTTGCCGTTGAGCACCTGGGCGCTCAAGCGGTCGGTTCCGACCGCATTCAGCGTGGCTGGCGCCGGCAGGTTGAACTCGCCGAAGTTCACCAGGCGCGCGAGGTCGTGCACGGTCACGCTGCGGTCCATGAAGTTGCTGACGTACAGGCGCAGGCCGTCGGCGGACACCACCAGCCCCTGCGGGGCGCGCCCGGCATCGAAGCGCATCACCTCGCGCCGGCCGACCGGGTCGAGCACCGCGACCTGGCGGCTCGTTTCGAGGGCCACGAAGAGGTACGCGCCACTCGGGTGGAAGGCCGCCGCACTGGCTACGCCCGCATTGTCGTGGTCGACGCGTGCGGCGTGGTCCTCGGCCAGCGTCCCGAGGTCCAGTCGCGAGCTGATCGCGCGCACGGTGTTCTGGAAGTCCAAGTTCTGCCCGTCGCGCAGGGTGCCGCGCTTGATGTTGTCTTGCTTGGACGGGATCCAGGCCGACAGGCCGTCGGGCGAGATCACTGCGGCGCCGAGGTAATTGGGCACGCCGCGGCCCTGGATCGTGTTGTCGGCCTTGTCGCTGTGTTGCAGCACCGCGGTGGTCTGTACCGTGAGCGTGCTTGCATTGACGATGACGACCTCGCCGCCGCGGCCTGCGGTCTGCACCGTGGCCGTGCCTTCACCGGGCAGGGGCGGAGTGATAAAGCGCGAGACGAGCACGCGCGCGCCATCGCCGCTGATCGAGACCTGGCGCGGGTTCGGGCCGACTGCAAGGGTGCCGGTCACGGTGCCGCTCGGATTGATCCGCAGCAACTGGCCAGTCGCTTCCAGCGTGACCCAGGCCGACCCATCGGCCAGCGAGAACGCGACGCCGTAGGGCATCGACGCGCGCGGCAGCGTGATCGTCTGCGTGACCGCGAGGTTGCTTGTGCCGATCACGCTCAGGCTGGCGCCATCCCTGTTGGCAACCCAGACGCTGCCGGTCGATACCGCCAGCGTGCGCGGCCCGGCACCGACGGCGATTTCCGCGAGCTTCGCGTTTGTCACGGCGTCAAAGACGCTGACGCTGTCGTTGTCCGGGTTGATCACCCACAAGCGCGGGTTACCGCTTGCGCGCGACTCGATCGCGATGTTCGACGAGGCGACCGGTCGCGCAGCGGTCGCGGCGCCGGTGATTGCCTGCACGAAGACCGAGCTTGCGATGCGGCCGTCGCTGGCCCGCACCGACAGCGTGACCGTGTACAGGCCCGGGTTGAGGTAGCGATGCGAGACGGTGGATGACGTCGAGTACGGTGTCAGCGGCGTGCCGTCGCCGAAGTCCCAAGCGTACTCTAGACCGCTGCCGGTGGCGCTGGCGCTGTAGTTCACATCGCTGACCGCTGCCGATGGCGGCGCTGCAACCGGCGCGATGACGACCGAGGAAGCGAGCACGACCCAGTTGAAACTTGCGCTGGCCGAAGCGCCACGCGTGTCCTGAACGGTGACGCTGACTGCAAAACTGCCGCTTTGCGTCGGTGTGCCGCCGATGACGCCGTTGCCGCTGCCGATCTGCAGGCCCGGCGGCAGGCCGGAGGCGCTGAAGGCCAGCGCATCGCCGTCGGGGTCGCTGGCCGTGAGCGTCAACGAAGCGGCGTCGCCGGCGATGCTCGACTGCGGTGCCGGCGTCGTGATCGACGGCGCGCGGTTTGCCAGTGCGATCGTGAAGCGCACGGTCTTTTCGTCGGCAGCCGCGCCGATCGTGCGGAAGTCGCCGGTGGCCACCGGGCTGCCCCAGTTGGCACCGTCGCTCGAGACATAGAAGCGGAACAGCGCGATCGTGCCGTTGCCGCCGCCGGGGCGGGGCAGGTATCGGAAGCCGCCCAGGCGCGCGGTGCTGCCCATGTCGACGCTGAACCAATGCGGATGGGCCGGGTTCGCGG
>JANNRI010000016.1:0-28399 GCA_031401195.1 Burkholderiales bacterium
GCCCTGGCGATCGGCATCGCAGGCTCCCTGCTCGAAGCGGCGCGGGCCGCCCTGGGCCAGCCCGGTGCAGCCGGGATCGCCGGGCCGGCAGCCAACGGCACGGTGGTGCTGATGGCGCTGGCCATGGCCACGGCGCTGCTCTATTTCCTGCTCAGCGCGACCCTGTTCGCTGGCGTGCTTCGCCTCAAGCGGGGCGAACCATTCTTCCAGTTCGTCGACGTGGTGAGTGCCTTCCGCTGGGTGGGCATGGCGTATGCGGGCAGCGCCGCCCTGGCCACGCTGCTGCACGCGGCCTACCTCAGCGCAGGCATGGGCGTGTGGATGGTGATGCTGCCCTTGCTGGCCATGCTGCTGGTGACGTTGCACTTCTACTTCCGCCAGCAGGAGTCGGCGCGGGCGCTGCGCGAGCGCTCGGCACAGTCCGAGGCGCGCGAGGCCGACGCCACGGCCCGGCACCTGAGCGAACTGCAAGCGAGCGAGCGACGCTTCCATGGCGCGTTCACGCATGCCTCCATCGGCATGGCGTTGCTGGGCTTCGACGGAAACATCCTGCAAGGCAATGCCGCCTTCGGCATGCTGCTCGGACGCGACGCCGCTGCACTGGCCGGGCGCCGCATGCAGGAATCGGTGCATCCCGAGCATGCTGCCGCCCTGGGCACCATGCTGGCCCAGGCCGGGCGCGGCGAGTTCGATGGCGGCGCCATCGAGCTGCGCTTCGTCCAGCCCGAGGGCGGCACGCCGTGGGCCGCGCTGCACTTGGCTGCGTTCAGCGAGCCGGAGTCCGGCGAGCCCTGCCTCATCGTGCAGGCCCAGGACATCACGGCACGCCGTTTCGCCCAGGAGCAGTTGCACCACCTCGCCTTCCACGACGCGCTCACCGGGCTGCCCAACCGGCGCCGCTTCATGCAATGCCTGGAAGGCGCCGTCGCGCGCTCGCGCATCGACAGCCAGTACGCCTACGCGGTGATGTTCCTGGACTTCGACCGCTTCAAGCTTGTCAACGACAGCCTCGGCCACAGCGCAGGCGATGCACTGCTCGTGCAAGTGGCGCTGCGGCTGCAAGAGCGGCTGCGTCCGAGCGATATCGTGGCGCGACTTGGGGGTGACGAGTTCGCGCTGCTCACAGAGCGCATCGGCCACGAGCGCGATGCCGTCGCGCTTGCCGAGCGGCTGATGGAAGCGCTGGGAACGCCCTTTACCGTGGCCGGGCAGGAGCTGCAGATCAGTGCAAGCATAGGCATCACTTCCGGCAGCCTGAGCCATGCAAGCGCGGACGCCGTACTGCGCGACGCCGACACCGCGCTGTACAAGGCCAAGGCCGACGGCCGCGCACGCGTGGCGGTTTTCGACAGCAGCCTGCACGCTGACGTGTCGCGCAGGCTGCGGCTGGAAGGCGACCTGCGCCGCGCCATCGACAACGAGGGCCTCACCGTCTCGTACCAACCGGTGTTCGACCTGCAACGTGGCCTGCTGCGCAGCGGTGTGCGCGGTGGCCTGCGCAGCCTGGAAGCCCTGGTGCGCTGGCAGCACCCGACCGAGGGTGCGCTGGCACCCGCGGCCTTCCTGCCCATTGCCGAAGACAGCGGGCTCATGCCGCGCCTGTCGGCATTCGTGCTGCGCACGGCCTGCCGCCAGGTACGCACCTGGCAGCTCTCGCACCCGGCCTGGGCGGAGCTCACGGTGAGCGTCAACGTCGCTGCCGAAGACCTGGCCGAGCCCGGTTTCGCGGCCCGCGTGCAGGCGGCTTTGCTTGAGTCGGGGCTGCGTGGCGAGCACCTGACGCTGGAGCTGACAGAGAGCATCCTGATGTCAAGCATCGAAGGCGCCATGCCCACGTTGGTGGATCTGCGCCGCCTGGGCGTGCGCGTGGCCGTCGACGACTTCGGCACCGGCTATTCCTCGCTCAGTTACCTGGCGCAGTTGCCGATCGACGTGTTGAAGATCGACCGCAGCTTTGTCGCCCAGCTCACGAGCGACACCGACCAGGCGGCGGTGGTGCGCGCCATCCTTGACCTCGGGCATTCGTTGCGCAAGTCGATCGTCGCCGAGGGCATCGAGACGCCGCGGCAGGTCGAGCACCTGCTGGCGCTCGGTTGCCACCTCGGGCAGGGCCATCACCTGGGCATGCCGCTGGACGTGGCCGCGACGGCCGAACTGCTCACGCGCGTGCGCGGTGGCCCCGAAGCCCTCGAGATGCGCCTGCACTGAGCGCGATGCGCCCGCACGCCGACACGCCGGCGAGGCGCTAGTTCGCTAGTTCGCAGCTAGTTCGCTAGTTGCCAGTTCGCTAGTTCGCTGGTTCGCTGGCTGACTAGTTCAAGTACATGCCGAGGTAGCGCCGCCCGCGGCTCACCGCCTCGGCGTCGGGAGACACGGCGAACCAATCCACCAACTGCTGGCGCGCCCGCTGGCGCCAGCTCTCGGCGGTGGTGCCCTTGTCGCGCAGCACCACTTCCAGCAACTGGTCGAAGGCAGCGTCGTACCTGCCCTCGTAGACCTGAAGGGCGGCCAGGCCGAAGCGCGCCTCGAAGTCCTTCGCATTGGCAGCGATGCGTGCGGCAAACGCCGCCGCGTCGCCCGGCGGGCGGTTGCGGGCCAGCTCCAGACGCTTTGCGAGCGCGGCATGCCGGTCGCCGTTCGTATCGGTCTTCACGTCCGCCGTGGCTTGCGCTGTCGCATCCGCTGTGGTGTCCGCTGTGGCATTCGCTGTGGCATTCGCCTTCGAATCCGCGCCCACCTGAGCCAGCAGTTCCGCCGCCACATCAAGTTCGCCGCGTGCGATGCAGCGCTCGGCCAGATCCATCAACGTGGGCGCATGCGCGGGGTCGATCGCCAGCACTTCCTGCAGCAGCGCCTCGGCCTCCTCGGCACTGGGCGCCTCGGCCGCGGCCTGGCGCAACTCGTCCACCGGCGATGCCTGCGGCGCCAGCTTGCCCAGATGCTTCTCGAGAAACTGCCGAATCTGGCCCTCGGGCAGCGCGCCCACGAACTGATCCACCGGGCGCCCGCCCATGAACAGCACCACCAAGGGGATGCTGCGCATGCGCAGCGCCGCCGAGATGTTGGGCGCCTCGTCGGTGTTGATCTTGGCCAGCAGCACGCGGCCGCCCAGGCTGTTGACGACCTTCTCGAGCACCGGCCCGAGTGAACGGCAAGGGCCGCACCAGGGCGCCCAGCAGTCCAGCAACACCGGCACGTCCAAAGAGGGCTCGAGCACGCGGGCTTCGAAGTCGGCCTCGGTGACGTCGAAGACGAGTTCGGCAGGCGCCGATGCCGCAGGTGGCGCGGCGGCCACGGCGGGCTGCGGCGCGGTCATGCCATAGCCCATGCCGTAGGAGGCCTGGGCAGAGAAGGGGTTGGTCTTCGGGGTCTTGGCGTTCATCGTCCCATCCATGTCGGGGCGCCGCGCGGCGCATCAAGCCGTGCCGGCGCCGTGGTGGGGAGGAATGTTAGTCGTTCGTGCCTCAGTCGAGCTTCACGCCGAGCTTGTTGATGACCGGTCCCCAGCGCTTCACCTCGCCCTCGATGATGCGGCGGAAGTCGGCAGAGGTGCCGCCGACGATGGTGAGGCCCTGCGCCTCCAGGGCCTGGCGCACGGCGGCGTCCTGAAGCACGGCGTTGGCGTCGGCGTTGACACGCACCACCACCGACTCCGGCGTGCCGGCGGGCATGAACAGCCCGTTCCACGCCAGCGACTCCACGTTCGGGTAGCCGCTGGCCGAGAGGGCCGGCAGGTCCTTCAGGCTGTCGGGTCGCTGTGCGCTGCTCACGGCCAACAGACGCACCTTGTTGTTGCGCACATGCGCCATCAGTGCCGGCGCCACCATGAAAGTGGCATCGGCCTCGCCCTGCGCCACGGCCATCGCCGCCGGCGGCGAACCATTGAATGGCACATGCGTGGCCGCAAAGCCCGCCTCGGCCATCAGCAGTTCCATCGTCAGGTGCGCCGAGCTGCCGTTGCCCAGCGAGCTGTAGTTGACCTTGCCCTGCTGCGCCTTGGCCCAGGCCACGAACTCGGCCACCGTCTTGGCCGGCACCTTGTCGGCATTCACCGCCAGCACGTTGGGCTGGCTCGTGGTCATGATCACCGGCACCAGATCTTTCGCTGGGTCGTAGGGCATCTTGCGATACAGGAAGGGCCCGAAAGCGATGGGGCCGTTGAAGCCGATGGCCAGCGTGTGCCCGTCGGTGGCCTTGGCCGCCGCGTCCACGCCGAGCATGCCACCGGCCCCCGGTTTGTTCTCCACCACCACCGGCTGGCCCCAGCGCGCGGCAAGCTTGTCGCTCATCGCGCGCACGATGAGGTCCAGGCTGCTGCCTGGGCCGGTGGGAACGACGATCTTCACTGTGCGGCTGGGCCACACCTGCGCCAGAGCGCCCAGTGGCAGCGATTGAAGCGCAATGGCGAAAAGCGCGACGAAGAAACGGCGAGGTTGCATGGCGACGATGGGGTCCAAGAAGTGTGTAGAAGCGACAGCCTGCGCTCAGGGATGGAGCCCGCGCTCCGCGCGCGCGGCCAGGATGGCACACGCCCGTCCATGATGAATGGGTGGGTCGGCGCGCACTGTAGCCGCGCACCGCGGGCTTGTGGGCGCCGCGCGGCGGCCTCACCATGCCGCCTTTGTGCCGCCTTTGCATGGGCTGGCTACACTGGCCTCATGCTCACGGATTCCCCGCTGCGCGACGACTCGGTGGTCGCCTTCATTGGCGGCGGCCACATGGCCTCGGCCCTCATCGGCGGCATGCTCGCCGCGGGGCGCACACGCGAAGATATCTTGGTGGTCGAGCCATACGCGCAGCAGCGCGAGAAACTCGCCCTGTCCTTCGGCGTGCAGGCGCAGGCGGAAGCCGACCGGCGCCTCGCGCGCGCAGGCACCGTGGTGTGGGCAGTCAAACCGCAGCTTTTCGCCGAGGCGGCCAGGCCCTGCGCCGTTTTTGTCGCCGGGGCGTTGCAGCTCTCGGTGATGGCGGGCATCCGCAGCGCGGCGTTGGTGCGCACCAGCGGCAGCCCGCGGGTCGTGCGGGCGATGCCCAACACGCCGGCGCTCATCGGTCGCGGCATCGCGGGGCTGTACGCCACCGAGGCCGTCGACGCAGCGCAGCGCGCGCGCGTCGAGGCGCTGCTGGCGCCCACGGGGGCGACACTGTGGCTGCGGCAAGAAGCCGATCTGGACGCTGTCACCGCGGTGTCGGGCTCGGGACCTGCCTACGTCTTCTTCGTGCTGGAGGCGATGATGGAGGCGGCCACGGCGATGGGTCTGTCGCCCGCTCAGGGCCGCCAGCTGGCCCTGGCCACCTTCGATGGTGCGACCGAACTCGCGCGGCGCTCGACCGAGCCGCCCGAGGCGCTGCGCGCCCAGGTCACCTCCAAGGGCGGCACCACGCATGCGGCCATCACGTCACTCGAGGCCGATGGCGTGAAGGCGGCTTTCGTCAAGGCGCTGCACGCCGCGCAAAGGCGCGCGCAGGAACTGGGTGACGAGTTCGGCGCAGCCTGATTCCAACGCCGGGCTGGCGGTCCAGGCGTCACCCGGCTGCTCACTTTCAGCGCATCGCAAGATCGACCGCCGTCCCCGCGAAGACGGCAAACCCCAGCCAGTGATTGAGGCGGAAGGCCTTGAAGCAGCCTTCTCGTGTGCGCGCGCGGATGAGCGTGAAGTGCCACAGCGCCTGCGCCGCCGCCGCGGCAATGCCAAGCATGAACCAACCGCCCAGGCCGAGCGAGCGACCCAGCACCGTCCAGCTGGCAAGGTAGGCCGTATAGAAGCACATCACCGCGGCGACGTCGAAACGCCCGAGCGTGATGGCCGACGTCTTCATCCCCACCCGCAGGTCGTCGTCGCGGTCGACCATCGCGTATTCGGTGTCGTAGGCGAGCACCCAGAACAGGTTCGACAGCAGCAGCCAGCCTGCCTGCGGCGGCACGGCCTCGGCAATCGCGGCCAAGCGCCACTCGCTGCCGCCCTGCGCCGCGGCGAAGGCCATCGGGATGCCGAAACTAAAGGCCACGCCCAGCACCGCCTGCGGCATCGAGATCACGCGCTTGGCATACGGGTAGAGCACCGTCACGGCCAGCGCCACGAAGCTGAGCATGATCGCGGCCGGGCTTGTGCTCAGCACCAATCCGAAGGCCAGCAGCGCCAGCAGCGCGCCGAGCGCCAGCGCCTCGCCCACAGGGATGGCACCACGGGTCACGGGCCGCAGGGCGGTGCGCTTGACATGGCGGTCGAACTCGCGGTCGGCGACATCGTTGATACAACATCCGGCGCTGCGCATCAGCACCGTGCCGGCCACAAACACGACAGCGAGCCGCCAGCCCGGCCAGCCGTCGGCGGCCATCCACAGCGCCGAGAGCGTGGGCCAAAGCAGCAGCAGCCAGCCGGCGGGGCGATTCCAGCGGATGAGGTCGAGGTACAGCGGCAGTCTTGCGGCTCTCAGCACGCTGGGGATTATCAGGAGGCGCTGTCGGCGGCGCAGGCGGCAGCCCCGGGGGCGCACTAAAGTGGCCCACCCGTGTCCCAGACTACCCCCATCGCCCCCACCGTCACCGCCCCGGCATCGCGCGCGAAAAACGCGCTGGCCGCGGTGGCCGTGGTCGGGCTGGCCTGCGGGGTGTATGCCGTCGCGCCCTGGAATGCAAAGCAGATGCAGGAATGGCACTTCGCCGCCGGCTTCGCCTTCAGTGGCCGCGACTTCCTGCTGGTGGCTGCCGCCTTGTACTGCGGGCTCGTCGCCGCCTGGCTGCTCATGGAGCGCGAGCCGCGGCCAGGCAAGTCGCTGCGCGCGCTCGGTCTGCTTGCGCGCGCCCTGCGCAGGCCGGGCGCGACTCTCGCCGCGGGCCTCGATGCGGGCGACCGCGTGGCCTTGCTGGCCACGCTGCTCAAGGCCTTCTTTGGCCCATTGATGGTGATGTCGCTGATGAGCTTTTTCATGGCCGCGCTCAAGAACGGTGATGGCCTCGTCGCTGCGCTCGGCCTCGGGCTCGATGCGCGTGGCCTGTTCAACCACCACGGCTTCTGGTTGCTGCTGCAGGCCATGCTGTTCGTCGATGTGGCCCTCTTCACCGTCGGCTACCTGGTCGAGACTCCACGCCTGGGCAACGAGATCCGCTCCGTCGACGCCACCTGGCTCGGCTGGGCCGCGGCGCTGCTGTGCTACCCGCCCTTCAACAGTCTCTCGACAACAGTGCTGGGCTCGCAGCTCACCGAGTTCCCTCGGTTCGACAACCCCACCGTGCACCTCGTACTCAACGGCTTGCTGCTGGCACTGATGGCGGTGTACACGGCGGCATCAGTGGCGCTCGGCTGGAAGGCGAGCAACCTCACGCACCGAGGCATCGTGGCCCGCGGGCCTTACGCCTTCGTGCGCCACCCGGCGTACATGTGCAAAAACATGGCCTGGTGGATCGGCTCGGTGCCGCTGGTCTCGCTGGCGTTCCAGCGTGACGCCGGGGCCGGCCTGATGGCGGTGACATCAGTGCTGGGATGGACGATGCTCTACGTGCTGCGCGCGCTGACCGAGGAAGACCACCTGCGGCGTGTCGACGGCGAATACGCCGCCTATGCCGAGCGCGTGCGCTATCGCTTCGTGCCAGGCTGGATCTGAATTCGGGGCCCTGCATGTGCGCCCGACTCTGCCTCGCGAACGCAGTCTCCGGCCTGTCCGCGACCACCCTCGCCCTGGCCTTGCTCGCCGGCTGCGCGACACCGCTCACTGACGGCCCCGGTGCCAAACCACCGCCGGGCTTGGAGCGCACGCCCGATGCGGTGCCGCGCATCGAACCCCTGCGCGCGGGCAGCCCCAACCGGCCCTACGAAGTGGGCGGACGCCGCCACGTGCCGTGGACCACCGACGTGCCTTTCAGCGAAAGCGGCCTCGCCTCCTGGTACGGCCGCAAGTTCCACGGCCGCCCCACCTCGAGCGGCGAGCCCTACGACATGTACGCGATGACTGCGGCGCACAAGACGCTGCCCATCCCGAGCTACGTTCGCGTGCGCAACCCCACCAACGGGCGCGAAGTCATCGTGCGCGTCAATGATCGCGGGCCCTTCGTGGACGGACGCATCATCGACCTGAGCTACACCGCCGCGCTCAAGCTCGATGTGCTGGGTGGCGTGGTGAAGGTGGAAGTGCGGCGGCTGACGCACTCGGACATCCGCGCCAGCGGGCTGCTCGGCTTGTCGCCGTCTGAACCCTAGGATTCGAGCGCGTGCCCACCAGGAGACCCGCCATGCCCAGTCCCGCGCCGCGTAGCCAAAGCGACAGCGCACCCATCACCTTCGTTGTTCACGGCCAGCCGCAGGCGGTCGGCGGCATCACACGGGGTGGCGACGAAGCCTCGCCCCTCGCGCCTTCGTTGCCGGGGCGGATCAAGGCCTCGGTGCGTCTGGGCGCGTCGCGCGGGCCGGCCGGAGAACCGCAACGGCTGACCGCTGTGCCCGGCGAGGACGTGGTGTTGCTGCACATCGCCGGCGGCCCCGTGCTCATGCTGCACCCCGCCACCGCGCGTGACCTGATGCTGGCCCAGGGGGGGCTCGCACGCGGCGCCCAGGCCGGCGAAGTGACTGTCAGCGCCCAACTGCGCTGGCGCGGCCTGGAGAGCGGCGCGCCCACGCGGGGCCTTCTGGGTGATGTGGTGCTGTCGGCGTTCGAGCTGCTGACGGGCGCCGCGAAGGACAAGGCGGTGGCGTTCGTCGCCAGCGAGGTGGTGCGCAGCCTCGACGCGCAGGTCGATGCCGGCGTCTACGCGCTCGCACCCGAGGCGCTGCAGCGGCTCAAGGGCAGCGGTCGCAAGCTCGCGCACGTCCCGGCGAGCGCGTCGCCGATGTTGGTGTTGATCCACGGCACCTTCGTGGAGACGACGAGCACCTTCGGCCAGCTCTGGGCGCTGCACCCGCAACGCGTACGCCAGCTGTTCGAGCACTACGGCGGCCGCGTCTACGCGCTCGACCACCCCACGCTCGGGGCCAGTCCGATCGGCAATGCGCTGACCCTGGTCGATGCCTTGCCAAGAGGCGCGCGGCTGCACCTGGCCACGCACTCCCGCGGCGGGCTGGTGGCCGAGGTGCTGGCGCGGGTTGCGCACCAGGGCGAGGTGCGCGCCGCCGACCTCGCCGCCTTTGCCGGGGATGCCTACGCACGCCAGCGGGCCGAGCTGCAGCAGCTGGCCGCGCAGATGAAGAGCAAGCACATCCGGGTCGAGCGGATCGTGCGCGTGGCCTGCCCCGCGCGCGGCACCCTGGTGGCGAGCCGCCGGCTCGACGCCTACCTTTCGGTGCTGAAGTGGACGCTGGACCTGGCAGGGGTGCCGGTCGTGCCCCGGCTGTTGGACTTCATCGCCGAGGTGGCGCGCCGCCGCGCCGACCCGGCCGCGATTCCCGGCCTCGAGGCCATGATCCCTGAAACCCCATTGGTGCGCTGGCTCAACGCCGCACCCGGCGCCATCGACGGCGAACTGCGCGTGGTCGCCGGCGACCTCGATGGCGACTCTATCGGCAGCTGGATCAAGACCCTGCTGGCCGACGTCTGCTATCGCACCGACAACGACCTCGTGGTGCAGACCAGTTCAATGTACGCTGGCGCACCACGTGCCGGCGGCGCCAGCTTCCTGCTCGACCAGGGAGGCAAGACCACCCACTTTGGCTACTTCGCCAATCCGCGCACGGTGGACGCCGTGGTCGACGGCCTCATCTCGAGCACCTTGCCCACTGGGTACCAGACGATCGGCCCACTGTCCTGGGCGGGAGTGGAAGCCGGCGGCGATCGTGCTGCCCAACGCGCAGAACGTCCCGAGCCCGACCGGCCCGCCGTGTTCGTGCTGCCCGGCATCCTGGGCAGCAACCTGAAGGTGGACAACCAGCGCGTCTGGCTGAGCCTGCGCATCGTGGGCGGGCTCGGGCGCCTGGCCTACCGCGCGGACCACACAGACCGCGTGTTGCCCGACGGCCCGATCTCGCCCGTCTACGGCAAGCTGATCGAGCACCTGCGCGGCAGCCACGAGGTGATCCCTTTCGCCTTCGACTGGCGCCGGCCGATGGAGCAGGAGGCGGCCCGCTTGGCCGATGCCATCGAGGCCGCGCTCGACGCTCGAAATCAGAGCGGTCAGCCGGTGCGCCTGCTCGCGCACTCGATGGGAGGTCTCGTGGCCCGCACCGTGCAGCTCGTGCGGCCGGCGCTGTGGGCACGCATGATGGCCCACGATGGCGCACGCCTGGTCATGCTCGGCACACCCAACGGGGGCTCGTGGGTGCCGATGCAGGTGCTCTCGGGCGACGACACCTTCGGCAATGCGCTGTCGGCGTTGGGCTCGCCGCTGGCGGACCATCGGGCGCGCGAGCTGATGGCCGAGATGCCCGGGTTCCTCCAGTTGCAGGCCGGGTTGCTCGACCCCGCGCTCAAGCTCGACCAGGCCGAAACCTGGGCCCGGCTTGCCAAAGACGACTTCGCACGCGTGCAAGCCGCCAGTGTGTGGCACCAAGGGTCCGGTGAGGCGGTGCAAGGAGCGTTCCTCTGGGGCGTGCCCGCCCAGGCTGTGCTCGACCAGGCGCTGGCGCTGCGCCGCAAGCTCGACGCACAACGCGACGGCGCGCTGGCCGGCTTTGCCGCCAAGCTGGCGCTGGTGGTGGGGCAAGCCAAGTACACCCCCGTGGGCTTCGAGCTTGGCGAGCAGGGTCTCGTCTACCTGGACGCCGCCGACGGTGGGGATGGGCGCGTGCCGCTGGCCTCGGCGCTGCTGCCCGCCGTCAAGACCTGGCGGCTGGACGCCGAACACGGCAGCCTGCCCAGCACCAAGGTGGCTTTCGAGGCCTTCGTCGAACTTCTGGGAAGCGGCCACACGCAACGCCTGGAGCCACTCGAAACCGCCCGCGGCGAGGCCACTCCCATGCGCGTGAAGAGCCGCCCCTCGCGCGCATCGCGCTCGAGCCGCCCGCCGCAGGCAGAGGACTCGGTCTTCCGCATCGCCGACCTGCCGGGCCCGGCGTCCCGGGCGAGCACGGGCGCGGCCTTGCAGATCGAAGTGCTCAACGGCAACCTGGCCTTCCAGCAGCAACCGCTGATGGTGGGCCACTACCGCAGCAGCGAGCTGACCGGCACCGAGGCCATCGTCAACCGCCTCATCGGCGGCGCGATGAAGTCCTCGCTCGATATCGGCCTGTACCCCGAGGCGCCGGGCAGCCAGAGCGTGTACGTCAACGCCTTCCGTGATCCGGCCAACCCGTGGCGCACGCCACGCCCCGAGGCGGTGGTGGTGGTGGGTCTGGGCGACGAAGGCGCGCTGCGCGAGAGCGACCTCACGAACGCGGTGCGCAGCGGCGTGCTCGCCTGGGCGGCGCGCCAGGTCGAGCGCGCAATTCCGGCGGGCGCGGCCGGGGCGCTGTCGGCCACCTTGCTCGGCAGTGGTGGCCTGGGTGTCACCACCGGCGCCTCGGCGCTGGCGCTGGCGCGCGGCGTGCGCGAGGCCAATCTGCGCCTGGCGGCCATCGGTTGGCCGGTGGTGAGCCGGCTGACCCTGGTGGAGATCTACCTCGATCGCGCCACCGAAGCCTGGCGCAGCCTGCATGTGCTGGCCTCGGCCAGCCCCGAGGCCTACGTCCTCGCGCCACAGATCAAGAGCGGCACCGGGCCGCTCAGGCGACAACTCGAAGCCGGCTACCGCGGCACCGACTACGACCTCATCACCGCCATCACCACCGGTGAGGGCACGGTCGAGTTTGCCTTCGACACGCGGCGCGCCCGCACCGAGGTGCGCGCCCAGCGCACGCAAACCAAACTTGTGCGCGATCTCGTGCGGCGGGCGGCCAGCGCGCGAGGCGATGACCCGGCGCTGGGGCGCACCCTGTTCCAGTTGCTGGTGCCGGGCGAGATCGAGCCGTTCCTCGGTGGCCTGTCGCGCATGGTGCTCGACCTCGATGCAGGCACAGCCGCCATCCCCTGGGAACTGCTCGACAGCGGCACCGGGGCCAGTGGCGACGACCGCCGACCCTGGGCCATCCGGGCGCAATTGCTGCGACGGCTGCGCAAGACCGCGGTGCGCGGGGCCCACAGCGATGCAGTGAGCGACGCCGGCGCTGACGGCGACGTGCTGATCATCGGCGAGCCGCAGCTCGACGCCGGCTCGCCCTATCCGCCGCTGCCCGGCGCGCGCGAGGAGGCGCAAGCGGTGCAGGAGGCGCTGGTCGAGGCGCGCAACGGCATCGCCCCCGAGCGCCTGACGTCACTGGTGGCCGGCCCCAGCGCCACCGAGGTCGTCAACGCGCTGCTGGCGCGGCCGTGGCGCATCGTGCACATCGCCGGGCACGGCGAGTCCCTCGCCGACGGCGGCCGCGGCGTGGTGCTGTCCGACGGGCTCTTCCTCGGGCCGGCCGAGATCCGCAGCATGCGCACGGTGCCCGAATTGGTGTTCGTCAACTGCTGTCACCTGGCGGCCTACGGCGGCGAAGCCGTGCTGCAGCGCTTCGACCCAGCCCTCTTCGCGGCCGGTCTTGCGGACCAACTCATCACCATCGGCGTGCGTTGCGTGGTGGCCGCCGGCTGGGCGGTGGAGGACGGGCCGGCCGCCACGTTCGGCCGCGCCTTCTACGAGGCGCTGCTGCGGGGCGCACGCTTCATCGACGCGGTGAGTCAGGCGCGCGAGCAAGCCTGGCTCGAGGCGCCGCAAGGCAAGACCTGGGCCGCCTACCAGTGCTACGGGGATCCGAACTGGGTTTTCCGCCGCGCCACCGGTGACGCGCAAGCGCCACGCGCGCGCGCCGACGCATTCGAGCTCATCCCCTCGCCCAGCGCGCTCGCGCTGGCGCTGGAAACGCTGGTCGTGCAGTCGCGCTTCATGGGCGCGCCGGAACAGGCCCAGCGCGAGAGCATCCGCCAGCTTGAGGCACGCCACGGACCGGCTTGGGGCGGCATCGGCGCGGTGGCCGAGGCTTTTGGCGTCGCCTGGGAAGCCGCCGGCGGGCGCGAAGAAGCGATCGGCTGGCTCGAGCGGGCGGTGGCGGCCAACGATGCCAGCGCCTCGATGAAGGCCGAGGAGACGCTGGAGAACCTGAGCGCGCGGCAAGCCTGGTCTAGCGCAGCCGCGGCCGCGGGCGCAGCCGCAGCCACTGGGGGCGATGGCCTGGCGCCGCGCCAACGCGCGCAGTTGAGCAAGGCCTTGGACAATTTGCGCAGTTTTGCTGCACGCCGCCCGACGCCCGAACGGCTGGCCTTGCTCGGCTCGGCGTGCAAGCGGCTGGCCCTGCTGGACCGCCAGGGGGGCGAGGTAGAGGCCGAGCACCGAGCCCTGGAGCGGGCGCTGGAGGCCTATCGGCAAGCCGAGCAGATGTCCGCCACCGCAGGAGCGCCCGACCTCTTCTACCCGGCGCTCAACCGGATGGCCCTCGAACTCGTGCTGCATGCCACCGGGCCCGATAGACAGCGCGCCTGGCGGGGCTTCGATGCCCGGTCCAGCGCCATGGCCCAAGCCAGCCTGCAGACCAAGGCCCTGCGCGACCCGGACTTCTGGAGCATGGTCGGGTTGATCGAGCTGCAGGTCTATCTGGCCTTGGCCGAGCAACGCATCGCGGCAGCAGCGCCCGCATTGCTGTCAGCCTTTGCCGACCTGCATGGCCGGGTGCAAGCCCGTTCCTACTGGGGCTCGGTGGCCGATCAGGCGCAGTTCGTGCTGGCGCGCTTTGCCCACGTGGGCAGTGAAGCCGACCGCCGTGCCGTGGTCGGGCTGTGGCAGCGGTTGCTCGACTACGCCGGCGTTGACGGGCAGGCTGCGGTGCCGCCGCAGCCAAGGGCGAAGCGGCGCAGCATGGCGCCGGACAACGCCGAGGTGCGCCGAGAACGAGAACTGCAGCGGGGCGGCCGCGAATTGGCCGTGCTGCGCGAGCGCACGCTCGGCGAGGCGACGGGCATCGTGATGTGGCATGCACGCGCCGACGCCCGCCTGGCACGCGACATCGGCGCCGCGATGCGGGCGCGCGGCCAGCGCGTAGCCCTCGTTGAGCGCGAGCAGGGCCCGGCCGCGCTGCGGCGCGAGCTGTCGCAGGCGCGACTGTGCCTCGCGCTGTTCCACAGCCGGCTGCCCAACGACGACGACACGGTGGACGCCCTGGTGGCGATGCAGGACGCCGCGTGGCGGCAAGAGCCGCCGCTGCGGCTGGTGGCGATCTCGGCACGCTCCGACCAGGTGCCCGCCCTGCTGGCCGAAGCCAGGCATTTGGGGATGAAGCGCGGCGGTGCGGGCATGTCCGTCCTCATTGATGCGGTGCTCGAAGAACTGGCCCGACTCGACCCCGAGGTGCGCCCATGAACGGCGCCAGGAAGCCGACACGCGATCGCTCGGTGTTCATCAATTGCCCGTTCGACCCCGAGTACCAGACCTACCTCGACGCGCTGATCTACGCCGTGCTGTGTTCCGGGTTCGAGCCACGCTCGGCCGTGGAGGAGGAGGCACACACCGACCTGCGCCTGGATCGCATCGTCACCAGCCTGGCGCAGTCGCGCCTGTCGATCCACGACCTGTCGCGCTCGCAGGGCGAGGGCAAGTCCAACCTGGCGCGCTTCAACATGCCGTTCGAGCTCGGCATGGCGATGGCGCTGAAGCTGATCCGCCGGCACGCCGACGCCGACGACGCACAGGACGATCTCGTGCACGACTGCGTCGTGCTCGCACACACCGACACCGATCCCGACCGCATGATCGACTACGGCCGCGTGATCTCCGACATCAAGGGCCTTGAGATCAGCCCCTACACCGGCCGCAACGAGCTGATCACCGCGACCATGGGCTGGCTGCGGGGACGCCTGATGAAGATGGGCCAGCCCCTGCCCCGGCTGAAACCCAGACACGCCCATGCGGGCTGGCCGAAGTTGGAGACGGGCCTGAACAAGCTCCGCGCGGACTGGCCCGGTGGCACGCCGCTGTGGATCGACCGCGTGGAGGTGGGGCGCAAGGTGGTGCGCGATCTCAGGCGCGGCAACGTCGAGGCCGCCTCGGCGGCCTCGCGGTGAGGCCTTGCCTCCTCAGCGCCCACCGGTGACATCCACCACCGAACCGGTGGTGTAGCTGGCTTCCTGCGACAACAGCCACAGGATGGCGGCCGCGACCTCGGCGGCGCTGCCGGCGCGCTGCATCGGCACCGTCGGCGCCATCTGCTGGGCGCGGTCCGGGATGCCGCCGCTGGCATGGATGTCGGTTTCGATGATGCCCGGGCGCACGGCGTTGACGCGGATACCTTCGGTGGCCACCTCGCGCGCCAGGCCCAAGGTGAAGACGTCGACGGCGCCTTTGGCTGCCGCATAGTCCACGTACTGGCCCGGTGAGCCCAGGCGCGCTGCGGCCGAGCTCAAGTTGACGATGCCGCCGCCGGCATGGCCGTGTTTCGTGCTCAGGCGGCGCACGGCCTCGCGCGCGCACCAAATTGAGCCAAGCACATTGATGCGGAACATGCGCTCCAGGCGTGCGCCGTCCATGGCGTCAACACGCGAGGGCCTGTCAATGACGCCCGCGTTGTTGACGAGGCCACCTAGTGGCGCCAGGCGTCCGGCAGCGACTTCGGCGTCGAGCGCGCTGTACATCGCGACTACCTGCGGCTCGCTGCCCACATCGGCCTGCACGACAAGCGCGCGGCGGCCGGCCTGGCGCACGTCTGCGGCCACGGCCTCGGCGGCGCCGGCATCGCGCGTGTAGTTCACGAGCACGTCCCAGCCGCGCGCGGCGGCCAGGCAGGCGGTAGCGGCACCGATGCCGCGGCTGGCGCCGGTGATGAGCAGCGTGCGCGCTGCGGGCAGGGGTGGGGTGCGGGCCGGGTTGCTCACCCGGTCATGGTAAGGCGCCTGCTAGGGCGGGGGCCCGGCGCCGGCAGCTCAGTGGCTCAGCGGCGCTTTGCTGTGCGCCCCGACCTTCTGCAGGAGCGGGCGTTTGGGGCATGGCTGGGCTCGCGGTAAGCGGCAGGAAGTGGGAACACGCGCCGCACGCGCCACAATCTTGCATGACCTCCGCACAGATCATCGTGCTGGCCACGCCGGTCTTTCTGGCGCTGATCGGATTGGAATTCGCCATCGGCGTCGCGCGTGGCCACAACACCTACCGACTGAGCGATGCGTTGTCGAGCATCGGCCTGGGCGTGATGAGTCAGGTGGTGGGCGTTTTCACCCGCCTGTTCACGGTGGGTCTGTACACCCTGGCCTTTGATCACCTGGCGCTCTGGAAGCTAAGCACCAGCGCTGTATGGGTGTGGCTCTTCGCGCTCGTCGGCTACGACTTCTGCCATTACTGGCTGCACCGCGCCGGTCATCGCGTGGCGGCGCTGTGGGCGGCACACGTGGTGCACCACCAAAGCGAGGACTACAACCTCAGCACGGCGCTGCGGCAAACCAGCAGCGGTTTCCTCTTCGGCTGGATCTTCTACCTGCCGCTGGCGGTGCTGGGCGTGCCGCCCCTCGTCTTTGGCATCGTCGCCCTCATCGACCTGCTCTACCAGTATTGGGTGCACACACAGCAAGTCGGCCAGCTCGGCTGGTTCGACCGCTGGTTCTGTGCGCCTTCGAATCACCGCGTGCACCACGCGGTGAACGAGCGCTATGTCGACAAGAACTACGGCGGCATCTTCATCGTTTGGGATCGGCTCTTCGGCACCTTCGCGCCCGAGGATCCCCGCGAGCCTTGCGTCTACGGCACACGTGCCCCGCTGCAGAGCTGGAACCCGCTGTGGGCCAACCTGCAGATCTACCGCGATCTCGCCCTGGACAGCTGGCGCGCGCAGTCCTGGGCGGACAAGCTGCGCGTGTGGCTCAAACCCCCGGGCTGGCGGCCTGCCGACGTGGCCGCGCAATGGCCGAAGCCCGCGTTCGCGATCAGGAAGATGCGGCGCTACGACCCGCCCATCACCGAACAGGCCGCCTGGGTGGCGGGCACACTGTTCATGGTGGTGCTGCTGCTGACGACGATCTTCCTGTGGAACGCTCACCGGCTGGCGCCGTGGCTGCTGCTCGGGCTGGCCGCGTTGATCGTGCTGCTGCTCTGGGCCGTGGGTGTGGTGACGCAGCCTCCTGGCGACAGCGTCGTTGCGCGCACCGATGCGGGCGACACGGGCCTAGACGATGAGAGCGGCGAGCACTTTGCGTCCACCGAGATGCTCGGGGCCGCGCGCCGCTCGGTGCCGGGCCCGCTGTCGCCGCGCTAGCGCCTCTAGCGCCTTCACATCCAGGTCATGGACACAGCGGGCCGCCGGTTCCTGCTCGCCTGCGCGGCGGGAGCGCTGCTGCCGACGCGCGGCGTGGCGCAGCCCGGCGCGGTCGATGCCGCGTCGCAGGAAGCCAAGGCGCCACCGCTGCCGGCGGTGGGCCAGCCGCTGGTGGTGCCGGCGTTGCAACTGCTGGACGGCCAGCGCTTCGAACCCGCCATGGCCGAGGGACGCGTGCTGCTGCTCTACTGGTGGGCGAGCTGGTGCCCTTTCTGCGCGCTCACGAGCCCGCATGTGGACAAGCTCTGGCAGGCCCAGCGCGGCCGAGGCCTCGTGATGCTCACGGTGTCCATCGACAGGAAGCCCGATGACGCACGCGCCTATCTGCAGCGGCGCGGCTATGCCTGGCCCACGGCGTGGATCGCAGGGGGGCTGCAAGGGGTATTGCCAAAACCCAAGGGCCTGCCGGTGACGGTGGTGCGCGGCCGCGACGGCCGCGTGCTGCAGGCCGAGGGCGGGCAGCTCTTCCCCGAGGACCTGGAGGCGCTCGCGCGCCACATGTAGGGGCCGCTGCGCCGGCACCGGCACTGCCAGGGCTGCCTGCGGCTCCCGCACAATGCCGGCCGGCAACGCAGACGACGCGAGGAGCACCCACGATGGCCAAAGACTTCGACCTGATGGAGGACAGCAATACCTCCGCCAACCCCAGCATCCATGACATCTCGGACCCCGCGCGGCGCGTAGTGCTGCGCGGCGGCGCGGCGGGGTTGCTGGGCCGCATCGCGCCCTTCGCCCTGGCGCCGCTGGCAGCGCTCGTGGGCGGCTGTGCCGCGGTGTCCGGCGCCGCAGCCCCGCAAAGGCTGGGCTTCAAGGGCGTGCCCGCAGGCACCGCCGACCGTGTCACCGTGCCCGAGGGCTACACCGCCACGCCCTTCCTGGCCTGGGGCGAGCCGGTGGGCGTGCCCGGCAACATGCCGGCTTTCAAGGACGACGCCAGCAACTCCGCTGCCGAGCAGGCGGTGCAGATGGGCATGCACCACGACGGCGTGCACTACTTTCCACTCGAAGGCAGCAGCACGCGCGGGCTGCTCGTGATGAACCACGAGTACACCGACGATGGCCTCCTGCACGCGGGGGGCATGGAGAACTGGAGCGCCGACAAGGTGAAAAAGAGCCAGGCCGCGCACGGCGTCTCCGTCAGCGAGGTGCAGCTGAGCGGGGGGCGCTGGCAGGCGGTGCGGCCCTCACCTTATGCGCGCCGCTTCACGGGCAACACGCCCTTTGCCATTGGCGGGCCTGCCGCAGGCCACGCGATGATGAAGACCGCCGCCGACCCCGCCGGGCGCCTGGCACTCGGCACCCTCAACAATTGCGCCAGCGGCATGACGCCCTGGGGCACCTACCTTTCGGGTGAAGAGAATTTCGCCGGCTACTTCAGCACGGCCGACCAACCCACCGCGCATGAGCGCCGCTGGGGCCTGCGGAAGAACGGTTTTGGCTACCGCTGGTTCGAGCACGACGAGCGCTTCGATGCCGTGCGCAACCCCAACGAGCCCAACCGCTTCGGCTGGGTGGTGGAGATCGACCCCTCCGACCCGACCAGCACGCCCGTCAAGCGCACCGCACTCGGCCGCGCCGCGCACGAAGGGGCCTGGGTCGCGGTGACGCAGGACGGCCGCGCGGTGGTCTACAGCGGCGAAGATGCACGCTTCGAGTACATCTACAAATTCGTCAGCCGCGACAAGATCAAGCCCGGCGGTGGCAAGGCGAATGCGGAGTTGCTCGACCACGGCAAGCTGTACGTGGCGCGCTTCGATGCTGACGGCCGCGGCCGCTGGATTCCGATGGTCGCTGGGCAAGGGCCTCTCGTCGGCTTCCCGGACCAGGGCGAGGTCGTCATCAAGGCACGCCAGGCGAGCGACCTGCTCGGCGCCACGAAGATGGACAGGCCGGAGTGGCTGGCCATCGACACCGCCACGCGCTGGGTCTATTGCACGCTCACCAACAACACGAGCCGCGGCGCCCAGGGCCAGCCCGGCGTGGACGCGGCCAACCCGCGCGCCAACAACACCATGGGCTCGGTCATCCGCTGGAAGGAAGACGGCGACTTCGACGGCGAGGCTTTCGAGTGGAACCACCTCGTGCTCGCCGGCGACCCCGGCAACGAGCGTGCGGACGCCAAAGGCAACATCAAGGGCGACCTCTTCGGCTGCCCCGACGGCATCATGTTCGACCCGCGCGGGGGGCTGTGGGTGCAGACCGACATCGGCCCCGCGGCATTGAACAAGGGCGAGCTGGCGCGGGTGGGCAACAACGCGATGCTCGCCTGCGACCTCGCCACCGGTGAGTTCCGCCGCTTCCTGGTGGGCCCCGTGAACTGTGAGATCACCGGTGCCAGCTGGACGCCTGACGGCCGCACCGTCTTCGTCAATGTCCAGCACCCGGGCGAAACGCCCAGCGAGCGCAGCGACCCCAAGGAGCCGCGCAAGTTCAGCAACTGGCCCGAGTTCAAACCCACCGGGCGGCCACGCAGCGCTACCGTGGTGGTGCGGCGGGAGGATGGCGGGGTGATCGGTTCCTGAGGGAGCATTCCCGGCCACTGTCGGCACGCCGCGTGCGCGAAGAAGCGAAAGGGTAGGGTGCGGGCGGCCGTGCCGTGTTGTGGCGGCGGCCTAGGGTGCCGGGTGGCCGACTGCGCTCATGTCCTCCGACCTCGACCTTCGGCCTCGGTCTCCCCCTTTACTTCGCTACGTCGGCCACCCGGCACCCCAGGCCGCAACCACCGCCGCTGTTTTCCAGCAAGGCCCGCCACGGTGCAGGATCAGGCCGGTGGGACGCACTGCGCAGCGAGGTAAAGGAGGAGACCGAGGCCGAAGGTCGAGGTCGGGGGACACGAGCGCAGCAGTGCGCCCCACCGGCCTGATCCCGCGAGCCTCTTGATCAGCCCAGATACAAGCCCGGCCAGCCCGGATACAGCTTGCAGCGCAACCGCAGCACCCGCGCCCGCAACAGCGGCGAGAATCTCCCGCGCGATGTCCAACCGCCTCACCCAGATCGCGACCCGCACCGGCGACGACGGCACCACCGGCCTCGGCGACGGCACGCGCGTGCCCAAGAGCCACCTGCGCGTGGCCGCCATGGGCGACGTCGACGAGCTCAACTCGGGCCTCGGCGTGCTGCTGGCCGAGCCGCTCCCGGCCGACGTGCGCGAGCTGCTCGTGGTCATCCAGCACGAACTCTTCAACCTCGGCGGTGAGCTCTCCATACCCGGATACAGCCTACTGAAAGTGGAGGCGGTGGCGGCACTCGATGCCGCGCTCGCCCACTACAACGCCACGCTGCCGCGACTGGCCGAATTCATCCTGCCGGCGGGCACACGCAGTGCGGCGCTGGCGCACGTCAGCCGCACCGTGGCGCGGCGCACCGAGCGCGCAGTGGTGGCGCTGGCCGCTGCGGAAGCCGTGAACGAGGCCCCCCGGCACTACCTCAACCGCTTGTCGGATTTGATGTTCGTGCTGGCGCGTGTGCTCAACCGCGCAAACCTCGACGGCCTCGGCGGCGACGACGTGTACTGGAAGAGCGAGCGCCTGTCTCGCGCCCAAGACGTTTGACAACTGTGCGTGGGCTTGCGGACCGCGCTGCGCCATTCGAACCCATGGGGAGAACGACGATGCGACCGGCAAGCGACCGCGGGCTGAAGCGAATCCTGGCCGGCGCGTGGCGTACTTTCTCGACGATGCGTGTGGTGTTCGCGGTCGCGGTCGCAGTCTCGGTCGCGCTCGGGCTCGCGTCACCGCCGGCGCTGGCGCAAAACGCCGACCCCGGCCCCGACTGGTCCACCGCCGAGAGTGCGCATTTCCGCATTCACTACCGCAGCGCTCAGCGCGGCCAGGCCGAAGCCGTGGTGCGTGCCGCCGAGCGCGCCTGGCCGCGCGTGACGCAGGCGCTCGCCTGGGAACCCAAGAGCCGCATCGACGTCGTCGTCTACGCCGAATACGACATCGCCAACGGCTACTCCACGCCGCTGCCCTTCAACAAGATCGGCGTCTTCCTCACCCCACCCGACGAAGGCCAGTTGCTCGACAACAGCGCCTGGCTCGACCTGCTGCTCGTGCATGAACTGACGCACGCCGTGCACATGGACAAGGTGCGCGGCGCGCCGCGCGTGCTGCAAAACATCTTCGGGCGTGTGCTCTGGTTCGTGCCCAACATCTTCAGCCCGGGTTGGATGCTGGAGGGCCTGGCGGTCTGGCAGGAGAGCGACCCCAGCACCGGGCGCGGGCGCCTGAAAGGACCGTATTTCGAGGCTTGGCTGCGCGCCGAGCGCAAGCGCGGCTTTCTCTCGCTGCGTGAGCTGAACGCCGATGGCCGTGCGCTGCCGGTCTCCAAGCAATACCTCTATGGAGCCTACTTCTTCGAGTTCGTGCACCGCCGCTATGGGCCCACGAAGGCGCAGGAGATGGTCGAGCAGTACAGCGGCAATATCGGCTTTGCGCCGCGCCTGCACAGCATGCCCTGGGGCGCCACCGGCAAGATGATGGATGTGCTGTGGGAGGAGTTCCTCGCCGACTTGAACGAGCAGGTGGCCGCCCGCGCCGCGCAGCTGGAGCGCACGCCCGAGGTCACCGGCCGCAGCGTGCTCGGCCCCGTCTTCGAATTGCCCACGCTTGCCGCCCTGCCCGACGGCAGCGTGCTCGCCGTGGTCGACGATGGCCTGAACGCCCCGCGCATCGAACGCTTCAAGCGTGATGCGGCGGGTGCCGTCATCCGCGAACGCATCACCACGGTGCTCAGCGGCGCGCGGCTCGAAGCCGGTGCCGACGGCAGCGTGCTCGTGATGCAGCCCGACATCTGCCGCAGCCACTACCTCGGCTACGACGTCTACCGCCTGCAAGGCTCGAGCCTGAAGCAGCTCACGAACTGCGCCCACCTGCGCCGCGCCGTGCAGCTGGGTTCTGTACGCACCGCAGGCGCCGGAGTCGTGACCACCACCCGGCCCACGGGTGATCTGGTCGCCATCCAGTTGGAAGATGGCAGCACGCGCATCGTGCGCCTCAACCCCGAGTCGCGCGACAAGCCGGTGGTGATCTACGCGCCGCCCGAAGGCGCCGAGGTCATCGATATCGCGTTGGCCGCCGATGGCCGCACGCTGCACGCGGTGACGCGGCGGGAAGGCGACTGGCGCATCGTCGAGTTCGACGTGGGTGTAGGCGCCGGCGCCGGCGCTGGTCTGGCCGCGCCGGTCCAGCGCCTCACCCACAACGCGCCCATCACCAACCTGCGCCACGGCCCGGCGGGCCTCGAGATGCTGGCGGTGGAGGGCGGTGTGCCCAACCTCTGGCGCCTGACGCGCGCAGGGCTTTGGCAGCGCCTCACCCACAGCCACACGGCGGTGGTGGCACACGCCGGCAGCGCGCCTGATGGTTCGCTGGCCATGGCGGTGATTGCGCCGCAAGGCCACGAGCTGCGCTGGATGGAAACCACGGCGCCGCTGCAAGAGCGCGCGGCGATGGCCGGCGCACCGAGTGCCGCGACCGCGCCTGCACCTGCATCTGCATCGGCACCGACCCACCCCGCGGCGCCCGCAGCGGCGGCCACCGAACTCGGCTCGGCCAAGCCCTATGCCGCCTGGCGCACGATCTATCCGCGCTCATGGCTGCCCGCCATCAGCGGCGACCGGGGCCTCACCGCCTATGGCGCCAGCACGGGCGGCGCCGATGCCGTCGGCTGGCACAACTACATCGCCTACCTGCAATACGAAACCTCGCAGCAGGAGTGGCTGGGGGGCATCGAATACATCTTCCGCGGCCACACCGGCATCGCCCTCGACCGCAAGCTCGTCGTCCGCGCCTCGACGGGCACGGGCAACGACGAGAAGACCACCCTCTACGACCGCGAGCTGCAGGCGCAGTGGCTGAGCCTCTTGCCCGTCCCGGGCCTGGACAGCCTCGCGCACCGCGTGTCCGTGGGCATAGGCGCTGCGCTCGACCGCGTCGAACGTGTCACCGTGGCTGGCGGCGCGTTCGCGCGCCGACAAGACGAGCGCATCGCGGCGCTGATCGCCGACTACGACAGCCGCGGCGGCAACTGGTACTCCGACGGCGCCAACCGCGGCCTGAAACTCACGCTGCGCGGCGAGAGCTACAAGCCCTTCAAGAACGCCAGCGCCGACTCCGCGCCCGACTACGACGGCCTCGTCGTGCGTGCCGACGCACGCGGCTACTTCGGCATCGGCCGCGGCGTGCTGGCGCTGCGCCTGACCGAAGCACGCGCCCGGCAAAGCACACGCCCCTTCCAGCTCGGCGGCGCCACTGAGGCCGGCCGCGGCATCGGCTTTGCGCTCAACAACCGCGAAATTGCGCTGCGTGGCTACAAGGGCGACGAAGTCGAGCTGCTCGGCCAACAAGCGCGCCTGGCGAGCGTGGAGTTGCGCATGCCGCTTGTCGATATCGACCGCCACGGCATGGTGCCGGCGCTCGGCATCAACCGCCTCGCCGCCACCGTCTTCTACGACATCGGTGCGGCCTGGGCAGCGGGCACCAACAACCCGGCGGACTATCGCCGCGGCGTGGGCTTTGAGCTGCGCGGCGAAGTCAAACTGCTCTATCTGCTGGGGCTGGACCTGCGGCTGGGCGTGGGTCGCGCGCTCGACCCGGTGCCAGGGCGAGGGCGCACGCAGGGGTACTTCACGTTGGGCCAGGCGTTTTAGCTGCCGCTGCCGGCCGAACTCGACCTGCGTCAAGCACAACGCCTCGGGTCAGGCAGGCTCCTCCCGTTCGATCTTGAGCCACAGCGCTCGCACCATGCGCATCAACAACTGCGCTTCTTCCCAGCGGTCTGAAAGCTCATAGCCATCTCGACCGGTCATCGCATATTCCTTGGGCCCCAGCTCGCACAGAAAGCTGAGCACGGCGTCCTTGGGCGCCCGTCGGCGCCAACTGCGAAAGCCGTATTCCCACCAGCCCATGAACAGCTCGAGCCAGTCGCGCTGGTGCGCAAAGCTCAGCTGCACCTGAATCTGCTCGCGGCTGGCCACGCGGCCGTGGAAACCCCAGCAGTTGTCGATGATGCGGTGCATCAGGCGGTGGTTCTCGTCGGAGATCGGCCAGGCGAACTCGCGCCCCACGACGTAGTGCGACAGGTCCCCCGTCAGGCGCAGGTCCGGGAATCGGTCCAGCAAGCGCAGCGTGAAGTACAGGTCTGTCGTCATGCGGTCACGGTGCGTCTCGAAATGCAGCGCCACACCCGCGTCTTGCGCCAGGCGGCGCCAGCCTTCGATCAGCGGCACACATTCGGCCACGGTGTGCGGGCGTACGTCGGCCTGCAGGTTCAGGTGGTCGGCGCCGAACTCGGCCACATGTTCGAGGATGGGGATCAGATCGCCGACGCGTTGCGGGTAACACTGCGCCTGCCAGGTGAGGCCCCATACGCGCAGGCGCTGCGTGACCTGGCGCGCGTAGTCGCGATCGAAGAAGCGCACACCGGCGCCGTCGAAGCCCGCGTCGCGGATCATCTGCAGCTTCTGCTCCAGCGTCCACTCGAAGCCATCGGGCCGGCGCTGCTCCATGGCCCACAGCGATTGGTAGACAACCAGGCGCTGCATGCGAAATCAGTTGGCCTTGCCGAAGAAGCGCGGCACAGCCAGCACGAAGTCGGCCCAGTAGGTGATCACCATCAGCGTCAGGAACAGCGGCACGTAGAACGGCAACACGGCGCGCGATATCTGCGCCAGGCTGATCTTGGCGATGTCCATCATGATGAACAGGATCACGCCGAACGGTGGCGTCAGCGTGCCGATCAGCAGGTTGACGACCAGGATGATGCCGAAGTGCACCGGGTCGATGCCCAGCGCGACGATGGTCGGATACAGCGTCGGCGTCGCAATCAGCAGGATCGCGGTGGTCTCCATGAAGCAGCCTATGACCAGCAAGGCGATGTTGATGATCGCCAGGACCACGTACTTGTTCTCCGAGATCGACATCATCAGTGCGGCGAGCTTCATCGGCGCCTGCGAGGTGGCGACGAGCCAGCCGAAGGGCACGGCGCAGGCGATGATGAAGACCAGCACGCCGCAGGTGACCAGGGTTTCGCGCGTGGCGCCGATCACGTCCTTCACCGTCAGCTCGCGCTGCAGGAAGCCCAGCGCCGCGGCGTAGACCACCGTCAATGCGCCCAGTTCGGTGGGCGTCGCCACTCCCGCAAGCAGCCCCACCGTCAACAGGATCGGTGCTGCCAGCGCCGGCAGCGCACGCACGAAGGTGCGGCCCAGGCGCGGATAGGACATCGGTTGCGTGGGTGGGGCGATCACGCGCCCGGTGCTGACGAGCCAATAAATCATCGCCATCAGGGCCCCGCCCATCAGGATGCCCGGCAGGAAGCCGGCGAGGAACAGGTCGGCCACCGACACCTGCACCAGCACCGCGTAGACGACCATGATCACCGAGGGCGGAATGATCGGGCCGATGATCGCCGAGGCCGCGCTGACCGCCGCTGCGAAGGCCGGATCGAAGCCTTCCTTGCGCATGGCGTTGACCTCGACCACGCCCAGGCCCGCGGCGTCGGCCTGCGCGACCCCGCTCATGCCGGCGAAGATCATGCTCGCGACCACGTTGACATGCGCCAGCCCGCCGCGGATATGCCCCACCAGCGCGGCCGCGAACTCGAAGATGCGGTCGGCGATGCCGGCGCGGTTGAGCAGGTGGCCGGCGAGCACGAACAGCGGAATGGCGATCAGCACAAAGCTGTCCAGCCCCGTGCCCATGCGCTGCACCACGATCGACAGCGGGATCGGCTGCGTGAAGACGATGGTCGCGATCGAGGCCAGACCCATCGCAAACGCCACCGGTACTTCGATGATGACCAGCAGCGCGAACAGGCCGAACAGGACCATGAGACTCATAGCGGCACAGCCTCGGTTCCCTGGGTCGTGCGGCCCAGGCCGGCCACGGGTGCTCGGCCGGCAATCACCGGCAGCTCCTGCAGCAACAAGTACAGCGCGGTCAGAGTCATCGATGCCGCCGAAAGCGTCAGCGGCAGCGAATAGAACCAGCTGCGCGGCAGCTCGATCGGCAGCGAGATCGTCGACGAGCGCCCCTCGACGCCCATCACCTTCCAGCCCTGCACCACCAACACCGCCAGCGTCAGCAGCACCAATACCCAGACCACCGCGCGCAGGCCGGCGGCCCAGCGCGGCGGCAGACGCGTCCCGAATGTGGCGATGAAGATGTGGCGGCCCTGCTTGAGGCCGACACTGGCACCCACGAAGGACATCCAGATGAAGGCGTAGGTGGCCGATTCCTCGACCCAGGCGATCGGCCGGCCGAGGGCATAGCGCGTGAATACCTGCACCGTGATGGCGCTGACCATGAACAGGATCAGCGCGATGCCGAAGCCGCGCTCGACGGTGCCTATGCGCTCGAGCAGGCGCTGGTAGCGGCCCAACATGCAGCTACAGCTTCTGGATCTGGTCCCACAGGCCGTTGGTCCATGCGCCGTCCCGCTCCATCTTGGCCACGCCTTCCTTGGCGCGCTGCTGGATCGGTGCCTTGTCGATGGGCGTGACCTTCGCGCCTTCGGCAGCCATCTTCCGCACCACGTCCTCGGTCTCTGCCAGCGCGGTCTTGCGCGTGTTCTGCACCGCCTCGACCGCGCAGTCGGTGACAAGTTTCTGCATGTCGGGCGGCAGCGCGGTGTAGGCCTTGTCGTTCATCGTGATGTGCGCCGACGACATCAGATGGTCGGTTCGGGTGACGTGCGGCGCCGCTTCGTGGAACTTGGCGGCGTAGGCTGAGGAGATCGGCCCTTCGGCGGCCTCCACGACACCGGTTTTCAGACCCAGGTAGATCTCGCCCCAGGCCAGGCGCGACGGACGCGTGCCCAACGTTTCCCACAGCGTCAGGTAGGTCTTGATCTCGGGCACGCGCATCTTCACGCCATTGAGGTCGTTCAGCGAACCGACCGGCTTCTTCGAGAACAGGATGCGGGGCTGTGTCGGCGCCGCCGCCAGGATGCGCAGGCCCTGGTCCTTGCGCAGCTTTTCGGCCATCGCGGCATAGGTCGGGCTGTCGAGAAACTTCTGCATGTGCTCGGCGTCGCGGAAGGTGAAGCCCCAGGCCAGGATGGCGTAGTCCTTGACCCAGTTGGAAAACCAGTCGAGCACGTCGCCATAGATCTGCACCGAGCCCTGCATCATCTGCTCGATCACCTGCACGTCGCTGCCGAGCTGTTCGCCCTGGATGAAGTTGACCTTCAGCTTGCCGGCGGCCTTGTCGTTGACACAGGCGGTGAAGCGCACGTTTTGCCGGTCCAGGATCGAGCCGATGGCGTCGGAGCCGCCGAAGGTCAGCGTGGTCTGGGCCTGTGCAACGCCGGCCAATGCCAGCCAGTGGCCCAGCAAGGCGGTCAGCAGGGCCGACCGCGTCCGCGTGGTGAATGTGAGCATCTCGTCTCCTTGGGGTGTGTTCTCAGGTGGATAACCGTGGCACTGGCATGGCTTCGAAAAAGCGGCGCTGCAGCGCCGTCTGGTTCTCGTAGATCGAGCCCTGGTTCGCCGCAGGGGGCAGCGGCATGCGGATCGGGCAATCGACCGTGCGCGGCACCACCGTGGGCTCGCCGACCAGCAGTCTGGCATTGAAGTCGCCCCAGTCGGGAATGCCGAGCAGTGGAAAGGCGTCGGCAGCAGCGAACTCGTAGAGGAGCAGGTTGCGCGAAAACGCCGATCGGTTCTGCGCCGAACCATGCACCGCGCGGACATGGTGAAAGGAACAGGCGCCCGCGGGTGCGATCAATGCCTGGGCCAGTGCGAAGTCGAGCCCGTCGCGCACCGGCTCCATGGCCCCGCAGAAGCGGCCATCGGACCCGTGATGGTCGAAGGTCGGGCCAAGGTGGCTGCCTGGAAGCACCATCAGCGGGCCGTTCTGTTCGGTGGCATCGTCGAGCAGTACTCCGACGGCTAGCAGGTCGTCGTTGGTGTGAGGGTAGAAGGCCCAGTCCTGGTGCCATTCCACTGGCGAGCCGATCTCCGGCGCCTTCAGGTTGAGTTTGGAGCCGTGCAGCCGCACGCCACTGCGACCGAGCAACGCGCTCAGCACCGCCAGCAGCCGCGGTGAGCGCATGAATTCGGCGAATACCGGATGCAGCAGGTGCGGCTTCTTGATGCGCCGCACTCGCGGCTGTTGCGCGCTGTGAGCAGGCTCGAGATCGTAGACGTCGTCATGCAAGCTCACCGCACG
>JANNRI010000017.1:0-2039 GCA_031401195.1 Burkholderiales bacterium
GGCGTTGGTGCAGTCGGCCATCAGCTCGGCAGACTACGCGCGCGAGCTCGGCATGGACGCCAACCAGATCATCATCAGCTGCAAGGTCAGCGGCGTGCAAGACCTCGTTTCGGTCTACCGCGCGCTGGCGCGGCGCTGCGACTACGCGCTGCATCTGGGCCTGACCGAAGCCGGCATGGGCACCAAGGGTACGGTGGCCTCGGCCACGGCGCTGGGCGTGCTGCTGCAAGAAGGCATCGGCGACACGATTCGCGTCAGCCTCACGCCGCAGCCTGGTGAAGCGCGCACGCAGGAAGTGGCCATTGCGCTGGAGATCCTGCAGTCGCTGGGCCTGCGCCACTTCAACCCCAGCGTCACCGCCTGCCCGGGCTGCGGCCGCACCACCAGCACCACGTTCCAGGAACTGGCCAAGCAGATCGACGACTACTTGCGCGCGCAGATGCCGGTCTGGAAGGCCAAGTACCCCGGCGTCGAGAACCTCAAGCTCGCGGTGATGGGCTGCATCGTCAATGGCCCTGGTGAAAGCAAGCATGCCGATATCGGCATCAGCCTGCCCGGCACCGGTGAGGCACCGGCCGCGCCGGTCTTCATCGACGGCCAGAAGGCCATGACGCTGCGCGGCGACGGCATTGCGCAAGAGTTTCACCGCATCGTCGAGAGCTACATCGAGCGGCGCTACGGCACCGCCCTGTAGTGCCTTCGGCACTGCCCTCAGGGGGCGCCGCCAGTGGCCCGGCGGAGCCGGTTCGGCGGCGGCCACTTGGAAGCTCGCAACCCACCACTTGGTCTGGACCCATGGCCGACACCTTGCAAGCCGTCAAAGGCATGAACGACATCCTGCCGCCGGATTCCGCGCGCTGGGAATGGCTGGAAGACCGGGTGCGCAGCCTGATGCGCCGCTACGGCTACCAGAACATCCGCACCCCGATCGTCGAACCCACGGCGCTGTTCGTGCGCGGCCTGGGCGAGGTGACCGACATTGTCGAGCGGGAGATGTACTCCTTCGAGGACTCGATGAACGGCGACCAGCTGACGCTGCGCCCCGAGAACACCGCCGGCGTGGTGCGCGCGGCGATCGAGCATTCGATGCTTTATGACGGCGGCAAGCGCCTGTTCTACATCGGCCCGATGTTCCGGCATGAGCGGCCGCAGCGCGGCCGCTACCGCCAGTTCCACCAGGTGGGGGTCGAGGCGCTGGGCTTTGGCGGGCCCGAGACCGATGCCGAGGTGATCCTGATGGCGCGCGCGCTGTGGCGCGACTTGGGGCTGGCCGATGTGCGGCTGGAGATCAACAGCCTGGGCCTGCCCGAGGAGCGCCGCGCCCACCGTGCGGCGCTGATCAGCCACCTCGAAGCGCACCGCGAGCTGCTGGATACCGAGGCCCAGCGCCGTCTGCACAGCAACCCGCTGCGCATCCTCGACACCAAGAACCCGGCGATGCAGGACCTGGTGAACGCCGCGCCGCAGCTCTTGGCCTTTCTTGGCGAGGCCTCGCTCAAGCACCTGGACGCCGTCAAGTCCGCGCTGGATGCGGTGGGCCAGCCCTTTGTCATCAACCCGCGCCTGGTGCGCGGCATGGACTACTACACCCACACCGTCTTCGAATGGATCAGCCCCAAGCTGGGCGCCCAGGGCACGATCTGCGGCGGTGGCCGTTACGACGGCCTGGTTGAGATGATCGGCGGCAAGCCGGCGCCCGGCGTCGGCTGGGGCATGGGCCTGGAGCGGGTGCTTGATCTGCTGCAGCAAAGCGGCATCACGCCGCCGCCCCAGCTGCCCGATGCCTATGCGGTGCTGCCCGATGCGGCGGCCTTGAGCGTGGCCATTGCCACCATCGAGACCTTGCGCGCGGCCGGCGTCGCGGTGGTCATGCATGCCGGCGGCGCGGCCGGCCTGGGCAGCATGAAGTCGCAGTTCAGGAAGGCCGACGCCAGCGGCGCCCGCCACGCCCTGGTGTTTGGCGGCGACGAGCTTCTGCAGGGCATGGTCGCGGTCAAGCCGCTGCGCGACGCCTCGGCCATCCAGCTGCTGCTGCCGCT
>JANNRI010000018.1:0-1568 GCA_031401195.1 Burkholderiales bacterium
CTCGACATAGCACCTCCTTGACCGCTAGTTCCGCTGCAATTGTTGCGTCGATCCATTTGTGATGTGGCTGTGACTCGTGCTTCGCGCGGTGCAAATGGGCTCCATGCCGTTTCGTGTGGAACGCAACAATCTCATTTCACCATGGCCGCAGCGAACGGATGAGCCGGCAGATGCTTGAGTTTGGACATTCGCAGGTAGGCGATGGCGATGAAGTTGGACGCCGTTCTGAAGCCGCGTGCGGCGCGCTTGGCCTGCTGCAGCAAACCGTTCATGGCCTCGACGAAGGCGTTGGATCGGTTGTCGATCATTCCCAGCACGACTGCCTGGGCGCGCTCGGAGATCGTCTTGGCCAGCTTCTTGAACGGCTCGAGCCGGCAGCGCCTGGCCCAGCTCAGCCAGGCGTTCAAGTCGGTGCGCGCGAGTTGCGCATCGTTGCTGGCTGCGGCGCGCGCATAGACCTCGCGCAGCGCCATCTTCAGCCGCCATGCCCGCGCACTCTTCAGGCTCGAATGCTGCAGCCAATGCATCGCATTCGTCTGCTTGAGCGACCACCCACTGGGGTTCTTGCGCATGCCCCACATCAGGCCCTTGATGGTCTTGCGATCGGTCGTTCCAAGGGCTTGGGCTACCGCCTGCGGCTCGTCGCGCATCTCGGCCTGGCGCACCTTGTCCATCGCATCGATGGCCAGGGCTACGACATGGAAGCGGTCGTAGCTGATGGCGGCATTGGGCAACGCCATGCCCACGCCCTTGGCGTAGGCTGCGCTCATGTCCTGGCAGACATGGCGCACTTGCTCGGGGTCGCCGCCGTGGGCCTTCAGGTCGGCCGCGAAGTCAACCACCGTCTGGTGATCGCGCCCCTCGGTGGCGAACAACAGCCGCTTGGCGTCGAGGTCATGCACCACCGTGATGTAGCTCTGCCCGCGATGCAGGCTGGTGTCGTCGATGCCCACGATCTGCACCGTGCTCATGTCCTCGAGCACGCGGGCCTGATCGACATAGTGCTCGATGCGCCGCCACAACTGCTTGTCGGCACAGCGCAGCAGTGCCGCGGCTTGGCGCACCGGAAGCTCCCGGCACAGCGCCAGCGCCAAGGCCTCGAACAGCGCGGTGAAGCCCGAGCCTTCGCGCGCCCAGGGCACGCCCGCCTGGCTGGTCTTGCCGCAGACGGCGCAGGCCACCCGCGGCACATCGGCATGCAGCCAGGCTTCGAACTGGAAGAAGTCCAGGTGCCGCCACGAGCGGCGCAAACGGTCGTGGATGCGTTGCTCGGCCGCGCCGCAGTACGGGCAGGCCAGCGCCTTGGCCTGGCAGCGCACCTCGAAGTCGATGCGCCGACGCGCGGTGTTGAGATCAACCTTGTCCACCTCCCACGGCGCAACCAGACCCAGCGCGCTGGTGAACAACGACTCAATGCCAACGCTCATGCAGCCCTCGATCCCGTCAATTCAACGCCGCCCCATGGACATGTGGACAAGCCGCTCGCGCGACTTGCCCACATGCCCACCGGGTCCGACTACCAACAACCATTGTGATTGTTGGTTTCCACACGAAACGACGAGGGGCCC
>JANNRI010000019.1:0-9099 GCA_031401195.1 Burkholderiales bacterium
GCCTAGGTCAAGTGATGCAGCGGTTCAGCCGCGACACCGGTACCACTACCTATACCTATGACAGCGCAGGCCGCCTGTACTCAGAGCAGCGTGCCAATGGTACGGTCATTGTTTCTGGCTGGGATTTGCTGGGTCGAGTTACATCGCGAACCTCTGGCGGGGCGAGTCAGACTTTCAGCTATGACCAGGGCGCGTATGGCAAAGGTCGCCTGACAGCCATGGCCGACGCGACTGGTCAGGCCGCTTACACCTACGCTGCGGACGGCCAGTTGGCACAGCAAGTCAACATAGTATTTGGCACAAGCTATTCCACCAGCTGGAGCTTCAATTCCGCTGGCCAATTGACAGGAATGAACTATCCTAACGGTCTGGCGATTTCCTACAGCTACGACAACTATGGGCGCCTGGCTGGTGTAGGCAGCAACTTGGGCGGTGCCTGGGCATCGCTCGTAAACTCAGTTCTGTACCAGCCAGCGACTGATCGGATCTTTGCCTGGCGGTTCGGCAACGGATTGTCACGCACATATACGCACGATACCGACTACCGCCTGACTGCGTTGGCCGGCTCGTCGGTGCATAGCCTGACATATGGTTGGAACACGACTGACACGCTCTCGTCGATTACCGACAACATCTATCCGCTGCTGAATACTGGTTTTGCCTACGATGCAGCAAAACGGCTCACCGGTGTTACCAAGGCCGGTGACAATCAAGGCTTTGGCTTTACTGACCTGATCAACCGCACCAGCCAGGTCAGGCAGGGTATGGCCTATACCTACGGGCTCCACAGCAGCAGCAACCGGCTGTTCAGCGTTTCAGGCGCGCCCACCCGAAGCCTTGGCTATGATAGTGCGGGTAACCTCAATGCCGAAGTTCTCAACGGTTTGCCACTGACCTACGGCTATGACACCTTTGATCGATTGACGGCCGTCACCGTCAACGGCAGCCAGGTTGGCAGCTACCAAAGCAATGCCATCAATCAACGGGTATCGAAGACAGCCCAGGGGAGCACCAAGGCCTTCGTTTACGCGCCGAGTGGTGAATTGCTGTATGAAAGCGGCGCTACCCCGACCGCCTATGTCTGGTTGGCGGGCGAATTGTTGGGTATGGTCCGCGCCGGCACTTTCTACGCTAGCCATAATGACCACTTGGGGCGGCCAGAACAATTGAGCAATTCAGTCGGCGCGGTGGTCTGGCGGGCCAACAATGCTGCGTTTGGCAGAACGGTGATGGCCGATTCGGTGGGCGGGCTGAATGTCGGGTTCCCCGGCCAGTACTTCGATGCAGAGTCAGCACTTTGGTACAACTGGAATCGGTATTTTGATTCAAGCACGGGCAGGTACACCCAGTCCGATCCCATCGGGCTGGCGGGGGGGATCAATACGTACGCATACGTGGGTGGGAATCCGATCAGTAAGACCGATCCGACGGGGCTGTGCCCCATGTGCTTGATCCCAGCACTGCCGTATGTCGCAGAAATCGCCATCATTGGCGCGACTTGGTGGGCGAGTCAGCAAGGCGGTAACCTGATCTTCAACCGGCCTAAGAATCCGCCTGATGTCGGGCCGCCGAATGGTTGGATTCAAGGACCGCGGCGTGGCCGTCAATACGGCCCTACCGGTGCGCCGCAATGCGACATCGACAAACCGCACCAAGGTAACGAAACAGATCACGCACATGAGTGGCCTGGCGGCGTCAGGGAAGAGCCCGGTCGCCCAGTGTCACCGTGGCCGCGCCGCCCCTAAGTATTCATGAAGCGGATTCAATCCATGGACTTTGTAGAAAGCCGGATTCTCGGCATCCAAATTGACCAATCGGGTCGTGAAGTTGAGCTGTCGCTCATCGACACCGCTGGAGCCAAGTTCACCGTCCAACTGCATGGGGTCGAAAGGCTGCTCGTCAATGAAGTGCGCCAGCAGAACATCATCGAAGAGCTGACGCATTGGGCACGAGTGGGCGAGTCCGAAAGCCTTCGAGAAGCCGTGTTCGCTTTGATGACTGGTGTCAGCGAAAAGGAGTGTGGATCGGAACTGGCGGCAGTTGCTCTCAATGTTGTTGATAGAGTCGTTCGCGGTGAGCTTGAAGTCGTTGAAATCACGGCTGTCTTCGGTGCACAAGTCCTTGCGTCGTTTGCGTCGATGGCTGTTCAAGCTGCGGGAGAAAGGTGAGGTGACGCTACCCTTTGCTCCGCGCTGAAGTCTTCTTGCTGGCCTTGTCCTCGGGGTTGATGAACCCGATAGGCCGCTTGGGCGGATCGGGCGGCGTCATGAGTTCGCGCAGGGCGTCGAAGACCTGCTTGAGCTGGTTGCGCGTGTTGCGGCTGAAGGTGTCGTGGTTCATGGCCAGGGCTTCGGTCTTCTCTTCCAACTCGGCCAGCCGCTTGGCCAGGTCGCCGTGCGTGGCCGCCAGGGCCCGCACGCGCACGAAGGTGCGCATGATCTCGATGTTCACCGCGATGGCGCGAGGACTGCCCAGCACCGTCGAGAGCATGGCCACACCTTGCTCGGTGAAGGCATAGGGCGCGGTGCGCCGGCCGCCGTGGCCGGCACTTGAGATCACAGACTGTGATCTCAAGTTGGCGAACTCCTCGGCCGAGAGCTGGAACATGAAGTCCTCGGGAAACCTCGCCAGGTTGCGCTTGACCGCCTGCACCAGCACCCGGGTCTCGACGCCGTAGAGCTGAGCCAGGTCGGCATCGAGCATCACGCGCTGCTCGCGCAGCGCCAGGATGCGGCTCTGAATGACCGGCTGCAGCGCCGTCATCGAGCGCTGGCCTCGGCCAGCACCGTCTTGATCATGCGGGCCACGAACTGCTGCTGCGACTTGGGCAGTTGCGCCACCGCCTCGATCTGCTGCTGCCACTGAGGCGCCGGCCCGCGCTTGCCGCCAGCGCTGCGCGCGGCCTTGGCCTGGGTGCCGAACAGTTCATCGAGCGACACCGCCAGCGTCGCGGCCACAGTGGGCAGCGCCGACACCGGCAGCCGCCTGCGCCCCACCTCGTAGGACTGCAGCGTCTGCTGCGACACGCCCAGGGCTTCGGCCAGCTGCACCTGGGTGATGTTGTTGGCCCGGCGCAGCGAAGCGATGCGCTCGCCCAGGCCCACAAAAAACGTGCGCTCTTCGCTGCTGATGGTCATGGTGGCTGCTGGTTCGAGCAATTGAACAGCCATGAAGGTAACCCCCGGTCTGACGGAACGATGTTCAGTGTACTTCGATACGAAGTACACTGAAACGAAGTTATTTCTTTAGCCGCCTGTTCGCCGCAAAGCCCCTGCGTCGCAGTCGGACAAAACCAGGAGCTGAGCGCCATGGCACGCATCCCCGAAGCAGAGATCGAGCGGCTAAAGGAGGCGGTGCCGGTGGCGCGCCTGGTCGAGGCCTCGGGCGTGGAGCTGAAGAAGGGCGGCAAGGACATGCTGGGCCGCTGCCCGTTCCACGAGGACGCGACGGCCAGCCTTGTCGTGACGCCGGGCAAGAACCTGTGGCACTGCTTCGGCTGCGGCATCGGTGGCGGGCCGATTGACTGGGTGATGAAGCGCCAGGGTATGAGCTTCCGGCACGCGGTGGAGCTGCTCAAAGCCGATGCCGGCCTGGCCGAGCTGGGCACGCCCACGCCGCGCACGCGGGCCAAGCTGCCTGCACCCGTGGCGCTTGACGCAGGCGAGCAGGAGTTGCTTGACCAGGTCATCGGCTACTACCACGAGACCTTGCTCGCGTCGCCCGAGGCGATGGTCTACCTGGAGCGGCGCGGCATCGCCAGCCGCGAGCTGATCGAGCAGCACCGCCTGGGCTTCGCCAACCGCACCTTGGGCTTGCGGCTGCCGGGCACCGCGATCAAAGCCGGTGCCGAGGTGCGCGGGCGGCTGCAGAAAGCCGGCATCCTGCGCGACAGCGGCCACGAGCACTTCAATGGCTGCCTGGTGGTGCCGGTGTTCGACCAGGCTGGCCACGTGACGGAGGTCTACGGCCGCAAGATCACGCCGAACGTGAGCCCGCCGTGGCACCTGTACCTGCCGGGGCCGCATCGGGGCGTCTGGAACGAGCGCGGCCTTGCTGGGCAGAGCGAAGTCATCCTCACTGAGGCCCTGATCGACGCGATGACGTTCTGGTGCGCGGGGTACCGCAACGTCACGGCCGCGTATGGCGTGGAGGGTCTGACCGACGACCACCTGGCCATGTTCAAGCGCCTGGGCGTGCGGCGCGTGCTGATCGCCTTCGACCGTGACGACGCCGGCGAGCGCGGCGCGGAGAAGGCAGCCGAGCGCTTGATGGCTGATGGCATCGAGTGCTACCGGGTGCAGTTCCCCAAGGGCATGGACGCCAACGAGTACGCGTGCAAGGTGACGCCGGCCGACAAGTCTCTTGGCCTGCTGATCCGCAAGGCGGTGTGGTTGGGCAAAGGTGCGGCGCCGACCGAGACGCCAGGCCAGCACGTCGAGGACGTGGCTGCCACCGCGCCGGCCGAGCCGGCGCCCGAGCCTTCTTCCTTAGCTGCTGAAACCGCCGCCCCTCCGCCGGCCGCCGACGTTGATGCCCAGGTGACCGATGACGAAGTCACCATGAGCTTCGGAGATCGGCGCTACCGCGTGCGCGGCCTGACCAAGAACCTTAGCGCCGAGGTGCTCAAGGTCAACGTGTTGGCGTCCAAGGGCGAGGCCTACCACGTGGACAGCTTCGACCTGTACGCCGCCAGAGCGCGGGCCCACTACATCACCCAGGCGGCTAAAGAGCTGGCCTGCCGCGAGGACGTGATCAAGCTGGACCTGGGCCGCATCCTCTTGAAGCTGGAAGCCCTGCAGGCCGAGCGTATCCGTGGCGCGCTCACGCGCGAGCCCGAGCAGCCGAAGATGACCGCGGCCGACGAAGCCGAAGCCCTGGCGTTGCTCAAGACCCCAGACCTCTTGGCGCGCATCGTGGCCGACTTCGACGCCTGCGGCCTGGTCGGCGAGGCCACCAACAAGCTCGTCGGCTACCTGGCCGCCACCAGCCGCAAGCTGGGTGGTCCGCTGGCCATCGTCGTGCAGTCATCGAGCGCGGCCGGCAAAAGCAGCCTCATGGACGCGGTGCTGGCCTTCATGCCCGAGGAGGAGCGCATCAAGTACAGCGCCATGACCGGGCAGAGCCTGTTCTACATGGGCGAGACGAACCTCAAGCACAAGATCCTGGCCATCGCCGAGGAAGAAGGTGCCAGCCGGGCCAGCTACGCCTTGAAGCTGCTGCAGTCCGAGGGTGAACTCACCATCGCCAGCACCGGCAAGGACGCCACCACCGGCAACCTGGTGACGCAGCAATACCGCGTCGAGGGTCCGGTGATGATCTTCCTGACGACGACCGCCATCGAGATTGACGAGGAGTTGCTCAACCGCTGCATGGTGCTCAGCGTGGACGAGGGGCGCGCGCAAACCGAGGCCATCCACCGGCTGCAGCGCGCCAGGCGCACGCTGGCTGGCCTCAAAGCCAAGCAGGGCAAGGCGCACCTGGTCAAGCTGCACCAGAACGCCCAGCGCCTGCTGCGAGCGCTGGCGGTGGTGAACCCGTATGCCGACCGACTCACGTTCCTGAGCGACAAGACGCGCACGCGGCGCGATCACGAGAAGTACCTGACTCTGATCGACACCATCGCGCTGCTGCACCAACACCAGCGGCCTGTGCGCAGCATGCTCGACGGTGGCCAGGCGGTGGAATACATCGAGGTCACGGCCGAGGACATCAGCCAGGCCAACGCCATCGCGCACGAGGTGCTGGGCCGAAGCCTGGACGAGTTGCCGCCGCAGACGCGGCGGCTGCTGGCCAGCGTGGTCGAGCACGTACGCGGCCAGGCCAAGGCGCAGGCCGTCCCGCAGGCGGAGGTGCGCTTCACGCGCAAGGACGTGCGCGAGGCCACCGGCTGGGGCGATACCCAACTCAAAGTGCACCTGGCGCGCCTGGTCGAACTCGAATACCTGCTGACGCACCGCGCCGAGCGTGGCCAGGGCTTCGCCTATGAGCTGCTGTTCGATGGCGACGCGAGCACGGCCGTGCACCTGTCCGGGCTGATTGATATCGCCGGCCTTGATGACTACGACGTGCAGCGGTCGGGGTCAAAACCCGAGCGGTCGGCCCCTGGTCGGGGTGCGGTCGGCCTGAGGTCGGGGGTGGTGCAGACGCTGCCATCGGCCGATAAGCCAGCACTGGCCAGGGTTCCCGCCGAAGAAGCCGACGAAGACGTGCAAAGGCACGTCCTACGCCCGAATGGCAAACACCCGTCGTACGTAGTCCCATCCTTAGCCGCTGAGGTTCACCAGTGACCGGCCGCCCCGGCAAGAAGCCCGGCGCGCTGCGCCTGGCCGGCGACCCCGAGACGCCCGGCGGCTTCCGCGCCTATCTGGTGGACTTCCTGGCGTGGACAGCCGCGCGGCAGTACTCGGCGATGACGGTCAAGGCGCGGCGCATCGAGCTGGGCTACTTCATCGACTGGTGCGAGGAGCGCAGCATCAGGCGGCCCGACGAGGTGACGCGCGGCATGCTGGAGCGCTACCGGCAGCACATCTTCCAGTACCGCAGGAAGACGGACGGCGCGCCGCTGTCGCATCAGACGCAGGCCAAGCGATTGATCTCGGTGCGCGCGTTCTTCCAGTGGCTGGCGCGCCAGCATCACCTGCTCTACAACCCTGCCAGCGAGCTGGAGTTGCCCAAGCAGCAGCAACGCTTGCCGCGCCACATCCTGAGCGTGGCCGAGGTCGAGCAGGTGCTCAATGCGTGCGACACCAGCGAGCCGCTGGGCCTGCGCGACCGGGCGATGCTGGAGACGCTGTACAGCACGGGCATGCGCCGCGCAGAGCTCACAAACCTGCGCGCCGACGATCTGGACCTGAACCGTGGCACGGTCTTCGTGCGCCTGGGCAAAGGTGCCAAGGATCGCGTCGTGCCGATTGGTGAGCGTGCCTGTCGCTGGGTCGAGCGCTACCTCTTCCAGGTGCGGCCTGGCCTCGTGGACGTGGACGATGACGGCGCGCTGTTCCTGGCCAAGCATGGCCAGGGCATGCAGGCCAAGCAGTTGAGCGTGATCGTGAGGAGCGCCATCGGCCGCGCCAACCTCGAGCGCTTCGCCGACACGCACCCGAACGCCGCGTGCCACCTGCTGCGGCATGCGTGCGCCACGCACATGCTGGAGAACGGGGCTGACATCCGCTACATCCAGGCGCTGCTCGGGCATGCGGACCTGAGCACGACGGAGGTCTACACGCGGGTGTCGATCCAGCAGCTCAAGGCCGTGCATGAGAAGACGCATCCGGCCAGGCTGCCAACGTTCGTGCCGGGCCCTGGGCGCGTTCAAACGGGCGCGGTGGATATCGACCCCGCCGACGGCGCCAAGAGCGCTGCAGCGGACGCCTGACAGCGCCGCTGAGCTTGGGCGCCGTGCATGCCACCGACATCACGCCGTCACGGCTCTTGCAGGGCAAGGCCCGCGCCGGTGGGCGCTCTGCGGCGTGCTGCCGCCGATCAAGGTCAGCGCGCTTGCGCGCGAGGACTACGAGACAAGGCCAGGCGGGCATTGAGCCCGCCCGTCCTTGGCAGGCGCTGCGGGGGAAGTGGCTTCGCCACTTCACATAACGGGCTGTTGCACACGGTGCGGCCATTCGCGCGCAGGGCGCGCTCGGTGTCCACACCGTGTGCAACCCCCGTTATGTCTTGCGCCCACTCCGCGCCTGCGCGGGGCATCGGCTCGGGGTACCGAGCCCATGCCCCGCCAACACCGATGCTCGTGCGCACCCGGGGTACCGGCTGCGCAAGTCACGGAGTCAGGCGCCGCAAGCGGCGCAGTCATGGAGTTGGCCCCCGCCCGCCCACCATCCGCCCCCCGAGGGGGCTCCCTGGCTCTCTCCACTGCCCTGGCCAGCGTAGCGCCGTGCTCGCCGCGTCAAGGCCAAGCCCTGCGGGCGCGCGAGTACGCGCGGCCTTGACCCGGCTGTGCGCGGCACTCCGTGGACCAGGCCAGTGGCGTTCGCCGAATGCCTGGCACCACACACGCAAGGGGATCACCATGCCACGCAAGAACAGCCGCATCACGCTCACGCTGCCGCCGGAATTCGTCGCGCTGTGCGCCACCGATGGCATTGAGCCGCGCACCGTGCTGCGCGGCTTCATCGCAGACCTGGCAGGCATCATGAACTGGGCCAGCAACCCGCGCGTCGATGGCTACAGCAGCAACGGCAGTGATGAGCGGCGCATGGCCATGGAATATTACGAACGGGTGGGCTACCCGTGGTGGCACAGGCAAGACGACCCGCCGCCGGGCTGAAATGGTTCAGTGCTGGCGGCTTCGCCGCCAGCACCGGCCGCGGCCGGTGCTGTGGCCGCATGCGCTGCCGGATACTTGATGCCGCTCGCGCTCTTGCACACGGAGACAACACCGATGACGCCCGCAGAAGCCAAACAGATCATCGAAGTCCTGGCCGGTGGCATCGATCCGGCCACCGGCGAGGTGCTGCCTGACGACAACCCGCTGAGCAGCCCGCACGTCATCCGCGCGCTGTTCATCGCGGCCAAGGCGCTGGAGTTGATGGCTACCGCCAAGCCCGCGCGCCCCGCAGCCGCCGCGCCAGGCAATGCAGGCAAGGCCTGGACCGAAGACGAAGACCAACGTCTGCTTGCTGCCTTCGACAGCGGCGCACCCGTGGCCGAGCTTGCGCGAACCCACGAGCGCACGATAGGCTCCATCAACTCGCGTCTGATCCGACTTGGCCGGTTGCAGGTCAGTCGCGACGACCCGCCCGCCTGACCCAACGCCGCCAAGGCTTGCCATGCGGTGCAAGCCGCCAGACTCGGCTCGCACCGCATAGCAGCAGCGTATTGAGGTCCGATCGCGTCAAGGCCAGGCCGCCTTCGCGGCGCGGCCAAAGCCGCGGCCTTGACCCGAACACCACCTGTGCACGCCAACGGCCGAGAACAGCCAGCGGCTAAGAAAAGGACTTCCCGCGTGCGCGCCAGCGCGCGAGAATGCCCCTCGATCCGATCCCTTAGCCGCCCAGGAGAAGCGTCTTCTTCCAGCCGTCCGCCCTCGTGAACTCGCGCCTGGCGCCGAGCCCCTTGTACGGTGGACTCGCGTCTGACGGGATC
>JANNRI010000020.1:0-30715 GCA_031401195.1 Burkholderiales bacterium
CATCACGCGCTTGAGCATCAGGCGGCCGGCCACGCTGACCGCCACGGCCTGCGGCTCGAGCTCGGCGTTGTCCATCTGGCCGAACTTCTGGTGCAGGTCGGCGGCATGGTGCCGGGGTTTGAAGTCGTTGGGGAACGCCGTGCCTTGGGCGCGCAGCGCCTGCAGTTTTTCGCGCCGCTCGGTGATCAGGGTGTTGTCCGTGGGGGTGGGTTCGCTCATCTTCGGCTCGTCGTTTGAGCCTGAATTTTAGGCCCCCCCGGTAGAATTGAACGCTGCATGAAATCCACAGTGCCCATCCTGGACCGGCCGATCCGCTTTGCCATCGTGGGCTGCGGGCGCATCTCGGCCCATCACATCCAGGCCCTGCAGCAGCATAGCGCGCGCGCGCAGCTGGTGGCGGTATGCGACAAACAGCCGCAGGCCCTGGCCGCGGCGGTGGCCAAGACGGGCGCTGCCGGCTTTACGTCGCTGGATGCATTGCTCGGTGGCTGCGACGCCGACATCGTGACCCTGGCCACGCCCAGCGGCCTGCACCCGCTGCAGGCCATGCAGGTGGCCGCGGCAGGTCGCCACGTGCTGAGCGAAAAGCCCATGGCCACCAAGTGGGACGACGGCATGGCCATGGTGCGCGCCTGCCGCGACGCCGGCGTCAAGCTGTTCGTGGTCAAGCAAAATCGCCTCAACCCGACCATGCAGCTGCTCAAGGCGGCGGTCGACGGTGGCCGCTTCGGCCGCGTCTACATGGTCAACGTCAATGTCTTCTGGACGCGGCCGCAGTCGTACTACGACAGCGCCGAATGGCGCGGCACCTGGGAGTTCGACGGAGGTGCGCTCATGAACCAGGCCAGCCACTATGTTGACCTGCTCGACTGGCTGGCCGGCCCGGTGGAAAGCGTCATGGCCTACACCGGCACGCTTGCGCGCAACATCGAGGTTGAGGATACGGCAGTGGCGGCGCTGAAATGGCGCAATGGCGCCATGGGCAGCATCAATGTCACCATGCTGACCTATCCGAAGAACTTGGAAGGCTCCATCACCATCCTCGGCGAGCGAGGCACGGTGCGCGTGGGCGGCGTGGCCGTCAACCAGATTCAACACTGGGAGTTCGACCGCCCGCACGAGATGGATGCCGGAATCGCCGACGCCAACTACCAGACGACCTCGGTCTACGGTTTCGGCCACCCGCTGTACTACGACAACGTGATTCGCGTGCAACGTGGCGAGGCCGTGCCCGAGACCGATGGGCGCGAAGGCCTGAAGTCGCTCGAACTGCTCATCGCCATGTATCTCTCGGCGCGCGACGGCAAGCGCATCAACCTGCCGTTGGCGTATTGATGACTCCCCCTGAGGCGACTTTCGGTCGCATCCTCCGGTGATGCATTCAAGGACCATCATCCACCCCAGCGCCATCGTCGACGAAGGCGCACAGCTTGGCGAAGGCTGCCGCGTCTGGCACTTCGTGCACATCTGCGCGAAGGCCCGCATCGGCCGCGGCTGTTCGTTCGGGCAGAACGTCTTCGTCGGCAACGATGTGTCGATAGGCGACAACGTCAAGGTGCAGAACAACGTCTCCATCTACGACGCCGTGATCCTCGAAGACGACGTGTTCTGCGGCCCGAGCATGGTCTTCACCAACGTCTACAACCCGCGTTCGGCGGTGACGCGCAAGGAGGAGTACCGCCGCACGCTCGTCAAGCGCGGCGCCACGTTGGGGGCCAACAGCACCATCGTGTGCGGCATCACGGTGGGGCGACATGCCTTCATCGGTGCCGGGGCGGTGGCCAACCGCGACGTGCCCGATTTCGCTCTCATGCTGGGTGTGCCTGCGCGACAGGCCGGCTGGATGAGTCGCCACGGCGAGCGCCTGCCGCTGCCACTGCACTGCGACCCGCCTCAAGAGGCGACCTGCCCCCACACCGGCGAGCGTTATCGCCTGCTGGGCAGCCGACTCGAACTTCTCGCGGCCTGAACAGCCGGGGATGCCCGGCGCAGCGCAAGGGGCCCACCTACCACCCGGCCCGGGTCCGTTGCCCCATCCGACTCCCCCGACCTCTCGACGGAAGACCACGCCCATGTACCGCCAGCAACGCATCGCCGTCGTCGTGCCGGCCCACAACGAAGAGACGCAGATCACGCGCGTGATCGACACCATGCCCGCCTTCGTCGATCTCGTGGTCGTGGTCAACGACAGGAGTGGCGACCGCACCGCCGAGGTCGTGCGCGCGCACCCGCGTTTTGCCTCCGGGATGGTGCACCTCATCGACCACGCCGTGAACCAGGGCGTGGGCGGGGCCATTGCCAGCGGCTACAAGCACGCGCGCGACCAGGACCACGATGTGGCGGTGGTGATGGCCGGCGACGGGCAGATGGATCCGGCCGACCTGCCCGCCATGCTCGACCCCGTGATCGACGACCTCGCCGACTACACCAAGGGCAACCGGCTCGTCACCGGCGAGGCCTTCCGCAAGATCCCGAAGATCCGTTTCTTCGGCAACGCCATCCTCTCGCTCTTCACCAAGATCGCCTCCGGCTATTGGCACGTGGCCGATTCGCAGACCGGCTACACCGCCATCAACAAGGCCGCGCTGCACGCGATCGACTGGGACCTCATGTACAAGCGCTACGGCCAGCCCAACGACCTGCTGGTACGGCTGAACGTGGCCGGCATGCGCGTGGTGGATGTGCCCATCGAGCCGGTCTACAACGTGGGTGAGAAGTCTGGCATCAAGATCCGCAAGGTGATCTTTACGATCGGGGCGCTGCTCGTGCGGCTCTTCTTCTGGCGGCTCAAGGAGAAGTACATCATCCGCAACTTCCACCCCTTGGTGTTCTTCTACGCCTTCGGGCTCTTTGTACTGCTGCTGGCGGCGCTCTTCTTCGTGCGGCTGATCGTGCTGTGGGTGGCGCAGGGCTCGGTGCCGGAGATCACGTTCGTCGCCTGGCTGTTCTCGTTCTCGCTCGGCTTCAACTCGCTTTTCTTCGCGATGTGGTTCGACTACGAGGCCAACAGGCACCTGAACCCACCGCTCACGCACCGCGACGTGAGGCGCCGCGCGCTGCCGCCGCAATGACTGGCCTGCGCGGGCGTTTGCGCTCGCACAAACTGACACGCGACATCGCATGGACTCTGGGCAGCTTCGTATTGCTCGCCGTGAGCGGCATGGTCATCAACCTGGTGGTCGCCGGCGCCCGCGATGCGGCGGCGCTCGGCGTCTTCAACCAGGCGTATGCGGTGTACATCGTCGCTTCGCAGCTGGCCACGCTTGGTCTGCACTACTCGGTACTGCGCCATGCCGCGTTGCACGAGGCCGACGAGGCCGTGCGCGGGCGCATGTTTTTCACTGCCGCGGCATGCGCGCTGGGGTTGGGTTTTGCAGCCGCCGTGATCGTCGGCACGCTCGCTGCCCGGCTCGGCGCGCTCTTCGACAGCGACAGCACGGGCCGCGCCATCGGCTGGGCGGCAACGGGCCTCGCGCTCTTTTCGCTGAACAAGGTCTTGCTGGCCTATCTCAACGGCCTGCGCCGCATGAAGGCCTTTGCCATCCTGCAGGGCCTGCGCTATCTGGTCGTGATGGCCGTCGTGTGCGCCGTGGCCGCGGGCCCCTGGCCGATCGAGCGCGCGACGGTGGCCTTCCTCGTCGCCGAGATCGTCACCGCTTTGGCGGCCGTGGCCTATCTCGCGCGCCAGCACCTGGCTCGCCATCTGCACTTCGATCGCGAGTGGCTGCGCCAGCACATCCGCTTTGGTTCCAAAGGCCTTGCGGCAGGCATGTTCGCCGAGTTCAACTCGCGCATCGACGTGCTGCTGATCGGTATCTTCCTGCCCGACCGCGAGGTCGGCATCTACAGTTTCGCCGCCATGATGGTCGACGGCGTTTATCACGTGCTGGCGATGGTGCGCATCAACTTCAACCCGGTGCTGGTGGCGGCGCTGCGCGATGGCAACCATGCCGCAGCCGTGCAACTGCGCCGCCAGTCGGCGCGTTTCGTGTTGCCGGCCACGTTGGCCATGGGCCTGCTGTCGGTGCTGGCGCTGTGGCTGCTGGCCACCTGGGCCGTGCCGCACAAAGACCTGCACCTGGGCCTGCCCTCGCTGCTGGTGCTCATGGGCGGGTTGGCGCTGGTGTCGGCGCTGGTGCCCTTTGACAATCTGCTGATGGTGAGCGGGCACCCGGGCTACCAGACGTTTCAGCAGGCCATCACCGTGGCGGCCAATGCCCTGGTGGCGGTGTTGCTGCTGCCGGTGCTGGGCATCGTCGGCGCCGCTTGCGGCACGGCGCTGAGCTACCTGGCCGGAACCGCGGCGCTGCTCGTCTTCGCGCACCGGGTCGTCGGCTGGGACCTGCTCGGCAATCGCTTCGTCCGGCGCTGAGTTCGACACCATGTGCGGCATCTTCGGCATCCTCCTGCGCAAGGGCAGCCACCTTGGCGGCGAGCGCGCTTGCGCACTGTTGGCCAGCCTGTACGAACTCTCCGAAAGCCGCGGCAAGGAGTCCGCCGGTCTGCATGCCTACCTGCCCGAGGCGGGCCGTGCCTGGACACTCAAGGGCGCACAACGTGCCACCGAGTTGCTCGCTTCCACCGACTATGCGGCCTTGCTCGCCGGGCCTTTGGGCGAGGCCCTCGGCGGGGTCGGCAAAGATGTGCGGGACGGCGCGGCGCCACAGCGGCCCGAGCAGGCCATGGCGCTGCTCGCCCACTCGCGCCTCGTGACCAACGGCACCGCGGACCTGCCGCAGAACAACCAGCCGGTGCGCTCGGGCCATGTCTCGATGATCCACAACGGCATCTGCGTCAATGTCGATGCGCTGTGGCAGCGACACCCCGATCTGAGGCGCATGGCCGAGGTTGACACCGAGGTGCTGGCCGCTCTCGTCGATGCTGCGCAGGGGCAGGGCGAGGGCGCAGCGCAGGCCACGCGCTCGGTGTTTGCCGAGCTCAAGGGCGCGGCCTCGGTGGCCTGGGTACACGACGCGGGCTCGATGGTGACGCTCGCCACCAATACCGGCGACCTCTATGTCTACGATGGGTTGGCGCAGGGTTATGTGGTGTTTGCGTCCGAGCGCTACATCCTCGAGACGGCCATCTGGGATCTTCTTGGCACGTCGCTCGGCACGTCGCTCGGCGGTCCGCTCCACGGTCCGCTCGACGTTCCACGCGGCGCGCCGGCCGCGATGTGGCTGCCGCCTTGCCAAGGCCTCACGCTCGACCTGCTGGGCCACAACGGGATGGAGCGATTCGACCTGGTGTGCGCAGCGCTACCCGCACGCGCACCCGCGGCCGCACCCGCACCCGCACCCGCATCCGCATCCGCATCCGTCACGCGCCTCGTGCGCGAGCCCACTCTGCACCATGACATCGTGAGCGGCACGCCGCGCGCGGCGGCGGTGGCAAGCCGGCACGCCGACGAGTCCTTGCTGCGCTATGGCGAAGCGCGCCTGCGCGCCATCAAGCGCTGCACGCGCTGCATCCTGCCCGAGACCTTCCCCTTCATCGCCTTCGATGCCACAGGCGTGTGCAACTACTGCACCAGCTACCGGCCGCGTTACGCCCACATGCACCCGGTCGAGACGAAGCAGCAGTTCATCCGCTCGCTCGAGAAGTACCGGCGCGCCGGTGAGGAGCCCGATGTGCTGGTGGCCTTCAGCGGCGGGCGAGACTCGAGCTACGGGCTGCACCTGATCAAGAAGGAGTTTGGCCTCAGACCGGTCACCTTCACCTACGACTGGGGCATGGTCACCGACCTCGCGCGCCGCAACGTGGCGCGCATCTGTGGGCAGCTCGGCATCCAAAACATCCTGGTCTCGGCCGACATCGCGGCCAAGCGCGAGAACATCCGCCTGAATGTCTCGGCCTGGCTGAAACGACCTGACCTCGGCCTCGTGCCCCTGTTCATGGCCGGCGACAAGCACTTCTTTCGCATCGTCAACGAGCTCAAGCGCCAGACCGGCATCACACTCGACCTGTGGTGCGCCAACCCGCTGGAGAACACCGACTTCAAGAGCGGCTTCTGCGGCGTCAGCCCCGAATTCGACAAGAAGCGCGTCGATCATCTCTCGCTCGGCCGCAAGGCGCGAATGGCCGCCTACTACGGGATGCGCTTTCTGCAGAACCCGGCCTACCTCAACCGCTCGCTGGCCGACACCTTCGGCGCCTTCATGGCCTACTACGTGGAGCCGCGGCGCGATTTCTTCTTCATCTTCGACCACTTCATCTGGAACGAGGACCAGGTGAACCGGTGCCTGTTGGGCGAGTACGACTGGGAGATCGCGCCGGATTCGCCCAGCACCTGGCGCATCGGGGACGGCACGGCTCCCTTCTACAACTACATCTACATGATGGCGCGCGGCTTCAGCGAGTTCGACACCTTCCGCAGCAACCAGATCCGCGAGGGCCATGTCACGCGCGAGCGGGCGCTCGAGGCGGTGCTCGTCGAGAACCGGCCGCGCGCACAGACGCTGCGCTGGTACCTCGAGACGATTGGCCTGGACTTCAACACCGTCGTGCGGCGCGTGAACGAGCTCGACACGCTCGGGCTGCACCGTTGAGCCGGCGACGAGAGGGGCGACGAGGGCATCGATGACTGCGCAACTGCTGTCGCTTGCGCTACCGCTCTCGGGCTGGCTGTTGCTGATGGCGCTGGCCAGCGGCGCGGGGCTCGCGCTGGTGGGTGCTTGGCCCTGGGCACCCGGCGCGCGCGCGGCGGGCGTCGCGCTGGCTGCCGGGCTGGCTTGCGCGCCGCTGCTCGCGGCGTTCGCGGCGGTGGTGGTGATGTGGGCCTTGCCCGGGGCCGCCGCTGCGTGGCAACTGAGCGCCATCTTCGCGATGCTGGGTGTGGTGACGCTGGTGGGCGTGGGGTCGGGCGCGACGCGCCGCACGCTCGTGCCGCGCGCCGCTCTGTTGCCGCGTGGGCCGGCTGCCGTGCTGACCTGGGGCTTCTTCGCCGCCTTGCTGCTCGATTGCGCCGCGGTGCCGCTGATCCAGAACGACGCGCTGGAGTACGCCACCGCCGGGCGCATCCTGTTCGACTCGCGCGACCTCGCGAGCTACCCCGTGCTGCAGCCGCAATTGCATGCCTCGGGCTTCTTCGGGCCGTGGACGCACCCGCCGCTGTACGTGGCATTGCTGGCGCAGGGGTTCGCGCTGCAAGGTGGCAGCGAGGCCACGGTCCTGATGCGCCTGGTGGCGCCCTGGTGTCTGGCCGGCGCGACCGCCTGCGTGGCCGCGATGGCACGTTGGGCCAACCCCGCGCGCCCCGATGCGGCGGCACTCGCCGCGCTGCTGCTGGTGAGCACGCCGCTGCTGTACCTGGGCGCGGCTTCGGCTTTGATCGACACCTTGCCCGTGCTCGGGCTGGCGCTGTCGCTCGCCGCAGTGGCGGGGCTGTCGGTCCTGGCAAGTCCGTGGTGGCAACGGGCACTGGGCATCGGCGTGATGCTGGGGCTCGCCCTGTGGACACACTCACAGGCGGTGCTGGTGCCGTTGCTCATCCTGCCATTGCTCTTCCTGCAAGGCCCGGGGCGGTGGCCGGCACGGCTGGCCACCGCATTGAAGGTCGGAGTGCCGGCGCTGGCCATCGCCCTGCTGGTGGGTGGCGCGCCGTATTGGCGCAACGTGGGCCTGTTCGGCTCGCCGATCAGCGACAACCCGCTCATCTTCGCGTTGCCTGCGCTCGATTGGCCGGGCTACTTCAAGCTGCAGCGCGGCCTGGCGAGCACGGCCGAGCTCGTGCAATACGGGCTGCTCAAGCCGTGGTTCGCGATCGAGGCCTACGCGTTCGTGTTCTGGTTGGCGCTGCTCGTGTTCATGCAGGGGCGGCAACCGCTGGCCGTGCAGCAGGACAGCGCCGTGTGGCTGCGCCCACTGTGCCTGGGCGTGATCGGACTCTATCTCCTGGGGGCCGTGCTGTCGGTGGCGCTCGGCGTGGACCTGATGGTGCGCAACGAGCGCTACATGCTGATCCTGCTGCCCGCCGCCGCGATGCTGGCGGCCGGGGCCATGAATTGGCCGCTGCTGCGCGGCGCGATGGTGGTGCTCATCGGGCTGCAACTGGCAGTGCTGCTGGTTTACCGCCTCGGCCAGCTGAATTCCGAGCGCGGGGCGGGCGAAGGTGCGCGGCTGCAACGCTGGCCGCCCTACGCGGCCCTGTCGCACCTGAAGCAGCACACGCCCGTGGCCAGCGTGGTGTTCTCGATGAAGCCGGCCGACATGTTCTACAGCGCGCGCACGATGGTGAGCTACCTCGATCCGCGCCTCGTGCCCTTTTATGCCGAGCGCGAACCTGCGCCGGCGGCGGCGCGCCTGAGTGAGCTTGGTGTGACCCACGTGCACATGCCCGACTACTGGCTGCCGCCGGTCTACCACTCGGCGCTCGCCGCGCTGCTGGCCGACCCCGTGTTGACCGATCTGGCTTTCGAAGCCAACGGCTATCAGATCTATCGGCTGCGGGGTATCACGGACAAGGACAAGGACAAGGGCAAGGGCAAGGGCACGAGCGCTAGCGCTAGCGCGGGCGCGGGTGCGGGTACGGGTGCGGGCCCCGGCACAGGCGCGCCAGCACGCTGTGGCGAGGCGCTGAACTTCGAGCAGTGGCGGCGCTCGCGTGAGTTCGTGCTCGGCGGGCGCAAGAACCTGTGGCGTGTGAAGCTGGGTCAGATGGCGTTTGCGGCCGGGGAGGAGTCACGCTCCTGGAACCCGACGCCGCTATTCCTGCGCGAGACGAACACCGCGCTCACGGCCGAAGTGGCGCTGCCGAAGGTGCGCCCCGCGGCTGCCGAGTGGCTGCTGCGGCTGGAATTGGAAGGCGAAGGCTACGTGCAGGCCCATGTGCATCCTCGAGGCGCTGGTGTGGCGCCGCGGCTGGTCGGCGACCGGCCGCTGGCTGGTGCAGACGTGGGCGCCGAGTCCGGCGTGCTGCAAAGGCGATTTCGCATCGAGGCGGGCGCACAACGGCTCGACTTGCGCCTGGAGCATCGTGCCGATTCGCGCCTCCGAGTGCGGCTGGCGACGCTGGTGCCGCTGTGTGCACCATGATGCGGTGCCACGCAACTCTTTCTGTGAGCGCGCGGGCATGAAGCTGCTGGTCGATCTGCTCCTGGTCGTTCTTACGGCACCTTTGTGGCTGCCCGGCATCGCACTGCTGGCCCTCGCGGTGCGCTTGGCGGTGGGTGCGCCGGTCTTGTTCAAGCAGCCGCGCGTGGGTCTCGGTGGCCGCGCTTTCAGGCTTTGGAAGTTCCGCAGCATGACCGACGCGCGCGACGCCAGCGGGCAGCTCCTGCCCGACGCGGCGCGCCTCACGGTGTTCGGCCGCTGGTTGCGCAGCACCAGCCTGGATGAGATCCCCAGCGTGGTCAATGTATTGCGCGGCGAGATGAGCCTCGTCGGGCCGCGCCCGCTCTTGCTGGAGTACCTGCCGCTGTACTCGCCGCGCCAGGCCCGGCGGCACGAGGTGCGGCCCGGCGTCACCGGCTGGGCGCAGGTGAACGGGCGCAACGCGCAGAGCTGGGAGCAGCGCTTCGAGCACGATGTGTGGTACGTGGACCACCGCAGCCAGTGGCTGGACTTGCGTATCCTGGTGATGACCATGGGCCAGGTACTCCGGCGCGAGGGCATCTCGGCCACGGGACATGCGACGATGCAGCCGTTTCAGGGTTCGGCGGGGGCCGATGGCGGGGTGGCTACGCCGGCGGCAGCGGGCGCCCAGCCGGGTCACGCCGCCGATTCGGACAAGCAATCGGACAAGCATTCGGACAAGGAGAGAGCATGACCACGGTGCTATGGATCCTCGGTGCGGGCGGCCACGGGCGCGTCGTCGCCGATGCGGCGCTGGCCAGCGGGCGCTGGTCCGAGATCGCCTTCTTCGACGACGACCCCGCGCGCGCAACGCAGCTCGGCCACTTTGTGCGCCGTGGTGACGGGCCGGCCTTCTTCAGTGGTGGCCACAAGGATGCGGCCGGTGCCACGATCGAGCGCCACATCGCCGTGGGCCACAACGCCGCCCGTCACGAGCTCGCGCGGCGTTGCGATGCGCTTGGCCTCGTGCTGGCGTTGGTCGTGCACCCGCGCGCCATGATCAGTCCGCAAGCACGGCTGGCGAACGGCTGCTTCGTCGCCGCTGGTGCCATCGTGGCCCCCGGGGCCGAGATCGGCGTGGCCGGCATCGTGAATCATGGCGCGTCCGTCGACCACGACAACCGCATCGGCCGCGCCGTGCACGTGGGCCCGGGCGCGCGACTGGGCGGCAACGTCAACGTCGGCGATCGTGCATGGATAGGCCTGGGCGCTTCGGTGCGGCACGGCATTCGCATCGGGGTGGGCGCCTTGGTGGGCGCGGGCGCCGTGGTGGTGGCCGGGGTCGCCGACAATGTCACGGTGATCGGCAACCCGGCCAAGCCGATGAAGCGCGCCGACGGCTCCCCTTCCAATGCTTGACACCCCGTTCTCGCCCTGGCCAGCGTACGCACCGGAGGAGATCGAGGCCGTTTCGCGCGTACTGGCCTCGGGCCGCGTCAGCTATTGGACCGGACAGGAGTGCCGCCAGTTCGAGCGCGAGTTCGCCGCCTGGTGTGGCACGCCGTACGCCGTGGCGCTGGCCAACGGCACGTTGGCGCTCGATGCCGCGCTGCGCGCGCTAGGCATCGGCGCGGGCGACGAGGTGGTGGTCACGCCGCGCAGCTTCATGGCGTCGGCCTCGTGCGTGGTGAATGCGGGTGCGCGGCCGGTCTTCGCGGACGTGGACCTCGACTCCGGCAACCTCACGGCCGACACCGTGCTCGCCGTGTTGACGCCGGCCACCAAGGCGGTGATTTGCGTGCACCTCGCCGGCTGGCCCTGCGAAATGGACGGGCTGCTGGCGTTGTGCCGCGAGCGCGGGTTGAAGCTCATCGAAGACTGCGCACAGGCGCATGGGGCGCGCCACCGCGGGCGCCACGTCGGCTCCATGGGCGACATCGGTGCCTGGTCGTTCTGCCAGGACAAGATCATCACCACCGGCGGCGAAGGCGGTTTGGTCACCACGCACGATGCCGCGCTGTGGCAGACGATGTGGAGCTTGAAGGACCACGGCAAGAGCTGGGCCGCGGTGTACGAGCGGCAGCATCCACCGGGCTATCGCTGGCTGCACGAGTCGTTCGGCACCAACTGGCGCATGCTCGAAATGCAGGCCGCGATCGGGCGCCTGCAGTTGCAGCGCCTGGTGGCGTGGACGGCGCGGCGCCGCGCCATCGCCGAACGCATCGCCGCCGAGTGCCGGCACTTCGACGCGCTGCGCGTGCCGCAGGTGCCGCCGCACCAGGAGCATGCCCACTACCGCCAATATGCCTATGTGCGGCCGGCGCAATTGAAGCCCGGCTGGAGCCGCGACCGCATCGTGCAGGAGGTGGTGGCGCAGCGGGTGCCGCTCTACCAAGGGTCGTGCTCCGAAATCTATCTCGAGAAAGCCTTCGAAGGCACGGGGCTGCGCCCGGCCGAACGGCTGCCGCGTGCACGCGAGCTCGGCGAGACGAGCCTGATGTTCCTCGTGCACCCCACGCTCACCGACGACGAGGTCGCGCGCACCTGCGCCGCCGTGGCCCAGGTGATGGGCGAGGCGAGTCGCTGAGCCGCTGAGACGTTTGCGCCGGCGACACCGAATCCCAACGACTGCCATGGCCGATACACAGCCACCGAGCCTGCGACACAACGCCTTGTCGCGCCTGCGCGCGGCCGCGCGGCGAGGCGTGGCTGCCACTGGGACCGCAGGCGCGGTCGCCGCCGACGTGGCGCTGCTGTGGCTGGCCACCTGGATGGCCTTCTCGCTGCGCTACGAGACGCTGCATGTGCCCTTCGCATTGCAATGGCTGGCCTACGCGCTGGTGCCGGCGGTGGCGTTGCCGGTGTTCGTGGCCCTCGGGCTCTACCGTGCGATCCACCGCCACACGGGGCTGCAGACCCTGGTCACGCTGGCCCGGGCGGTGGCGCTGTATGGCGCCATCTACCTGGCGCTGCTGCTGTACTTCCGCTTCGACGATGTGCCGCGCACGGTGGGTTTCCTGCAGCCGATGCTGGCGCTGCTGCTGATGGCCGGCCTGCGCGCCGTGGTGCGCGCATGGTTCTCGGGCGGCGGCCGGCGCGCGCGCCAGGCGCACCAGCGCGTGCTGATCTATGGCGCGGGTTCCGCAGGCACGCGCCTGCTGGCGAGCCTGCAGAACAGCCACGAGATGCAGGTGGTGGGCTTGATCGACGACGACCGCCGCCTGCAGGGCCGGCTCGTCAACGGCGTGCCCATCCATGCGCTGGCCGAGGTGCCCGAGCTTGCGCCGCGCCTGGACGTGGCCGCGGTGCTGCTGGCGATTCCCTCGCTCGGGCGCAGCCGCCGCAACCAGATCCTGGAGGCGCTGCGAGAGACCGGCGTGCACGTGCGCACGCTGCCCGGCCTGATGGACATCGCGCTGGGCAAGGTGCAGGCCAGCGATGTGCGCGAACTCGACATCGAAGATCTGCTCGGCCGCGATCCGGTGTTGCCGCGCCTGGACCTGATGACGCGCCACACGGCGGGCAAGGCGGTCCTCGTCACGGGTGCCGGTGGCTCCATCGGCAGCGAGCTCAGCCGGCAGTTGTGCGCGCTGCAACCACGCTGCCTCGTGCTCGTGGAGCAGAGCGAGTTTGCGCTGTACACCATTCACCACGAGCTGCAGTCGCGCATCGAGCAGGGCGTGCTGCCGCCGGTGGAACTGGTGCCGCTGCTGTGCTCGGTGCGCGACGAGCCGCGCCTGGCCGGCATCTTCTCGGCCTGGCGGCCGCACATCGTGTACCACGCCGCGGCCTACAAGCATGTGCCGCTGGTGGAGAGCAATGTGATCGAAGGCGCCAGCAACAACGTGCTCGGCACCTGGGTGGCGGCGCGCTGTGCGCTGCAAGCCGATGTGAGCGAGTTCGTGCTCATCAGCACCGACAAGGCCGTGCGGCCGACCAACGTGATGGGCGCCAGCAAACGTCTGGCGGAGATGGTGCTGCAGGCGCTGGCCGGGCCCGGCGGTGCCCGCGCGCCCGCGCTGGCCGACGCCGCCTCGCGTGGCGCCGCTGCGACGACGCGCTTCTCGGCAGTGCGCTTCGGCAACGTGCTCGGCTCCTCGGGCTCGGTGGTGCCGCTGTTTCGCCAACAGATCCGCAACGGCGGGCCGGTGACGGTGACGCACGCCGAGGTCACGCGTTTCTTCATGACCATTCCCGAGGCGGCGCAACTCGTCGTGCAGGCCGGCGCCATGGCGCGCGGCGGCGAGGTCTTCGTGCTCGATATGGGCCAGCCGGTGCGCATCATGGACCTGGCGCAGCGCATGGTCGAGCTCTCCGGCCTGGCGGTGCGCGACGCCGAACACCCGGGCGGCGACATCGAGATCGTGATCACCGGGCTGCGGCCCGGCGAAAAGCTCTACGAAGAGCTGCTCATCGGCGACAACCCGCAGCCTACCGACCACCCGCGCATCATGAAGGCGCGCGAGGGCTTCGTGCCTTGGGCGGAGTTGGAGCCGAGGCTGTTGGTATTCCGCCAGGCCGTGGCCGATGGCGATGCGCCGGCCGTGCGCGCGTTGCTCGAGCAGCTCGTGGCCGGCTTCGTTTCCGGGGTGGAAGTGGCCGCTGAGTCCGAAGCTCAGCGCGCACCGGCGCAGATCCTGAGCAGTGCCCGCATGCGCCCGGCCAACGCGCCACGGTCGTAGTTCCGTGCCGCCGCGAGTGCAGCGGCGCGCATCCCCTCGCGCTGCACGCCGTGGCGCTGCAGCGTGATCAGCCCCTGCACCAGCTCGTCCACGTTCTCGGGCTCGAAGACGATGCCGCAGCCTTCTCGGCGCACGATTTCGGCCGATTCGCCGGCCACGCCGTGCAGCACCGGGATGCCCATGCCCATGCATTCGAAGAGCTTGCTCGGGATCACCGTGGTGAAGAGCTCGGTGCGCCGCAGGTGGATGACGGAGACGTCGAGCAGCGACCAGTAGCGAGCCACCTGCTCCTTGGGCACGGTGTCGACGAAGCGGACGACATCGTCGAGCCCCAGGCGCTGCGCCTCTTGCTTCAGCGCCGCCTTGCGCGCGCCGTCACCCAGCAGCAGGAGCCGGATGTTGCGGCGCGCTGCGCTCCCGGGTGTTTCGCCTTGCTGCAGGCGGCGCATGGCCTCGAGCAACGTCTCCAGCGAGTGCGCCATGCCATGCGTGCCGATGTAGCCGGCGACGAAGCAGCCCTCGAGGCCGAGCTCGCGTTCCAGCTCGGCATCCTTGGGCCGTGGCGTGAAGCGCGCAATATCGACGCCGTTGGTGACGACCGAGATCTTCTGGCCGTACACGCCGCGGCGGATCAGCGTGTCGCGGAACGAGTGTGTCACCGTGATGATGAGCGCGGCGCGCTCGTACAAGAAGAGCTCGAGCTTTTCCAGCCAGCGGATGACGGCCGATTCCTTCATCGCACCGACTGCCTTGATCGACTCGGGCCACAGGTCACGCAACTCGAAGACGAAGGGCACGCGCTTCACCGCACCCACCGCCCAGCCCGCCACGGCGGTGAAGAACTGCGGCGACGTCGCGACCACGATGTCCACGCGGCGCACGAAGAGTGCGGCCACGAAGGCCATCAGCATGTAGCTCAGGTAGTCGAGCACGCGCCGTGCGTAGCCTTCGTTGGCGGTGATGTAGCTCCAGACACGGATCACGCGCATGCCGTCCACCGTCTCCTGCTGCCACAGGCGGTTGCGGTAACCCGCGAACACGCGGCCGGTGGGGAAGTTGGGTGCACAGGTGATCACCGTCACCTGCTCACCCGTCTTGGCCCATTGCCGGCCGTGCTCGTGCGTGCGGCTGGCCGGTGCGTTGACTTCGGGCGGGAAGTTGTCGCTCAGAACGAGGATGTGCATCAAGGGGTCCAGATCCAGTGCACGGTGGACCGTCCGTCTACCAGCGCCACCGCCAGCGTGAGTGCGGGCTGCAATTCACCGAAGCGGCACGCATGTTGCCAGTGTTCGACGCTGGCCCGGCCGATGTCGACCCGCACCTCCACCCAAACGCGGGGGCCCTCGTGCACGCACCAACGGCCGTCGCCGGCTTGGCTGAGCTCGAGCCCCGGCGCGAGATGGAAGCGGGCGGTGGCAGGATGAGCGAGGCGTACGCCTGTGCACTCGATACGGTCTTCGACGGTCAGCGCGGCCTCGTCCAGAAGCCAGCGTCGGAGGTGCAGCGGCCGGCTGGGCAGGTGAGCGTAGCCGTCGTGCGCGCCGGCGACCTCGAAGCCCCGGATGCTCTCTTCGCGCACGCGCGCCCGCCGGCCCACGCGGAAGCCGGCCCATACCTCGGAAGAGTCTTGGTCGCCGATCTGAACTGTGCTGTGTGCCGCTGTGCCGCGCTCCAGCTGCCGACGCAGCCCCTCGCCGTAGACCGAGGTGCCACGATTGACCACCAGCTCGCGCCCGCGCCACGAGCACTCGAAGCTGAGCGTGTCGGCGTGGGCGTGGCCGGGCAGGTAGTCCGGGCCGATGGGCGCGAGATCGATGAAAACGACGGCGCCGCCGCGCTCGGCACGCACATAGCCGCTGGGCTGGAGGTGCACGACCCCGGGGCCGGGCGGCGAGCCGGCAGTGATGCCCAGCGCGGCGGCATAGCGCTCGATCTCCTGCACCGGCGGTGCCACGCCCTCGGCGCCGTCGTTGAAGCGCACGAGCGCGCCGCCGGGGTGTCGCAGGTGACGCAGCCACTGCAGCATGGGGCCTGCCAGGCCCTGCAGGCGCTCGGCGAGTGCCGCGACGGCCGCGACCGGGACGCCCGGTGTGGATACGGCCAGCGCAGCGCGCGATGGGCCGGATGAGTGCACGCGCAGCAGGTTCAACAGGTCAAGCATGTCCTCCAGGGCGAGCAGGTGGTACACGGGGCTGCGTTCGAACTGGCCACCGTCGGGCAGGATCTGCTCGGGCAACTCGCGCTCGAGGATGGCGAGCCCCTGGCGCCACCATCCGTCAGCCTCGGGGCCGTCGAAAAAGAGCCCGGCGAAGACGAGCGCCTTCGCGTTGACGAATAGGTGGTTGCCCAGCAGGTGCCACTCGATGTGGGCTGCCAACCATCGCGCCTGCGCGGCCAGGCTGTCCAGCCAGTGCGATGGCGAGGACTGCCCGGCCATGAACCACTTGATCCAGTTGACGATGCGCAGGCTCGTCGGATACGGCGCCCAGCCTGTGCCGGCCGCGGGCGGATTCGCAGCCAGCCAATGCTCCAGCAGCGCACGGTGCCAATCGCGCCGGGCATCGGCGCCGGCCGCATTCAGGTCGTCGAAATAGTGCTGGTGGTAGCGCCACAGCAGCGGCAGCGCCGGGTCGTCCCAGCCGATGTCGGGGAGATCGTGTTCCACCGCCAGCAACCGAAAGCGTGTGGGGTCGACGAGGCTGGCCTCGCGAGGCGGTGGCCGCAACCAAGCCTGCGAGGCGGAGGCCGACACGCTGTGCGCCGGCGCGCGCAGAGGGGGAGCAGGCCGCAGGTCGGCGCGGGCGAAGTTCAGTTGGCGGCGCAGCAGTAGCCGCGCGCGGCCCAAGACCTGCTCGCGACGCAGCCAGCGCACGGTGCGCCAGAGTCGGGCCGCACGGTCCAGCGGGTTCATGCGGCCCCAACAGGCTGCGCAAGCACGGTGCGCCGTGAGGATCCGCTTGCGCCAGCGGCGAACACCGCCCGCGCGGCCGCCAGGTTCATCCGCAGAGCAGCCGGTCGAGCACCTCGGCGATGCGCTCGCCGGTGCGGCCGTCCCAGAGCTCGGGGATGGCGCCCTTCTTCCACTGGCCGGCGAAGAGCTTGTCCAGCGCCGGCTTCAACGCCGCGGGGTCGGTGCCGATGAGTTCATTGGTGCCGATGGTCACCGTCTCCGGCCGCTCGGTGGTGTCGCGCAACGTCACGCAAGGCACGCCGAGCACGGTGGTCTCTTCCGTGACACCGCCGCTGTCGGTGATGACGCCCTTGGCATGGCGCACGAGGTGGTTGAACTCGAGGTAGGGCTGTGGCTCCACGGTCAGCAGGCCTGCGGGCCGGTGGGGCAGCGCGGCCAGCGTCTTGGCCGTGCGCGGGTGCACCGGAAACACCACCGGAAGGCCGCGCACCGCCTCGCCCACGGCGGCGATCAGCTTGGCGAAACCGGTGGCGTCGTCGACGTTGGCCGGGCGGTGCAGCGTCATCACGAAATAGCCGCCGGGCTGCAGGCCGGCGCTGTCCCAGAAAGACGGCGCTTTGAGTCGCGGCAGGTTGGCCAGCAACGTATCGATCATCGTATTGCCGACGAAGAAGATGCTGTCGTCGCGCGCGCCGGCATTGCGCAGGTTGCGATTGGCGACCTCGCTCGTGGTGAAGAACCAGTTGCTGATCGAATCGGTGACGATGCGGTTGATCTCTTCGGGCATCGTCCAGTCGCCCGAGCGGATGCCGGCCTCGACGTGCGCCACCGGCACACGCAACTTTTGCGCTGCAATGGCACAGGCCATGGTGGAAGTGACGTCGCCCACCACCAGGCAGAGCTCGCTGCGCGCCTCGAGCAGCAGGCGCTCGTACTTGGTCATGATGCCGGCGGTCTGCTCGGCCTGCGTGCCCGAGCCGACCTCGAGGTTGACGTCGGGCTCGGGGATGTTGAGCTGCGTGAAAAAGTCGCCCGACATGCGAGCGTCGTAGTGCTGGCCGGTGTGCACGAGGCGGTAGCGCAGACCGCTGCGGATGGCGGGGTCGGCCTGGCGCGCCTGGATCGCACGAAGAATGGGCGCGATCTTCATGAAATTGGGCCGCGCGCCCGCGATGACATCAACGATACGGGATGCCGGCATTATTCGCAGCGCTCCAGTTCGAAGATCAATACGCATCGCAGTCGCGTCAGCGCCGGCAGGGCATTGACGATTCGCTCATAGACAAGGCCTGCAAGATAAGTCGCTGCGAAGAGGCGGAGGTATTCGGGCCGACCCTCAATGCAGTCCACGCGTCGAACCTTCAGCCCGGCCGCCGCTGCGTGTGTGGCTACTGCTGAGCGGGTGTTGCAGCGGTAGAGCGTGGGAAACGTATCCACAACTGCCCGGCCCCGAATGCGGTTGTAGAACCGGTGAAACGACGTTGGTGTCAGCCGCGCAATGATGGGCATGTAGTGCCACTTGTTCGGGGTCTTGGCGAGAAAGCGGCCACCGGGCTTGAGTACGCGCCGGATCTCGAGAAGCGCGGTGACGGGGTCGGCCACATGTTCCAGCACGTTGTCGGCGAAAACCAGGTCGAACGTCTGGTCCGCGTGCGGAATTCGGTTTGTAGCCACATCGAAGATTGCGGCGGCGTCGAGGAACGGATTGTCCAGAACGGCAGGCTCAGGGTCGATGCCCGCCACATGCCCGGCCAATCCACGAAAATTCATCTGCGTGACGTTGCCGCGGCCAGCGCCGAAGTCCAGGCACGCTGTCTCGGGACCGATGCGTTCGAGCACTCGTTGACGGAAGAGTTCGTCGTCCCAGTTGTTGCCATGCGCCGGGTACCAAACCCGGTCCATCCAACGGGTCAGGCGCGACATGGCGGTCTGCGCGCTGGCAGTTCGACATTCACGCGCTCAGTGCTTGGCAACTCTTCGAGCTCAACCGCGAACTTCATGAAATTGGGCTGCTTGCTGGCGTTGGCGTTGGCGTTGGCGTGGACGAGGGCGTTGGCGTGGACGAGGGCGGTAATGAAATCCGGCATAGCGGGCATGTATGGAGTACAGGGCGAGGTTCGCGGCCAAAGTGCCAGGAGGCGCGCCAATGCTAAGCCGGTGGTTAGCAGGTCCGGGTGGTGACGCAGCGAAATGAACCAGCTTTCGGACGTTCCTCTCGTCCGATCCGCCCGGCCAGGCTCGCACACTCATCAGCCTCGAACACAGCTTGCTGCGACGTGAGGTTGGCGAATGGAACTCCAGAGGCGTCGGTTTGTCAGCCGAATGCTGGTACTCCCTGCGGGCGCAATTGCCACTCAGGCATTGACCGGCTGCTCACCCAGCCATGCGGCAGAGGGCATCGTGGTGCCGGACCTCGAGGACGGCCATATTGTGTACAACTCTGGCGGCAACAGCGGTGGGCCTACGCCTGGCAATGCCTGGTTGACCACGGTCGAGAGTGCGCTGCAACGACACGCGATGGGGCCTTCCCAGATGGCCTATCTGGGCAAGGAGTGCCGGGCCGAGTCCGTTGGTGAGGCGCCGTTCGATGACCGGGGCAACTACGAGTTCGTCGGCCTGAAGGGATTCGACGGCAACTACATCATCCGGCACGGCGTCAACCTGTCGGTGGAGCACGAGTACCAGAAGATCACCGCCGAGGCCGTGCAATTGGGCTTCGACTTCGACGTCCGGGCGCCGCAGCGCATTGCCCAGAAGATCGAGTTCGGCGAAGTGCTGGACATGCTCCAGAGCTGGACCAGCAAGCCGGTGCGTCGCTTGTACGTGCGGGTGACGTATCGCCACGGCGGGGAGACGTTCTCGATCTTCACGCGCTGCAGGTACATCAATTTTCCTAGATCGGTGAGCGAGCCGAATCCCTACCTGCAGCCGATCTCTGGGCGTGTCCTGATCTGGGACGACGGCCGATTGCACCTGGCCTACATCGTCTTCCACCTGCGAGCCGGCAAGGTAGAGGGTTTGCAGTTCAAGGTGCTGGGGCGGGCGAACTTCGGTGTTGAACTCGCGATCTCCGACTTCGTGCGCACCCTGCTCATCGATGCGGATACGGCGACGGCGGACTTCTTCTACTACGACGCCTGAGCCGTTCGATGCAGCGGCGCATGGGTTGATCGCTCGATTTCGATGCTGACGCGGCTCACCTCGATCAGCTCGGCCAAAGCAATCGGCGAGGCGCCGCCGGTCCGCAGCGCGTTCACGAAGGCTGCGGCGCAGGCGGCCTGGCCCTTGTCCTGCCGCCACAGATGCATCCTCGTAAAGCCCGGCCAGCCGAAGCCCGTCAGGCGGCGGAAGTTATCCAACTGCAGCACGCGCCCGGCGGCAAAGATCTCCAGCCGCTCCTTGGCGAACGCCTTGCTGCCGTTGGCCAAGTAGTGCAGGGTGCCGATGGAGCCATCGGCGAAGGTGAACGTCACGGTGGCCGTATCGCCGGTGGCTGTGGCCAGACGCGCCACTTGATGCGATGCGATCGGCGAGGCGGCCAGAAAGCGTAGCAGGTCCACAAAGTGGCAACCCTCGCCTAGCAGACGGCCACCGCCGACAGCCGGATCCTGCGTCCAGTGCTGCGCCGGAATCGCGCCGGCATTCACCGTCATCATGAAAGTCTTGGGCCCGGGTGCGGAAGCGAGCAGTTGCTTGATGCGTACCACGTGCGGAGCAAAACGGCGATTGAAGCCGACCATCAATATGCGGTCCGGCGTTGCGGCAGTTGCAGCTTCGATGCGGTCGAGCTCGGCCGATGTCAACGCAAGCGGCTTTTCGACGAAGACATGTTTGCCGGCGGCGAGCGCGCGCAACACATAGTCGGCGTGGGTGTCATGGCGCGTGCTCACCACAACGGCGTTGCAGTCGGGGTCGGCGATGAGCGCCTCGGTATCGGTGGTGGCCCCGGCAAAGCCGAACTTTCGACCCAGGTGCACGCTGCTGGCGCCGCCTGCGGAGGCGATGCGCACGAATTGCGCTCCTGCGCCCTTGAACGCCGGTATCAGCACCGCACCGGCGTAGTTGCCGGAGCCGATGACGCTGATGCGCGCCTGGCCCAGGGTTGCAGGTGCGGCGTCGCGGTTCGCCGATTTCGGTGCGGCGTGTGTGTCGGCAATTGGCGCGGCGACCGCAGCGGCTGCATTGGGCGCCAGACCCACGGTGCGAGCCAGCCGCGCATCGACGAACGTGGCCGCAGATGCCGGCGGGTATTGCAACAGGATGCCCAGCGAGGGCTCGCTGCCACCCACCACCTCGTAGGCGCGCGCCGCCTCGTCAACAGCAAAGCGGTGCGAGACCAGCGTGCCGACCTCCAGCCGCCGCTCGGCCAACATGTCCAGTACGGCCTCGAAATTTCGCTGCTCGGTCCAGCGCACGAAGCCCACTGGGTAGTCCTGACCTTTGTCTTCGTAGTTGGGGTCATAGCGACCCGGGCCGTAAGAGCAACTGACCTGGAAAGTGAGTTCCTTCTCGAAGAAGTCGGCCCGCGAGAGTTCCAGGCCTGTCACGCCCACCAGCACGATGCGTCCGCGCCTGCGGCACATCAGCGCGGCTTGGTGCATGGGCTCGTTGCTCTTCGTGCTGGCGGTGACGATCACCGCATCCACACCGCGACCGCGCGAAAAGACCTGCGCCGCTGCAATCGGGTCGGCGCCGCTCTTGAGGTCCAACACCTCGGCGCCGAAGCGCTGCGCGAGCGCCACCTTGTCGGCATCGAAGTCCAGCCCCAGCACGCGGCAGCCCTGGGCCTTCAGCAACTGCACGGTGACCAGGCCGATGAGGCCAAGCCCGGTGACTACCACCGCCTCGCCGAGTGTGGGCTGCACCAGGCGTATGCCTTGCAGTGCGATGGCGCCCAACACGGTGAAGGCGGCATCGTCGTCGGCCACCGCAGCAGGCACGCGCGCGCACAGATTCACCGGCACAGCCACCATTTCGGCGTGTTTGCCATTCGAGGCGACGCGGTCGCCCACGGCAAAGCCGCTCACGTCGGCGCCGACTTCCACCACCTGGCCGACATTGCAATAACCCATCGGCAGCGGCTGATCGAGCTTGTTGCGCACCGCCTCCAACGTCGGCAAGAGGCCATCGGTACGGATCTTGTCCAGAACCTGGCGCACTTTGTCCGGCTGCTGGCGCGCCTTGTCGATGAAGCCGGCCTTGCCGAAGTCAACCAGCATGCGTTCAGTGCCGGCGGAGACCAGCGTGCGCGTGCTGCGGATGAGCAACTGGCCACGACCGGCGCGGGGGCAGGGGACCTCGGCCACTTCGGTGGTACCGTCCCTCAAGTTCTGCAGGACCTGCCTCATGCGGATGCCGCGCCTCGGGTGGCCGCCGCGACCAGGGCGTCCTTGTCCACGCGCGAGGGGTAGTTGATGAGCACGGCACGGTAGACACCCTTGAAGACGAAGAGACTGCCGGCCGCCGCACCCACGATGCCGAACTCGCGCACCAGTGCGGCGATATCGTTCAACGATCCTGCGCCTCCCAACACCGTCATCGGCAGCGTGATCTGCTCGCGCACGCAGCGCACGAGTTCGAGGTCGTAGCCCTTCATCTGGCCGTCGCGGTCGATCGAATTGATGACGATCTCGCCGGCCCCCTCGGCCTCGGCACGGCGCGCGAAGTCCACCACCTCTTGCCCGGTCGCAGTGCCGCCGTTGTGGGTGAAAACCTCCCAGTGCACACCCTTGCGCCGGACGTCCAGCACCACCACCACGCTCTGCCGGCCCACGCGCGCGGCAGCCTCGCCGATGAGCGCCGGGTTCTTCAGCGCCGCTGCGCTGATGGCCACCTTCTCCACCCCCAGGCTGATCAGGCGCTCGAACTGCTCCACCCTGCACACGCCGCCGCCATAGGCCAGCGGCATGCGGCACTCGGCGGCCAGGTTGCGCACCATGGTGTAGTTAGGCTCGCGGCCGTGCCGCGTGGCGTCGATGTCGAGCACCATCAGCTCGTCGACTTCTTTCTCGTTGAAGATGCGAACGGCATTCAGTGGGTCGCCCACGTACTTGGGCTTGTCGAAGCCCACCGTCTTGACAAGCCCGCCCTTGTGCACGAGCAGGCAAGGGATGATTCGCGGTCGGAGCATCGTGAGGTCCAGGTCCAGGTCCAGGTCGGGGTTCGGATCGGCCAGGCCTTACAGCGTGGCGAAATTCTTTAACAGCTGGATGCCCCAGCCATGACTCTTCTCTGGGTGAAACTGCACGCCATGCACGTTGCCACGCTGCACCGCGCAGGTGAAGGAGTCGCCATATTCAGTGGTGGCCAGCGTGTCCGCCTTATCGACCGGCTCAAAGTAGTACGAATGCAGGAAGTAGAAGCGCGCGTGGGCCGTCAGCTCGCGGAAGAGCCCGTCGCTACGCGCCGGCACCACGTCGTTCCACCCCATGTGCGGCAGGTGCGTGTGTGAGGAGAACCGGCTGTGATCGAACAGGTGCACGTCGGCGTCGATCCAGCCAAGGCCGGCGCGCTCGCCCTCGTCGCTGCGCCGCGCCAGCATCTGCATGCCCACGCAGATACCGAGTGCCGGGCGCCTCTGCGCCAGCGCCAGGTCATCCAGCGCCGCGCGCATGCCCGAAGCTTCCAGGCGCGACATCGCCCAGTCGAACGAGCCGACGCCAGGCAGGATCAGATGCGAGGCCTGCAGCAACTCCTCTGCATTGCGCGCCAGCATGGTCGGCATCTCCAGCCGCTTATAGATGTTGGCAATGGCCTGCACGTTGCCCAGGCCATAGTCGACGATGGCGATCAACGCTTTCCCCCCAGTTCGAGCCCAAGCGCCTTCATCACGCGCGCGCCGACGTTGTAGTAGACCTGCTGCGACCGGTAGTCGCGGTAGGTCTTGTTCGGAGCGTCGAGGTAGCTCTGCAGCTCGGAAGTACCGATATCGAGCTTGTTGGCCACGTACTCGAATTCCTGGCGCACCGTGGCATCGTCCAGCGGCGGCGACTTCAGGCGTTCGAGTGCCTCGTCGCGAGTCATCTGCCCCGTGACGATCAGGCTTGAGAACTGCACCTTGCGCGTGTCGTAACCGAATTTCTTGGGTAGCCAGTAACCCTCGTAGAAGCGCGTGAAGCGCGACTCGAAATGCTTCTGTGGGTAAGGCTGCCACCCGAACTTCTCGGTCAGCAGTTTCATCGCGCCGGCCTTGTCGTAGGGCACGAGGTTAAGAGGGCGCTCGACGCGGATGCCCTTGACATAGGGCAGCCAGATCTTGTGGCGCAGGATCGACGTCGTCGGGAAATTGACGAGCGGCTTGGTGCCGAAGCGGCGGTGGATATCGCGCAACTGGATCAAGTCCGACTGGTAATACATCCACTCGACCGGGTTCCGGATGCACTCGGTGCTGAGGTTGGCGCCGGTCAATATGGTCTTGATATGGTGCGTCTCCGAAAACTTGTACATCGTCGCGAAGAAGGCATGGTCCTGCGGAGTATCAATGTGCGGCACGCCCGACTTGAAATAGGCCAGTTGCAGGTCTCGCATCTCTTCCCAGTCGATGACTTCGGTGTAGAGGTCCAGGCCCAGCTTGTCGACCAGCTTCTCGATGTTGTTCACCGCCTCCTGCGAATTCCAGCCCGCGTCGACGTGGAAGACGAGCGGCCGCAGGCCAAACTCGGTGGCGATGTAGGTGAGGTACGAGCTGTCGATGCCCCCGCTCATGCCGATGATGCAGTCAAAATCCTTGCCTTGACCTTGGGCCTTGATCCGCTGCACCAGCGTGCGCAATGCACGCTCTCCGCGCTCGTCGGTGTGCCAGTTGGGCCGCACCTTGGCATGGAAGGTACGGCAATGATCGCAGACGCCCTTGTCGTCGAAAGTGATCAGCGCATCGCTGGTATCCATGACGCAGTTCGTGCAGATGCGCAATGCACTCATTGGCCCATCCTCCGTGCCGAGGCCAGTGGATGGTTGGCGCGGTCAAGCATGATGACGTGCGCCCACCGGCGTCGTCGCAGCGCGAGCGCGTGCCGTCCCCGGGGCATAGTTGAAGTACATAAGGAACCAGGTGAAATAGAAGAAGTCGAGCAGGGTTGGGAAAAAGATGGGCTCGGAATAGGCGCGGAGCGCCGCCAATGAAATGAATGTGAAGAACACCGCCTTGGCTGCCAAGGTTTTGCGCGCCAACAGCACGAAAGCCGGACTGATCATTGCCAGCAACGTGAGCGGCAACCCGAAGAACGAGTGCGTGCGGATATAGGCGATGTGCGGGTTGCCGCCATACTCATGTTCGATGATGGTGCCGGCGTAGTTGCCACCAAACAGCAACGTGGGGCCGTCGATCTTCTCCGAATACTGGTCCCAGATCTCGAGGCGGTTGGTGTCCACGAGGCCGACGCTGAGCTTGGTGTAGTTGGTCACCAGCTCGAGGAATTCCTCTCCCCAAAGCACGAGGCTTGAAACAGCGAGCACCAGACCCAACAGGAACGCGAGCCGCCAGTGCAGCTTGCCGCGGCCGGGGGCAACCACGTTCAGCAGCAGCGTGGCAGCGATGATGAGCGCGGCCACCACGAGTGATCCGCGCCCATTGCCGATGAAGGCGACGGCGAATGTGATGAAGGGGCTGAGCACGGGCAGCCGGCCCGTTGCGAGATACGCAGCGAGGCTCAGGCTAATCTGCAAGACGATGAGATAGGCCGGGATGGCATTGGTGCTGGACCCTTTGATCACCATGCCCAAGGGCTCGGGCTCACCCCAGTGGGTATAGGCGACCCAGCCGACGACAACGACTGCGGCTACATAGATCCATTCGAAGGCTTTGAGCAGCACTTCAGGCGCCTTTCGTGCAGCGGCCATCGCCGCCGAGAACGCCGCCACCGTGGCCAGAAAATAGAAGATGGGCGAGAGCCCATGATGAGGCTTCACGAAGGCGGGCAGGAAGAGCAGGCAGACCATCGCCCGCACCATCCACTCATTGCGCGTGAGCCCGCTGCCAGAACGCGCGGCCCAGGCGTAAACGGCGCACAGCCCGGCAGTCGCCACGATCACGGCCGGGACCTGCGTAGCGAATGCGAGCAGGACCACCGTCATGAACAACATGACAGGCACGAATTCGCGCAGGGGGATGCGGCGCTGCGTAGACATGGGCGTATCAGGCCTGAGAGGCCTCCTCCGCGAACTCGTCGCAGAAGACCACCGGCGCGACGGTGATCAATGCGATGCTGCCTAGGCAGTGCCATCGCAGAAACTCGGCCAGTCGGAAGCGGGTTTGGGTCGTCATGGTGCCGGGTCTGGGTCGAAAGCGCCTGGCCTATCCGCGGCGCCGGGCAACCAGGAACAGCTCATTGCCGCCGGCGAGCGCTTCCTGGAGGAGCCTGAACGGCAGCGTCACGGCCGAGAAGGCCGCAATCGCGCGCCCCAGAGCCTGGTTCTCCGACCTTGCATACAGACCAGCGCTGGCCTCTTGGTCCTGGCCCTTGATCCGGCGCAGGATCTTGGTCGCGACACGAAGCCATGCGATCGCGTAAGACGGTGTGACGACCTGTTCGAGATCCCATCCTGTCTCGCGCAGCGCTGCACCTAACGCCTTGGCGGAGAACAGCTGGAAATGAGCCGAATCGTAGTTGGGCGACAGGCGCCACGGCAGGCGATGCTCCCAGCCGAGCGTGTTCGGTGTGGCAATGAAGGCATGGCCGCCGGGCTTGACGCAGTCATGTGCGACACGCAGGTGGTTCTTGAAGTCGATCACGTGTTCGATGACATGGAAAGAGCAATATGCGTCGAACGAAGCACTTGGCAGTTGTTGGTCGGCGAAGTCGCCGACGAGAACCTGGATCGGCGTCTTCTCGCCCAGCCGGCGCGCCAGTGTGTCCGAATGCTCGACTGCTGTCGTCTTGAACCCGAGTTGATTCAGCGCGACAACCAGGTCGCCGTTGCCGGGGCCGGCTTCGATGATGGAAGCGCCCGTAGCCAAGTGACTACGGACTACGGAGACTCTTCTGCGCATGATCTCTGCGTTCAGCAAAGAGAAGCTCGACGAGGGCGGTGCAGAGTCCTCCCCATAGTAGGCTTGCTGAGCTACCTCGAACTGCGCAGCCCGGTCGTCCTCGGTCCGCTTGACCAGGACGTAATAGTTGCACTGCAGGCATTGCAGGTACGACGCCTTGTCGGTGTACGGCCGTGCTCTCCAGCGACTGGCGCCGCAGCAGAGGCAGTCAGGCATCCGGCATCTCCAACGACGTGGCGAAAGCAGTCGCTTGCGCCCCTTTGCCCCTGCGCAGTCCGGCGTGCACCATCGTCACGAGTTCGTCGAGGTTCACGATTTCCTCGCTGGCGTCGAACGAAATTTCCGGGTGTATCAGGTGCCCACGAACCAGAACTTTGCGTCCCTTGAAGGTGGGGTCGATCTGGCAGGTCGAAAAGAACGAAACGAACATCGTGCCCGTGCGGCCATTGACCTGGTTCAGATCGGTCAGCACTTCGAAGCCGGGCGGCGCTTTGCGCAGGTTGCTGGTGGGGTGCGGCTTGTAGTGCAGGGTGATATCTGGGCGGTCGCCGAATTCGGCCTGCAGGCGCGTGACCAGCACTGTTTCATTGTCCTGGACGATCCCGGTGAGGCCTGGGAAGGTCTGGCTCAGGAAGACCAGTCGCGTGCACACCGCGCCCGCTGCGCTGTGCTCGGAGCGCAGGGGCGCTGCCACGTCGTTCAGAGATCGCAGGGGATAGGTGCACTGATGCACGGCGTGGTAATACTCCTGCTGCCTGCGGGTCAGGACATGAAAGACCGGATAGGCGTGCACCGGCAGGTACTTGCCCACGCCGTGGGCGCTGTTGATCACGCGCACCGGATAGCGGGCCAGACGCCGCGCGAAATCCAGGCTACCGAGATTGAACTCGTCGGAGAGCTGGAAAGTCTCGATGCCCAGCCCGGCGATCTGCGCCGCGTGCAGCATCTGCGCCCGCGACTCCAGCCGCATCATCGACCTCACGTCGCGGCGGAGCAAGAAACGCAGCAGATCGGCCGGCAGGTAGGCGTTGCCGGCAAACTCGAACTCGAACCCCTTGCGCCGCAGCGAAGCCAGGTAGCGCAACTGCCTGCGCAGGTTGAGCGGGAAGGGGTAGACGACGCGCATCACCGAGGACTCGGACGGGTCGAAGACCAGTTCGATATCGTCTACGTAGCACTTCCGGTAGGTGCGGACCGCTGCCAGCCTGATGCGGCGACTGGCGCCGTGACCGAGAAGAGCGAAGGCCCAGTGCGCGAGGACCTTCACGACGACATTCAGAGTTTCCCGCAGCCGCAGGCGCTGCGCATAAACGTCCGGCAGTTCGGCCAGCTGGGCGGTGGCTCCGGCGAGGTAGTCGGCGCTGGAGCGCAGGAAGCACTCGGCTTCCCGATCGTAGAAGTCTTCGCTGAAGCGATGCGACCAGTTGACGCGGCGATGGAAGTGGTAGCGGCCATCACCGAATCGGCGCGCGGCGTCCATCAACCGAACGGCGAAGGCGGACGACTCGCGCAGCAGAGGGATCTCCACAGTCTTCATGGGCGGCGCCAAGTTTCAGCGTATTGCCTCGACATAGATCGACATCTGTGGGTGCGTACTGTCGAACTGGGACGACCGCCTCATGAACGGGCTGCAGCTTTGTTGGTGGCCTGAGCGATAGATCACCGTGAATCCGGCTTCACGCATGAAGCGCTCGACCTTGGCGTGGTTCCACCAACTGATGTGGTTGCCTGGCCGAGCCGGCTGAAAGCGACACAGACCGGTGAAGTAGTCCAGCGCCTGCTCCATCGGCATGCTACCCAGGATCTCGCCGATCTCGGCGGCGGCGAACTTGTGCTCCGAGGGTGAGAGGTCGTTGGGCGCGAGTTGGCTCGCGACGTGGTGCAGCCAGCGTTCCTCAAGCGGAACCGAGGACTGCGGCTTGTACGAGGTCTCTTCGAAGGTGCCCGGCCGGTCGTGGTGCTGGTCCCAATAGAACCAGTCCGCATCACCGCGCATCAGTGCGGCGTAGTCGGTGTCGGCGTCCGGACCTGTGGTTACGCGCAGGATGCCGCTCGGGCGCAGGCAGCGATGCGCCTCCTGGAACAGCACGCGAACGGCGGCCTCGGTCACGTGTTCGATCGTGTGCGAGGTATAGATGATCTTGGCGCTCGCCGCGGCAATGGGTAGCGGAGAAAGCGACATCAGGTCATGCGCAATGATGTTCTTCTGCATGCCGGCGTACCAGTCCGACACAAAGTCGATGTTGGTCCAGCAGGGGTGGAAAAAGCTCCCCGCACCGACGTTGTAGTACGGCCGCTCGGTGTGGTCGGCGGCCCCGTAAAGGTGTAGGCGGTAGCCGTCTGTCCTCTTCAGCTCGAGATTGAAGCGCGACAGCGTTTCCAAGATGAGCGCCTTCAGGCGCGAGTTCATGCTCGGCATGGCCCCTCCGGCTGGCTTTGGTTCGCATTCTTGTGGGGCATGCGGGTCGTCGCTGTCTCGCTGCTCAGGCGCGCCGCAGCAGCCACGGCATGGGGACGGCCTTGGAGGCAGCCAGCCAGATCAGCACGAATAGCAGCGCGTTGTTCAACGCGAAAGAAATTCCCGCACCTTGCAGCCCCAGTGAAGTGGTGAGCGCGTAGGACAGCGGGACACCGACCACAACCGTGGACCCGGTGATCAGCGACAGCCGCCCGGTCTTCTCCGCATACATCAGGTAGCCGACCACGCTGTAGTACATCCCCTGCAGCACGTAGCCGAGCACTACCCAGCCCACCAGGGGCCGCGCGGCTGCGTAGCGCGCATCGACCAGCGAACTGAAAAGCACATGCGCAAGTCCGGCCACCAACACACCGGCGATGATCAGCACGCCGTAGAGTTGGTAAGTCCTCCTGACGATGAGACGATGCAGACCGGGATCCTTCTTGGACAGCTGCTGGAACAACCAGGGCGCTAGCGCGCGGTGCACCGGCTCGATCAACACCATCATCAGCATGCTGATCTGCATCGCGGCCATATAGAGGCCAAGCCCCTCTGTGCCCAGCACCGACGAGACCACCATGCGATCCAGGTAGACGAGGGCCGACCCGGCGACGATGTGCGGCAGCACTGGCAGGCCCATCGCGGCGAGGTTGCGCAGGTGCGCCAGCGAGAGTCCCGCGCCCACCAGACCACGTCGATACGACAGATACAGCGCCAGCACCGTGCTGAGGGCGACCGCCGCCGTGTAGGTGAAGGCTCGCGCGCCGGCATCGGACGTGTACAGCCACAGCCAGAGCAGGCAAAACAGCACCTCGCCCGTGGCCTGCAGCACCCTCGCCGTGAGGTACAGCATGGGCTGGGCCGAACTCTGAAAGCTGACCAAGAAGACGAGGTTGATGCTGACGCAAAGCGCCGCCATCGGCACCACCATCGTGAGGCTGTAAGACATGTCCAACGCCGTCGACAGCGGCGCGTGCAACAGCACGAAGGCCAGCGCGGCGACGGCATGCGCTGCGCAGACGGCCAGAAGCGAAGTGGCGACCAGCCCTTTGAACTCGGCCGTGGACGACTTGAAGTAGCGCACCGAAACGAACCCCGGAGCGCCTAGCCCCGCCACGTTGGCCAGCAAGGCTGAGAGCATCAGGAAGGCAGTGACCTCGCCGAACTGTGCCGGCGTCAAGTGCCGCGTCAACACCGGCAGCAATACGAACGGCGCCGCTCCGGCAACTGCGAAGGCTGCGCCGTAAATCAAGACCGATCGAGCGAGCGGTGTTGCCATCGAACGTGGGCTCCAGGCGGGGCTGCCAAGAAGAGGCGGCACCGTACATGCGCGGATCCCCGAGCAGCGGTGCGATCATGTCCGGTCACAGTTGACGAAGCGGCGCATGATCGCCAGCCCCGCTGCGCCACTCTTCTCGGGGTGGAACTGGCAGCCGGTGACATTGCCGCTCCGGATGGCGGCGGTGATGCGATGACCGCCGAAGCCGTAGCTCGCCAGCAGGTGCGCCGGGTCGCCCGGCACGACATGGAACGAGTGCACCAGGTACAGCGCCGCGTGCGCGGGGTGGGCCTCCAGACAACTGCCTACCAAAGTGGCAGGGTTGTCGACTGTGACCGCCGTCCAGCCGATGAAGGGCACCTTGAGTGCTTGGCCTTGGCTGGAC